>NZ_DAIQBT010000032.1:0-38525 GCF_036781005.1 Clostridium sp. | reverse complement strand
AACAAGCCACCTTTTCTAGTAAAATTGTTCTCAAAATCAATTTTATACTATGAATGGTGGTTTTTTATTATTTTCAGAATATTTTTTTCTACAAGTCTTAATTACCATTTATATGGATATTAGGTGTCCGTATGTCAGCCTGCTCACCACGATTTTGCCGTTGCTTATTATTGGGGAAATCACCTGAGTAGGTCTTGCCAACCAGCACATGACCTGCATATTTCTCGTTGGTTAATATAGTTTGGATCGAACGCTTTGACCAGGCATCCTTACCCTGTGGTGATTTAATACCTTGGTTCTCAAGCTCCCGGATAATCGAAACAATACTGCTGCCATTTAAATATAAGTCATAAATCAGACGGACTACTTTTGCCGCTTCCTCATCAATGATAAGATCGCCGTTTTCGTCCTGTTGATAGCCAAAACACTTCCGGGAATACAGCTTTGAATTCCCGGAGATGAACCCGCGCTTCAAGCCCCATTTGATTGCTTCCCCCGTGGACTCGCTCTCCGCCTGGGCAATAGCACTTAGGGCCGATATCAGTATATCATTATCCGTTTCGCTGGTCCGGAGGTTCTCCTGATGAAAGATGATTTCAACTCCAAGGCTCTTAAGCCGGCTTACCGTTTCAAGTAAATCAACTGTATTTCTGGCAAAGCGGCTGATGGTTTTCACAACAACAATGTCAATCCGATTTTCATAGCAGTCGAAAATCATCTTCTGAAACCCGTAACGCGCTGCATTACCGCCGGAATCCTTGTCTGTATAGACCTCATACAACATCCACTTTGGATTGCAGGCTACATATTGCTTCAGCGTCTTGATTTGGATATCCAAACTTTCGTCCTGCGATTCGTGCGTTGTGCTAACGCGGCAGTAAATGGCGACCTTTTTCAGCGACTGACGAGCAGCCGGTATCATCGTCACTTTTAATTTCGGAGTATCATCGGACATAACTTCACCTCCAATCAGTAAGCATAAGGTTGTACTAAAACGCAATTTTACTAGAAGTAAAACGGAGTCTATAAAACTGTTGAACCCATTCAGGATATGCTTCGTATTCTTTATTATTTGATAATTGTGCGAGCGTTCTGTTTCCTACACGTTTATCAAGGATAGCCAGTATTTTAATAATGTAATTATCGGATTCTAAAGCTATTTTAATTGACATACTACGAAATTTCAAGGCGGCATCAAGAAAATCCATTTCATAATATGTACAGTTCTTGTCCCATTCTGGTTTCAACTGTTCTATCGCATCTTCGTAGCTCAGCTTTGGATCTTTTTTATGAACAGCAGAAACGGCATATTCCTGGTGATACATCTCTATCCATGAAAAGCAAACAAGTTCCGTGCCATCAAAACGGATAGAAGCTCTTCCATATGAATTATGGACATCATGATATCTGGTAAGAAAATAAGTTATTCTATTTATTAGTGCTTCGCACAAAAATTCATTCAGTTGCTTTTTTAGTCCAGCCCAAGATTTGTAATGTTCCATCCTAATCCCCCTCAGTTACAATCGTATCTAAGTATTATAATAATTTATTGGAAAATATTAGTCAATCTATGCGGAATGATAAGTAGTCAAAACCATAAAATCATCGTGTTTTTGGTTGTCAATTTCCAATAATAAGGCGAAATATAGGCCGCATTTTCGACTTGTTCCCACGCACACGCAAAAACCCTCAAAAACATCAATCCTATACTCTCACCAATGCCCAAAAACACAAAACATCTATCCTGTCCTATCGCGAAAGCCCGGTATCAATCCTGTTCTCTCGCGCTCAGTATAGCTTTTTGGACTTGTTCCCACGGGACGAAAAAGTGTGGTTGTAAACAACCTGTTTTCAACATAAAAGACTACTAAAAATGCCTTTTTTAACCCTATTTTTCTACCCGTGACATCAATACCACCGTCTCAACGTGCCCCGTTTGTGGAAACATATCCACAGGCTGTACCTTTTCGACCCTATACTCAAAATCCCTTAAAATAGCTAAATCTCTTGCAAGGGTTGCAGGATCACAGGATACATAAACTATTGTCCTTGGCTTCATATCCCCAATGGAATGAAGAATTGCCTCCTCACATCCCTTTCTTGGAGGATCCACTAGCACCACATCTGCTTTTATCCCTTTTTCTATAAGTTCTGGTATTACCTTTTCCGACTTTCCTACTATAAATTCCACATTTTCTATGCCGTTTTCTCTGGCATTCATATTAGCATTTTCTATGGCCTGGGGAATTACTTCCACTCCATAAACTTTTTTAGCTTTCTGTGATAAAAACAGAGATATGGTTCCTGTTCCACAATATGCATCAAATACAACTTCATTTCCAGTCAATCCTGCATACTCTAATACCTTATTATAGAGTACCTCTGTCTGCAGGGGATTTACCTGAAAAAATGACAATGGGGATATATTAAACTTGAACTTCTCTATATAATCGTTTATGGTGTCATTGCCCCAGAGGGTTATGCACTTTTCTCCCATTATTACATTAGTTCTATTCTTATTTATATTTTGTATTATACTTTTTATTTGGGATATATTTTTAGTTATTATTTCTATAAACTCCCTTTTATACGGTAAGTGGTTCGCTGCAGTTACTATTACCACCATAACTTCGCCTGTAGTAAAAGCTTCTCTTATCATTATATGTCTTACAATACCTTTACCATTCTTTTCATTATAAGGCTCAATATTATATTTCTCAATCCACTGTCTAATTAGCGTAACTATTTTGTCAGAAGTTTCACTTTGTATAAAACAACTGCTCATATTGATTATCTCATGAGTTTTCTTTGCATAAAATCCTATGTCTATACCATTTCTTGATCTGCCTACTGGAAGTTGTACCTTATTTCTGTACCTATAGGGACTTTCCATGCCTATGGTATGGTATAGCTTTGTTACAACTTCATGTTGATGAATACCCTCTTCTCCTGAAATTACCTGAAGTTTACCTATTCTCTCCAAACAATCTTTAACTCTGTTTTCTTTAAAGGATAGTTGTCCATTATAGGATAAATGCTGAAGCTGACATCCTCCGCACCTTTTATATATGCCACATATAGGAGTTGCCCTGTGTTTTGATACCTCAATTACTTCTATTAATTTGGCAAAAGCAAAGTTTTTATTTACTTTTAAAGCTTTTACCTTTACCTTTTCTCCCTGGATAGCTCCTGGTACAAAAATTGTAAAACCTTCTACTTTTCCTACGCCCTCTCCTTGATATCCCATTCCATCTATAGTTAAAACATATTCTTTATTCTTTTCTATTTTACTTGCCATAAATTCACCTACTAAAAAAAATTGCACCTGTAAAGGTGCTTAAATATGGAATCAGTTGTCTCTTATTTTCCCATCATATAATTTTAACCATATATTTCTCTAATATACAATAAATTTATGTAAATTTTTAGTGAACATTTTTTACATTATATTAGCTCTTCCATTGTATACTATTCCTCTTATAATATCCATAGTTATAAATGTACCTGTTTTTAATATTTCAGTAGCTCCTCCAGCTCCACAGATAATAGGTATTTCTCTTGTAAGACACTCAATAGCAAGATGGGATGTTAATCCTCCATTTTCTGCTATAACTCCTGAAACTCTATCTAATACATCCATATATTCTATATCTAAATCTTTAACTACTAAAATATCTCCATCCTCAACTATCTCTTTGGCATCTTTAGGTTTATAGACTATTTTGGTGTTTCCATACCCTGGTCTCACTCCTGCCCCTCTACCTTGAACCAATATATCTCCAACTATATGAACTTTCAACATATTTGTGGTACCAGAATAACTAACTGGTATACCCGCTGCTATAATTACCAAATCTCCTTTTTTCACATAACCGCTTTTTAATGCTATTTTTACTGAATCCTCTATTAATTCATC
This sequence comes from Clostridium sp., assembly GCF_036781005.1. GTDB lineage: Bacteria > Bacillota > Clostridia > Clostridiales > Clostridiaceae > Clostridium_B. The sequence goes on along the minus strand of NZ_DAIQBT010000032.1, from coordinate 34,609 downwards.
TGTAGAATCCACTCTTTTACTGAGTATAGGAAATACTCCCCAATTTAATGCAAGCTTTCTAGCTACCTTATCACTAGGGGTTACAGCTATAATATGACATTGTGGTCTGTATTTTGAAACCATTCTGGCAGTATGCCCGCTTTGCGTAGCAGTTACTATAGCAGAAGCTTTTAATTCCGAAGCAGTAGTACAAGTAGCCAAACTTATAGCATTAGGTACATTTTGTATGTGAACTTCCCTTCTTTTCTTTAATAGAGAATCATAGTCGATTTCCTCTTCTGCTGCCTGGGCTATTCTTGCCATAGTCTGTGCCGCTTCTACAGGATATTTTCCATTGGCAGTTTCACCGCTTAACATTATGGCATCTGTTCCGTCAAATATAGCATTAGCTATATCTGATGCTTCGGCTCTGGTGGGTCTTGGATTTCTTATCATAGAATCAAGCATCTGAGTTGCAGTTATAACGGGTTTCCCTGCTTTATTACATTTTTGTATTATGATTTTTTGTATCAAGGGTACCTGTTCTATAAGAATTTCCACTCCCATATCTCCCCTTGCTACCATTATTCCATCAGAAAACTTTATTATTTCATCTATATTGTCGACACCCTCCTGATTTTCAATTTTAGAGAATACTTGTATATCTTGTCCTCCATTTGCCTCCAGTATTTTTCTTATGGTAAGTACATCAGAAGCTTTTCTTATAAAAGAAGCAGCTATCATATCCACCCCGACTTTACATCCAAATATCAAATCCTCTTTATCCTTTTCAGTTAAGGCCGGCAATGAGATAGACACTCCAGGTACATTTACACCCTTGTGATTACTGACTGTTCCATTATTTTTAACTATACAGCATATTTTATTGTCTTCAACCTTATCTATTTCCAATGCAACTAATCCATCATCTATTAGTATACTGTCTCCTTTTTTCAAGTCATTACTTAAACCATCATAGGTTATGGAACATTTTGTGTTATCTCCCAAGATGTTGTCTCCACAGTACAGGGTGAATTTATCTCCCTCTTTCAACTGGGCCTTGCCATTTTGAAAGTCCCCTGTCCTTATTTCAGGTCCTTTAGTATCCAGCATAATCGCTATAGGTTTATTGTATTTTTCTCTAAGCTTCTTTACTGTATTTATTCTCTTCTCATGACTTGGATAATCTCCATGAGAAAAATTGTGTCTGGTTACATTCATGCCAGCTTCAATAAGTTTTGATAAAATTTCTTCTGAATCACTGGTAGGTCCAATTGTAAAAATCATTTTAGTTTTTTGCATAATTGCCATACTCTCCTTATACAAAATATATTTTTTACCATTATCATGCTAATGCCTGTGCTATTTCATATAATTTCTCATCAAATATTCTTGGCATTTGTAAAGCCTCATCTATGTTTAAATCAATAATCTTCTCTTCTTTAATCCCAATAACCCGTGAAGTCTTTCCCTCTTCCAGCAATTCAACTGCTCTATATCCAAACCTTGAAGCTAATATTCTGTCCCTGCAGGTAGGACTACCTCCCCTTTGAATGTGTCCTAATTTTGTAGCCCTGGCTTCTATTCCGGTAACATACTGTATCTTTCGAGCTAAAGCTTCTCCTCCCCCTATACCTTCTGCCAAAACTATCAAATTATGAACCTTACCATTTAATTTTGCTTCCAGTACATTTTTGCACAATTCTTCTTCTTCATATCCTTTTTCCGGTATAATTATATTTTCAGCTCCACCGGCAAGCCCGGCATAAAGAGCTATATCGCCACAATTTCTACCCATAACCTCTACAATGCTCACTCTTTGATGTGCCGTGGAAGTATCTCTTAATTTATTAATGGCATCTAGAACTGTATTTGCTGCTGTATCAAAACCTATGGTAAAATCTGTATAAGCCATGTCATTATCTATAGTTCCGGGTATGCCTATGGTAGATATTCCTAGTTTGGATAATTCCTGAGCTCCCCTGAAGGACCCATCTCCACCTATTACCACCAGTCCGTCCACTTGAAACTTTTCCAGTATACCCACTGCTATCTTTTTACCTTTATCTGTTTTAAACTCTTCTGATCTGGCAGTCTTCAATATGGTGCCTCCCCGTTGTATAATATCTGCCACAGTTTCTCTTTCCATAGGTATTACTTCGCCATTCATAAGTCCCCTATATCCTCTTTCTATCCCCAGTATATTGAAGTCTTTATCCAGAGCAGTCCTCACTACTGCTCTTATAGCAGCATTCATACCCGGCGCATCTCCCCCACTAGTTAACACAGCTATCTTTTTCATAAACAAACCTCCCATAATTGCAGGGAATAAAGTATCCCTGTGAATTCAAAACAAACTTTCATCTAATCTATATAATCTTATTTATACCACACTTATATATTTTTTACCATAAAATAATGCAGTATACTCATTCACAATTACGCTAAAAAAAGTTTTCTTTAATATTTTGTTTACTTTATAATAAAATATACAAATTTAATCTTATATAATTTTTACATTGTTATCTCCAAATCTTTTTTTCAATATTCCCATAAGAGCTGGATCTGATTTTACCCAAAAATCCCTATCCATCCTAAATTTTCTTCTTTCCTTTTGTGTGCATAAATACACCGGGATATTTCCACTAAAATCTATAAGTAAAGGTTTTACTTCTTTCAAAGTATCTTTTATATCCTGCTGTTCTTTAATTAATATATAAAGTTTTTCCGTATCTATTCTTATGAGGGATTCTATAATTTCACAGATCAACTTGGGCTGTTCCTCTTCTCTGATACTTATTCTGCCTTTTACCAAAATCAAAGAATCATCATAAATTAAACTCTTGAATTTTTGGAAGTTTTTGGAGAATATTATTGCTTCTATTCCCCCATATAAATCTTCTAATCTGGCAAAAGCCATCATGTCATTATTCTTGGTAATTTTTCTGGATACCTCTGATAATATTCCTCCCACTATTACCTTATCTCCATCTCTTACTCTAGATTCTTCCATGAAACTTTCCTCCAAGGTCTCCTGAATTACTATATCTGATATTTTAGTATCCGTCTGTAATTTTAAAGTTTTCTCGTACTCATCTAAAGGGTGACCTGAAAGATACAGTCCTGTCATTTCTTTTTCCATGGAAAGCATATCTCTTTTTAAAAATTCTTTTACATCAGGATATTGTATTTCTATACTGCTGTCTTTTATCTCGGAAAAAAGACTTAGCTGTCCTTTTATATTTTTTTTCCTTGAGTTTATGACACTGTCAATTATCTTTTCATACACCATACTCAGCTGAGAGCGATATTTACCGAAACAATCAAAAGCTCCCGCTTTAATTAAGCTTTCCACTACTCTTTTATTTATTGATTGTATCTCTATGTTACTGCAAAAATCCACTAAATCCTTAAATTTACCGTATTTTAATCTAGATTTAACTATACTGTCTATTATATTCTCCCCTACGTTTTTTACAGCTGACAATCCAAACCTTATTTTTCCATCTTCTACTGTAAATTTTGCATAACTTTCATTAATACTAGGTGGAAGTACTTCTATCCCAATTCCCTTCGCAAATCTTATATAATACGCCACCTTTTCACTATCACCTTTTACACTATTTAGCATTGCCGCCGTAAATTCTGTAGGATAATAATACATTAAATATGCTGTTTGAAATGCCACTACAGCATATGCAGCAGCATGGGATTTGTTAAATGCATAGGATGCAAAATCTATCATGGAATCAAATATGTCATTAGCGGCCTTTTCTGATATACCATTTCTTATACATCCAGGTATTTCTACTTTTCCATCCTCATCTACTATACCATATACAAAGTTACGCCTTTCCTCTTCCATGACATGGTGTTTTTTCTTGGACATAGCACGTCTTACCAAGTCACTTCTTCCCATGGAGTAACCAGCCAGATCTCTTACAATCTGCATTACCTGTTCCTGATACACCATACACCCATAAGTAACAGATAGTATGTGTTCAAGCTTTGGAGTTACATAACTTATTTTGCAGACACTATTCTTATTTTTAATATATTTTGGTATTTCAGCCATGGGACCAGGCCTATAAAGACTTATTCCAGCTATTATATCCTCTAGGGAACTAGGTTTTAATTCTTTCATAAAAGAAGTCATCCCCGGGGATTCAAGCTGAAAAACCCCTACAGTTTTTCCCTGTCCTATCATATCATACACTGCTTTATCATCATAATCTATATTATCTAAGTCAATGCTTTCTCCCTTATTTTCTTTAATCATGGTAAGAGCATCTCTTAAAACCGTTAAAGTCTTAAGTCCTAAAAAATCCATTTTTAATAATCCAAGTTCCTCTAAGGTATTCATAGTAAACTGAGTCACTATATTACCTTCATTTTTCTGGAGGGGTACATAATTTACCAAAGGTTTTGAAGCTATAACAACCCCTGCAGCATGGGTGGAAGTATGCCTTGGGAGGCCTTCAAGTGCTCTTGCCACATCTATTAGTTCTTTAGTTCTAGGCTCCTCTTCATAGGCTTCCTTAAATTCAGGATTAACCTCGAGAGCCTTGTCTATGGTTATATTTGAGATTGTAGGAATCATCTTAGCTATTCTATCCACTTCTCCATAGGGGTAATTCATTGCCCTTCCCACATCTCTTATACATGCTCTGGCAGCCATAGTTCCAAAAGTTACAATTTGTGATACATTGTCTTTGCCGTATTTTTCTATAACATAGTCTATAACCTCTCCACGCCTTTCATAACAAAAATCACTATCAATATCTGGCATGGATATCCTTTCTGGATTTAAAAAACGTTCAAATATAAGGTTATATTTTATAGGATCTATTTTGGTAATTCCAAGGGTGTATGCAACTATGGATCCAGCTCCACTACCTCTGCCCGGTCCTGTCATAATTCCATTTTGTGTTGCAAATCTTATGAAATCCCAAACTATTAGAAAATAATCCACATATCCCATTTTCTTTATTACACCTAATTCATATTCCAATCTGTCTATTAAATTATCATCTATATTTTTATATCTTTTTTCAAGTCCTTCATAACATAGTTTCCTCATATACTCATAAAGATTTATACCTTCCTCCAGTGGAAATTTAGGCAGTTTTGAATTGTGAAACTCATAGTCGAAGTTGCACTGCTCCGCTATTTTAACCGTATTTTCCAAAGCTTCTGGTACATAAGAGAATATTTCATACATTTGTTCTGGAGATTTTAAATAAAATTCGTCTGAAGGATATCTCATCCTCTGTTCTTCATCTACAGTTTTCCCTGTCTGTATACAAAGCAGTATATCGTGAGACCTGTAATCTTCCTTTTTTATATAGTGTACATCATTTGTTGCAACTAAAGGAATATTAAGTTCTTTTGACATGGATATAAGTTCTTTATTTATTTTAATCTGTTGTTCTATGCCATGATATTGAAGTTCAAGATAAAAGCCTTCTCTAAATATGCTTTTATAAAAAAGGGCTATTTCCCTGGCTGTCTTCACATCATCTTTTAGTATATTTGCCTGTACCTCTCCTCCCATACAAGCACTTAATGCTATGAGTCCCTCACTATGTTCCCTTAGATAATCATGGTCTACTCTAGGTTTATAATAAAATCCTTCAATTGAAGCTGTGGATACTATTTTCATCAAATTTTTATATCCTTCTTTATTTTTTACCAGAAGTACCAAGTGATAGTTTTCGTTTTGCCCATTATTTTGCTTTACATACATGGATTTTTGGCATACATATATTTCACAGCCTATTATAGGCTTTATTCCCTGCGCTTTGGCTTCTTTGTAAAACTCTACACAGCCATACATGCTGCCATGATCTGTTATAGCAATACTATCCATATCCAACTCCTTGGCCCTAGATATAAGTTCTGAAATTTTAGCTGAAGAATCTAAGAGAGAATATTCTGTATGCTGGTGTAAACTTACCCATTTATATCTCTTATCACCCATTTAAAATAGTATTCCTCCTTTTTAAAATTCTTTGTGAACTGGGATATTTTTTCCACAGTCTTCGGATAAAAAATAACCGGCCGCCTCGCCAGTCTATCTTACATTAAAGTCCTATAAAGTATATTATTTTCTTATTATCCTTGCAGATAAAATGCATTTTCCAGCTATGTTCTTATTATTAAACATATTTGCCTCTACCTTACAGTGATTTACCCCAAGATCTATTACATCAATATATATTTCAACCTGATTATTTATTTGCACTGGTTTTATAAAATATGTACTTATACTATCTACTGTAAGCATATTAGCATTACTTTTCTGCCTTAAAGTTACAATAGCCATGGTAGATAAAATCATATTCAAAGAACTCCAGGAAGCTGTGCCTACATCGCTTAACATCTCAGGAGTTATTTTACCTATAAAACAAAATTTATCATCCCTTACCTGACACTGGAACTTTTCCAATATCATATCTTCTAATGTTTCTCCTGATTGAGGCTGCCTTGCCATGTAGTGAAGTGCTTTTATTATATCCCCTTTAGTTATAATCCCTATGAGTTTTTTATGATTCACTACTGGAAATACCTCACACCCCTTCAAATCCATTATGTGTGCTGTATAAGCTACTGTAGTTTTAGGTTTTACCACAATGGGGTCTTTACGCATTATCTTACTTAAAAGTTCATTATCTGAACCACCTTTTAACAAATCCTCAGAAGATAAAATTCCTACCACTCTTTTCTGATTATCTACTACAGGATATATTTTATAATTAATTTTTTCCATAACTTTTTTCCAAGTATATACCGTATCTGTATTCTCAAGGTAACAAGGATCATTTTGCATTATGTCCTCTACAAGAACTATTTCTTTTTTTATCAAATTTTCTGAAAGTGCTCTGTTTATCATACTTGCCACTGTAAAAGTGTCATAATTTGTAGATATTATAGGAAGACATTTCTTATTTGCCAATTTCTTTATATCCCCACTACATTTAAAACCTCCTGTTATAAGAACTCCTGCCCCGTTTAAAAGGGCAAGTTTTTGAACATCCTCTCTATTACCTGTTATTACCAGGCAGTCTTTTTCTATATACTTCTTCATAGCATCTATGGTCATGGCTCCTATTATAAAATGATGTAATATCTTATATACTCCTTCTTTTCCTCCAAGCAAATTTCCGTCTATGATATTTATAACATCTCCATAAGTTAATTTTTCTATATTTTTCTTTTCAATCTTTTCTATTCTTACGGTTCCCACTCTTGGAATGGTAGTAACTATACCACTATCAGCAGAATGTTTTATTGCTCTATATACGGTTCCATGACTAACACCTAATTCACTTGCTACACTCCTAACTGAAATTCTAGTTCCAGCTTTTAATGAAAGTATATATTTCATCAGCTTTTCATGTTTTGACATTCACAAAGTTCCTACCTTTCTTTTCTTAGCTCCTCCGCTATTTTTTCAATTCTTCTAAGCCTATGATTTACCCCTGATTTACCTACCTTAGGGGTGAGCATTTCACCTAATTCCTTCAAGGATTCATCTGGATATTTTAGTCTTAATTGTGCAATTTCTTTTAAATTAGTAGGAAGCCTATTTAATCCTATTTCTCTTTGTATAAGCTTTATACTTTCAGATTGTCTTACAGATGCATTTACAGTTTTACTTAAATTTGCAGTTTCACAATTCACAAGTCTATTCACATTATTTCTCATTTCTTTTATTATTCTTATATTTTCCAATTCAAGAAGAGAGGAATGAGCTCCTATAATATTTAATAAATCTACTATTTGTTCTCCTTCTTTAATGTAAATTATAAAACTATTTTTTCTCTGTATTACTTTGGAGTTTAAGCCATATCCATTTATAAGTTTACTTAATTCCTTGGCATATTCGTTGTTATGTGTAACAAATTCAAGGTGATAGGTCTTCTCTGGATTGCTGATACTGCCTCCTCCTAAAAAAGCTCCTTTAATATATGCTCTTTTAAGTTCTTCACTTCCTATAATATTTTTAGGTATACTGTAATCCAGAGAAAAAACTCCCTCTTCTTCTTTTAAAATCCCCACCTTTTTAAGTAAAGATTTTACATTCACATTCTCTGTTATCATTATCATATAAACATTATTTTTCTTAAAAGAATTATTTTTTTTAACAAGTATTTTAGTGTGTATATTGAATTTATCCTTTAATATCCTAAATATAAGCCGGGCAGTAGCCGCATTTTCAGTAACTATTTTAAAATTAAATTGTTTATTTGAACCTAAAAGCAATGTTCCACTCACTTTCATTATTGCAGATAATTCCGCCACCGCTTCCTTTTCACTCATAATTTTATATCTACAAATTTCATTTTTTACTTTTAATGAAAATGACATTTCTCTCTCCCACTTACTTTTTATTTTCTTTTAATCTTTCTGACAAATAGAAATATTCTATTCTCTTCTTTCTATCATACAATAGTTTTTTATCCATAATAGTTTCTATTAATATGGACGCCAATTTTTCAGAGTTATGCCTTATCAATCCATTTTTAATGCTTATAAAATCCCCTTCAATAACTTTTACCCCTAGAGAAGATACCTTGTCATCGTTTATCTTTACCAGGTGAGATTCTTCTTCTTTATATTTCCCCTCAAGTTCCATATCTATCTTTCCCACATTGACAATAACATAATCCATTATATCATTTCCTACATGCTTAAAAATAGTACTTATATGATCCTCCACAGAAAATCCATCCGTTTCTCCAGGCTGTGTCATTATATTTGAAACATACAGCCTTATGGCCGGAGTTTTTCTTACTGCATTTGCTATATCTTTTACCAAAAGATTTGGTATTACACTGGTATAAAGACTCCCCGGTCCAAGTATTATAGCATCTGCTTCCAAGATGGCATCCACTGCTTCTCTTAATGCCCTAGCATTTTCAGGTTCTATAAATATTTTATCTATATGGGTGTTTTGAATAATAGCTTGATTTGGAATGTTTGACTCTCCAGATACTATATTTCCATTTTTTAATTTAGCCCTTAATATCAAGTTATCCAGAGTAACTGGCATTACCCTTCCTGTTACTGCAAGTACAGAACTCATTTTATGAACGGCCTCCTCAAAGTTTCCCGATATACCATCCATAGCTGCTAGAAATAAATTACCAAAACTCTGATTTTTCAATCTTCCATCTTTAAACCTGTACTGCAGAAGTTCTTCCATAAGAGGTTCCGTATCTGCAAGAGCCATTATGCAGTTTCTTATATCTCCCGGGGGAAGCATTCCAAGGTCTTCTCTAAGATCTCCTGATCCCCCTCCATCATCTGCCACAGTGACTATAGCAGTTATGTTGGAAGTATAATACTTAAGCCCTCTAAGCATAGTAGAAAGACCAGTACCTCCACCTATAGCAACAATTTTAGGTCCTTTAACCAACAGACGTTTCTCATATATCAGACTTTCCAACTTTTTAGAATCTAAAGATACACTTAAATACCCTTTATTTATAAGTGCTATTATAGATCTCATTCCTTGGGTTATGGAAATATATACTACAAAAATTCCTGATACCATTAAAAATATATAAAAGGATATATAATAAGGGTTATAAAACCTTCTATTTATAAATTCAATTACTCCAAATATTATAAAAAGTACTCCCATAGCTCCCAGCATAACCCATCTCTTAACCTTAATTCCAGGCCTAAACCAGTCTATAATCTTCATAGCTTTTTACCACCTTTAATATCTTCTTCTATATCCCTGTGGTCTATATTCACTCTATGGCCATTATCTTTTAATCTATTATAAATAGTGTTTGCAATAGTCACAGAACGATGTCTTCCTCCCGTACACCCTATGGATACAATAAGCTGTCTTTTACCTTCTTTTAAATAATTTGGTATTAAGAATTCCAGCATGTCTTCCAACTTATCTATAAATTCAACAGTCTCTTTAAAGTCCATTATATAATCTACTACAATTTTATCCCTGCCGGAATGCCTTTTAAGTTCAGGAATATAGAAAGGATTAGGCAGGAATCTCACATCAAATACCAAATCCGAATCAACAGGTATACCATATTTAAATCCAAAAGAAAGTACTGTGACTATTAATTGAGTTTCCATCTGACCTTCTTCGGAATATATCCTTGTTATCTCTTCTCTAAGTTCTCTTGTGGCCAACTTAGATGTATCAATTATGTTATCTGACCTGTCTTTTATTTCCCTAAGTCTATTTCTTTCCATAAGTATTCCATTTACAATTCTGCCATCAGGTGCTAGAGGATGTTTTCTTCTGGATTCCTTGAATCTTTTAATCAGCACTTCATCTGAAGCATCTAAAAATAGTATTTCATACTTATACCCTTGTTTTTGTAGATAATTGATACTTTCAAATATATCATCAAAAAACTGTCCTCCCCTTATATCTATGACAAGAGCTATCTTATCAATTTTTCCCTCAGTTTGATAACAGGCCTCTGCAAATTTGGGTATTAGTGCAGGAGGCAAGTTATCCACACAAAAAAATCCTAAATCCTCCAAGTTTCTTATAGCTTGAGTTTTTCCGGCTCCAGACAATCCTGTTACTATAACAAATCTCACAGTTACATCCCTCCATGAGCAATATTTTATCCTAACGCTTTTAAATTCACAATTACAGTACATATTGATTTCTTAATTATAACATAACCAAACTGCCACAATAAAACACAACTAAAAAGGAGAATACAGTGTAACCTACACTAATCCTCCAGCTTTAATCCTCTACCTTCAACTAGTCTTCCCCTATAATCCTAACTTCAGTATATAAATCTATATCAAAGTTTTGCCTTACTTTGTCCTGTACAATAGATATTAAAGTCAAAATATCCTTTGCCGTAGCATTTCCTTTGTTTATTATAAAGCCAGAATGCTTCTGAGACACCTGTGCATCTCCTACACTCTTTCCCTTTAAGCCACTATCTTCTATGAGCTTTGCAGCAAAATGTCCCTGTGGCCTTTTAAAGGTGCTTCCTGCGGAGGCATATTCTAAAGGTTGTTTTTCATTTCTCCTCCTGCTTAAATCCTCTATGCGATTCATTATACTTTCTTTATCACCCTTTTCCAGGTTAAATGTAACTTCTAAAATAGTATACCCATTTTTTAATATGGAACTCATTCTATATCCAAGCTCCATTTCCTCCATGTTAAGTACTACTATTTCTCCATTATTACATATAACCTTTGCACTTTCTATTACATTTGAGATCTCTCCATTATAGGCACCTGCATTCATTGTAACCGCTCCACCAACACTTCCCGGTATTCCACAAGCAAACTCAAATCCCGTTAAACAATTTTCTAATGCTGTAGTTGAAATATCCTTCAGTGATGCACCGCTTTCCGTAATAATTTTATTTTCTTTAACCTGAATTTTATTTAGCTTTACAAGCTTAATCATTACCCCTCTTATTCCACCATCTTTTACCAGCAGATTAGAGCCATTTCCCATTATATAATAAGGTATATTCTCTTTTTTGCAAAATTTTACTGCAGCTACTACCTGGTTGAAATCTTTAGGGGTAAGCAATATATCTACAGGTCCTCCCACCTTAAATGAGGTATGTTCTTTCATAGGCTCATCTATTTTTATATCTTCTATATCTAATATCTCCCTTAACCTTATAGCAAAATTTTCAAACTTATTCATTGTAAATATTCTCCTCGAAAATTAAAATTATGTATCATACTCAGTATAATGTATGTATAATTCTTAATCAATATTTAGATATACTCCTCCTGAAATCATTAATATAATAACCGCTGCATCATTTTATACTACTAATTATAATATATTATATTACACCAATATATTGCCATATAAATCTAAATTCATTTAGCTTTTATATCCTCTAAAATAAGAAACTATACTTTCTGCCGTACGCATATCTATAGAGGGAGTACTTATAAGCTCCTCTATACTTGCTTTTTTTATATTTTCCACACTTAAAAACTTTTTTAAAAGTTCTTTTCTCCTTTTAACTCCTACATTGGGTATATCCTCTAATACAGAATGAAGTACCCTTTTGCTTCTCAGACTCCTATGGTAAGTTACAGCAAATCTATGAACTTCATCCTGTATTCTGGTAATAAGTTTAATTGTATTGGAGTCTCTACTTATTGCCATCTCCTCATTTCCATAAATGAGTCCTCTGGTTCTATGTTTATCGTCTTTTACCATACCACATACAGGTATATTTATATGAAATTCTTTTAGCACTTCAAGAGCTGCATTTACTTGAATTTTTCCTCCATCCATAAGAATCAAATCAGGAAACAAGCTAAATTTTCCTGCACTAAATTCCAATTCCTTTTCTTTTATTCTCTTTATTTCTTCCATACCATTTTGAAATCTTCTTCTTAAAATCTCCTTCATACTCTCATAATCATTAGCTCCCTTTACTCCATTAATTTTAAATCTCCTATAATCATTATGCTTTGCCCTACCATTTTCAAAGACCACCATGGTACCCACAGAATCTACCCCCTGAATATTAGATACATCGTAGGCTTCTATTCTGTGTGGTATATCATCTAGGTTAAGTATTTTCATAAGTTCTTCTAGGGATGTTTCATACATTTCTTTATCTTGAATGAACTTAAATTTAAAATTCTTTAAAGTTGTTCTGGCATTTTTTTCTACCAAATTTAAAATCAACTTTTTTTCACCTTTTTGAGGTATTTTAATATATACCTTGGAATTCTTTTTAATACTAAGCCAATCTTCCAATAATTGAATATCATAAATTTCTGGTACATATATGGTTTTTGCTATATATGCGGTACCCCCATAAAATTCTTTGATAAAATTTGCCACTATTTCGCTCTTAGGAATATCCTGTGTATCCTCTATAATAAAATGTTCTCTTCCTATTATTTTTCCTGTTCTTGAAAAAAACACTTGAATACAACTATCCTTTTCGTCAGAGTGTATATTTATAAAGTCTTCATCTTCAAAGCTACCAGTGGTTATTTTTTGTTTTTCCATAATCTTTTCCAGTGAAAAAATCTTATCCCTCAGTTCCGCCGCCTTCTCAAACTCCATATTTTGGGATAAAATATCCATATCATGTTTTAATTTTTTGATTATATCTTTGTTCTTTCCTGATAAAAATTCTATAACTCCAGATATAATTTCCCCGTATTCCTCTTTGGTAATATATCCAGCACAAGGTGCCCTGCACAATCCTATATGATAATTCAGACAAGGCCTACCCTTTACATTTCCTCTTTTTATATTCAGTCTGCAATCCCTTATAGGAAATATCTTTTTTATGATCTCCATAGTTTCATAGACTGCACTGGTACTTATATAAGGTCCAAAATATTTTGCACCGTCTTTTATCTTATTTCTGGCACATATTATTCTTGGGAAATCCTCATTTAAAGTTATTTTTATAAGTGGATATATTTTATCATCTTTTAACAATATATTATATCTGGGCCTGTATTTTTTTATCAAGTTACACTCTAGCACAAGAGCTTCCATTTCAGAATCTGTAACTATATACTCAAACTCTGAAATATGTTTAACCATTGTTTTAACTTTTTCTGAATGGTTTTTAGAGTTCTGAAAATATTGCCTGACTCTATTTTTTAAAACCTTTGCTTTTCCTACATATATTACTTCTCCCAAAGAATTTTTCATTAAATATACTCCAGGTTTATCTGGCAATATTTTTAACTGCTTTTGAAAATCAAACACTTAATTCACTCCTAAGATTATTTATATATAACTGGAAGTTTATATATAGTAAATAAAAGCCCGAATATCATTAAAAGTTCTTCTATAGTACATCCAATTTTAGAATTTGTCTTATAAGTTAAGGGCATTTTCAATTTTTTATTTTTAAAGGGATAAAATAGTGGTACTCCTCTATCTGTAATCATGTCACACAACAGGTGCATTCCATAACCTATAATAAAATAGTATACCAAATAATGTAAGTTATACATATTCCCTAAATACCCTATAATAAAGGAGAACATTATCATTCCTGTTAAACTATGAGTTAGTCCATTTCTGTGAGTAGATAAGGCCACTATAAAAAATGATATACTAATAGCCTTTATTACAGGTTCTCCTTTATATAAATAATCATACCACAGCAATATTGTTCCTAAACAGCTGTAAAAAACCATTTTAGTGAGCTTGTTTCTAAAAGGAAGTATATATTTATTTATTATACTTTTTGGATGATCTATATCAGGGAGCACAGATGCAAATATTACCACAAGTATACCAATATAATTAAACTTTCCAGGGAGCATATCATAAACGGATAAAAAAGTAACTACTCCAACACCTGCATGGGTTTTGCCTTTCATATTTTCTCCTTTAAAAACAATTATAATATCAAATTTCCATTTAACGACTTTTTAAGTACCTATATTATAACATTAAATTCAGAGAAACTTTATCTTTTACCGCTAAAATTCCCTATAAAAATTAAAATTTAAACTATTTTCGAAGGGCAGTTCTTATTACTTCCGATGCTATGGTGGCTGCTAGTTTTCCTCCTTGTCCTCCATTCTCCACAATTACTGCCACCGCTACCTGAGGATCCTCGTAGGGTGCAAATCCTATAAACCAGGCATGGGGAGCTGAATCTTTACCCTGCGACTCATTATCCGCTGTTCCCGTTTTTCCTGCTACTTCTACTCCTTCTACTGAAGCATTGGTTCCCGTTCCTGATTCTACTACAGATCTCATTGCATCTTTCATGGTAGCAGCTACATCCGAAGAAATTATCTGTCCTACCTGCTCTGGCTGTATACCCTTTACTTCCTCCCCCTGACTATTGGTTACATCACTTACCAGGTGAGGCTTCATAAGAATCCCTCCATTTGCTATAGTACTTGTAACCACTGCCATTTGAAGAGGACTTGCCAAGTCACTGCTTTGCCCTATGGCACTTTGGGCTATACTTCCTTTTTCATAGGATTTCAACTCTGGAAATTTACTAGGCTCCACAGAAATACCGTCTGCAGGAATTTCCTTGTTAAAGAAAAACTTTTCTGCAGTTTGTTTCAGCTTTTCATTTCCAAGTTCAAGGCCTAGAGAACCAAAATACACATTACTAGAATGAGTATATGCATCTTTAAAATTAATACTCCCTAAAACTTCTCCCTGAAAATTATGAAGAGTATAATCTCCCCCTATATATAACTCTCCAGTATCATTAAAATATCTTCCTTGAATTCCACTTATATTCTCTAAAGCACTTATGGCAGTTATAGTCTTAAAAGTAGAGCCCGGTGGATAGAGTCCCGCTGTAGCCCTATTTATAAGAGGTCTACTGTCATCTTTATTTAATTGCTCCCAAGTATTTGCTAAATCATTTGGATCAAAAGAGGGTTTTGATACCATAGCTATTATTTCTCCAGTTTTAGGGTTTAACACTACTACAGCTCCCTTGTTGTCTCCCAATAAATCATAGGCTGCCTTTTGCGTTTCTAGATCCAAAGTGGTTTTTAAACTATTCCCAACTTTTTTTTGAGTTTTCCCTTTATTTTTGATGAGACTTTTTATACTATCTTTGATATTGGTAGACATCAATTCTTCGTCATATTTTCTTTCAAGTCCTGTAATACCGTACTTGATATCCACATATCCCAATGCATGGGCAAACATTGCTCCGCCTGTATATTCTCTTTTCTGATTTTCTTGATTTAAAGGTTCGCTTTTAGTAAGGGCATTACCATTTCTATCATATATAGTTCCTCTGAGCACCTCATTTCTTTTTATCCATAATCTCCTGTTATAGGAATTATTTACTATACTAGGTCCAATGGACATCTCAAAATAAGTCATATAAGAGATGAGTGCTATGAAACATATTAAAAAAACCATCATTACCTTTTTTATATTATTCAATATGTCATTCATCTTATTATCTACCTTCTTCCGATATCTTTTGTATTATACCTAAAGAAAAAAATGTTATAAGCATGGAACTGCCTCCCCTACTTACCAGCGGAAGGGTTATACCTGTCAGTGGGATGGCATTCATAACCCCTCCCACTATGACTAAAACCTGAGATGCTATCATCGCACTGTAACCCACCGCAAGAAGTCTTGAAAACTCATCGCTGCCATATACTGCAGCTCTCATACATCTATAAAATAATAAAAAATACAATATTATTATAGAAAAACCTATTAATATTCCTAACTCTTCACAGAGCACCGCAAATATAAAATCGGTTGTATTAATAGGAACATATTCTGGATGTCCAAGTCCTAGTCCCGTACCTGTAAGCCCTCCGGAAGCTATGGAAAACATAGATTGTACAATTTGATAACTTTCATTTGTAGCGTAAGGCCAGGGATTTTTCCATATCATAATTCTGGTTCTAACATGATTAAACAGTTTATAACTAATAAAAGCTCCTCCTGATGAAAGTAAGAAACAAATCAATACATACCTGAATTTAGAGGTAGCTATATAAAGCATAGTCACAGCTATTCCAAAAAATATAAGGGCAGACCCCAAATCCTTTTGAAGTACCATAAAAGCTAAAGATATCATTACCACTATGCCCGGTACTATTAAGTTTTTAAAATTTTTATAGTTTTTTAAATCTGATGCCAAATATGCTACTAAAAACAGTTTTGCAAATTCTGAAGGCTGAAATTGAATTCCCGCTAAATCAACCCAGTTTTTTGCACCATTTATTTCATTGCCTGTAGCACTTCCTACAACCGTACCCATCCCCATAAATATCAATGTGCATATTAAATATATGTATTTATATTTGCTAAATCTACTGGTATCCGGCATTAAAACTACAATAAGTATAAAGCCTGTAACCCCGATTGCAAACCATATTATCTGTTTAATGGCCACAGTCATATCTATTCTATACAACATTACCATACCTATAACTGACAATATACTTGAAAAAATAAATATGTATTTATCCCCGTCAGAAAAAAATTTTCTTATTACAAAATAAGAATATCCTATTAATAGGCACACTACCACCGCCATTACCATAGCACCTTTATCAAAGGGCTGTTTTATTATTGCTAAATTCAAGAAACAAACAAAACATAACAAATATGTATATCTTAACAGTTTCTTCTCGTCTCTAGTAGTATCCAATATATTCACCACCTATAAATATTATAGTAAATTCCCATATCAAGAACATTTAATCAACTATCCTATAACTTTAAAAGCTGTATTTCCAATTTTAATTTCATCTCCAGGAGCTAAATAATGCTTTCCTCTTAATTTTTTACCATTCAAAAGAGTTCCATTGGTACTTCCAAGATCTTCTAGTACACAATCTTTTGCATTTTTTATATAAATCCTAGCATGATGACCTGATGTATATGGATCTTCCAATATAAGCTGATTGTCATTTTTCCTTCCTATGGTCACCTCTCTTCTTACAGGAATTACAGCACCTCTTCTAAGGTTTGAATTTTTGCCTGGATTAACTACTTCAAGTCCAAAGGATTTTTTAATCATTTTTCTATTTCTTTTTCCTCCATTTTTTATATCTTTATACATTATCTTTAATGCCCAAAATATTATAATATAAACTATACCTATAATCACAATTTTAAAAATCATACTTAATTTACTTAAATCCATTTAAAGATATCCTCCCTTAACACATGTAAAGACTAGCATGGTAAGTATAGCAGCTAGTCTTTACATAAATTATATCATCTTTTTCAGATATTGTCCTGTATAGGAGTTTTTATTTTCAGCTACCTGCTCCGGGGTACCCGTACAGAGAATAGTTCCACCCTTATTTCCTCCTTCAGGACCAAGATCAATGATGTAATCTGCACACTTTATCACATCTAAATTGTGCTCTATAACAACTACTGTATTTCCTGCATTTACAATTCTCTGAAGTATACTTATAAGTTTATTTACATCATCTATATGAAGTCCTGTAGTAGGTTCATCTAATATATATATGGTTTTCCCCGTACTTCTCTTGGATAGTTCATAAGCTAGTTTAATTCTTTGGGCTTCTCCTCCAGATAACTGTGTTGATGGCTGACCTAATTTAATGTATCCAAGTCCTACATCCATCAAAGTCTGTAATTTGTTTTTTATTCTGGGTATATTTTCAAAAAATTTCAGTGATTCCTCTACAGTCATATTAAGTACCTGGGCAATATTTTTATTCTTGTATTTTACTTCTAGTGTCTCTCTATTATATCTTTTTCCTTTACACACTTCACAGGGAACATATACATCTGATAAAAACTGCATTTCTATTTTTATTATTCCATCACCGCTGCAAGCCTCACATCTTCCGCCTTTTACATTAAAGCTGAATCGTCCTGGTTTATATCCTCTTACCTTTGCTTCATTAGTATTTGAAAACACCTGTCTTATTATGTCAAATACTCCTGTATAAGTTGCAGGATTTGACCTGGGAGTTCTTCCTATAGGACTTTGATCTATATTTATTACTTTATCTATATTTTCCATTCCTAAAATATCTTTATGCTTTCCAGGATTATGCCTTGAGCTATTTAACTTTTTGTGTAAAGACTTATATAATATCTCATTTACTAAAGTACTCTTTCCTGAGCCAGATACTCCTGTAACACAATTAAATACTCCAAGTGGAAATTCTACAGTTACATCTTTTAAATTATTTTCTCTGGCTCCTATTACCTTTATGGATTTTCCATTTCCTTTTCTCCTAATCTCCGGTGTTTTTATTTTTTTCTTGCCGCTTAAATACTGCCCTGTTATGGAAGCATCACATTCTATAATATTTGAAACACTTCCACAGACAACAACTTCTCCTCCATGTTCCCCTGCTCCCGGTCCTATATCTACTATAAAATCTGACTCTCTTATAGTATCTTCATCATGTTCTACAACTACAACCGTATTTCCAAGATCCCTTAAATGTTTTAAAGTGGATATCAATCTGTCGTTATCCCTCTGATGAAGTCCTATACTTGGTTCATCTAATATATAAAGCACTCCTACAAGACTAGATCCTATTTGTGTAGCAAGTCTTATCCTCTGGGCTTCTCCTCCCGATAAAGTTCCTGCTGTTCTAGATAAAGTCAGATAATCCAAGCCTACATCTATTAAAAATTCTAATCTGGAGTTTATTTCCTTTAATATCTGCTCACTTATTATAGTGTCCTTTTCAGATAACTTTAGTTCTTTAAAAAACTTCAGTTCCTCCTTTATAGACATGCTGCACAATTCAAAAATATTCTTTTCACCAACTGTAATTGCTAGAACTTCCGGCTTCAACCTTGCTCCCCTGCATTTTGGACATGGATTATGACTCATATAATTTTCTACTTCTCTTTTTATATAATCTGAGTTTGTTTCCATATACCTTCTCTTTAAATTATTTACTATTCCTTCAAAAGAATGATTAAAGTCCACCACTCTATTTTCTTTTTTATATCTAACTCTTATCTTTTCTCCCTTTAATCCGTGCAGCAGCATATCTAAAATATCAGGATCCAATTTTTCTATGGGAGTATCCAATTTGAAATTATATTTACCAGATAAAGCTTTCAATATGCTAAAAGTCCAGGAGTCTTCTTTTAGACTTCCCTCTCCCCAACACATTACAGCTCCATCCATTATACTCTTTTTCTTATCGGGTATTATAAGATTGTCATCTATTTCAAGTAATGTGCCAAGTCCATCACAAGTATCACACTTGCCAAAAGGAGCATTGAAGGAAAAAGTTCTTGGAGTAATTTCTCCCAAGCTTATTCCACAATCCGGGCATGCAAATTTATCACTAAATAAAATATCTTCCCCTGAAATAACATTTATAATAACTATTCCCTCAGACAGTTTAAGTGCCATTTCTATAGAATCTGCCAGTCTGCTTCTTATTTCTTCTTTTATTACAATTCTATCTACTACTACTTCAATGGTGTGTTTTTTATTTTTTTCCAGCTTTACTTCTTCATCTTGAAGATCCACTATATTTCCATCAATTCTGGCTCTTATAAATCCATTTTTAACTATATTATCCAGAATCTTTAAATGTTCTCCCTTACGTCCCCTTACCAGTGGGGAAAGAATCTGTATCTTAGTTCCCTCCACCATGTCCATAACCCTGTCTACCATTTGATCTATGGTCTGCTGTGTTATTTTCCTGCCGCATTTGGGACAATGAGGAACTCCTATACGGGCATATAATAATCTTAAATAATCATATATTTCAGTAACTGTACCTACAGTGGAACGGGGATTTCTGCTAGTTGTCTTTTGATCTATGGATATGGCTGGCGACAATCCTTGAATATATTCAACTTCCGGTTTATCCATTTGCCCTAAAAATTGCCTGGCATAGGCAGATAGGGATTCTACATATCTTCTTTGACCTTCTGCATATAGAGTATCAAAAGCTAAAGAAGACTTTCCCGAACCTGAAAGTCCGGTAAATACTATAAATTTATCTCTTGGTAGCGTCAAATCTACATTTTTTAAATTGTGAACTTTAGCACCTTTTATCACTATGCTATTTTTCATTAATTTTACTCCTTAGATAATTTGGTTATTTATAAACATTCTGCTTTTTCTGCTTTTTTAATTTTGCAATTTCATCTCTTAGTTTTGCTGCTTCTTCAAATCTTAATTCCTTAGCTGCCGCAGCCATTTGCTTTTCATGTTCTTTAATAATTTCTTCCAACTTCTTATGATCTGCCTTTACAGCTTCTTCTAAAGTACTATATGTCTCTTCTTCTTCTAAAACCATAGTAGATTCTATTATTTCCCTAATTGCTTTATTAATAGTTTTAGGTTTTATCCCTTTCTTTTTATTATACTCCATTTGTATCTGTCTTCTTCTTTTAGTTTCACTTATTGCCTTATCCATAGAATTTGTAATGGTATCTGCATACATTATAACCTTGCTTTCAGAATTTCTGGCTGCTCTTCCTATGGTCTGTATAAGAGACTTTTCTGATCTTAAAAACCCTTCTTTATCAGCATCCAAAATTGCAACCAGTGCAACTTCCGGTATATCAAGGCCCTCTCGCAGCAAGTTAATTCCTACTAATACATCAAATTCGCCTTTTCTTAAATCCCTTATTATTTTCATTCTGTCTATAGTAGTTATACTGGAATGAAGATATCTTGTTTTTACATCCATATCTTTAAAATATTCTGTTAAGTCCTCAGCCATTTTCTTAGTGAGAGTTGTAACAAGCACTCTGTATCCTCTACGTACAGTTTCTTGTATATTATCATAAAGATCATCAATTTGCCCTTTAATGGGTTTTACTATAATTTCAGGATCCAATAATCCTGTAGGCCTTAATATTTGTTCTGCTATATTCTCGGAATTTACTAATTCATATTCTGAAGGAGTTGCACTTACAAATACTACTTGATTCAACTTATTCTGAAACTCTTCAAATTTTAGAGGTCTGTTGTCAAAGGCAGACGGCAGTCTAAAACCATACTCTACTAAAGATTCCTTTCTGGATCTGTCTCCTGCATACATGGCTTTTACCTGGGGAAGAGTAACATGACTCTCATCTATAAACAAAATAAAATCCTTTGGAAAATAGTCTATGAGAGTTTGAGGAGGAGTTCCTTTTGCTCTTCCATCCAATATCCTGGAATAATTCTCGATGCCATTACAATATCCCATTTCTCTCATCATTTCTATGTCAAAATTAGTTCTCTGCTTTAATCTCTGAGCTTCTAGTAATTTATCTTCAGCGATAAGTTTTTTAAGCCTATCTTCTAACTCTGCTTCTATTTTCCCTATGGACATTTCCAACCTTTCTCGTGAAGTGGCAAAGTGGGATGCTGGAAATATAGAAACATGTTTTCTTATTCCAAGGGTTGCCCCCGTTAACACATCAAACTCCCTTATTTTATCAATTTCGTCTCCAAAAAACTCCACCCGTATGCCATGTTCTGCTGAAGAGGCAGGAAATATATCTACAGTATCTCCTTTTACCCTGAAGGTACCTCTTACAAAGTTTAAGTCATTCCTTTCATATTGAATTTCTACTAACTTTTTAAGCACCTCGTCCCTATTTTTTATCATTCCCTGTCTTAAAGATAAAGTCAACCTTTTATATTCCTCTGGATTTCCCAATCCATAAATGCAGGATACAGATGCAACTACTATTACATCTTTTCTCTCCAGTAATGCAGAGGTGGCAGAATGTCTTAATTTATCAATTTCATCATTTATAGATGCATCCTTTTCTATATAAGTATCTGTTTGAGGTATATATGCCTCTGGTTGATAGTAGTCATAATAAGATACAAAATACTCTACACAATTTTCTGGAAAAAACTCTTTGAATTCCGAACAAAGCTGTGCTGCCAAAGTTTTATTATGGGCAAGTACCAGTGTAGGCTTTTGTACTTTTTCTATTATGTTTGCCATGGTAAATGTTTTACCGGAACCAGTGACTCCAAGCAATGTCTGGAATTTATCTCCTTTTAAAATATGGTTGGATATACTTTCTATAGCCTGTGGTTGATCTCCTGTAGGGCTAAATTGAGAATGTACTTTAAATTTCCCCATTTATCAATCATCCTTATCCTTGTTTTTTATTTTATTTAGTATTTCTGAAAATCTATTTTTATCTAATTTTACTACCATGCTATTTTTAGGAACATTCCTTGGAACAAAAACTATTCCAAGTCTTTTGTTTTTATTCATCCTATTATAACTAACTTGTTCAAAGTTTCCAGCTACTCTTTTTACTTTAAACCATATAAAATTTGAACACTCTTTTATTATCTCCATTATCCTGTCTTCATTTTCTATTTTCTCACTATTTATTTCCACCAGCAAATCTCCACTTTTAATTCCCATTTCATTGGCAGGAGAGTTAGGTGCTACTGCCAATACCATAATCCCTTCACTACTACTTATGTATTTAGGTTTACCTTTTATTTCTAAATTTCTCTGAAGCAGTATAATTCCTTCATGAGCCAATGGTGCAAACACCAATAACAATAATTTAAGCCATATATTTAAAACAGCAACTTGTGCTACTCCAAATAAAACCAAACTATATAAAATCACAAGACCTCCTGACATAGCTGTTTTTTGTTTAATGTCCCTAGTAAATGTTACACTATTATATCCCATGACTGCATAAAATGGTATTAACACCATGACAGCATTTTGTAAAATGTTATGGGATATGGAGGTATTTATCAGAGGCCACCAATCTTGAACAGATATCTGTGAAAAATTGCCCACTATAGACTTTGGATGAAGCATAAAAATTATGGCCATAGGAATTGCCCAATATCTCTGAAGTGCAAATCCACCTATTATATTTCCATCTTTACTGGTAAAAACAGGGATAGCACCTCTTTTACCATCTATAATAATTAAAATTCCTTCTACTAAATGTAATATGGCTACCATACTCATAAGTGAAACTACATCTATTTTCAAGAAATTCAGACTAGCTATATTAAGCTGTTGTGATAATACACTCAATACAATACTTATAAATCCTAATATTGCACCAGAATAAGAAAAACATATAAATCTAGGATTAAAAAACATAAAAACTATTGAGGCTAAAAATATCAAATCTATAGCTGAATTTTCATCAAAAATCACCCCAAGATAGGACATAATAACACTTGCAAGGATTCCGCCAAAAATTCCCATTACAATTTGAGATATTGTAAGCTCAAAAGGAGAATTAATCTTTTCTCCAATTATCATTTGCTGCATTATAACTGTCTGTTTATTTTTTCTATATAATGTAAATGCCAATATAGCTAAAAGAAGCACTAAATATGGTTCTGTAAGTGCAAAAGCTACAGATTTTAATGTGTACAATAGTATCATTAAAATTAATTCCCCTCTCCATAAACAAAATTCTTAATTTTGAAATTCTTTATATTTTAAAATCTTTTTATTTTTAAACTTATAAGTACAATAATTGAATAAATTAAATTAGACAGAGTTTGTCTGTCTAACTTAAAAACTCAAGATATATTTGCAATTGGATCTAAAATCTGCTTATTTCACCTTATTTTTTGCTATTTCATAGGCTTTATTAAACTGTGGATCCTTGTTCCTATCATAGCTGGACCCTTTAAGTTCATCTGGATACTCCACTTCTACATCAGGATTTATTCCCTTTTTATTTATATCATTGCCACTTGGAGTATAGTACTTCGATATAGTAACTTTAAGTGCAGTGCTATCTCCTGTATCCAATATAGTTTGAACTACCCCTTTTCCATAAGTCTTTTTTCCAACTATGGTTGCAAGCTTATAGTCTTTCAATGATCCTGAAAATATTTCTGAAGCACTAGCTGTATTTTCATTGGTAAGTATGGTTACAGGTAAATTATTGAAGTTTCCTCCCTTTGACTTATATTCCTTTTTATTTTTATATTTATCTATAGTTGAAACTATTACCTTATCCCTGGAAACAAAATTAGAAACCATATCCACACACTGATCCAGCATTCCTCCCGGATCATCTCTTAAGTCCACAATTAAAGATTTCATTCCCTGGGAACTTAATTTATTTAATTCCTCTTTAAAACTTTCTGCTGTATTTTCATCAAACATATCTACTTGAACATATGCCACACTACCTTGAAGCATTTCACCTTTTACAGTTTTAATATCTATCTTTTTTCTTTCGACCTCTACATCAAAACTATTTTTATTTGCCCTATGTAATGTAAGGGTAACTTTTGTATTCTCTTTTCCCTTTATAAGAGATACAGCCTTATCTAAATTTTTTCCAGTTACAGCAATTCCATCTACCTTTTGTATTATGTCGCCTGAAGTTATTCCTTGTTGTTTTGCCGGAGAATTATCAAATACATCTACCACTACAATATTGTTTTCCTTTGCCATGACCTGAATTCCAATTCCATAATAGTTTCCCTCAGTCTGGACACTAAAACTTTCAAATTCCTTTTTATTCATGAACACAGTATATGGATCATTTAAAGACTCTGTCATGCCTTTAATAGCTCCCTCAACTAATACGCTATCGTCTATAGAACCATAATAATACTTATATAATTGATTTCTCACTTCAAATAATTTTTCAAATTTACCCACTGCATCTCCCTGGGCATTTTTTATAAAACTAACTGTACCAAACAGTGTAAGAACATTTGTTATAATTACAATAACTACAGTATATGCTATCCATTTTCTTTTAATCTTCAATCCATTAACACCTCGTTTTCTGAAACATTCACTATATATAGTATTTATGTAAATCTTAAATAATTATAACACTAAAAAAAATAAATTTGCACCACTATTTATTATTACTTTATTCATAGAATATATAAAATCAGCATGCAGAAATTAAAATATTCTACATGCTCTCCACTTATGTATTTTACCTAAATAAATTTTTCAAAAACTAAACTGCAAGAAATTTTCTGATAGATAATACGCTGCCTACAGCACCTATAATTACACCTGCTAAGGCAAATATACCTAAAATATTAGTTATTACATACTGAGGGTTAACCATTTGAATCATTATAAGAACATTGGATGCTTTATTATACACTATTTTATATAGGTAATATAATATTATATTTGAAACCACTGCTCCTATGAGTCCTATTATAATACCTTCTATAATAAAAGGCCATCGTATAAACCAGTCTGTGGCACCAATATATTTCATTATACCTATCTCTTTTCTTCTGGAATATAATGTTATCCTTATAGTATTTCCTATTAGAAATAAACAAACTCCAATTAGTATTATAAGTATGATACTTCCTGCCCATTTTATTGTTCTGCTTATAGCTATAATCTTATCTACAATACCTCTTCCATCTTGCACACTCTCTATACCAGGCATGTTTTCTATATTTTTAACTACTGTAGATACAATTTCAGGCTCTTTAACCTTAATTATAAATGCACCAGGAATAGGATTGTCCTTATCTAGCCCCTCTACAAGAGACTTATTTTGCTCTCCTAACTGATTTTTAAATTTGCTCAATGCTTCAGATTTT
Source organism: Clostridium sp. (assembly GCF_036781005.1). GTDB lineage: Bacteria > Bacillota > Clostridia > Clostridiales > Clostridiaceae > Clostridium_B. The sequence goes on along the minus strand of NZ_DAIQBT010000032.1, from coordinate 8,630 downwards.
GTTTCATAAGTTACCTTAACTATGCCATCTGTGGAATTGACCTTTTTTTCAATATTTTCTCTTTGAACTTTAGTTATATTGTCTTTAAGATAAACTTTTACCTCTATCTTGGACTGAACCTCAAGTACACCCTGCTTGATATTAAGCATTGCAAGTATAGCTATACCAAATATAAATAATGTGGCTGCCACTGTAGCTGCTGCTGCTATACTTATAGTTTTATTCCTATTTAAACTTCTAAAAGCATCTTTTATAAAGAAGTTTATGGTACTAATCCTCATACTCATATGCACCCCTTTGCTCATCTCTTATAATGATCCCATTTTCTATTTCTATAACTCTTTTCCTCATGGAATTAACTATACTACTTGCATGGGTTGCCATTAATACCGTAGTTCCTGCATGATTTATATCATTTATGGTATCCATTATATCCATAGAAGTATCAGGATCCAAATTTCCCGTAGGTTCATCTGCTATTAATATAGAAGGATTATTCACTATAGCCCTTGCCAGAGAAACCCTTTGCTGCTCTCCTCCTGAAAGCTCATGAGGAAATGATTTATACTTACTGGATAGCCCCACTAAAGATAATACCACAGGTACTTTTTTTCTTATATCTTTTAAAGGAGCTTCTATAACCCTCATTGCAAATGCTACATTTTCATACACATTAAGTGTAGGTATCAATCTAAAATCTTGAAAAACCACTCCTAATTTTCTCCTATAAAAAGGTATTTGATTCCTTTTTAATCCTGTAACATTTATATTATTCACTATAATATCACCAGTTGTAGGTTGAATTTCTTTTAAAAGAGCCTTTACAAAGGTAGTTTTTCCTGCCCCGCTGGAGCCCACTAAAAAAACAAATTCACCTTTTTCTATTTCCAAATTTATATTAGACAATGCAAATATGTTATTATTATAAACCATACTTACGTTTTTAAACTCTATCATGTAAACCTCCTCATACTTAATACATTTTCAAAAACTGTCACATTATAAAGTTTATTATATCATAAAGGGTGAAGAACCAAAATTGTAAAATTATTAACATTAAATAAACTATTAAAATAGTATTTACATTATGTTTGCTTCAAGATGATCCATAAAAAAACGATGTTATAAAATTCTATAGCATCGTTTTTATAATAATTTATTTTAATGTCAATCCCTTTTTTACTGCTTTAACTATATCTTCTGCCGTTAATCCATAAGCCTTCAAAAGTTCAGCAGGCTTGCCACTTTCCCCAAAAGTGTCCTTTATCCCCACTCTTACTACAGTAGTAGGCAAGTTTTCACTTAAAACTTCACACACTGCAGAGCCAAGTCCTCCAATAATACTATGCTCTTCCGCAGTTATAACAACGCCTGCTCCTCTAGCTTCTTTTATTATCTGATCTTTATCTATAGGTTTTATTGTATGTACATTTAAAACTGACACCTTTATACCTTCCTCAGCCAATATATTATAAGCTTCTAGTGCTGCATCTACCATTATACCTGTGGATATAATCACTGCATCTTTACCTTCCCGTAATTTCACCGATTTCCCAATTTCAAATTTATAATCTTTATTATCATTTATAACAGGTACCCCGGATCTTCCAAGCCTTACATAACAGGGACCCTTCTTCTCCACTATAGCTTTAATAGCCTCTTCTGTTTCTACTGCATCACTTGGACATATAACTGTCATATTAGGTATACTCCTCATAAGGGATATATCTTCCACAGACTGGTGAGATGCTCCATCTTCCCCTACAGTAATTCCTGCATGAGTAGCACATATTTTAACATTTAAATTAGGATAACATATTGAATTCCTTACTTGTTCAAAAGCCCTTCCTGTGGCAAATATAGCAAAGGTACTTACAAAAGGTATTTTATCACAGGTAGAAATCCCCGCAGCTACTGCCATCATATTAGATTCAGCTATACCCATATCCATAAACCTTTCAGGATATGCTTTTCCAAAGTTGCATGTTTTAGTGGATTTGGACAAATCTGCATCAAAAACCACTATCTTTTCATTTTTTTCTCCTAATTCCAATAATATCTTTCCATAAGCTTCTCTAGTTGCTATCTTATTTGACATTACTCTTCACCTCCTATTTCACTTAAAGCTTTCTCACATTGTTCTATATTAGGTGCTGTTCCATGCCAGCCCACCTGGTTTTCCATAAAAGAAACCCCTTTACCTTTAACAGTACTGCAAATTATCACAGTAGGTTTGCCTTTAACTGATTTAGCCTCCTCAACAGCCTCTATGAGTTCTTTAAAGCTGTGACCATCTGCCTCTATAACATTCCAGTTAAATGCTTTGAATTTATCTGAAATAGGATATGCAGACATTACTTCCTCACAAGGGCCGTCTATTTGAAGTCCATTAGCATCTACGAAAGCTGTAAGGTTATCTAGTTTATAGTGTGCTGCAGCCATAGCAGCTTCCCATACTTCTCCTTCTTCAAGTTCTCCATCTCCAAGTATGGTATATACCCTATACTCCTTATTGTCAATTTTGCCGCCTAGTGCCATTCCTACTGCTGCAGATACCCCTTGACCTAAAGATCCTGTGGACATATCTACCCCAGGTACATCATTCATGTTAGGATGACCTTGAAGCATAGAACCTAATTTTCTAAGGGATTGAAGTTCATCCACATTAAAATACCCTCTTTCAGCAAGGGTGCTATAAAGTGCAGGAGCAGCATGACCTTTCGAAAGTACAAATCTATCCCTATTTAAATCCCTAAAATTCTGTGGATTGATATTCATTTCATAAAAGTATAGAACAGTCAAAATTTCTACTATGGATAAAGAACCTCCTGGATGCCCCGATCCAGCTTTAGTTAGCATTTTTATTATATTTTTTCTTATAGACACTGCAATCTTCTCAAGTTTCTCTATATTTTTTTCCACAAACTTAACCTCCTAAAATAAACTAAAAACTTTTTATAGTTATTTTAACATAAAATTTTATTTTTATATATAAAAACCATACAAAACTTTACCCCTGTGGTAAACCACAGGGGGTTATATCGGTAAAGTTATTTATAAAATTAAAATCATTGGCACATAATTAATTTTATATGGAGTACTTATTGAAGTCCAACACTTACTAAAAGTGCTCCATCCACTTTTTCCATGTCAACATCTGTCATGTGGCCAATCTTTTCCTTCAATCTTCTTTTGTCTAAAGTCCTTATTTGTTCAAGCAATACCACTGAATCTTTATTAAGTCCATAAGCTTCTGATGATATTTCTACATGTGTTGGAAGTTTTGCTTTATTTATCTGAGAGGTAATAGCTGCAACAATTACTGTAGGACTGTATTTATTGCCTACATCATTTTGTATTATTATAACAGGCCTTACCCCTCCTTGTTCAGAACCAACCACTGGACTTAAATCAGCATAAAATATATCTCCTCTTTTCACTATTGTTGTCATCTTGCAAATCACTCTCCGAAAGCTTCGCTTCATATTCTTTAAATTCTTTCATGTCACTTGCAAAGCCCATTTCTGCGAATTCAAGATTAAGCTGCGCCATTTCCCTATACCCTTTTTCCATTTCTGATATTTTATTTAACCTTTTTTTCTCACTAATATATAATATGATAACTTCCCTAATAAATTCACTTCTTTTTTTGCAATCTTCTTTGAGTGCCTTGTTGAATTCATTATATAGTGTTTCTGAGAGGTTTATTACTAATCTTTTTGAAGTTGACATATACAAATTAATACCTCCTATTACCCTAAGCGAAAGATATATACAAACCAATTATAGTACCAAATCTATAATTGTGTCAAAGAAATTATCTATAATTTCATCATTTTTCTACTTGTAATTTTTTACATAGGGCTTTTTATCTTCATAAATATTTAATATAACCTTTTATACGTCTCTATTTAAGCATATTATGATTTATTATGTAAAATATTGGATATTAATTTATGTATATATGTGTTTATTTTCAATTTATAATAAAATACACAATATCTAGTAACAAGATTTATATTTCTCGTATACACTAATCAAGTGATTCTTAGGTTCAGGTGGAATTTACTATAGAGAAATATATCTCCTCTGAGCCTTATTAACAGTATTCTTAGTGTTTTTATGTCTTTAGCACTTAGATATACGTTATCCTTTAGGGGAAGAACTTATCCAAGCGTGTAGCAGTGTTTATCTCCCACTTTAAAGAAGATGGGAGTGTTAGCAATGGCAGCGTTCGGATAAATTGCAATAAAATCTATATTACATAAAAATTGTATTTATATATTTAAAAACAAATTTTTTATTCTATCATTTAATCATTTATTATATATTATACCAATTTTAAAATTTATATTCACAACTCTAATGTTTATATACATATAAGCCTTAGAAAAACTTATTAGGGTCAGAAGCAGTACTTATCTCCTAATTTAAAGAATATAGAATATCAGCTAATTTCTACCTTACATAACTTCTAAATCACTTGATATCAAATAATTTTTAACTTTAACTACCTCCCCTCCTTTTATATATACCCTTGGAACCCTTTTGCTTATCATACAAAGTACTTCATAGCTTATGGTTCCAATGATTTCAGCTATATCATCTGCATTAAACTTCAGTCCGTTCTTTTCTCCTATAAGTATAACTTCATCCCCTACATTAACCTTACCTACATCTGTTACATCTATCATGCATTGATCCATGCATATATTCCCTACCACTGGAGCAAACTTGCCATTTATGATAACCTTTGCCTTGCCAAATAATCTTCTAGTATATCCATCCGCATATCCCAGAGGCAATGTGGCTATTATACTTTTTCTAGCACATTTAAATTTTCTTCCATATCCAATATAGCTCCCTGATTCTAGTGTCTTCACATAAACTACATTGGCTTTTAAAGTCATTATGGGTTTTATACTTAAATTCTTCTTTTCCACTTCTGCAGAAGGATAATACCCGTACATTATTATGCCAGGTCTAACTAAATCACAATAAGTATCAGGCAATTCCATTATAGCCGCACTGTTTGATATAGTTCTCATATTTATTTTCACATTTTTCTTTATCAATTCTTCATATAATAATTCATACTTTTTAAATTGCTCATAACTATATACCTTATCCACTTCATCTGCTGTAGAAAAATGTGAAAATAAACTCTGTATTTCCATATTGGGTAATTTACTTATTTTACTTATCTCTTCTACACTATCTGACTCTATGGGAAATCCTATTCTTCCCATACCTGTATCTAATGCAATATGTACTTTTATTTTTTTATCTTTGCCTTGTGCTAATTTAAACAATTTATCTGCATAGTCATAAGAAGGTACTATAGGTTCTATATCGTAGTCAATTATTTCATCTAAAAATGCATCTGGTATTATACCAAGCACCATTATAGGAACTTCAACTTTATTTTTTCTAAGTTCTATTGCCTCTTCCAAAACTGCTACAGCAAATCTATTTATTCCAGCTTCTAACAATACCTCTGCAACTTCCACTGCTCCATGACCATAAGCATCAGCCTTAATAACGCCTACCAATTCCTTATCTCCTATTTTAGACTTTATTTGTCCTATATTATATAGAAGGTTGTCTAAGTTAATTTCTTCCCAAACAGGTCTATACTTTTGAAACATAATATATCACCTCATCTTTTATAATCTTATTTATTAAAAATAAAAACATACTAAAATTATATACCTTTTTTATTATGAATGTGAATATATTATAAAAATTAAAAGTCTTCCAAATAAGAACTAACTTATGTCAAACACATCTTTTCCTAATTCTGGATTGGCTTTAAACTCAGTATACTGTACTTTTACCCTCTCCTTTCCATCAGAATCATATATTATCAAATATGTGGGAGTACTGTTTTTTGTACTTACATATAATTCTGCCTTACTTATATTTTTATTATTTCCCGGTATATCCAGATGTATAATTTGATACTGCTGATTATTTATATTCTGGAATGAATTTTCAATTTTTTCATTAGTATAGATCAACGATATATATTGATTTATAAAGCAGAACTTAAACAGACTATCAAAATTTTTATTGTAATTGCATATACTGCCATTTCCAATACGTTTTGCAACTACCTTATCTTGTTTATAAAAAATTATTTCATCTTTTCCAAGCTCTAATCTATTACCATATTTAACATGATAAAATTGTTTTCCACTATATTTTATTTCTTCTTTAGAATTTTTTATGGATATATTTACATTACAGCTATAACTATTTAAATCCTTCAAATAGTATATTATCTCTTCTGTATTTTTTGTATTTTTATTACAAGATGAAAAAAATATAATTAAAGCAAAAGACATAATTCCAAGTATTAATTTCTTTCTCACTTTGTACCTCCGCATTTCACAATTTTTCACTACTAATCTATTCTATTATGTCTTTTTATATTACTTTTTTAATTTAATGGTTTACCCTAAATTACTCTATCAGTTCTTTTATTGAAAAGGGAAGTTCCTTTAAAATATGACTTGCATTAACACAAAACATACTTTCAGATAATTTATCACCACAATATCCATGCACAAAAACTGCAGCACATACTGCTTCAAAAATACTATATTTCTGGGCTATGAAAGAAGCTATAATTCCTGTTAAACAATCCCCCATGCCTCCTGAAGCCATTGAGGAATTTCCTGTAGAATTTACAGCTACCAAATTTCCATCTGTAATAATTGTATTATATCCTTTTAAAAGTACAATTACATTTTTTTCTTTTGCAAACTCTTTTGCCACCTGAATTCTATTTTCCTCTATATATTCAACATCAAGGCCAGTAATTCTGGACATTTCTCCCAGGTGAGGAGTTAAAATTACAGTACATCTTTTGTCCTCTAAAACATGAAGATTTTCACTTAAAACATTAATTCCATCTGCATCTATTACTACAGTTTTTGTAAAATTTCTTATAACTTTTTCTACTAACTTCAATGTATCTTTATTGTTTCCCATGCCAGGACCTATGGCAATAACGTCACTCTTTTCCATGGTTTTTTCTAAATCAATAGTTTCACTTAAATCTACAGTCATACCTTCTATAAGCTTTGAACTGAGTATTGCTCTGACATCTTTATAACAGCCTAAAGTAATAAGTCCTGCGCCACTTCTTATGGCTCCTTCTGTACATATATAGGCAGCACCAGTAAATCCACTGGAACCTGCTATAACAAATACTCTTCCATAATCTCCCTTATGCGAGAATTTATTTCTCTCTTTTAAGATTTTCCTGACAAAATTCTTATCAATAATAAAATAACTAATATCAAATTTTTTAACAGCTTCTCTAGGTATTCCCATATCCTCAACTAATACTTTTCCTGTGAATTCATCAGTTCCATATGTCAAGAATCCCTTTTTATATAATTGAAAAGTCACAGTTATATCAGCTCTTACACAGTTTCCTAAAACCTTTCCTGTATCTCCATTGAGACCTGAAGGAACATCTATAGAAATTATATAGTTGCTATTTTCATTCATTAAAGATATAACAGCACTTTGTATCCCTGCTATTTCTCTGGAAATTCCTGTTCCAAACAATGCATCAATTGTAACATCACTTTTTTGTATACATTCCTTAAGAATATCCATTTTTTCTTTTTCTTCACAATCTAATCTTAATATATTCAATCCCAAATTCTTTAAAATAGTATAATTAACTTTACAATCTTCACTCATGCCTTCTTCCTTGCCTACCAAAAACACCTGCACTTTTTTATTTGAATTATAAAGATGCCTTGCTACTGCAAAACCATCTCCTCCATTATTACCCCGGGTACATATTACACAGAAAGAGTTACAATTCGTTAAATTTATATTTTTAAGCACTTTTAATGCTGCATTTTCCATCAGAACAATACCAGGTATTTTTAATTGGCCTATAGCATAATTATCTATGTCTCTAGACATCTTTACAGTGGATATCTTCAATCTTATCAACCTCCATTATGGCATAAGCTATAGCATTGTCTACACCATGAGATATACTTAGATGGATTTTATAATTTCCACACTTATTTGCCATCAACTTAGCCTTTCCTTTCAATATTACAGTTGGTCTTCCAGAAGCAGTTCTGTCTATTTCTATATCTTTAAAATCAAAACCCCTAAATCCACTACCCAAGGATTTAACAACAGCTTCTTTTGCTGCAAACCTGCCTGCAACAAATTCAGGCCTCAAATTTCTATTTTTAAGATACTCTATCTCATTTTTGCTGAAAATTCTATCTATAAAAGTATTATGCTTTTCAATGGCTTCCTTAATTCTTCTAATTTCAACTATATCTACTCCAACACCAAATATCAAATACAATACACCCCCAGAGCTATTTTTGAATTATACTATTATATCTTATATTACATTTATTTATCCACACAGTAAATACCAAATTAGATTTAGTTGAAACTAAACTATATAATTTACACTAACAGATGATTACAAAAATTTTTGTTAATGACCTTACTAGCTATTTAAGAATTTTTTCAAGATTAGCTATGTGTCATTGTAAATTATATACCTCAACCTTTTACGTTTTTATATAACGTGAGTTCGAAAATAAAAAAAGAGTTATAGATATAAAAAATCCCAT
>NZ_DAIQBT010000031.1:0-39322 GCF_036781005.1 Clostridium sp. | reverse complement strand
CTATTACGGGGTGGCATTGGATAATATCGGCATTTTTAAAACCTAATTAGTATCAATTTTGATTACTATTCTCCCTCCTTAACCCCGCTTGCCATAAATATTCCTGTTTCAGTATATTCACCTTTGCTTGAATAAGCCTTACCTTTTAATTCTGTGGTATTAATACCTATTTTCTTAAATCCAGCTTCATTCATCCAATGTTTTATTTGTTCATGAGAAAATCCCAGCCATTCGTCATTCATTTCAACCCTAGCCCATTCTCCATCATATTCTTCTACATCTGATATGATAAATGTTCCATTATTTTTTAAAATTCTATAGGCCTCTTTTACTACCTTTTCAGCATCTACAACATGGTGAAGTGCCATATTCATATAAACAGCATCTATGACTCATCAAATAAAGGAATGTCTACCGCAGAACCTTTTGGATATATATTTTTTATTCCTCTATTTGATGACGTATTATGCAATTCCCTTAACATATTTCTAAAGTTATCTATGGAAAATACTAATTTTGCCTCCTGAGATAAAGCTAAAGAAATAAAACCAGTTCCACAACCTAAATCTGCACATATTTTATTTTTTATATTAAACTTAGAAAGTACAATATACTTTAATCTATCCTCCTAAAATATATCTTAATTTTAAAAAATGTTCTTCAAATTCCGGAATTTTGAAAAACAAAAACCTTCTGCCTCTATACAGAGGCAGAAGGTTACTTCCGCGGTTCCAATCTGTTTATCCCACTTAAAATATATAAAGATTCCCTAAATACAATAATTTTAAATGTGAAAACTCTTTATTGGTACAATCATAGCTCAACGTTTTAACGTACGTACACGCTGAAATCTACTAATCTACTAAAATTCAACTCAGTGCTCAGAGATGCACTTCAATTATCTCCCACCAAAATTTCCTTACACCCATGGGGAATTCTCTCTTGTGGTTTCGTACAATCTACTCTTCCCATCATCGTAATTATTATTATATTACTATGTATTAAATTTACAACTTCATAATACTATATAACCTTAATACAATCAAGAAAAATATTTAAATTTATTTAATCATTATATAAAAAAACATATAATTTGTTAATAAAAATTTTTATATAACATAAACATCATATTCATCATTTATTTGAATTATAATAATATTTAGATACTTTACAGTTTAAAATTCCTAATTTAAAATTGATTATAATAAATACTTTAGTATATAATTTAAAAACTCAAATTAAAAATGATTTCATAGCTGAAAAATAATAATTTCTACATAAGACAAAAATTAAAATCTATATATGTACAATTGAGGAATAGTTCATATTTTTTAATTAATAGAGTGAAAATATAAGTATGAACTAGAAGCATAAAATATGTATATTCCGTCTAATATAGAGAAAGGAGGATAATTTGGACAAAGAGCTGGAAAGGCTAATGAATTGTTATGGAAATGACATACTAAGAACTGCTTACATTTACCTTAAGGACATACACCTAGCAGAAGATGTATTCCAGGATGTATTTATAAAAGTTTATAATAACTTTCACAAATTCAATGGGAAAAGCAGTGAAAAGACTTGGATACTTACTATAACTATAAATACTTGCAGAGATATGCTTAGAAGTTGTTGGATAAAAAAAGTCCTCCGATTTGATGATACTGAATACGGAGTGTTTAATTCTACAGATAATTTAAATGATACAAATGATACAGAAGATACTGTACTTAAAAATATAGAATACGAAGATATTTTAAAAAAAGTAATGGATTTACCAAAAAAGTATAAGGAAGTTATACTTTTGTATTATTATCAGGAGTTGTCCACTTCCGAAATAAGTAAAATTTTAAAGATACCTGAAGGCACCGTGAGAAGCAGGCTTTATAGAGCAAGAGGAATATTAAAATATAACATGGGTGGTAGTATTGAATATGAAGGATAACATGAGAAATTTAAGAGAAATAACTAATTTAGTTTTAAAAGATATTTATGTAACTGAAAAGTTAAAAAATGATACTCTAAAAAAGTGTAAATACAAGAAAAAGATGAAATTAAAACCCGCATATGCTGTAGGTATATCTGCCGCAATAATTACACTTTCTCTAATAAATTATAAGTATTATGCCAATAGTGATATAGCTAAAAAAAATATATATAATAATCCTATTGCAAAAGTGTCTATTCAAGCCTTGGATAAAATTATAGGGAAATCCGTAGAACCATCATTGAAGACTACAGAAGATAAATCCAAGAAAGCAACCCCGGATGCAAATAATCCCTCAATTAACAGTGAAATTTCTCAAAATACAAAAAAAGATACAGATTCAAAATCTAATCCTACTTCAGATTCAAAGGATTCAGAATCCAATCTAAATAAAAATAGCAGTATTAAAACTTCACCATCTGAATCAAAAGCCACCGATTCTCAAAAGGAAAATAAAATTTCAGAACCTGTAGCTAAAATTACTGAGGAAACTCCAACAAAACCTTTAGAGGAAAGCAAGGTCATATCATCAGATATGCCAAATTTGGCTAGTGCCCAGGACTATTTTGGAGGAAATATTTCTATTCCCTCTTATATACCAGAAAATTTCACGCTGACAGATATACATATTCCAGAAGACACAGAAACAGAAAAAATTGTAACCATGGATTATAGCAATCCTGAAAATAAGTATTTTAAATTAACCCAAAGCAAAAAAGACAAGGCTATTTCCACTTATAGTAGTTTTAATATTGCTGGAGAAAAAGTATCTATCAACGATGCAATCCAGGGATACATATGTATATATAACGATCCTGCTGTTTCAAATTGTTCTATAGTACAAATATCTTGGACTAAAGACAATATTGAATATACTCTATATGGAAATATTTCTAAAGACTCTATATTATCTATAGCTAAATCAATTAATTACACAAAAATCAACTAACAAAGCTTAAATATATAAAAAGAGAGATTAAAATCTCTCTTTAAAATTATAACCTTAACGATTACATCTATCCAAAATACCGATAAACTTTATTTTGACACCTATATGACTACAGGTGGATGTCCTCACAGATGTATTCATCTTCCCCCTATTAAAAATTCACAGAGGATACATGTACCCATCTAAATATTGAACTTCCGTTTAAACAATGTAGTTCAAAACAAAAGCTTGCGTATATTTCAGAATATAATCGGCTATCTACAATTTATACTTAATTTACTTTTATTTCATAGTCATTATATAACAACCAATTTATTATGTCAACTATATATTCTCAAAATTTATTATACAATTAATAGCAACCTTAGAAACTTATATATTACTTACCAGGAACACTTTCCCAATCTTTAAGAAATCTTTCTATGCCAATATCAGTTAAAGGATGCTTGCACATCTGCTCTAAAACCTTATATGGAACTGTAGCAATATGGGAACCCAGCGCAGCACATTTAACTACATGTATAGGTCCTCTTATGCTGGCAGCTATGATTTCAGCAGCTATATTCTGCACCTTAAATATAGTTACTATTTCCTCTATTAATTTAATCCCATCCATACCTACATCATCTAATCTCCCAAGAAAAGGACTTACATATGAAGCTCCTGCTTTTGCAGCTAGAAGTGCCTGTGCTGCTGAAAAAATCAAGGTTACATTAGTCTTTATCCCTTCCTTTGAAAGAACTTTTACTGCTTTTAAGCCATCCTGTGTCATTGGAATCTTTATTACAATATTTTTATGTATTTTTACAAGTTCCCTTGCCTCTTTCACCATTTCTTCCCATTTTAAACTTATCACTTCCGCACTTATAGGACCATCCACTATATCAGTTATTTCTTTTACCACTTCTTTAAAATTTCTACCTTCCTTAGCAATTAAGGAAGGATTAGTTGTAACTCCACATATTATACCCATATCATTTGCTTTTCTAATTTCATCCACATTAGCAGTATCTATAAATAGTTTCATTAAAAAATTTCCTCCTCTTGTTTTATATGATTAGAGTTTATATCTATATTCCTACATCAGAAAAAATACAAAATAAATTTTAAATATATTCATTATTTTCCGGTAAAAATATTATTAACATCTTCTAATATTTTATAATTAGTTAAATCATAATGCAAGGGACTAAGTGATACATATCCCCTTTTAACATAATATATATCCGTATAATTATAACTTAACTCCTCTATTTTTTCTCCTTTATCATATATCTCTTGAATATGGTATTTAAATCCAACTCTACACACCTTTAATCCCTTTATTTTTTCCCTTGGCAAACAAGGTACATTTAAACTTAAAACTATATTTTCATCTTTATTTTTATACTTTTCTTTATATAGAGAAAAAACTTCCAAAGCATATTCCGCTGCAATATTGTAATCATAATTTCCTCCCTTGGTATCAAGAGATACTGCTATAGAAGGTACCTCACATATAGCCGCTTCCATCGCTGCAGATACCGTACCGGAATATAAGGAATCTATACCTAGATTAAAGCCATTGTTTATTCCAGATATAACCATATCTATTTGATTATTCCCTAGTTTTCTAACTCCTAACCTGGCACAATCTGCAGGAGTGCCATTAATACTATAGGCCTTTGAATTTATTCCTTCAAGTTTTACTTCCTGTGCCTTCAATTCCCCTGGCACAGTAGTTATACAGTGTCCACTTCCACTTCTTTGTACGTCTGGTGCAGCAATTATAACCTCATTATCTTTTTCAAAATGCTTAGCCAGCACCTGTATTCCTTCTGCCATTATTCCATCATCGTTAGTCAATAACAATCTCATATTTTATCCTCCAATGCTAATATAATGTATATTCAAATCAAAAATCATATTACTCCTTAAATTCCTTTTCTATAATACTCCACATCTCTTCATCACTTTTATCTTCAATTATCCTATATTTATTTCCTTTTATAGAAGTATCAAATTGGCATATAGCTGAATATTCGCAATAACTACACCCTCTTTTAGTTTTATCCTTATAAGGGTTAACTTCTATATTTCCAGTTAATATTTTTTTACATAAATCCGCTATGGTATTTCTTACATACTTCCTCAAAATTTCAAACTGCCTCTTCGTTGCCAATGATGATTTGGACTTAGAAAGCTCTCCATCTTTCTTTATGGAAACAGATATAATATCTGAACTTTTTTCCATGCCAGTATCCATGTATTTTATTACATTTACATCATTTAAAAGTAATCCATTCATTTTTAAATTCTTCCTTATTTTATCTTCTATTTCATTATCAGATATATTTCCTTTAGTCTTTATTATAGGATCTTTCAGTTTAAAATAAAGTAATCCTGCAGGAATAGATTTTCCTTTAGTTATTTTATTAAACTCATTAAGTATAGCATCTAGATATATTAAAAGCTGTAATTGAAATCCATAATATACTTGAGAAAGTTTAAATTCTCTGGTACCCGATTTATAATCTACTATTCTAATATAAGTGGTTATATCTTCTTTTGCTACATCTACTCTATCTACTTTTCCTGTAAGGCTAATTTTTTCTCCTGAATCTAATTCTATGGAAATGGGAGGAAAATCTCCTGTTTCTCCAAAGACAAGTTCGTAGGCTATGGGCACAAATCTTCCTTTTTTCATATGTTGTGCTATAAGCCAAACAGACCTTGTAAGGGTTTTCTTTAACTTGTCTGTGACATGCTTATACTTTTTGGAACTATTCAGTATTGAATTGGGACTATCTTTTAAAACATTATCTACTAAATTATTTATATTTTCTTCACAGCACTTTTTATCTATATTTTCCCAAGTTAAGCCTTTTTCTTTCAATCCTAGAGAAAATCTTTCAAGTATACTATGCATAAAGCTCCCTAAGTCTGGGGCACTTAGACTATACATTTTCCTGTCTCTTACTTTAAGCCCGTATTGTACAAAATAGCCAAAAGGACACTGTGCAAATCTTTCCAACCTTGAAACACTCATGCTTAAATGTCTTCCATAAAGTCTCCTGATTTTAGCCAAATCTGAAATTTCAATTTCATTATTATAATAAAATGCCCCTAGCACAGTTTCTAATTTTTCATTCCAAGTCTCATGATTTTTATACCACCTGTAAACGTCTATCCACAAGGAATTTATATTTTCCTTATGGCCTAAATTTTCTCTTATATTTGAAATAAAAGCATTAAAGGTAGCTTTAGGACCATTTACAGCTTCTATTCCCTCTTCATTGCCTATCACATCTAGTAAATTGCTTTTTTCCTGTAATTTAGGAAATAATTTTTTTATCATAGATACAACAACAGAAGGCCTCTTAGCTTTTCCTTCTTCATCACTCATAGAATAGGTCAGGGTAAGATATTTATCTACTATAGTTAATGTAGAATATACTAAAAACTGTTCCTCAAAAACTCTATTTCTTGTATTAGGTGCTATCTCCAATCCATTTTGTTTAAGTTCATCCCTATCCTGATCAGTAAAAATTCCCTCTTGGGATACAGTTACAGGGAAAATTCCATCATTAACTCCAGCTATATAGAGTGCCCCTACATTGTAACTCTTTATTCTGGTTACATTGCTTACTAAAACCTGATCCAAAGCAGGAGGTATTACACCTATCTCATATTTGGAAAATCCTATCTCAAGTACTTCAGCAAATGTTTCCATTCCAAAAAATTGTTCTCCTATTACCTCTACTATCTGATCCAACACATCTACTACTATATCCCAAATCTGACTATATTCATTTGCCTTATCCAATTTATTGCTATTTTTAAACGCTACTATAAGTTCTTCCACTTTCTCTGGTATTTTTAATTCACATAAAAAATTGTAAAGTTCCTCACAGATATCTCTTCCTTTCTTCTTCCCTTTTATATTCTCAGAAAGCTTTAATATGGGTTCCCTTACCTTATCTCTTATAGAATTTATTTTATCTAAATATTCCTGTTCCTCCTGTGGATTATCTTCTTTAAAATTTCCATAATTTATTTTAAAATTCCAGGGTTTTTCATCTAGCCACTGTTTTTTCCTTATTCCATTAGCCAGCACATAATTTTCAAGTATATCTATATCATCAAATTCCAAATCCAAAAGTCCTGTTTTTAAATATTTAAACACAGACTCATAAGACCAGCTTTTAGCTAATATCTCAATAACAGAAATTATTAAGATTACAATTTGATTATGGATAATTTCTCTTTTTTTATCCATAAAGTAAGGTATGTCATATTGATTAAATACTGCTTTTATTAGATTTTCATATTCATCTAAATCCCCTGTAACCAATGCAATATCTTTAAATCTAAGATTTTTGTCTCTACAATTCTTTACTATATCTCTCGCAATATACTCTACTTCGGTATACTTATTTAAGGCTTTAAATATATTTATATCTTCTGTATATTCTGCATAATTCTTATAAGGATATGAAAACAGTGAATGTTGAAGATGTTGAAGTGCAGTACTATTTTTAAATCTATAGCAGGGACTGCATCTTAAATTTACCGGTTTTTCATAAATTATATTATTATCTTGTGCTATTTGTAAAATACTCTGCTCTGTATTTTTAACAGGCAAAAATAAATCCATACTTTCTCTTTCTGAATACTCTCCCATGGCATCCATACATAAAGTTATATTTACCCTATATGCACTGCACATAATTTTTTCTATAACACTATACTCTTGGGGAGTGAAAGTAGAAAACTCATCTATCCATACTTCTGCTTTCTTAAAAATAATTGATTTATCCAATTTTTCACATGCTGCCTGAAGTGTATCTTCTGAATCCATATAATTTGTGCTGATCCTCTTTTGAAACTCCAAAAACAACATTACTATATCCTCTAATTTATTCTTTAAACTTTTATTTTGTATTGACTCCAGATTTTCCTTTAAAACTTCTGGAGATATATTATACTTTTTGAATTCTCCTATTATATCTGAAACCAAATTTACAAAACCCTGTTTTTTTGCAGAAGTTTTGTAAACTTTTAATTTATTCTTGTTCTCTTCTATTATTTTATACAAAAGTATATTTTTTCCTGAATCATTTATATGCTTTTTAATTCCTCCCCCTACTTCATCAAATACTTTTTCAGCCATTCTTCTAAAACTAAGCACTTGAGCCTTTAAAGTTCCCTTTTCTTCTATTGACTTTATCAGATTTTTTTCTGCCTGAAAAGAAAATTGTTCTGGAACTAAAAGTATTAAATTTCTGCCATTACCTTCTTGTATTCTCTTTTTTATATCCTGGAGGCAATAATGACTTTTTCCACTGCCCGCCCTTCCATATATAAACCTTATACTCATAATAAAATCACACCTATGCTATTAAAAATTAACCCTGTTTTAATATTATTTACTATTTAAAATCTGTTATATATAATTTTAAAGTATACAAAAATAAATAACAAGTAGAAGATATTTTAGTTTTCTTTAGTTATATTAGTAATCTTATCTAGAATATCCTCTGTAAGTTTATTTAGTTTTTTATAATCACTACACTCTGTATATATCTTACATAAAGGTTCATCTGCATCCGGCAGCACTAAAGCCCATCCATCTTCAAAATTGAGTTTTACTCCTTCAATTAAATCTATTGATTTTGAAGTATTTTCCTCTATTAAGTTTCTCATAAGTTTTCCCTTCATGTTCCATGGACACTTTATTTCCTTCTTAAAAGTATAGTATTGGGGTATGGTAGAAGTTATCTGTGAAAGAGTTCTATTACAATTTGCCATGAAATTAATAACCATAGCACATACACTGACTGCATCCAATGTCATAAGATATACACTTACCATATCCCTTTCACTTAAATAAGGAACATTTTTCAAATAAGTTTCAAGTATAAATTTATGGGCAGTCTTAGTTCTTACAAATTTACAACCACATATTTTTGCCAGCTTTTCCATAGTGGAAGAAGCTGTAACTGGCACTACCAAAATTTTTATGTTATGTGTTTTAAGCATAACCAGTGCATTTAAAGCATCATATAGATTGTCCCTTATTATATTTCCTTTTTCATCTATGATAACTGGTCTTTTACACTCTTCATCTATTTCAATTCCTAAACTCGCACTATCTTCTATAACTCTTTGAGCTAGTCCTTCTATATCCCCAAATTTATCATAAAGCTTTACCTCAACTTTAAGTTCCTTTAAAATTTCATCAATCACCTCAAATATCATAGTGTCTTCTGTACTTAAGACTATCCTGTACTTTTGATTTTTTATATTTTCAAGTGAAAGACCGTTTATAAGTTGTCTTTTATAATACTCCAGACAATTATATATATGTTCCATGTGCTTAAATTTATCTGTTTTAACTCTTCTAAAATCTTCTCTCATAAAACTACTTTCTACTTTTCTCTCCATAACTCTATCTATATTGAGCCCATTTTCATCCATAAATATTATAGTTACCTTTTCCGGTGCATTTCGATTTACACGCACATAAATTCCTGCCTGTGCCCCAAAGAAGAGAATTGACTGTCTTGTAAAAGCCATAGGCATTTTTTTTAAGTCAATAACCTCCATTCCCATGGACAAAAGTCCTGTAGCAAGAGAATATTTAAACATCTGTGCCGCCCCATTATCACTGCAGGCTATGGCAACCCTAGAATCTGATTTTAGCACAGCTCCATAGGCAGAACCAAGTTTTGAAACAAACTCTGGAGTTATATCTACATTTATATCTCCGCTAATGCCATCTTTTCCAAAAATAGATTTTAAAGCTTTTTCCTTCCATATTATATTAGAATTTACTAAAGTACCACTCTCTATTACCTTGTTTGGCCATATCTTCACTCCTGGTTTTATTATAGCCTTATCCTTTATAATGGTATCATTTCCAAGGGCAGCCTCTTCAAATACAGAACACTTGGATTCAATTTGAACCTTCCTGCAAAGTACCGCCCCTCTTATCTGAGCCTTGTCACCTATATAACAGTTATTAAAAAGTATACTTCTTTTTATGGTAGCTTCCTTAGAAATAATATTGTTTTCTCCAAGCACAGTATAGGGACCAATCTGGGCATTCTCATATATTTTAGTGCTTCTCCCAATATACACCGGTTTCAAAATGTTAGCTTTGGGACTTATTTCACAGTCTTTTCCCACCCATATATCTTCCCCATATTTTTCCGCATTTATATTCATATTTGCAATGCCCTTCAATATATCAAAGTGACATTTCATATACTGGTCTATATTTCCTATATCACACCAGTATTCCTCCGCCACATATCCGAAAACAGGTACCTTCTCTTTTAAAAGCAGTGGAAAAAGATCCCCACTAAAATCAAATTTTTTATTTTTCTTATAATACTTAAATATTTCCGGTTCTAAAATGTATATTCCAGTGTTTATCTTATCACTGAACACTTCTCCCCATCCTGGCTTCTCCAAGAATCCTGTTACTCCTCCTTCATCATCTGTAACCACTACCCCAAACTCCAAAGGTACTGATTCTTCCTTAAGAACTAATGTAGCTACAGCTCCTTTTCTCTTATGAAAAGCAATAGCTTTAGATAAATCTATATCCGTCAAGGCATCTCCACTTATAACAATAAAAGTATCATTTAAAAATGCTTCTGCATTTTTAACACTACCTGCTGTACCCAAAGGGGTTTCTTCTATAAAATAACTTATATTGACTCCAAAGTCTCTGCCATCTCCAAAATAATTTATTATTTCATCCGGCAAATATTGCAATGTGGCTCCAATATCTTTTATACCCACATTTTTAAGTAATTCTAAAGCATACTCCATTATAGGTTTATCCATAATGGGCATCATAGGTTTAGGTATGTTACAGGTTAAGGGCCTTAACCTGGTACCCTCTCCTCCTGCCATTATTATAGCTTTCATAAATATCACGCCCTTTATCTATTTTAATATTAAATCTTATTTTTCTCTTTAGTTTCATCTTTAATCATAAATCCCTTCACAATTGCCTGATATTCTATTATATATGAGTATGTTCCATATTATTACCATGGCTATCCATTTCACATGAAATAAAAAAAATAGAGTGCCTCAGAATAATCTAGTTATCCTTGCAACACTCTATTTTTACCTTAAATATTATTTAACTTTATTAACCTGAAGCATATCAGCTATTGCTGCCATATTTCCAAGAGAAGACATGGCTTCATTTGGAAGTATAAGCTTATTTGCCGGATTTTTAGCCATTTCTTTCAGTGCATCTACCTGCTTTAACGCTATTACCTTTTCATCTGTACCAGAATCTATTATAGATCTATTTACTAAATTAATAGCTTCTGCTTCTGCTTCTGCAACAGATTTTATTGCCATTGCCTTACCTTCTGCCTCCAGCATTTGAGATTGCCTAAGTCCTTCTGCCCTTCTAATATTTGCTTCCTTTTCAGCTTCTGCTTGAAGTATTTTAGACTGTTTTTCTCCCTCTGCTCTCGCTATGTCACTTTGTTTTTGTCCCTCTGCCTGAAGTATCACAGCTCTCTTATCCCTTTCGGCCCTCATCTGCTTTTCCATAGCCTGTTGTATTTCAGCAGGAGGCATAATATTTTTGATTTCCACAGATAGTATTTTAATTCCATAGGCATCTGTTATATCATCTACCACCCTTAAAAGCTCTCCGTTTATTTGATCCCTTCCCGAAAGTACCTCATCCAAAGTCATATTACCTACAATATTTCTCATATTGGTAATGGTTGAAAAAATTATACCTGCCCTATAATCTTCTATATTATATATGGCATCTTTTGGACTTAACACTCTATAAAAAATAACATTGTCTATGGATATTTTTACATTATCCTTGGTTATAACACTTTGGGGTTCAATATCAAGTATCTGCTGTTTAGTTGAAATCTTTCTCCTCACAAAATCAACAAAAGGAATTATAAAATGCCACCCTGGTTCAAGTGCCCTGTGAAATTGACCCAATCTCTCTATAATTGTAACATATCCTGTATTTACAATTTTAATAGAAGATAACACCGCCACTAAAATAATTACGACTATAATTAAAATTGCAATTATACCCATGATATTTATCCTCCTTTAACTATAAATAATTAATAATTTCTCCAGCATATAATATGCTCATATTTTCTTTATAACTAATCTATTGCCTTCCATTGTGACTACTTTTACTATATCACCTCTTTTCAGGGTATATCCTTGTTCCTTTATATTCCAGTAAACTCCATCAATTTTCAATGCATTGTTTTTAACCATTTCTTCATCTACAAGAATTTCTTTTCCCACATAGGTTTCTTCTCTAACGGGAGTGGGTTTTACATATTTCTTAATATTTTTCTTTACTATTGGATAACAAATAACTATAAGTACTACACTAACTACCATAAATACCATAAACTGAGTTATAAAAGGGTAATTCAATATTTCAGCTATAATTGCCCCAATGGCTCCCACTGTAAACCATACAAACAGAAAACTACTTGTTATTATGTCTACTGATAGGGCTACTATTCCAATTATAACCCATAAGATAATACTATTATACATATATCCTCCTTTCACTACTAAAATTATTTATTCTTTATTCAAGCCATAAATTGAAACTGGCATCTGAAGGCATTCTCCAGTCACCTCTTGGAGATAAACTTACAGTACCCACCTTGGGACCATCTGGAATTGCAGAACGTTTAAACTGTTGGGTAAAGAATCTTCTTATAAACATATTGAGCCATTTTTCAATAGTGTTAACATCATAGTCATCTTTAAATGCATGCTTTGCTAAAAATAATATTTTTTTATGGGAATAATTATGTCTTACAAAATAATACAAAAAGAAATCATGAAGCTCATAAGGTCCCACTATATCTTCAGTTTTTTGAGATATTTCACCGTCTTTTCCTTTAGGAAGAAGTTCTGGACTTACAGGGGTATCTAAAACATCTATTAAAATGTCTCCTATATTTTTTGAAACCTCTCTATCTGCAACATATCTCACTAAATACCTTACAAGAGTTTTAGGAACAGAGCAATTTACTCCATACATAGACATATGATCTCCATTATAAGTGCACCATCCAAGGGCAAGTTCCGACAGATCTCCAGTACCGATTGCAAGTCCTCCTTCTTTATTGGCTATATCCATTATAATTTGAGTTCTTTCTCTTGCCTGAACATTTTCATAGGTTACATCATGTATGTCTCTATCATGAGATATATCATTGAAATGTTGAAGACAAGCATCCACTATATTTATCTCTCTAAACTCCGTGCCTAAATTTTTGCACAGGTTCACTGCATTGTTATAAGTCCTGTCTGTAGTTCCAAATCCCGGCATAGTTATGGTTATTATATTTTTTCTTGAAATCTTAAGAATATCAAAAGTTTTCACTGTAACCAAAAGTGCCAATGTAGAATCAAGTCCCCCTGATATTCCTATAACCGCCTTTTTCAAATTAGTGTGACTTACTCTCTTTGCAAGGGCCGAAGTCTGTATATTAAATATTTCCCTACATCTTGCTTCCCTCTCATCCTCATTTGAGGGTACAAAAGGATGTTTATCAATATTTCTATCAAATTCTCCACAATCCAAATCTTCAAATTGAAATTCTATATTTAAAGGTTTCTGTAGGCATCCTTTTACATTATCTCTAAAACTTACGTTTTTTAACCTTTGATTATTCAACCTACCCAAATCTATAATTGAAGTAATAACTTCATTGTCCCTATTAAATCTTTCATTAGCTTTTAATACTGTACCGTTTTCACAAATACACAGGTCTCCGCTAAATACCAAATCTGTGGAAGATTCAAACACCCCGGATGAAACATACATATAGGAGCACATACATCTTGCACTTTGAGAAGCTACTAGATTTCTCCTGTAAAAAGATTTACTTACAATTTCATTGGATGCAGAAAGATTTCCTACGATATTGGCACCCATAAGTGTTAAATAACTGCTTGGGGGTATTACAGCCCACAAGTCCTCACATATTTCAAAAGCAAATTTAAATTTCCCACAGGTAAATATTAAGTTCACTCCAAAAGGTATATCCTTTTGAAAATGTAAATCCACCCTTTCATCTATAATATGCAGTCCCTCTGTAAACCATCTTTTTTCATAAAACTCTTCATAATTGGGAATATAGCTTTTGGGAACAATACCCAAAACTTTTCCATGAAATATTATATACGCACAATTGTACAAACAATAATTAAATACAAGAGGTGCTCCTACTGCTATGAGTATATCTTTATCCCTAGAGTAATCACAGAGATTTTCTAAAGCTTCTGTTGATTTTTCCAGGAGCAATTGCTGTTCAAAAAGATCTGCACAGGTATAAGAGGTCATAGAAAGCTCTGGAAATACCACAAGCTTTGATTTTTTTGATAAAGCCTTATCTATACATATTTTTATATTATTTAAATTAAATTCTATATCTGCTACATTTGTTAAGGGGCATGCTGCTGCTATCCTTATAAAATCCATTGATGACATATTTCTTCCTCCTTGGTAATAGTCTAATCTTATTATATACTTATATCCATTATAAGTATAGATATAAAATGTTTCTTCTAACGTTGGAGTTTTTCATTTACATGGTATATAATAAGCTTTGAACAAAATATAAAAAAGGAAGTGAAATACAATTGGTTCTTATAGGAAAATTCAACACTCTAAAAATAGTTAGAAAATCATCCTTTGGTTATTACCTTGATGCAGAAACCGGTAAAACTAAAGATGATATACTTCTTCCAAAAAGTAATGATGAAGAAGATCTTCTCTCTGTAGGAGATGAAGTAAATGCTTTTATATACAAAGATTCAAAAGACAGACTAATAGCCACTTTAAAGACTCCCTTGGCTACCGTAGAAAGTATTGCTTATTTAAAGATAGTATCAAACACAAGTTTTGGAAGCTTCATAGACATAGGACTGGAAAGAGATGTCCTTGTACCTCTTTCAGAGCAAAAATATCCACTGCTTCCTGAAAAGTATTATCTTTTTTACATATATTTAGATAAAACCAACAGAATAGCAGCTACTACAGATATAGATAAATACCTCCTTACAATAGCCGATATTAAAACAGAACAAAAATATGCCCTGGGAGCTGAAGTAACCGGCATAGTCTATGGATTTCAAACTAATGACAGTGCTATGATAGCCGTAGATAATCTTTATAGAGGTGTAATCTTAAAAAATGAATACTACATAAATCTTTATCCAGGTGATGAACTAAAACTTAGAATAAAAAATATATATGAAGATGGCAAGTTGAGTCTTACTCCAAGAAAAACACCTAAATATGAGAGAATATCTTTGGAAGAATCCATTTTAAATTACTTAAAAACTCATAATGGTTTCATGCCCTATAATGACAAAAGTTCTCCAGAGGACATAAGACGTGTTTTCCATGAAAGTAAAAATTATTTTAAAAATGCCTTAGGGGGACTTATGAAAAGAAATTTAATAACACAAAATGAAAAAGGAACAAAACTTAAAAAACTTTAAAATTTTATATTTCTAAGCTTTAAAAATCCACTACTCTTAAAGCTTAGAAACAAACTATTATTTTCTTTCTATTTTATTATAAATTATTTTTGCAATTTCATTTATAATAAGAGGTATAAGAGATAAAAGTATAACAAACATCCAGTCATTTGGGGTGAGAGTAAACACTTTAAATACTGAAGCCAAGAAAGGTACTGTTATAACCACATTCTGGAGTATTATACCCAGAATTATAGCCCCTATTAAATATTTGTTAGTAAAAATACCAATTTCAAATATGGATTTTTTATTATGTCTTATACTTAAAGTATAAATTAATTGAGATACACTAAGTACTACAAAGGACATGGTCTGTGCATGTGTAATAGAATTCGGATATATTTTAATCCCTATATAAAAGGCAAACAAGGTAATTATACCTATTAGAATACCATTTCCTATTAAGAAAACACCATTTCTCCCTGAAAACAATCCTTCTTTCTGATCTCTAGGTTTCTCCTTCATTATATCAGGATCATCTGGATCTACTCCCAGTGCCAAAGCTGGCAAGCTATCTGTTATAAGATTTACCCAGAGAAGATGAATAGGTCTTAAAATTGCAGGCCACCCCAGAATTATTCCCATAAATAAAGCTATTATCTCTCCTATATTGCAAGAAAGAAGAAATGTTATGGATTTTCTTATATTATTGTATATATTTCTTCCTTCCCTTACCGCTTCTACAATAGTTGAAAAGTTATCATCTGTAAGTATCATATCAGAAGCTCCCTTTGCAACGTCAGTTCCTGTAATACCCATGGCTACTCCAATATCTGCAGCCTTTAAAGATGGTGCGTCATTTACTCCATCCCCTGTCATAGATACTATATTTCCTTTATCCTTTAAGGCCTTAACTATTCTTACCTTGTGTTCTGGAGACACTCTTGCAAAAACTCTTAGATTATCAATCTTATCTGTCACTTCATCCTCTGGCATTTTATCAAATTCAGCCCCAAGTATTACCTGTGAACTATTCTCTGCTATACCCAACTCTTTTGCTATAGCATAGGCAGTATTTTTATGATCTCCTGTAATCATAACAGTTTTTATACCAGAATTTTTACATTCTTCTATGGATTTTTTTACATTTTCTCTAGGCGGATCTATCATTCCCACAAGTCCTACAAAAATCAATTCACTTTCCATAGAATCAATTTTAATATCTGATGAATCCTCCATCTTGAGGGCAGTTGCAAGTACTCTTAGAGCATCTTTTGACATTGAATCAGAAGCTTTTATAACTTTGGACTTTAATTCTTCTGTAAAGTCTACTACATGACCTTCCAAGTACATATGACTGCAGATTTTTATTAAATTATCCACTGCACCTTTTGTAATTACATGATACTTATCCCCATATTCATTTAAAGTGGTCATAAGTTTCCTATCAGAATCAAAAGGTATTTCATTCACCCTTCTGCGGGCTTCACTTTCACCCTCTTTAAATATATTAAACTTAAATCCAAGTTCCAAAAGCGCAATTTCTGTTGGATCTCCCGTTTGCGAATCTTGAGAATAAGTGGCATCGTTACAAAGTACCATATTTTCTATAAGTCTCTTATGTATAAAATTATTTGCATCTAATTTTAAAATATCATCCAGGGTATCATCTGCATAAAACTTGGTAACTGTCATTTTATTTTGGGTTAATGTTCCAGTCTTGTCAGAACATATTATATTTACAGAGCCCAATGTCTCTATAGCAGGAAGCTTTCTCACTATGGCATTCTTCTTTATCATTCTCTGCACACCCACTGCAAGTACTATAGTAACCATAGCTGGAAGTCCTTCTGGAATAGCAGCCACTGCAAGGCTTATGGCTGTTAAAAACATTTCAAATAAATCTCTCTTTTGAATCATGGCTACAAAAAACATAAGAATACAAATTATAAGTACTACAAATCCTAACATTTTTCCAAGTTGTGCTAATTTTTTTTGAAGAGGAGTCAAGTTCTTGCTATCATCATGAAGCATTTTGGCTATTTTACCTATTTCTGTATCCATACCTGTAGCTACAGCTACACCTAAACCTCTTCCATAAGTGACCAGCGTAGACATAAAAGCCATATTTCTCTGATCTCCAAGGGATACATCATCTTCTTTTAAAGTGTCCTCTGCATATTTTTCCGAAGGTACAGATTCTCCCGTTAACGCTGATTCTTCTATCTTAAGATTTGCACTCTCTATTAGCCTTAAATCACAGGGAACATATTTACCTGCATCTAAAATTACTATGTCTCCAAGCACTACATCTTCTGAAGAAATTTCTATAACCTTACCATCTCTTTTTACCAATGCTTTAGGTACAGAAAGCTTTTTTAAAGATTCCAGTGCTTTTTCCGCTTTTGATTCCTGTACTAAACCTATAACTGCATTTAATACAATTACAACCCCTATTATAATGGCATCGCTCATTTCATTAAGCAATGCAGAAACTACTGCCGCAGCAAGAAGTATATATATAAGAACATTGTTTATTTGTTCAAATAAAAGCACTAGAATTGACTTTTTCTTTTTTTCAGCTAATTTATTTTGTCCATATTTTTCTATCCTAATTTTTGCTTCTTCACTGGTAATACCATTTATGGAATCTGTATTTAATTCCTGTATTACCTCCCGAATACTTTTTCTAAACCACATAAAATTCACCTACCCTTTGTTGTATTTTTTGAATTTAATATAATCTTATACTTATTTAAAATAAATATTACATGTTAACTTTATTTTTAATACAATTTTTAATATAATTCACTATATTTTTCTTAAAATATTATATATAATAATTTATAAGTATATTTAAATAAAAATATGGAGGTAAATCATGGAAGTTTCTAGAATTGGTAGATCTTCTGCCCCTTCTTCTAAGAATAAAAGTATAAAAATAAAAAAAGATTTTTCTCAAAGCTTTAATTCTCAGATGGAAAAAAAGTCAGAACAAGAATTAAAAAACATGTTTGATAATATTAAGAAAAAGGGAAATAGATTATCCATAACAAAATGTTACGCAGACGTTAGAAGTTATAAGAAGATGATACAAGAATATCTTGAGTCAGTATTAAGATACATGTACAACGTAAAAAAAGATATAAGTTTTTGGCAGACGCAATATTTTATAACAGTAGACACCATAGATAGAAAATTAGAGGAACTTACTGAATTATTAATGAATGAACAAAAAGAAAATTTAAATGTAGCTGCTACTATTGATGATATAAGTGGACTTTTAGTAGATATATATAAATAAAGTTTTATCCCAGGTCTACTTATTGCTAACAACCTTATCTTCTTCAAAGCGGGAAATAACATTTTTGCCAGGCTCCAAATACTTATATCTATATCTTTATGTATTCCACCCATTTAGGTGGAATACATTATATTACAGATGCAAGCAAAAGTATTTCTTCATTATCATCATATATCTTATCAAATTGACTTATAGGAAGAGGGTTCTTTCCTTTTCCTACTTCTATAGTAAATCCAGGTCTCCTATGATCCTGTATAAACCAGTCCTTATATCCTGCGTAAGATGCTATTCCTGTAGTTTCTGTTAAAGAATACCCACTGGCTTTGGCAAATAATTCTCCTATCCTTTTTGACTCTGAAGGTGTCATTTCACCATACTGCCAGTAGATAACTTCTCCTTGACTATGGTAGGCCAAAACCAACCTAAAATTATGGCTATTTGTGAATCTCACCATAGACTTTGTTTCAGGTTCTGACACAGGATAGGGTCCCGAATATCTGGTAGGTCCAGGTCCATATACGCCATAGGAAGCTTCTGCTTCCTTTGAAAGCTGCCACATTGCATTATAATTATGATTAATATCCACCCCTCTATTATTGGCTTGCCAATCCTTAGAAAAATCTTCACTGCCATTATTCCATCTCTTTAGATCATAATAGAAAGGATTATTTTTATTCAATCCATTTAAGACAAGTTCTACCCCATCAGGATTTACCATGGGAACTATATATATACTGCTACTTCTCCATATATCCCCTATATTATATCCTCTTATGTTTTCTCCCCTGCTGTAAGCCCTGGCAAAATTTTCTATGAACTTCATTAAAAGTGGAGCCGTTATCCACTCTAGTGAATGATGTACCCCATTATATGATACTTCATTGGCGCCCACACCAAGTTTCACATAATAAAGCTGCTTTCCAAGTACACTTTCCCCTATACTTCCAACAGTTATAAAGGGATATCTAGCCTCTAATCCCATAAGATCCGTTTCCAGTATATCATAGGTATAATCTATATTTGTATCCACCACATCTATATTATAAGGCACTTTGATTTGTACTCCTGGAATCAATTCAAAGGGTTCTATTCCTGGATTTGCTACTATTATATCATATACATCTGTTCCATATTTTTTAGCTATGTTGTAAAGTGTATCCCTTGTCCTAATAGTATATATATCATACCCTAACATAAAACTTCTTAAAATCCTATAAGTATTAGGTCCTATTATTCCATCTACAGTTAAACCATGGTTTCTCTGAAAAATTTCTACTGCTTTTTCAGTATCTGTACCATATATTCCATCTATCACCCCAGGGTTATATCCTATTTTTTTTAGGGTTGCCTGTATGTGCATAACTTCAGTGCCTTTAGATCCTAATTTAAAAATGAGCATATTTAATCTCCTAATTATTTATGTTAATATATATCTATACTTTTCAGATAAAATAGGTGACTAAATTATATCTAATATTCTTTCAGTTGACCTTATACTATTATATACTGCTTATAACTTTTAGATTGTCTAATATACTCCTCTGCAGAATGCCTCAGAAACTTTTTTTCTTCTGCAGTAAGTTTTCTTATTACTTTTGCTGGAGAACCCATACATAATACTCCTGAAGGTATTTTTTTGTTTTGGGTTACAAGACTCCCTGCTCCTATAATAGTCTCTTCTCCAATTTCTGCATTATCCAAAATTATGGAACCCATTCCTATTAAAGAATAATTTCCAACTTTTCCTCCATGTATTATAGCATTATGACCTATGGTAACATACTCCCCTATTTCCGTAGGATTTTTATCAAGACTTGTATGTATGGTACAATTGTCCTGTATATTACTTCCTCTTCCCACATATATATGATTTAAATCTCCTCTAAGTACAGCACCAAACCATATATTTACATCCTGACAGAGTTTAACTTTTCCTATAATCTCTGCATTATCTGCTATAAAACAACTTTCATCCAATTCTGGCATATAGTATTTGAATTTTCTTATCATAAACCCTCACTCCCTTGAAAATTAGTATTCTTATCACACCTGTTTAAATTATATTCAATTTGCTCCCGGTATAAAAGCATCACATTCACACTTTATCCTATTTATTTTCTTCTATTTGCTCTATTGGGCTTAGCTTTGGGCCTTATCTTTATATCTTTACCCTTAGAAGATTTTCTCCCACTTGTATATATATCCCCATTTTTCAAATCTACAAACCATAAAAACAAGATTAAAAACACAGCAGAAGAAATATACTGCCATATGGTACCATTTAGATTATATTTAAAATAAGCCGAAATTACAGGAGGCAAGAAAAATGCTGCTATAGCTAGTATAAGAATCAGCCACTTATTAGGATGAAATTTATGTAATATATAGGATTTTAATAATTTATAAAAAGTTATCACAAGTACCGTCATAACTAGTACCTGTAAAACTACATTTAACCATGAAGGCATTTTATTTCCTCCTTTAATTTATCTATTCTTATACTATTATATACTCTAAACACAAAAAAATAAATAACAGTAATTTTTTATACAATAAAAAGGCTGTCCCAAATTTTTATTTCAAGACAGCTGTTTATTTAAAATATATATTTGCCTTTTCCTGGTTTTCTACTAAACACAGTAACTCCATCAATATCATCCTGTTGGCAAACAAACCTAGTCATTCTTTCAACTCCAAATCCAGCCCCAGCTGTTTTTGGAATTTCCCCTCTTTTAGCCAACTCAATATAATCTTTCATAGACTCTTCATCCATGCCTGCTTCTTTCATTCTTGTTATAATTCTATCATATTCATATTCTCTTTCTCCTCCACTTAATCCTTCTACATAACCCATAGGCCATATTAAATCATAGTTTTTATATGTTCCCTTGTTTTCTAAATCTTCAGCATCATAAAACTCTCTCTTGTGATTTATAAGCCAGAAAGGTTTAGTTGCTTTTTTTGAAGCAATGGCCTCAAAATCTTCTCCGTATTTAGCCCTTAATTCCTGAGTAGTATGTTTTTCAAAAGAACCTGATATATCTAAATGGGAAGTTCCTATTCCCAGTTTTTCAAACTCTTCTTTACACTCTCTTTTTATATAGGAAAATACTTGTCCTATTAACCCTTCCATAAATTCAAATATAGTATCCATAGTTGCATCCTTAAATTCAAAATCAACTTGGGTAAATTCAAATAAATGTCTCACGTCTCCTCTTTCTGGAAGTTCAAGCCTTACATTAGGTGATACAATGTATATTTTCTGTAAATATGGATTTGATAGAGCCAGCTGTTTATGAAATATCATTGACTTTGTAACATTAAACCTTTGTCCTCCATAAGTAAAATCACAATCTTCCACGCTGTGACAGAGAGGATCTGTTATAGGGGATATCATATTAGGTAAAAGCCTTACTACTCCATTTTTATACATATAATCATCTACTGACCTTAAAATAGCCTGTTGTATTTTAAGTATACTAGGTAATTTTTTTCTTTTAATTTTTTCAATTGCTTCATCTAAAAGCTTTAATTCTCCTTCATTTTCATCTTTTAATACATATGTTTTCATATATAAAAGCTCCCTTCATATTCGGATAAACTATTCATTTTTTGCTTTTAATTTCTTTAACAATATAATAATACTTTTTTGTATGAATTACAATATTACTAATTAATATTATAAAAATTTACTTATTTATCATATATAACTAGTTACTATTGAGCAATTAGAAATTATTTGTCAATGATAACGTTTAAAATTATTAATTTCATAAAGTTTCTGATATAATGTTATTATAGGATTGTTGTACATTTAAACTATAGCAAATTATATTAATGTAAATTTTATTAAAAAATTAAATTGATTTTAATAGATTTCAAAAGGAGGAAATATAAATTGAGCTTAAAAATTAACGGGTTAGATGATTTAGACCTTCAAATTCTTGACATTCTCTTAAAGGACTCAAGAACTCCTTTTCTAGAAATAGCTAGAAAATGTCATGTAAGCGGTGGAACTATACATGTTAGAATGAAAAAAATGCAGGATATGCACATAATTAAAGGTACAAAACTTATAATTGACAACTCTAAAATAGGCTATGATGTATGTGGTTTTATAGGTATATATCTTGACAAGGCTAAATCTTTCAAAGAAACTCTGGAACAATTGGAGAATATAAAAGAAATTGTAGAAATTCATTATACTACAGGTGAATACTCCATATTTATAAAAGTTATTTGTAAAAATATAACTGACCTTCAAAATTTACTTATGAATAAAATACAATCTGTAGATGGAGTACAGAGAACAGATACTATCATATCTCTTTTCCAACCTATAGATAGAAGTTTAAATATAGATATCTTAGATAGCAATCACTAGTTTTTATATCTTCTTTTTATTTTAACTTATAAATTTTAAGAATATGGAAATAATAAATACGGGCACAATATTTTATATAAAATAAAAAGGAGATGTAAATATGAAAACACTGGATATTATTGCATTAGTATTAGTTGTAATAGGTGCTCTAAATTGGGGACTAATTGGATTTTTTAGATTTGATCTTATAGCAGCACTATTTGGAACAATGTCTACCTTCACCAGGGTACTATACGCTCTTGTAGGTCTTGGAGGATTATATGCTCTTTCATTTTTCGGAAAGGAAAGAAGTTCCATGGATACAAGAGATGCAGGTGAAGTTAAATAGTTGTTAAAAAAATTATTTACCTTAAAAAAACGGAAAACTTTTTAATAAAGTTTTCCGTTTTTTAGGGTGCTATTGTTTTAAATTTTTTTTGATTCCTCTATTTACGGTATTTTCATAATCTATAAAATCATATACATCCTCTTCAAAAAGAAAACTGAATTTTTTTAGTTCATCTAAAGAAATATCTTCTATAACTCTATTCTTATCTTCACAATACAGCACAATTTCACCAATTACCTTATGTGCATCCCTAAATGCCATACCTTTATTAACTAAATAATCTGCTGCTTCTGTGGCATTTAAAAAACCTTTTTTAACTGCATTAAAGGTGTTTTTTTCATTGACTTTTAATGTGGAGAGCATACCACTCATAATCTTAAGACAGCTTAATACAGTATCTAAGGAGTTAAAAAGCTGTTCTTTATCTTCCTGCATATCTTTGTTATAGGCAAGAGGAATACCTTTCATAGTGGTTAGCAGTGATACAAGTGATCCGTATACTCTCCCAGTTTTGCCTCTTATAAGTTCTGCAGCATCAGGATTCTTCTTCTGAGGCATTATGCTGCTTCCTGTGGAAAATTCATCATCTATTTGTATAAAATCAAATTCTTTACTGCTCCATAGTATAAGTTCTTCACTTAAACGACTTAAATGCATCATTATTATAGAGAAATCTGATATTAGCTCTATAACATAATCCCTGTCACTTACACCATCTAAAAAGTTATCTACAGGTTTTTTAAATCCCAATTCCAAAGCAGTAAAAGTTCTATCTATATTATAAGTAGTTCCTGCTAGTGCACAGCATCCCAGAGGGCTCTCATCCAAAATAGAGACAGCATTTAATATTCTCTCTCTATCTCTTCTAAGCATATGATAATATGCCATCACATGATGTTTAAAGGTTACTACCTGTGCTCTCTGAAGATGAGTATACCCCGGCATTATTACATTATTTTCATTGCCAAGCTTTTCTATTACATCCTGAAGATGCTCTATATTCTCAACTACTTCTAGAGCCTTTCTTTTAGCATATAATCTAAAGTCTAAAGCTACTTGATCATTTCTACTCCTGGCAGTATGTAATTTTTTTGCTACCTGTCCTATTCTTTCTATTAAATTAATTTCCACAAAGCTATGTATATCCTCATAATCTCCTTCTACTTGAAGTCTGCCTTCCTCTATATCTTTTAATATAGATTCCAGTCCACTTAATATAGCTTTACTCTCTTCTCTAGATAAAATATTACATTTAGCAAGCATTTTAACATGGGCCATACTTCCTTCTATGTCTTCCTTGTAAAGTTGTCTATCAAAACTCAGAGAACTATTAAAATCCTCCATAAGTTTATTTTCAGATTTTTTAAATCTTCCTCCCCAAAGCTTCATAACCTAGTTTCCCTTCTCCTCTTCTATCATAGCTTTAATTTTATATGGAAGACTAAATATTTTAATAAATCCTTCAGCATCTTTATGATCATATAATTCACTTGCACCAAAGGATGAAATATCCTCATCATATAGTGCATATGGTGCATCCACTCCAGCTACCATAACATTTCCCTTATAAAGTTTTAACTTTACACTTCCTGTTACATTCTTCTGGGTAACTTCCACAAAAGCATCTAGAGCTTCTTTTAAAGTACTGAACCATAATCCATCATATACAAGTTCTCCATATTTTTGAGATATTATCTGCTTATAATGTGCCGTATTCTTATCTATAGTCAGTCTTTCAAGTGCAGCATGAGCAGCATATAATATTGTTCCACCTGGTGTTTCATACACTCCTCTTGATTTCATGCCCACTAATCTATTCTCTACCATATCTACTATTCCAATTCCATTTTCTCCACCTAATTTATTAAGAGTTTGCATCATTTCTACTGGAGGCAATTCTTTTCCATCTAATTTTTTAGGAATACCTTGTTCAAAATACACCTCTACATAAGAAACTTCATCTTTTGCCTTTTCTGGAGGAGTTGTCATAAAATACATACTGCTTTTATGTTCATTTTTAGGATCTTCCAGATCTCCTCCTTCATGGCTTACATGCCATATATTTTTGTCATTTGAATATATTTTTTCTTTAGTTACAGGTACTTCTACCCCTTTAGAATTTGCATAATCTATAGCATCTTCCCTAGATTTTATATCCCATATCCTCCATGGTGCTATTATGCCCAATTTAGGATCAAAACTTGCTATTCCTACTTCAAAACGTACCTGATCATTACCTTTTCCAGTACATCCATGAGCTATATATTTGGCTCCTTCTGCATGGGCTATTTCTACCAGTTTTTTTGCCATAAGTGGTCTTGCAAGGGAAGTTCCAAGTAAATATGCATCTTCATACATTATATGTGCTTTTACTGCACTAAATAAATACTTCGTCACAAATTCTTCTTTTACATCTTCAATATATACTTTCACTGCCCCTGTTTTTATCGCCTTATTTCTCACTGCTTCCATATCATCATCTTGTCCTACATCTATACAAGCAGCAATAACATCCAAATCATAATTTTCCTTAAGCCAAGGAATAATGATTGAGGTATCTAGTCCTCCTGAATATGCCAACACAACTTTATCTTTCATAAAATCAGACCTCCAAATTATATCAAAATTTTTTATATACTATGCCAACAGCTAGTTAAACTTAATAACTACTCTTTCTTTAATTAATACTATTTTATCTGAAAACTATACTTTATGAATCCTAAGAAAATTATTTCAAAAACTATTTTATAACCTTATCTAAGAAAGCCTTTGTCCTAGCCTCTTTAGGGTTAGAAAATATCTCCTCTGGAGCACCCTGCTCAACTATTTTTCCTCCATCCATAAATATAACTCTATCTGCAACTTCTTTCGCAAAGCCCATTTCATGACTTACAACCACCATAGTGATCCCATCTTTTGCCAAGTCCTTCATTACATTCAAAACTTCTCCTACAAGTTCTGGATCCAGAGCTGATGTAGGTTCGTCAAACAACATTATATCTGGATTCATAGCAAGAGCCCTTGCTATAGCGACCCTTTGCTGTTGTCCTCCTGAAAGTTTAGATGGATAATAATCCATTTTATCTCCAAGTCCAACTTTATTTAAAAGTTTTTTGGCTCTTTCAATTACTACTGATTTCTTTTCCTTTTTTACTATCAAAGGAGCTTCCATAACATTTTCAATAGCAGTCATATGGGGAAATAAATTAAAACTTTGAAATACCATTCCCATTTTAGTAGTTATTTTTCTAAGTATTTTTTTATCTTTAGGATTTAATTCTTCCCCTTCTATAATTATGGTTCCACTGTCCAAGTTCTCCAGGTGATTTAAACATCTCAAAAGAGTACTTTTTCCGGATCCCGATGCTCCTATTACTACTAAAACTTCTCCTTTTTTTACCTTTATGTTTAAATCTTCGAAAACTGTTAAATTATTAAAGCTTTTAGTTAAATTTATTCCCTCTATCATATATTCTAATTTATCCGAATCTTCATAGTTATTTACTATTTTTTCCATATAATTATACCTCCAGTTATATTCTACTATTAACTATAAATAGCTAATTTTTTCTCAAATGCCGAAAACACAGTTGTAAATACAGTTGTCATTATAAGATATAAAATTGCTGCCGTAAAAAATACAGATATGGGATCAAAACTGCTTGCATATATCTGCTGAGCGGATCTCATAAGTTCAACCATTGCTATAGTAGATACCAATGAAGTATCTTTCAATATAGCTATAAATTCATTGCCTACCGGAGGTATTACAACTTTCCAGGTTTGAGGTAATATTATCCTTCTCATAGTTTCTCCATAACTGAATCCTAGAGCTTTAGCTGCTTCAAACTGTCCTTTGTGTATAGATTGTATTCCTCCTCTTATTATCTCTGCCATATAAGCACCACAATTTAAGGAAAGTCCTATTACAGCTGCAGAAAATGGCTTAAGTTCTATGCCCACAAAAGGTAACCCATAGTAGAAGAAAAATAATTGAAGTAACAAAGGAGTTCCTCTAAACACCCAGGTATAAATACTTGATATGATTCTTAATATCATACTTTTAGATAGTTTTAAAAGTGCTAAAAATATTCCAAGAATTGTTCCAAATATTAAAGCAATAACTGTAAGTTCTATGGTCATTACACTTCCCTTTAATAGAATAGGTAATATGTCTTTAATAAATCCCACGTTCACTGTTTTTATACACTTCCTTCTGCATATATTTATTTATATATGTCTTCCCCAAACCATTTAGTTGAGATTTTAGACATTGTTCCATCTTTTTTTAAATCATTTACTGCTTTTTGTACTGCTTCTTCTAGTTCCTTATCACCTTTTCTAAATCCTATGCCCATTGGTTCACTAGTAAGCTTCTCACTTAATACTTTATATTTTCCATTTTTTGATGCATTTGTAACATAATATCTTCCTACAGGTTCATCAATTATTACAGCATCAATTCTACCTGCCGCAAGATCCTGGAGCGCTTCTGTAGCCTTGTCATATTTTTTAACTTCTTTTAACTCGCTTAATTTCGATGCAGATTTCTCCCCTGTTGTTCCAAGTTCCACCCCTACAGTTTTACCATTTAAATCACTAACACTTTTCACTTCTGTATTTTCATCCTTAACAATCACAATTTGTCCTGCCATTACATATGCTTCTGAAAAATCTATTTGTTTTTTTCTTTCATCTGTTATACTCATTCCAGATATTATAGCATCAAACTTACCAGAGTTCAGTGCTAAAATTATACCACTAAAATCAGTACTTACAAATTCAGTTTTCACTCCAAGTTTTTTTCCTATGGCACTTGCCATATCCACATCAAATCCCTGAAGAGTATTTTTACTATCCCTAAATTCCATTGGAGGAAAAGAATCTTCCAATCCTATTTTTAAAACCCCTGCCTTTTTTACTTTTTCAAGAGAATTTTGTGTCTCATTACTGCTGCTATTACCACAGCCTGTGAATAAGGCAACTGTAAAAATGATCATTACTAACGAAATTATTGCCTTTTTAAAATTTTTCATTATTTCTCCCCTTCTCTAAAAATAATTAAACTTTAACTCCTTAGGTTAAGTATATAAATAATTATACATATATTATTATAATTATGCAATACCTTCTTGATTTTTTTAAATATATTTTATACACAAATAAAAACTGCACTTATATTAAACAAATATTATTTAATATAAGTGCAACTTTTAATAAGCATTTCTATACCTTTCCATACTTTCCTTAAATAATTCTGCAGTTGACGGTGGAGTATAAGAAATAGCATTTGCACCTGCCTGTATTGTTTCCCTAATGCTATCTTCAGTTTTTCCGCCCGTAGCTATTATAGGAAACTCTTTATAATTTTCTCTTATTTTTTTCACAAGATTTGCACTATTCTTACCTGCAGATACATTTAGTATGGACGCTCCTGATTTTATTCTCATTTCAATATCATCACGCTCGGATACTACTGTAACTACAATAGGAATATCAATAGACTCCCTAACCGCTCTTATGACTTCATTGGATGTAGGACTATTGACTACAACTCCAATAGCTCCTGTAAATTCAGCATTTAATGCTAAATTTACAACCCTTTTTCCCATAGTAAGCCCTCCCCCTACGCCACAAAATATTGGTACATCAGAAGCCGTTACTAAGGCTTCACTTATAACTATCTGTGGAGTAAAAGGATACACTGCTAAAATTGCATCTGCATTTATATTTTTTATCACTGCTATATCTGTAGTAAATGCAAGGGATTTTATTCTCTTACCAAAAATATTTATCCCACTAGCTTCTCTAATTACAAGGGGCAGGTTTATCATATGATCTCTGAGTGTCCCTCTTATTTCTGGTACATACTTTACACTTTTTTGATTAGCTCCTTGACTCATTTATTATCTCTCCAAATCAGCTTTTATACAATTTTACTTTCATAACTATTTTATATTAATCTGAAAAAATATTCTATAAAAAGATTTAATTTAATATAATTTCACCCACATCATTTGACTAATATTAAATTAAAAATACCTTTTCTGCTATTTTAACCGCCTCTCTGGCATCTTTGGCATAATAGTCTGCTCCTATCATGTCTGCATAATTTTGATTCAATACTGCTCCTCCCACTACAATTTTACAATTCAGATTATTTTCTTTTATAGCTTCTATAGTTTTTTTCATACTAGCCACAGTAGTAGTCATAAGTGCACTTAACCCAACCAACTTTATATTATTATCCCGTACCGTATTTACTATATCATCTATGTCCACATCTCTCCCCAAATCTATAACCTCAAAGCCATAATTTTCAAGCAGCACTTTAACTATATTTTTACCTATGTCGTGTATATCACCTTTTACTGTAGCCAGTACTATTGTGCCTTTTTCCAAGTTTTTTTGTCCACTACTTAACATATTCTCTTTTATTATTTCAAAGGACTTTTTTACAGTCTCCGCTGACTGTATAAGTTGAGGTAAAAATATATCTTGCATCTCATACTGTTTTCCCACTTCATCTAGTGCAGGAATTATATAAGAATTTACTATTTCAAGGGCTTTTTTATTCTTTAAAAGCTCTGTTGTCACAGCTGAGGCTTCATCTTCAATTCCATCAATAATCAATTGTTTAAGATCTTTTAAATTGTTATCCTCTATATTTTTGATGAGACTATTTCCTTCCCTTTTTAGCTTTTCATCTTTGGACTTATTTCCATATTTAGTTACATATTCTTTTCCTTCTTTATCTACATTGGTAAGAACCTCAAAAGCAGCTATAACTTCCTTCATAGACTCATCCGCTGGATTCATTATTGGTAAATTCAATCCTGCCTGCATGGCCAATGCGAGAAAAGTTCTATTTAATATACTTCTGTTCGGAAGTCCAAAGGATATATTACTCACTCCCAAAACAGTTTTTACTCCAAACTTTTCTTTTACTATTTTTATAGCTTTTATCGTTTCCAACACTTCTTTTTGCTGTGCAGACACAGTTAAAGTTAAACAATCTATTACTATATCTTTTTTATTAATGCCATAAATACTTGCAGTCTCAATTATTTTTTCTGCAATTTTTACCCTTCCCTCTGCAGTATCAGGTATTCCTTTTTCATCTATAGTAAGGGCTATAACACATCCACCATATTTTTTTACTATGGGAAATACTTCTTCCATGGATTTTTTACTTCCATTTACAGAGTTTATTAATGGTTTTCCATTATATATTCTTATTCCCGCTTCTAAAACTTTTGGATCAGGACTATCTATACTAAGGGGCAATTGAACTACTTTCTGTACTCCCCTAATTGCCCTTTTCATAATTTCAACTTCATTAATCTCCGGGAGTCCCACATTTACCCCAAGTATATTAGCTCCTTCTTCCTTTTGACCTATAGCCTCTTTTTGTATATAATTTATGCTTCCCTCTTTTAATTCTTTTTTGTATATCTTTCTTCCCGTAGGATTAATTCTTTCCCCAATGATTTTTATTTTTTTATCTATTATAACTGTATCTGTAGCAGAACACACTGCTGTATAATTCTTTTCTGCTATATTTAAAGGTGATATCCCCTTTAAAGCTTCCCTACATACCCTTATAAATTCTGGAGTAGTTCCACAACATCCACCTAAAACTCTAACCCCTTTTTGAGCCATAGTTAATGCATTCTCCGCAAAATCTTCAGGGGATATATCGTAAATTGTATTTTCTCCATCATATCTTGGAAGTCCTGCATTAGGTTGTATCATAACAGGTATGGAAGAATATTTTAAAATTTCCTCTACAATTCCCTGCAGTTCTTTAGGTCCTAAAGAACAATTAACGCCAAGCACATCTACCCCCAATGCCTCCATCACAAATACCATGGTTTTAGCATCTGTCCCCATGAGAGTCCTTCCATCCTCCTGAAAAGTCATTGTACAAAATACGGGAAGAGTACTGTTTTCCTTTGCTGCAAGGACAGCCGCTTTTGCTTCATACAAATCAGTCATAGTTTCTATCAAAATCAAATCCGCCCCATATTCTTCTCCTATAACAACTTGATTCTTGAATAATTTATATGCACTTTCAAAGGTTAAAATTCCTGTAGGTTCCATAATCTTTCCAATAGGCCCTATGTCAAGAGCCACCAATTTATTTCCTGCTTCCTTTTTTGCAAGTCTTACTCCAGCTGAAATCACATCTTCTATATTGTAATCAAACGAATTATATTTTAATTCATTAGCTCCAAAAGTATTTGTTGTTATGATATCCGCTCCTGCATCTAGATATTTCCTATGTATATCCCTTATTATGTCAGCATTTGTAATGTTAAGTACCTCTGGCAATTCCCCTAATTTAAGTCCCGCTTTTTGAAGCATAGTGCCCATAGCTCCATCAAAAAAAATAAATCTATCATTGAATTTAGCTGCTAAATTTTCAAAATTCATTCTGTATCCTCTTTTCCCAAGTAATCTATACCTGATTAAACTATAACTTTATATTTATACATATAATATCATTAATTTTTTATTTATATACATTCTAATCACATTTGTTATTCTTATTTTTCATAATAAATATTTTAATATTGATTGTCAACACTTTTACAATATTCTACCATTACAAAAATAAAAAATAATTATTTTTTATTTTTCTATTGACAAGTATTATATATATCTGTTACTATTTTTTCAATCGAATACGGAACTTCTTATCCAGAGAGGCGGAGGGACTGGCCCTATGATGCCCGGCAACCTGAATAGTAAGATTATTATTCAACGGTGCTAATTCCAGCAGGTTAATACCTGGAAGATGAGAAGCATGAAGAAAATCTTCTTGTATCTCATTTACAAGAAGATTTTTTATTTTTCTTTATATTACAAACAAGAGGTTTCGTGCAGGATATTAAAAATCATAAATAAAAATACCCCATGTAAAAATATCAAGGAGGAATATATAATGAGTGAAAAGAAATTATCATTTGAAACATTACAAGTACATGCAGGACAGATACCAGATCCAACCACCGGTGCAAGGGCAGTTCCAATATACCAGACCACATCTTTCGTTTTTAAAGATGCAGATGAAGCTGCAGATTTTTTCCAACTAAAAAAACCTGGAAATGTATATGGCAGAATAATGAATCCTACTGAAGATGTATTTGAACAAAGAATAGCAGCCCTTGAAGGAGGCTCTGCAGCCCTTGCTACATCATCAGGAATGGCCGCAATTTTATACTCCATACTTAATGTGGCAAATTCAGGAGATGAAATAGTATCAGTGAGCACATTATATGGTGGAACTTATGAATTATTTAAAGTGACCCTAAAAAAACTTGGAATCAATGTAATATTTGTAGATCCAGATGAGCCTGAAAATATTCGAAAGGCTATTACTTCCAAGACTAGAGCAGTTTATGGGGAGACAATAGGCAATCCAAGGATCAACGTTTTAGATATAAAGGCTGTAGCAAATATTGCACATGAAAATAAGATACCTTTTATTATAGACAATACCTTTGGAACACCTTATCTTATAAGACCAATAGAACACGGTGCAGATGTAGTTATTCACTCTGCAACCAAATTCATTGGAGGTCACGGGGCTGCGATAGGTGGAGTTATAATTGATGGGGGTAAATTTGACTGGGTCGTAAGTGGTAAATTCCCTGATTTCACTACACCTGATGAAAGTTATGGTGGATTGGTATATTCAGACCTAGGTGCTACAGCTTTTGCCACAAAAGCAAGAGTTCAGCTTTTAAGAAATACAGGTGCTACAATAAGCCCTCAACATGCTTTTTATTTTCTGTTGGGTCTTGAATCCCTATCTTTAAGAGTTGAAAGACATGTATCAAACACAAGAAAAATAGTAGAATTTTTAAATAACCACCCAAAAGTCTCCTGGGTTAACTATCCTGAACTAGAAAGTAGTCCTTACAGAGAACTTGCTAAGAAGTACCTTCCAAAGGGAGCAGGTTCCATATTCACCTTTGGAATAAAGGGAGGCCTTGAAGCAGGAAAGAAATTTATAAATAGCCTAAATCTTTTTTCACTGCTTGCCAATGTAGCAGATGCTAAATCTCTGGTAATTCATCCGGCAAGCACTACTCACGCAGAACTGAACGAAGAACAGCAAAAATCAGCAGGAGTTACTCCGGATCTTGTGAGACTTTCCATTGGAGTTGAAGGTGTTGAAGATCTTATAGAAGATTTAGAACAAGCTCTTGACAAAGCTTAATTCATATATTATTAATACCCTTTAGTTAATTTAAAAAATCCCTGGATCCGTATAAGTAGTCCAGGGATTTTCAACTTAATTATTTGTTTTTTTCACTAGGTTTAATAATCCTCCGTACCTTATCATATTCCTCTGTCTATCTGTAACGTCAAATATCATTCTGTATTCCTCTCCCTTAGTTTTGTTGGTTACTATAACAATATTGCTGTTAATCTGTGTTAACGCATCTTTAATTTCCAATTCATCCATAACATTTATTTTGTCATAGTCCTCTAAATTTTCAAATACTAAAGTAATTATTCCATTATTTATGAGATTAGCCTTATGTATTCTGGCAAAAGATTTGGCAAGCACTGCCTTTACACCTAAATAAAGTGGTGCTAAAGCAGCATGTTCCCTACTGGAGCCCTGACCATAATTACTTCCTCCTACTATAAAGCCCCCTTGGTTTTCCTTTGCTTTCTTAGGAAAATCTTCATCACAGGGAGTCAGACAATATTCAGCCAGATAAGGTATATTGGATCTATACGGTAAAAGCTTGGCATTAGAAGGCATTATATGATCCGTAGTTATATTATCTCCTACTTTTGTAAGAATCTTACCTTCTACAACATCTCCCAAAGCTTTTGCCTTTGGAAAAGGCTTTATATTAGGTCCCCTTACTACCTGAATTTCTCTTCCATCCTTTGAAGGAGCAACTATCATATTATCTTCTACTAAAAATTTAGAAGGCATTTCTATATCAAATTGCTCTCCTAAAGTTCTTGGATCCGTAATATACCCTGTTAATGCAGAAGCTGCTGCAATTTCCGGACTAACTAAATATATTTTAGCAGATTTGGTTCCAGATCTTCCTTCAAAATTTCTATTAAAAGTTCTAAGTGACACAGCATCAGTGGATGGTGATTGACCCATTCCTATACAAGGTCCACAGGCACTTTCAAGTATTCTAGCACCTGCTGCCACCATTGAAGCTAACGCGCCGTTTTCAGCCAGCATGGTAAGCACCTGCTTAGAACCTGGAGATATTACTAAAGATACATTTTCACTTACAGTATTTTCTTTTAATATGTTTGCAACTTTCATCATATCCGCATAAGAAGAATTGGTACAGCTTCCTATACAAACCTGATTCACTTTTATACTTTTTAGTGAAGATACAGACACTACATCATCAGGACTATGTGGACATGCTACCATAGGCTCAAGAAGAGATAAATTTATCTCCATTTCTTCATCATATACTGCATCTTCATCCGGTTCTATGGAATAGAAGTCCTTTTCTCTTCCCTGTGCTTTTAAAAATTCCAGTACCACATTATCACTAGGAAATATAGAAGTTGTGGCGCCAAGCTCTGCACCCATATTGGTTATAGTGGCTCTCTCCGGTACAGATAGTGTTTTGA
This sequence comes from Clostridium sp., assembly GCF_036781005.1. Taxonomy (GTDB): domain Bacteria; phylum Bacillota; class Clostridia; order Clostridiales; family Clostridiaceae; genus Clostridium_B. The sequence continues at coordinate 4,226 of NZ_DAIQBT010000031.1, read as the reverse complement.
CACCCTCTCCAGTATATTCGAAAATCTTTCCTACCCCGCCTTTAACTGTGAGTCTTCTCAGCATTTCCAAAATTATGTCCTTGGCCGTAACCCAAGGGCTCAATTTTCCAGTTAAGTTTACCTTTACAATAGAGGGCATATTTACATAATATTCTCCTCCTCCCATGGCTACAGCTACATCTAATCCACCTGCACCAATAGCAAGCATTCCTATTCCTCCACCAGTGGGAGTGTGACTATCTGAACCTAAAAGAGTATCTCCTGGCACTCCAAATCTCTCCAAATTTACCTGATGGCATATTCCATTTCCCGGTCTTGAAAAATATATACCATGTTTTTTTGCCACAGTTTGAATATAAAGATGATCATCTGCATTTTCCGGGCCAGATTGTAGTATATTATGATCAATATAGGCTACGGAACGTTTTGTTTTAACCCTATCTATTCCCAATGCCTCAAATTGAAGGTAAGCCATAGTTCCTGTAGAATCCTGCGTGAGAGTTTGATCTATCTTTATAGCTATTTCTTTTCCAGGTATCATCTCACCTTTAACTAAATGATTTTTTATGATTTTCTGTGATGCATTTAATCCCATTACTATCCTCCATTTTTGTAAATTAAGAACCAACTACTAGCTAGCTCTTTCTTCTGTTTTTTCAACAATTTCTGGCATTACTTTGCTCACTAATAATTCTAACTCATTATTGCCTATTACGCTAGTCCTTCCTGATCTATATTGTTCATCTACCCACATTTTTATTTGATCAATTCTTGGATCATTTTTATTCACCTTATCATTATCCTTTAGTCTATAATAAGTATTCACCCAAGCTGCTATTCCTGCACGACCAGAATACTGACTTACTGCAACTACTACAGGTCTCCCTAAAATTTTATCTGTATCAAATATATTATAGATTTCTTCATCTTTCAATATACCATCTGCATGTATTCCCGCTCTTGTTACATTAAAATCAGTGCCTACAAAAGGAGTTCTTACAGGCACAGAATAATTGATCTCCTTCCTAAAATATTCTGTTAATTCTGTTATAACATTAAGTTTCATATTTTTTGTATTTCCTTTTATTTGTGCATATTCAAATATCATAGCCTCTAAAGGACAGTTGCCTGTTCTCTCTCCTATTCCTAGAAAGGAAGTATTTATAGAGGCTGCCCCATATAGCCATGCAGTTGAAGAATTAGTTACTACTCCATAAAAATCATTATGTCCATGCCACTCTATCCATTCTGAAGGAACTTCACAAATATTTCTAAGTCCATGTATAATTCCCTGTACGCTTCTTGGAATTTCCACTCCATTATAAGGTACCCCTAATCCCAAAGTATCACAGGCCCTTATCTTTATAGGTATATTGGCCTCCTTTGACATTTTCATAAGTTCATTTACAAAAGGTACTACAAATCCATAAAAATCCGCCCTCGTTATATCTTCCAGATGACACCTAGGACGAATTCCACTATTCAATGCTTCCCTTACCAAATCTAAATACATATCCATAGTTTCTTTTCTTGTCATCTTAAGTTTTTTAAATATATGATAATCAGAACAAGACATAAGCATTCCTGTTTCTTTAATTCCCATATCCTTTACCAACTTTAAATCTTCTTTATTTGCTCTTATCCAGGAAGTTACTTCCGGAAATTCATATCCTCTTTCCATACATACTTCTGCAGCTTTTCTATCTTTCTTTGTATATAGAAAAAATTCCGTTTGTTTTATTATTCCTGAATTATTATCTAACTCATGAAGATAATCAAAAATCCTAACTATCTCTCTAGAAGTATAAGGAGGCATGGATTGTTGTCCATCCCTAAATGTAGTATCTGTAATATATATATTATCTGGAAGATCCATAGGTAATTGTATATTATTAAAAACTATCTTTGGCACTTCTTCATAGGGAAACATTTCTTTATAAAAATTAGGATCATCTACATTGTTCAATTTATAATCATAAGAACATTTTTTCATATAAATCATCTCCTTATTTTGAATATTGGATCTATAACATAAAATCAATTTTTGAATTATTTTAACAAGGTAAATTCACATATATCTTTACCCTTATATGTAAGAATATTATATTTATACTTAAAATTCAAATAGTTATTAGATATAAAGGACTCTAATAACTATAGATAAGAATAATTATGCTTATATTGTAGCACTTTTATTATATTTTAGCAAATAAATTTTATCCCATCAGCATACATTTGAATAAAACGTATTCATTTCCTTTAATTATATACAAAAAAGGATTTTTTATATTATATATTGGCTCTATCGAATTGCAATTTTATTTTTACAAATGTACATGAATATAATTATTCCTATGATATAATTAATAAGGCAATATATGAAATAAAAATATAATATTACAGAAAGGGAGTTTTTATTTATGTTAAGAACCATTTTATTTTACTTTATTTTCTTCTTGTATATGATATACTCGTTAATGAAGAAATTTAAGTTGAATAAAATTAGGAAAACCCAAAATGAAGAAGAAGCTGAAGACTACATAAATATAGCTTTAATAAAATGGGCTGATTTTATACTGAAACTTATAAATGCCGAAATAGCCTTAAAAGGAAAAGAAAACATTCCTAGTTCTACTTGCCTATTTGTATCAAATCACCAAGGTTTTCTAGACATACCCATAATAGTTCATTCCGTAGATAGAACAGTAGGCTTTATAGCCAAAAAGGAAATATTGAAATTTAAACTGATTGCTTACTGGATGAAACAAATAAAATGTGTTTTTATAGATAGAAAAAGTATAAGAGAATCTATGAAATCCATAAATGAGGCAGCTGAAATATTAAAAAGCGGACACAGTATGGTAATATTTCCAGAAGGCACCAGAAGTAAAGGTCCTAAAATAGGTGAATTTAAGAAAGGAAGTTTAAAATTAGCCTTAAAAGCACAGGTTCCTATAGTTCCCATAGCTATAGATGGCAGTTACAAATTAAGAGAAGGCAATAAATATAGTATGATAAAATCAGCAAAAGTAAAAGTAACTATATGTAAACCTATATATACAGAAAAACTCTCCAAGGAAGAGTTGTCTAACATATCAAATACTGTAAAACAAGAAATACTTAAACATATACCAGTTACTAATAACACAAACTAATTATCACAACAGGGTGGTTGAATTCTATGAATTATATAAAAAAATATTTTAATATAATAGTTCTATTAATATCAATAACTTTTTTAATATCCGGCTGTGTGGATTTAAAAAGTAGCCAAACAAGTAACTCATCTACAAATTCTTCAGAATTTGTAGTACATTATATAGATATTGGCCAGGGAGATAGTGAACTTATTCAAATAAATAATAAAAATTTACTGATAGATGCAGGGCCAACTAAAAATACTAATAAGCTTTTATCCTATTTAAATAGTATAAATATTAAAAAATTGGATTATGTAATTGCCACCCATCCTGATGAAGATCACATAGGTGGCATGAGTACTATAATAGATACATATCCTATAGGAAAATTTTACGCTCCCAAAAAAACAGTTACTACCAGAACCTTTGAAAATATGATAACTGAATTAAAATCTAAAAACATGAAAATAAATGTTCCAACAGCAGGTATGCATTTAGATTTAGATGAAAATACTAAAGCAGAAATAATAGCTCCAAACAACAATAACTATGAAGATACCAATAATTATTCTATAGTTTTGAAAATATCTTATGGAAATACCAAATTTCTTTTTACAGGGGATGCAGAAAAGTTAAGTGAAAAAGAAATTCTAGATAAAAACTATGATATATCCTCAAATGTACTAAAGGTTGGTCATCATGGTAGTTCTAACTCTACATCAGATGAATTTTTAGATAAAATATCTCCTGAAATAGCCATTATAAGCTGTGGCGAAAACAATAAATATGGACACCCTCACAAAGAGACCCTAAGAAAACTAAAGAAGAGAAATATACGTATTTACAGAACTGATATTGATGGAACTATAATACTTACAAGTAATGGAAGAGATATAGTTAAAAAGTAACTATATCTCTATATCTTTAAAAATACAACTCAAAAAATAAAAATGGCTCCGTGGAGAGGACTTGAACCTCCAACCCTTCGGTTAACAGCCGAATGCTCCACCATTGAGCTACCACGGAACAACCAAAACCGGCAGCGACCTGCTCTCCCACAGGGCCTCCCCTGCAGTACCATGGGCA
>NZ_DAIQBT010000030.1:0-39637 GCF_036781005.1 Clostridium sp. | reverse complement strand
TTTTGAATACTCCTATTTCTCTATCCTTGACATCAATACGACACACTCAACATGGGCAGTATGCGGAAACATATCCATAAGTTTCACCTTATCTATTTTGTAACCCCCTTCTATTAAAATCTTTAAATCTTCAACTAAGGTTTTGGGGTTACAAGATACATACACTATCTCATTTACATTGAAATCAATGATTTGTTTCAGTGCTTTAGGGTGGATTCCGGGTCTTGGGGGGTCCAGTATTATTAAATCCGGTTTATCCTTTAGAGCTTTTACCACCTTTGCCACATCCCCTGCTATAAATTCACAGTTTTCTATTTTGTTTAAACAGGCATTTTCATTGGCTGACTCCACTGCCTCCTCTACAAGTTCTACCCCTATTACTTTTTTTGCATTTGATGCCACTATCTGTGCTATGGTTCCGGTACCACAGTATAAATCAAAAACAATCTTTGAGGACACATCTCCCAGAAATTCCTTAACTATGCCATATAGTTTTTCTGCTCCCTTGGAATTAGTTTGAAAGAAGGTTTTAGGAGATATTTTAAATTTCAATCCTAGAATTTCTTCCATAATATAATCCATGCCGTATAGAATTTCCAGTTTATCTATTTGAACTACATCTGATAGACTGTCATTTATGGTATGAACTATGCCTGACAGCTTACCTTTATATTCTAAATTCTTTAGGACTTCTGTGATTTCATCAAAATCAAATTCAATCTGAGATGTAGTTACAATATTTATTAGAAGTTCTCCTGTATTTTTACCCTTTCTAAGTACCAGATTTCTTAAATATCCATTATGACTTCTTACCCTGTAATAAGGTAATTTTATTTTTCTAAAATACTTTACTACTTTATCCAGCACCATTGTAAAATCCTCATCAACTATTTTACACTCATCCACATTTACAATACTAAATCCTTTATCTTTCATATGCATTCCAAGTGTAAGCTTGCCATCTCTTTCCTCGTCTCCAAAGGAAAATTCCATTTTATTTCTATATTGAAATTCCTCTGGACTTTTTTCTATGCCTAAGAATTTGAAATCTCTAATTCCTGCAGAGTGAAATAACTCCAGCACCTGCTGCTCTTTTAGCTCAATTTGTTTGTCATAGGGTATAAATTGAGAAATACAGCCACCACAAAGGGAGAAGTGCGGACACGCTACTTCCTTTGCATATTTTACATTTTCAATTATTTCTGTTACTTTAGCCTCTAAGTAATCTTTTTTTTTCCTGCTGATTCTAGCTTTTATTTTCTGGCCTGGAAGAGTATTTTTTATAAGCACAGTTTTCCCATCTTTCTCCGCTACTCCTATAGATGGAAATTTAAGCTTTTCTATATAAAATTCATATTCATTACCCTTTCTCAATTCACAATCTTCCCCTTCTTCTTTTAGTATTTAACTGAATTTTTGTCCTATAGTCTGTTTATATTTAAATTTGCTCATTATAAAAGGATATAAAATCAACACTATTATAAATATCAATATATACATACCTTTCATATCCACTACCTGATATCCTACAAGTCTTAAAATAACATCAAACAAATACAAAGCTGCCAGAGAAACCACTGATGTTACAACTGTATCTATTATAGAAACTTTTAAACTTTTAGGTAAAAGTGCCACGTTGAACTTGCTGTAAAAAGCCTTTTTATCCTCTTTTATTGCCTTGTCTCCACCTGCATTAACTTTATTTTCTATATTAGTTATTTGACTTTTATCTATTTTAGGCTGTAAAGTATCTTCTGCCTTATCTTTTTCCATATCCACTACATCATGTTCATCTGTGTCTTCTTTCTCTGGTTCTATATTTTCATTTAAAACTATATGTTCAGGTTCACTTGAGGATTCATAATCAACTTCTTTTGATTCCTTATCATTGAGTACGTTATTTTCATCTGTACTTTCCAGTTCATCTTCCCCTTGACTTTTTTCCTGTTGATTCTTGAATTCTTCCAGCTTTTTCTTTTCTTCCATATTTTTATTCTTAAGTTCTTCTAAAAACTGCTGTTTAGCTTGTTCATCTACTGAGAGCTGTTCTTGACTATCATTTTTTTCTGTCATCAAATATGCCCCTCCTTGTTCATTTAACTTTCCTATAACAAATATATTATGCTACACTACAACATTTATGTAAATAGTTATAAAAAATTCTTTCATTTTATTAACATATTATTTTATAATTATACTTGCAAAATTGCTAATAAATATTCTAATAATTAATGTAATATACCATCCTCTCTATTCTTCAGGCTTGTTATTTATTTATAAATACCTTATTATATTTATAAACAATATATGAATTTATCTAAAAACTGTCCCTAGATAGATTATTCTAACATCTGGCAGGAGGAAAACATTATTTTCAGATAAATTTCACCTGAAACTAAAAATCACGTGATATGGAGGTAAGATATGTTTGTTGATGCACATAATCACCTAGACTTTTATAAAGATAGTACAAACTTAAGCAAAGCATTAAATATAATAGAACATGATAACATAAAAACACTGGGTTGTTCTATGAATCTTGAAAGCTACCTTTTTACCAAAGATTTAAGTAAATCTCACCAAAACATAATTCCATGTTTTGGAATTCATCCCTGGGAAGCTCATAAAAACCACAATAATTTAGACATTTTTAATGAATATATTAAAGAATGTAGAGTTATCGGAGAAATAGGCCTTGATTATCATTGGGTTCTGGAGAGTGAGAAATTCCCCTACATGAATAAGGTTTTTGATTATTTTGCAAATAAAGCTGGTAAATACAATAAAATTACCAATATACATACCAAAGGAGCTGAAAATGAGGTATTACAAATTGTAAAAAAATATAATTTAAAAACACCCATCATTCATTGGTACAGCGGAAATTTAAATATATTAAAAAATTTTTTGGATTATGGATGTTATTTTACCATAAGTATAGACATAGGCCATTCTCATCTTACCAATGAAATAGTAAAATTACTTCCTCTGAATAAAATCCTCACAGAGACTGACGGGCCAACTGCCCTAAAAAACGATAAATATATATATCCAAATGAGGTAAAAAATATACTAAAATGGATTTCTTTTATAAAGGGTATCCCTTATGAAGAAGTTAAAATACAAGTTTGGGATAATTTTACTAAGCTGTTTCAAAACTGATTATTATATAGCTAAATGAGCAAACTCTATCATAATTTTGCTCATTTATAATATGTATTATATTTAAGCTTATTTTTTTCGATTTTTTTTAATTCTGGATTTCTTACACATAAAATCTACAGTAATGGCTAAAAGTAAAAATACAGATAATAATATGTCCATATTACCTTCAAGAGGTGCATAATAATATGAAACAGATTGAACCACTAATATGACAGCCCCCAGTATAATAAGAAAATTCACCTTGAAATTTACATATTTCTTATCTACACCTTCTGCATCCAGTCTGAACTTCTCCCTTACCGTTTTGCTGTATTTCATTCCTAATCCTTGAATAACTCCCATAAATCCCAGAAGAGTTAATAAATTTGTCATAGCTGACTCCATAGCAAATACCTCCACATAAATTTTCATTGTCAGTAAAAAACCTATCTAAAATTATATCATGGTATGACTAAAATTTCAAAATGAACCGCTCCTCACCTTGATTATATAATAAAATATGCTATTATTAGATATATAATATTCTAACAATACAAGGAAGTGTCATAAAATGAATTTAAACAAAATAAAGGGAAACACCTATTATATAGATGCCCCAACCAACTGCGGTATATTCACTTTTAAAAATAAAAATTGTCTTATTATAGATACCGGCATAAATAATGGAGATGCTAAAAAAATAGAAACTATACTAATTGAAAATAATCTTCACCCCAAATATATAATAAATACCCACAGTCATATGGATCACTGCGGCGGCAATTTATATTTCAAAAAAAATTATTCTGGCTGCCTAGTATACGCTTCAAAAGGTGAAAAAACATTTATGGAAAATCCAGATTTTTTTTCTTCCATATTATCATGCTGTTATCCTTCCAAGGCATTTAACAAAGTCAGTAAACCCATAAATGTAGATTTTATTTTAGATTATGGTGTTAATAAATTAAATGATGAAAAATTCAATATAATCTCACTGCCTGGTCATTCTAAAGATCACATAGCAATAGCTACCCCGGAAAAAGTTTGTTTTCTTGGAGATTCTGTATTCAGCAGTGAAATATTAAATAAATATTCTCTTCCTTATCTATACAATATAGAACAAGAATTATCCTCTTTAAATACTATAAAAGAACTGGATGCAGATTATTTTGTAATAAGCCATGCTGAAAAAATACTGACTAAAGAAGAAGTAGTCACTTTAACTCAGTGTAATATTACAAATATATATAAATACAGAGATGATATATTAGCTCTTCTAGAACAACCTCTAACAAGAGAGGATGTACTTGAAAATATAACCATACTAAATGAACTGTCTCTGGATTTTCATCAATACCACTTGAATTTTTCAGCTGTATGTGCTTTTATAAACTACTTATATGATAACAAACTTATAGACTATTCCATAGAAGATGGTAAACTGTACTATTTCAAGGTGTCTCACTAAAATAAACTGCTCTTTATCTTACTGCCACTTTCACTGATTACACCATAATCATATACAGCTATTAAATTTCCCGAGTATTTGGTAACCTTACCTGTGGTAATCTCTTTTACCTGACTGTTGACAGGATCATCTATATATATTTTACCAGCCCTTGTAATATGTATATTATTCTTATCCACATATTCTGACAATGCATGGGTCTTCCAGTTGGTACCAGTAGATTGGAGATCCGTTACAAATATTTTATTTACCTTATCATTATCTCCATTACCTATATAAACATTATTTCCTTTATCTGTGTTTAATAGATAGTGCATTGCATTTTCTCCTGTAGCTATTACTCTACCTTTCCCCGTTCTTATCCTGTTATAGGTTCTGTCCTCATAGATTAGCTCATCTCCATCTCCTGCTGTGTTTATGGCCTTTATATTTCCAAGTTCACAATTTACAAAATTAACCAGGTTCATTTGATTCATAACATTTACCCTGTATATTCTACTTTTTGCACCCTCTCTACCTGAAGTTATATAAGTTACATTACTTGCCCCTGAAAAAGCTATGTTTTTAACTTCATATTCCTCATCTGGAAGCAGTATAGATAATTCTTCACTGCTTTCATCTTTTTTAAAAGTATAAGTAGCATCTTTCTTAGGATTATAGGATTCAAATTTTAAATAACTGGATTCTCCCTCAACGGATTTTTCCGCTATAAGAATATTATTGGTATCCAAAAACCATGTATAATAGGATAATTCATTACCATCGGCTAAAACTACTTCTTTTTTATCATTATTTGACGTATCAATTATAACCAGCGATTCACCATTGTAGTAAGATATATAATCTCCTCCATGAGAAATCTTTATATCCTTTGCATCCTCTGGAACTTTCACATTAATTTTGTTGGGTTCTTTCTTTGAAGATATATCTACTTTTTTTATGTTGAAGTTTGACTCATCATTAAAATAGAATTTATCCATAAATAAAAAAGCTGCCATTTCTATAATTATTGGAATTAAAGTCCACATAATTATTCTCTTAAGTTTTTTCATCTATCACACTCTCCTCTAAGGCTTCACATATAATACCGTAGCCACGGTTCTCTCCCCATTCCAATCACAAGGATCGTTTATTACTTCCCCATTAAAATACATAGTAGTAGAGGAACCTCCATCTAAATTGCTGGCATTAACTACCCCTTGCTGTAAGAGTATGTTTTGTATTTCTTTCAAAGAAGCACCGGTTTTGAATCCTTTTCTCCCATCTACAACTAGCATTACTATAGTCCCATCTGCTTTCTGTCCTATAGCTGTTCTGGGATTTAAACCCTCATTTTCTACAGCTACAGTCTTTCCATTTATTATTAATGAATTTCTGAAAGAAATCGCCTCCTGTACATTTTTATCTAAAAGTTCCTGCAGGGTATGATCCCCAACTATAAGTCTGCCATCTGAAGTAAAAGCTGTAACATTTATTTTCTCTGAATAATCAACATCACTATATATAAGTTTTCCTCCAGATATTATAATTCCCTCGGGATAAGCTCCTGTTCCCACCCAGAGCTTGCCGCTGGTGGTTTTATCGGTAAATCCTCCTCCATTTATGGCAGCCACGGCTCCATTACGCTCTGCTATTTCACTGGTTCTCTCCCCTACTTCTTTTAATTTACTTGTATATCCCACTTTTATTCTCCTTGGATCATTTATTTCAAGAATGTAACCATCAAATTTTCTATTATTTGTTATATCATACCTTTTAATATCATTATCGCCTGCATGACTTATATTTACATTGTCAGGATTCTCCTTTTCTGCACTGGTAGTTTCTCCGCTTTTTCCCTGATTGAGTATTTTTGCTATTTTATCATCGGACAAAAAAATTGTAGCTATGTACTGATGGTTGAAAGTCGCCATAGCTGTACCTACTACCTGGCTTTTTACATTTTCAAAAGGTCCATAAAATACTAATATAGGACCTGCAATAATAAATACTATTAATTCATATATTAGAAATAAAATAAGCGATTTTAACACACTCTTTTTTTTCTTTTTTTTCTTTCTTCTACCTCTATTTTCCAAATTACTCATTAAAATTATACCTCCATATAATATAGGTACTATTTTACTATTATTTTAAGATTATTTCCACTGAAAAAGATATAGGTAATAAATTTGTAACATATTATTTATAAACTTTCCATTAATAATTTACAAATTAAAATAAAAAAACTGACTACCCTTACAAAAAAACAGGGTGGTCAGCTTTAAATTATCGCCCTATATCAGTTCTAAAATACATTCCTTGAAAACTTATTTCCTTCAAATTATTATATGCTGATTCAATTGCCGTATCTAAATTATCTCCAAGTCCGTATACAGATAACACTCTTCCTCCAGAGGTTACAAACTCTCCATTTTTAACTTCAACCCCTGCTGCAAAAACATTACTTGAATTTTCTATACCCTCTATGGTAAAACCAGTACTGTATTTTCCTGGATACCCTTTGGAAGCAGCCACTACTGAACAGCAGGCTCCTTTTTCCCACTCCAAATCAAATTTGTGTAGTTCTCCTTGGAGAGAAGCTTCTATGAGTTCTACCAGATCAGTTTTCATTAGTGGAAGTACCGCCTGGGTTTCAGGGTCACCCATTCTTACATTATATTCCAGAAGATAAATACCTTTTTTAGTTATCATGATTCCGAAAAAAATTATTCCTATATAATCCAATTTCTCCTGCTGTATTCCCTTTAGTGTAGGATTCATTATATTTTTCTCAAAATCCTTTAATACTTCCTGACTACAATAAGGGTTTGGAGATATAGCTCCCATGCCTCCTGTATTTGGCCCTTTACCACCATCATAGATTTGTTTATGATCTTTAGCAGACATAAATGGAAGGATACTTTTTCCATCTGTTATTGTGAGTATAGAAGCTTCCACTCCCTCTAAAAACTCTTCAATAACTACATTTTTCCCTGCTCCTTTAAATATGTCTTTAACCATAAAATCCTCTATTGTAAGCTGGGCTTCTTTATAATTTTTACATATGGACACGCCTTTTCCAGCTGCCAATCCATCTGCCTTTATAACCACAGGATATTCACATTCTTTAATGTATTTTAAAGCCTCATCCTTATCATTGAATACGCCGTATTTTGCAGTCTTAATCCCATATTTTTTCATAAAATCCTTGGAATAAATTTTACTTCCTTCAAGCATGGCAGCCTTTGATGTAGGTCCAAATATATTCAATCCTTTGCTTCTAAATTTGTCTACTATACCTTCTATAAGCGGATTTTCAGGCCCTACTACAGTTAAATCTATTTTTGACTCTACTGCAAAATTTACAAGTTCCTCTATATCTATTATATCTATGTTGGTACATTTATCTTCTGCGTAGGTTCCGCCATTTCCAGGAGCACAAAATATTTTATCTACTTTGGGACTTTGTGCTATCTTCCAGGAAATAGCATGTTCCCTTCCTCCTGAACCAATTACGAGTACTTTCACTATATACACCCCTTTTCAATTCACAATTCATAGTTCACGGTTTGTGATTTAGTGTTTAAAATGTCTTACTCCTGTGAATATCATTGATATTCCATTTTTATTGCATTCTTCTATGGAATCTTTATCTCTTACGGAACCCCCTGGCTGAATTATTGCCTTTATGCCGTATTTTGCAGCTTCACAAACTACATCATTAAATGGGAAGAATGCATCAGATGCAAGTACTACTCCGTCTCCTGCTCTGTCCAGTGCATGACAAGTAGGCCATATTCTGTTTACCTGGCCCCCACCAATACCCTTAGCCATAAAATCCTTAACTACCACAATGGCATTTGACTTCACATATTTGCATACTTTCATTCCAAATATTAAATTATCTATTTCCTCTTTGGAAGGTTCCTTATCAGTAACTACCTTCATATCTTCTACCAGTTTATCATCTGCAGACTGCACAAGTATTCCGCCGTCCACTTTAGCTATTTCCATACTATTAGTTGGTTTTACAATGCATTTAATTATTCTCAAGTTTTTCTTTTTCATCAATATCTTAAGAGCTTCCTCATCAAAATCCGGTGCAATAACTATTTCAACAAAAATTTTACATATTTCCTCTGCAGTTTTTACATCCAGCTTTCTATTTACTGCTATAATCCCTCCAAAAATCGAAGTAGAGTCACATTCATAGGTTTTGATATAAGCCTCATGGAGATCCTTTCCAAGGGCCACACCACAAGGAGTATTATGTTTAACCGCTACGCAGCATATTTCTTCAAATTCATTTACTACCTTCCAGGCTATATCCATGTCTTTTATATTGTTATAGGAAAGCTGTTTTCCATTTAACTGGGTAAAATCCTTCATAGGGGCAGTTCCTGCTGTAGCAGTATAGTAAGCTGCACTCTGGTGTGGATTTTCTCCATATCTTAAGTTATCCATCTTTTTATAAGAAATACTTAAATATTCAGGATAATCTTCTTCCAATAGAAAATTGCTTATAGCTCCATCATAAGCAGACATCAAATTAAATACCTTACCTGCCAGTTTTTTTCTAAAGTCGTAAGGTACATCTCCCTTTGAGTCTATTTGTTCAATTAGCTTTGAATAGTCATTTACATCTGTAACCACTATTACGTCTTTAAAATTCTTGGCTGCAGCCCTTATCATAGTGGGACCGCCTATATCTATAAATTCTACCTTGTCTTCAAAAGTAATATCCTCATCTACCTTTTCAAAGAAGGGATACAAGTTTACTACTACCATATCTATAGGAAGAATATTCTTTTTAGCTATGGTATCCATGTGTTCTTTATTATCCCTTTTAGCCAGTATACCTGAATGTATAATCGGGTGGAGAGTTTTTACCCTTCCATCTAATATTTCATCAAAACCTGTAATTTTTGATACTTCTGTAACCTCTATATTATTTTGTTCCAGATACCTATAAGTACCTCCAGTGGATATTAATTCCACTCCTTTACTTCTTAAAAATTGTGCCAACTCCAATAAGCCATCTTTATTATAAACACTTATCAATGCACGATTTATCATATCCAAGCCTCCAATTATTCTCTATAAAATTTTTACTCTTTTTCCTTCCACCAAAACCCTGTTTTCAGAAATCATCTTAATTACTTCCGGGAGAGCTTTATGCTCTTCCTTTAATACCCTCTGTTGAAGTTCCTCTGGAGTATCTTCAAAATATACAGGTACTGCCCTTTGAAATATTATAGGTCCGCTGTCTGTATCTTCATCCACAAAATGCACAGTACACCCTGATATTTTAACTCCATGTTCCAATACTCTTTCATGAACTTTTATACCATACATACCCTCTCCACAAAAGGAAGGTATGAGAGATGGGTGTATATTAATGATTTTATTTTCAAATTGTGAAATTAAATCTCCTTTTAATATAGAGAGCCATCCTGCACATACTATTAATTGAACCCTGTTATGTAAAAGTTTTAATATTTCATCGGAAATATTGGACTTGTAAATTTTCCTATCCAGTACTTTATATTCAATGTTATTTTTTTTAGCCCTTTCTATGGCATATACTCCCGGCCTGTCACTTATTAAAATATCTACAATACAATTTTTTAAATATCCACTATGGACAGCATCTATTATGGATTGAAAATCAGTGCCTCCCCCGGAAGCTAAAACTGCTATTTTAAACATACCCTTTTTTCCCTTCTTTTCACCTGTCCAATGATATAAGCCTTTTCTCCCATATTATTTAATTCTTTTACTATATTTTCTCCATCTTTACTATCTACACAAAGTACAAAACCTATACCCATATTATAAGTATTATACATATGTTCTTCATCTACCCCTAAATCCATTATATATTTAAATATTTCAGGTACTTCAAAACTTTTTTTATCTATAACCGCTGTAAAATCATCTTTAAACATTCTAGGTATATTTTCATAAAAACCGCCCCCTGTTATGTGAGCCATAGCTTTTATATTAAATTTCTCCAAAAGTTTCAAAACCGGTTTTACATATATTTTTGTAGGAGTTAAAAGTACTTCACCCACAGCCTTTCCAAAGAAGTCAGTCTGAAAATTATCTACAAGTTTTCTAACTAAAGAATATCCATTGCTATGTACTCCACTTGAGCCTATTCCAACAAGTACATCTCCTTCTTTCACAGTACTGCCATTTATTATATTTTCTTTTTCCACCACTCCCACAGCAAATCCTGCCATGTCATATTCTCCTTTGGAATAAAATCCAGGCATCTCAGCAGTTTCTCCTCCAATTAATGCACAACCTGCATCCATACATCCTTTTGATATTCCCTTAACCAGCTCCGCCGCAACTTCCGCTTCTAAATTGGAGCAAGCTAAATAGTCAAGAAAAAACAGAGGCTTTGCACCATGACATAAAATATCATTTACACACATGGCAACGCAATCTATTCCTACAGTATCATATATTTTCATTTCAAAAGCTATTTTAAGCTTTGTTCCAACTCCATCTGTACCAGATACAAGTACCGGATTTTTATACTTTCCCATTTCAAACATACCTGCAAAACTTCCAAGTCCATTTAAAACTCCCGGAATAAAAGTCTGTGCAGAATATTCCTTCATAAGTTTTACAGACTTATATCCCTCTTCAATATTTACACCAGAATCCTTATATGTTACCATAGTATACCTTCCTTTACTCTAAATAATTTTTATCTTTTTCCATCGGAGCAGATATAGGGTATCTTCCACTAAAGCATCCCATACAATATCCCTTTTCTTCATCATCACCATACTCAAGAGACTCTAATATTCCATCCATGCTTATATATCCCAAACTATCTGCTCCTATTGCTTCTCTTATTTCTTCCAGCTCTGCATTAGACCCTATAAGTTCTTTTCTGTAGGGAGTGTCAATACCAAAATAACATGGATATTTAACCACAGGAGAGGAAACTCTAAAATGCACCTCCGTGGCTCCAGCTCTTCTTAATATCTCTACAAGTTTTCTGCTTGTAGTCCCCCTGACTATTGAGTCATCTACAATTACCACTCTTTTGCCTTCCACATTTACTTTAAGGGGATTCAGTTTTACAGCTACTGCTTTGGCTCTCAATTCCTTGGAAGGGGAAATAAAAGTTCTGCCTACATATTTATTTTTTATAAAGCCTATGCTGTAGGGTATTCCTGATTCTTCTGAATATCCTATAGCAGCTGGTATACCAGAGTCAGGAACTCCGATTACCACATCTGCTTCTACTGGATTTTCCCTGTAAAGTATTCTTCCAGCTTTCAATCTTGAAGTATATACATTTATTCCATCTATAGTACTATCCGGTCTTGCAAAATATATATATTCAAAAGAACAGGTTTCACATTTTGTCTTCTCTGCAAAATTTATAGATTTAATTCCTTCTTTATTTATTACCACAATTTCTCCCGGCTCTACATCTCTTATAAGATTAGCACCTATGGAATCCAGGGCACAGCTTTCAGAACAAAGTATATAGTCTCCATTCAATTCTCCCATACAAAGAGGTCTTATTCCATTTGGATCTCTTACCCCTATAAGCTCATTTTCTGTTAAAATTACAATGGCATAGGAACCTTTAACCGCCTGTACTGCATCTACTACAGCTTTTCCTATATCTTTTTTTGATCCCCTTGCAATAAGGCTTAAAATAATTTCTGTGTCTATAGATGTTTGAAAGATATATCCTGCTTCTTCTAAAAGATCCCTTATGATATCCGCATTTACTAAATTTCCATTGTGGGCTATAGCAATAGAACCCAATTTATACTGTGCTATAAGAGGTTGTGCATTATTCAAACTACTAGCTCCTGCAGTAGAATATCTAACGTGTCCTATTGCACTACTACCCTTTAGTCCATTTAACAATTCCCTGTGAAATACATCTGAAACCAATCCCATTTCCTTATGATACTTTAATTCCTTGCCATCTGAAACTACAATTCCCGCACTTTCCTGTCCTCTATGTTGAAGGGCATAAAGACCATAATAAGTCAAAGATGCTACGTCTATATTGCTTTTAGAAAACACTCCAAATACTCCACATTCATCTTTAAATTTATCTTCTTCCAAGTCAATGCAGGAACATTCATTAAATTGCTCATTTAAACCACTCATTAAAGTTTCTCTCCTTTTTACCATAAATAGTAGAATGAAATTAGTTGTCACTTATCCTTCTTAGTATTTCCTCATAGGCTTCCTTTACATTTCCCATATCACGTCTGAATCTATCCTTATCTAATTTCTCATTAGTTGCTGCATCCCATAATCTGCAGGTATCTGGAGATATCTCATCTGCAAGTACTATTTTGTCTTTAAATTTTCCAAACTCCAGTTTAAAATCTATAAGTTTTATACCTAGTTTTTTGAAAAACAACTCAAGTATGTCATTTATAGAAGCCGTCATGTCATATATGATTTTAAGTTCATCCCAAGTGGCAATTCCCATTGCAACTGCATGATAATCATTTATAATAGGATCTCCCAGACTGTCATCTTTATAGCATAATTCAAATACAGTAGTTTTTAGAGACTTTCCCTCTTCTATGCCCAATCTTTTCGCCATACTTCCTGCTGCCACATTTCTAACTATCACCTCCAAAGGTATTATATCTACTTTTTTGCAAAGTTGCTCCCTATCATTTAATTTTTTCTCAAAATGAGTTGGTATATTATTATTTTCCAGAAGCTCAAATAAACTAGAAGTAATATTATTGTTAAGTATTCCTTTATCAGAAATCTGTCCCTTTTTTTCACCATTGAAAGCTGTAGCATCATCTTTATAATAGATTATAACCTTATCCTTATCATCTGTTTCATATACTTTTTTTGCCTTTCCCTGATAAATCATTTCTCCTTTTTTCATCTTTATAATTCAACCCCTTCTCCATTTTCAATTATAAATTTCTCTTTCATATTTTTTCTATACTGAACTAATTTTTCCCTAATCTCAGGATATTTAAGCGCTAAAATTTGTACCGCCAGCATGCCTCCATTATAACTGTTGTTTATTCCAACAGTGGCTACAGGTATGGATTTTGGCATCTGAACTATAGAAAAAAGAGAATCAAGTCCAGAAAGTGCAGCATTTAGCGGAACTCCTATAACAGGAATAATAGTTTTAGATGCTATAACTCCCGGAAGGTGAGCTGCAAGTCCAGCACCTGCAATAATACACTCACAGTTTTCCTTTTCCAATTTTTCTATAGTATGTAAAAGTTCTTCAGGTACCCTGTGTGCTGATAAAATAAAAGCCTCATACTCAATGTCAAATTCTTTTAAAGCTTTAGCGGCACCTTTCATTTTTTCTATATCAGATTTACTGCCAAATATAATTGCAACCTTCATCTGAACCTCCTTGAAATTTTATAGGTCTAAAAATATATCAAATAAAAACAAATGTATGCTTCATTTGATATTTATTTTTCCATATATAAACCTAAAATATTTTATAAATATAAAAAAGATTTCATAAAATCAAATCTTTGAATCTATATGAAACCTTAAAATCGACAAACTAATTTAAAACCTAATAAAAAACATCAAGCTTTAAAGGAATTCATCCATAGACGGGAAATTTAAGGCTTCCTGTAGAAACTCCCAAACCAGATTATTAGGATTATATGGATACTTTATTTGTTTATGATATAATTATATTAACATATGAAATTATATAGTTCAATATATTAGACTCAATTTTCAATTCAATATTCGTGTATTTTGAATTTACAATACATTTCATAACAGTAATGTTCATACCATTCCGAACGTTATTGCAATAATATTAAAATTTTTATTACAAGGAGGAAGATTATTTTAAATGAAATTAGTATGTTTAGGAGATAGTTTAACTTCTGGATACGGTGTTTTTAAAGAAGATTGTTGGGTGTCTCTTGTAAGAGATTCATTAAAAATTGAAGTTTTGAACAAAGGAATAAATGGAGATACTATGCCCGGAATGTTATCCCGTTCCTATAGAGATGTAGTTAAAAATCATCCAACCCACGTAATCATACTGGGAGGTTCTAATGATCTTATGACTGGCAGAAGTATAAAGCTTGTAACAGATAACTTAACTGAAATAATAAAGGAATCTCTAAATGAAAATATACTCCCGATTATAGTCACAGAACCTATTATAGACAAAACACTGGCTGAAAGAAAATGGGATGGTTCTGTAGATTATGATAGAGTAAATGGCTCACTGGAGCATTATAGAAATTGGATATTGGATTTTTGCACCAAAAATAATATTCCCTACATAGATCTTCATAATTGCTTTCTGGAAAAATTGAAAACAGCAGATAATACTTCTCTATTTATAGATGGTATACACCCTACAAAAACAGGCCATAAATTAATAGCAGAGTGTATACTGAATTTTTTCAAAACTTTGCAAAATCTATGAACATTTTGGTATTAGCCTACCTTTATTGAATTATAAACAGCAAAGTGATATACTTAAGTTGAAATATAAGTTATATAATATCAAAAATCATAATATGTGTTTTACTAAATACTTATATTATAGAGGAGGATTTATCAAAATGAACACCACTTACTGTGTTCCCATCATACCTGAAGAGATAAAAAAACAGGTAACAGATTTAATATCCAAATCTGGAATACCAGCAGAAGATTTTATAAAAGGACTAGCTGATTACTATAATGTAAAAAATTCAAAGGCAGATTCAATAGTTCTGGATTATTCAAATTACTGGAATAGCTTTGTAGATTAATACAAATTAAAATTCATACCTTATAGCCAAGCTATAAGGTATATTTTTATTATATCAATATATCCCAGAAAGTTTATAAAAATAATATTTCCAAAGAGCAGGTATTTCCCTGATATACCCTGTAATCTCCCTACTCTTGTATAAGTAAACAAATACCCCGGAATAGCTTCCATCTATTCCTTGACTTTCAGCCATTAAGGATGCTCTTCTTAAATGATATTCATTGGAAACTATTACTGCACTTTTAAAAGCTTTTTCCTCCATTACTTTCTTGGAGTTTGACAAATTTTCCATAGTAGACATAGATTTATCTTCCATTATTATCTTTGATGAATCCACTCCCTTATACACCAGATAATTCTTCATGGCCTTCGCCTCTGATATATTTTCTCCAGGGCCTTTTCCACCAGAAACAATAATATATTTTCCATAACCTTTTCTGTAGAGTTCAAGACCTTCATTTAATCTCCATAAAAGAAAAGGGCTTGGAGTACTCCCATAAACCTTACAGCCTAAAACAATTATGCAATCCGACTTTTCAGGTTTTGCATTTTTCCCAAAATAAATTATATTAACTTCTGTTATTAAAGCGCCTAAAAATACAATGATTATAAAATACAACATAAACCTAATACCTTTTCTCATAGAAAAACACCTAAAATTATCCTTTCTAAAATATCATAAATTATTAAGGCTATAATTTCAATCCACTATAAGTTGGCATTTATTAATAAATAGTAAAAACAGCCTGTTGAAAACTGGTAAATTTTCAACAGGCTGTGTAGTCATCTAGAATTTAAAAATTTAAATATATATAATAAGTTCAAATAAATTTAATATAAATTTTATGCCAGCATTGCAAATCTGAATATAAACAATACTGCAAGTATATATATTATAGGATGGACTTCCTTGTATTTTCCTGTAGCAATCTTAACTATTGGATAAAATATTACTGCAGCAGCTATACCATTTGCTATGCTATAACTAAACGGCATGAATGCTATAGCAAAGAAAGCTGGAAGTGCTTCTGAAAAATCATTAAAATCTATTTTAGTAACCGCTCCCATCATAAGTACCCCTACAATTATAAGTGCTGGAGCTGTGGCTTGTGTTGGAACTATTCCAACCACTCCAGAGAAAAACAATGCAAGTATAAATAGTATTCCTACTGTAGCAGATGTAAGTCCAGTTCTTCCCCCTGTGGACACCCCTGATGTAGATTCCACATATGTAACAACAGTGCTAGTTCCAAGTACTGAGCCTACAGTAGTTGCTACAGAGTCTGAAAGAAGAGCTTTATTCATATTCTTAAATTTTCCTGACTCATCAACCATACCTGCCTTTTCCGCTGTTCCCACCAAAGTTCCTATAGTGTCAAATAAATCAACTAAAGTAAAGGTAATAATTACTGTAAGCACACTGGTAATTGCTCCTATTACTCCCGCTTCCATACTAAAAAGGCCTTTAAAATCAAAAGCCAAAAATGTAGGTGCCAGAGAAGGTGGTGCACTTATTAACTTTATTCCTGCAAGTTTTGTTACTCCAAAAGGTATTCCAATTATTGTAGTTAAAATTATTCCAATTAATATGGATCCTTTGATATTTCTCGCCATAAGCACAGCTGTAATTAAAACTCCTATAATAGCCAACAGTACTCCCGGGCTGGTTAATTTTCCAAAAGCTACTAGTGTAGAAGGATCTGATATTATAATACCTGAATTCTTAAGCCCTATTAATGCTATAAAAAGTCCTATACCACCTGATATGGCAAATTTTAGATTTTTAGGAATTGCATCAATAATTTTTTCCCTTATAGAAGTTACTGTAATTATTATAAAAATTACTCCAGAAATAAACACTGCTGCCAATGCTTGCTGCCATGTGTATCCCATACCTAAACAAACACTATAGGTAAAAAATGCATTTAACCCCATCCCTGGAGCCTGTGCAAAAGGAAGATTTGCATAGAGAGCCATAATAAGGGTTCCAACAGCTGCGGCTATACAAGTAGCTGCAAATATAGATGCCACTAGAGGATCATTTCCTACAGATAATCCAGCTTTTACAGCTGCATCTCCCATAAGCCCTTGAGAATTCATCCCCGATTGCATAAGTATGTTAGGATTCACAAAAATTATGTAGGCCATAGTTATAAATGTGGTAATTCCTGCTATAATTTCTGTCTTTACACTGGTGTTATTTTCCGTTAATTTAAAAAATGAGTCCAGCTTGTTTTTTTCAACATTCATATTAATACCTCCAAAAATAAAAAAATTTCTAACATGAATTACGGGCAATCCAAATTAGAAAATAATAAAATATTACTTTCCCGTGATTCACTCATAGTCAAGGATTTTTGGTGCCTTGGTAGATACTCTTGAACCATATTATCAAGATTATACGAATGATTTATCGAAAAATTTAGTAAATTTACGTAATTATCTTATCATTATATATATGATAAGTCAATATTTATGTTTAAAAAAAGTTAACATTATATTCTGATCAGCTTGTCTATCTTCTGGCAATGTATATAATATAAAGTATTACAATTACTATTAAAAAAGGAAGAGAAAATACTATTTTAAAAGCTATACCAATTAAGGCTACAAATAAAGCTATAGCAACTACTACTCCCACAACTGGAAGCATTATAACTCCTATTATCGATAACAAAAGACATAAAGTTAATATTATCATTACAATACCAATTAAAGTAATCATTTATTATTCCCTCCTTTCTTTAATCCTATCATATTTTCTATATCTTTCAATATTATACTTCTATAATTATAATCAATATTATATAATGAAAATATTGCTTTATCCAATTCTCTTTCAACCATGATGTTTTCCCCTTTTTGTTTCACCAATTTATTTGCCAAAGTTTCTATATTTTTTATATATGTCATGTTAGAATTATTTACAGGTATTCTATCCAAGCTAAATTTTTTAATCTGTGGAGTAGAATTAGCATTGGTTATTAGAAAATTCAAATAATACCATTGGATTAATTTTGAGTTCAATAGCCCTAATACATAATAATGAGAAAACTTTTTATCAGTGCATATTATGCCATACAGTGACTGTTCTATTATTCTGCCTTCTGTATCTAATGCAGCTATTAAACGTTTTCCAGTTTTCCTTATAACTATCTTATTTTTACTTGTAAGTTTTTTTATGTCATTGGTTCCGCCCTTTACATTACAGGGGTTGAAATCATAATAATAATTATTCAGTACTTGAAATCTCTTTATATTCTCCCCTTTCAATATCTCAGCTTGTTTTATATCCGTTCTAACAGAAGCAATTTTTTCTTTATATCCTATAAAACCTGTAAAAGTCTTACATACCTTCCCCAGCATCACACTATCTTTGTCAATGAGTTTTTTTATATCCAGTCCCTTAATGTTGTGACAATAAGAAAGTTCATAATTTAAATTTTTTATATACTCATTTTGTTCTATAACATATGCAAATTTTTTATACACATCTACCCTTATCTTATTATATCTGTCATACTTATTTTCAGCTATTATAATCATAGTATCTGTATTTATCTCTGGAAATTTTATTTCAAATACAATATTTATTATATTACATTTTTCAAGAAGTTTCTTTCTAAAATCTTTATATTGAAGATTACTTGCTAATCTATCTGGAATTATGAGTCCAAATCTTCCCCCCGCTTTTAGAATTTCCATAGATCTTTTTATAAAATATTCATACAAATTGGGCAAATATGTATTACCTTTGTAATTTCTACTATAATATTCCTTTAAGTTTTCCCCTATATCCTTCTTATGCTTTCTACTTAAAGAAACCCAGGGAGGATTCCCAATTACATAGTCGTATCTTTGTTTCCAAAAGTTAGATATATATAAAATTCCATCCTTATCCTGCTCCTTCTCCCATCTTATAAGACTGTTACAGCATATAATATTATTTTTAAAATTAAAATTAACTCCACTTTTTTTACGCAAGTTTATTTTTGCAAATTCTAAAGCTTTATGGTCTATGTCTGCTCCATATATACATTCTTTAAGTATATGATAACTCAAGTTAGAATATTGCCAGTATTCTAACCCACATATATTTTTAAATCCATTTTCAGTTTCAATAATATACCTTTCATCTTTATAATCCATACGTATACTTTCTAAATTTTCACTGAATTTTTTCATCAGAATATGATATGCCTCCAACAAAAAGTAACCACTTCCACAGGAAGGATCCAGTATTTTAACAAAAGGATTTAATCTTACATTCAGATTTGACAGAGTATTTTCTACTATATATTCTACTATAAAATAAGGGGTATAAAAACTTCCCCTTTCTTTCCTTTCAGATCTGTTCATTGACTTTTCATAATCCTTGCCAAGTATAGTGGAGTCATAACACTTCTCCATAAAATCCTACTTCTCCTCTTCTTAAAAATTTAAAAACACTTATACCTCTCCCAAGGATATATTATTACCAGATGAATCCATTTTATCCCCAGAATTCAATTTTTTAATTTGAGTCATTAAAAATGCTGCCGTTAATATGGATGCCACTCCATCAGATACTGGTGCCGCCATCCATACTCCGGTGAGTCCAAAAAACCGGGGTAATAAAAAAAGCATCGGAATAAGTACTATTACCTGCCTTGAAAGTGCCAAAAACATAGAAATCTTTGCTTTTGCTATGGCTTGAAAAAAATTAGAACTTACAACTTGAAACCCCACTATAGGAAACAATAACATATATATCTTCATCCCATTTACTGTTATAGCCATCAAATTGGCATCTGACTTATTAAAAAATCCTACCAAAACATTTGGGAAAATATGAGCACACAGTGCTCCCATAGTGGATATTACAGTGGCCGCTATAATTGCCAGTTTCAATGCCTTTTTTACACGGATGTATAATTCAGCTCCATAATTAAAGCCAATTACTGGTTGAGCCCCCTGATTAATTCCAAATATAGGCATAAGGGTTACCGTAACTATTCCATTTATTATTCCCATAGCTCCTATAGCCAAATCTCCTCCGTATATTCCAAGACTTCTGTTTAATACTATATTTACAACACTGGCTGCAAGCTGCATGGCAAAAGGAGACATACCTATGGAAAATATACTTGTAACTGTTTCTAATTTCAGTATCAAATTTTCTTTTCTTATCTTGAGCAAACTATTTCCTCTTAAAAAATAATACAGAACCCATATCATATTTATACATTGGGCGGTAACGGTAGCAAAAGCGGCTCCCTTTATGCCAAAATGAAATATATATATAAATAAAAAGTCCAGTATTATATTTGTTATTCCCCCTATAAGCATTGTGGTCATAGCTTTTTTAGGATTACCTTCTGATCTTATTACATTATTAAGTCCAAATCCTATTATTTGAAATATAGAACCCCAAAGTATTATAGTAATAAATTCTCTGGCATAACCTATGGTATTATTACTTCCACCAAAGGCTCTAAGCATAGGATTTACCAATATAACACCTGCTATAGTCACCATAATAGACACTATAATAAGAAGCACTAACGCATTGCCTAATATGTGTTCTGCTCCCTGCTTATCATTTTGGCCAAGTTTTATGGATATTCTGGCAGCAGCTCCTATACCTACCAACATTCCAAAAGCCATTACTATAATTGCTATAGGAAATGTAAGACTCACTCCAGATATGGCCATAGCTCCTACAACTCTTCCTATAAACATTCTATCTACTACAATATATAATGAGTTCACTAACATGCCAACTATAGCTGGTATAGAAAATTCAAGCAGCAATTTGCTTATTTTTTCACTTCCTAATTTAATAGAACGTTCCAAAATAAAAAGCACCTCCTTCATACATTTAAGTGTAATACCTTTCTGTTTTATTGTAAAACAAATTCTATATATTAAACTCATAATTATCATTTTCAAATAATTGTAACACATATTCAATAAAATTGTCATAACTCTTTAACAGTTCTGCCATACAACTGTAACAAACTGCATTTATTATATAATAATAAAATGGTTATATTAATTTAAGGGAGGGATCCTTGTATGGATAACTTTAATAAAGATGAAAATACTTCAAAGGCACTAGTAAAGTATGATTTTACAGATAAATCCAAAAAAACTTCCAGATTCAAAAAACTTTTGTCCTATATAGCAGTGGGACTGATTTCCAGCCTTATAGGAGGAAGTGTGTCAGTAGCAGCATTTTTATATTTAATACCCTCTGCAACTTTTTTTAAAAATACTCCCCTTTATGAGAGCATTAATTCAAATACCAATACATCTACCACCTCACAGACCAAGGCATCTACCATATCCACTACCAGCACAGGTAGCCTTACAGTGGCTGAAATAGCCAAAAAGGTAAGCCCTGCAGTAGTTGGGGTATCCATTAAAACTGTCTCTCAAAACAACACATTTGGATTTTCAAATGGAAACACCCAAGAAGATGACGGCATGGGATCTGGAATAATAATAAGTTCTGATGGATATATACTTACAAATTACCATGTAGTGCAAAGTGCCCAAAGCATAACAGTAATATTAAGTACAAATAAAGAAGTTCCTGCTAAAGTTATAAATTATGATGCAGATCAGGACTTAGCTGTAATAAAGGTAACTCAATCTGCCACCATGCCTGCTGTAGCAGAACTTGGGGATTCAGATAAAATTCAAGTAGGCGATTCCGTAGTGGCCATTGGAAATCCTCTAGGTAAAGAACTTATGGGTTCTGTAACAAGTGGTATCATAAGTGCTACAAAACGGGAAATAAACACTGGAAATACTACTCAGACATTTTTGCAGACAGATGCAGCTATAAATGCCGGAAATAGTGGAGGAGCTCTTGTGAATTCACTTGGACAGGTAATAGGTATAAATTCCGCTAAAATAGGCGGAAACGGTGTAGAAGGCATAGGTTTTGCCATTCCTATAAATACGGTAAAATCCAAGTTAACTGGACTTTTGAAACCTGCGCTAAAAATTGGAATTGCAGGAAGGGATATAGACTCAACTTTGTCTCAGCAATACAATCTTCCAGAAGGAGTATATGTAGCTGAGGTAGAAGAATTCAGTGCCGCTGAAAAAGCAGGGCTAAAAGCAGGAGATATAATACAAAAATTTGATGGTAAATCTGTTAAATCCATAAGCGAAATAAATACCATAAAAGCTACTCATGAATCTGGAGACACTATTTCTGTAGTAGTTTATAGAAATGGCTCTACTAAAAAGCTGGATTTAAAATTATCAGAATAGGAAAGGGCTGCCAGGCAGCCCTTAATTTAATCAACTTTATTTCCTCTGCTTCTAAAGTATATAAAAAAACTTATACTCAATAAAATTCCTATTAAACTAACCATCTGTGCTATTCTAATATGCCCAAGCATTAAACTGTCCGTTCTCAGTCCCTCTATAAAAAATCTTCCCAGTGAATACAATCCAATATAAGTACATATTACAGCTCCTTTTTTATGCTTTTTCCTAAAAATATAAACTAAAATAATACATACTATTAAATCCCAAAGGGATTCATATAAAAATGTAGGATTATAATAATCACCATTTATGTACATTCCCTTTTGTATAAACAGAGGAAAATTACTAATAAATTCATAACTTACCACTCCTCCATGAGCTTCCCCGTTAAAAAAATTCCCCCATCTTCCTATGGCCTGACCAATAATTATGGAAGGTGCAGCAAAATCCCACAATTTTATAAAATCCATCTTTTTATATCTAGAAACTATATAAGCCGCCGCCAGTCCAAATATAACTCCTCCATGAATAGCAAGTCCTCCCTGCCTTATATTGAATATATCCAGAGGGGTGTCCCTATAATCTTGAAACTGAAAGATGACATAATAAATTCTAGCTCCTATAATAGCTATAGGGAAAGATATCAAGAACACATCTATTATACTGTCAAAATTATATCCTTTATACCTGCAATTTAAATTAGCTAAAATGAGAGCCACTAAGACCCCCAAGGCTATCATTATCCCATACCATCTTATTTGAAAACCACCAACAGAAAAAGCTATTGGATTCATAAGTATTACAACCTTTCTTTATCAACTAAAGTCATTTCAATTAACTGGCACTTCCATTACACTAGTATATACATTTTAAATAATATTATTTTTAAACACTTATAATTTTCCCTGCAGCTAGTAAAAGCACTATGACGCCTATAAATATTCTATATATAGCAAAAACCCTCATAGGTTTTCTTTTTAAAAAACTCATAAATTTTTCCACTACTACCAAGGCTACTAAAAATGAAACTATAAACCCCACAGACAGACCTATAACCTGCATTATACTCATATCTATTTTTACTTTCAAAAGGGACCATCCAGATGCGGCTACCATGGTTGGTATGGCTAGGAAAAAAGAAAACTCTGCTGCAGCCACATTGGTAAGCCCGCTTATCCATCCTCCCATTATTGTAGAAGCACTTCTTGACATTCCAGGCCATAGGGCAAGACATTGAAAACATCCTATTTTAAAAGCCTGTACTATATTTACGTCTTCAATACTCCTGGTACTGTTTCCTCTTCTGTATTTATTTTCCATATATATCATAAGTATTCCTCCAACTACCAGTGCAGAGGCTACTGTAATTGGATTAAATAGTTTTGCTTCAATAAAATCATTAAGTTTGAACCCCACAATAGCAGAAGGTAAAAATGCAACCAAAATAGTTACCCAAAGTTTAAACCCCCATTTACCCGGCTTGATATTTTTAAGAGAATTGAATATTTTATCCCAGTAAAGAACCACTATAGCAAGTATAGCTCCCAGCTGAATTACAATTTCAAACATGTTTATATAAACTTTATCATAAGTTGGTGCTTTAAAGTTTATCAAATTCCCCACTATTATCATGTGCCCTGTAGAAGATACTGGCAAAAACTCCGTTATTCCCTCTACCACCCCAATAATAGCAGCTTTAATAATAAAGATTAATTCCATTATTTCCACTCACTCTCTATGTTTTTAATTTTTACAACAACTACTATTATACTATCATTATAAGCCTGCCCACAACCACTATATTATTAATAAATTGTTACACAAAAAAACTGTTTTCTATAATAATAAAGAAAACAGTTTTTTAAGACTATCTATAAACTTCTCAATCACTTTATATGCAAGTAAACCGTCTAACTTCAGGTCCTGCTTTAACTATATCCTCTGAAACACTTCCAAACTTTTTAAAATTCTCATTGAATTTTAAAGCTAGTTCTTTTGCCGCTGCATCATAAGCCTCTTTATCTGTCCAAGTGTTTTTAGGATCCAGCATTTCCTTTGGAACTCCAGGGCACTCCTTAGGCATCATTATTTTAAATACAGGATGTTCTACAAATTCTATATTTTTAAACTTGCCATTTAAAGCTTCCCTAATCATAGCTCTTGTATAAGGAAGGTTTATCCTATCCCCTTTTCCATATCCTCCACTTAGCCATCCTGTGTTTACCAGATATACTTCTGTATTATGTTTGTCTATTTTTTCTCCTAATAATTTAGCATATACTGCAGGATTCATAAGCATAAATGGTTCTCCAAAACAAGATGAAAAGGTTGCTTCTGGATCAACTATACCTCTCTCTGTACCAGATACTTTACTTGTATATCCCGACATGAAATGATACATGGCAGCTTCCTTTGAAAGCTTTGATATAGGAGGCATTACACCAAAAGCATCCGCAGTTAAAAATATAATGGTTTCAGGATTTCCTCCAACTCCGCTTTTTTCTATATTATCTATATAATCAATAGGATACGCTCCTCTTGTATTTTCTGTATATCTTGCATCATTATAATCAGGTACTCCATATTCATCTGTAACTACATTTTCAAGTACAGTACCAAATCTTATGGCATTATATATTTCATGCTCCTTTTCTTTATCCAACCTTATGGTTTTTGCATAGCAACCCCCTTCAAAATTGAATACACCTTTGTCGCACCATCCATGTTCATCATCTCCAATTAACTTTCTCTCCGCATCCGCTGACAAAGTAGTCTTTCCCGTTCCTGAAAGTCCAAAGAAGAGAGATGTCTTGCCGTCTTTTCCTATATTTGCAGAACAATGCATTGGAAGAACTCCTTTTTCAGGCAGTAAAAAATTCATTACAGAAAATAAGGATTTTTTTATCTCTCCAAGATACTGGGTTCCTCCTATCAGTATAATTTTCTTGTCAAAATTTATTAATACGAAAGCTTCTGAATTTAAGCCATCTGCTTTTCCCTGGGACTTAAGACCTGGTACTGCTATCAGATTAAATCCAGGTACAAAAGATTGTAAATCTTCCTTTTCCGGTCTTCTAAATAACTGATTGGCAAATAAAGCTTCATAGGCTTTTTCACATATGACCCTTATAGGAAGAGTATATTCTTTTAAGGCTCCTACAAATCCATCAAATACAAATATATCTTTATTTTTTAAATAGTTTAAAGCTTTATCATACATTCTATCAAAAATTTCTTCCTCTATAGATAAATTTACACTTCCCCAGTTTATTTTATCCTTTATACTGTCCTGATTAACTATAAACCTATCCTTAGGGGATCTGCCTGTATACTTTCCTGTATTAATTATTAAAGCCCCCTTATTAGATAGGCATCCTTCTTCTCTTTCAATAGCTAGCTGTACTAATTTAGCAGGTGATAAATTTTTATACACATTTTTATATCCTTTAATATTTAAATACGATAAGTCCATACTCATACTACTTCCCCCTAATATTTTATATTATATATATTACACCATTTATAGAAAAATGCAACACAAAAGATTATTTTATTTTCATTATGCATCATTTTTATCACTATCCTTGCATTAATATAATATATATTTAAAAAAGCTCCTTATATAAGCTATACTTTTTATCTATGTGCTATATTATTTATGCAACTTCAATTTTAAAATCCTTCACTGTTATTTCTTTAAATTTTAATGAATTAAATTCTAGCAGATATATTTTCTATAAATTATTTTTCATAATGTTCCCTGGCAATATATAGTTTTTTATATTTATACTTATAATTTAAATATTTATACAAAATTACATAACTATATGATAATAATATTTTAATATAATTTTATGACATTTAAAATCCTATTAAAATATGAGAATTATATAGATAACTTTTACTTTTTTGATGTAAAAGTTCTTATATTGTATTATAATATTTAAGAGTTATCTTAAAGCTTATATGACTTACTATGATTAATGTGTCTGAACAAAGGGTGGTGTACAAGATTAATATAAATTCTTTTTTTAGTATTATTATTTGCAAACTTGTAATAAAATTATCAAAAATTTTATTTAAAGGAGGAAGTAATTTCCCTGGAAAAGTTGCATTGAAATTAGATAAAAACATTTTAAAAACTGTATGTAATGACTATAAAATTATAATTATAACTGGTACAAACGGTAAAACTACAACTACAAGCATGATATACAACATACTAAAAGATGCAAAAAAATGTGTAATTACAAATAGTACCGGAGCTAACATGCTTACGGGAATAGTATCTTGCTTTATAGAAAATTATTCATTTAAAAAATGCTGCAGTACAAAATATGCAGTAATAGAGTGTGATGAGGCAAATATACCTTTGTTTACACATTATGTAACACCAGAAATTATAACTATTACTAATTTATTTAGAGATCAACTGGACAGATACGGTGAAGTTTACTCTACATTAAATAAAATTATCCAGGGAATTGAAAAAGTTCCTCTTTCAAATTTGGTTTTAAATGGAGATGAATCTCTTCTTGGAGATTTGAATTTACCAAATAGAACCATTTATTATGGATTCAGCTGTTCTCTTACTGAAGATAAAAAAGTATCCCTTAATTCTGATGCCAAGTTCTGCAAAAAATGCAAAAGTCCCTATATGTATAATTTTCTCACATACAACCATTTAGGAGATTATTATTGCCCTAACTGTGGCTATAAGCGTCCTGAACTAGACTATACTTTAGATGAAATAAAAGAACAGACCCCAGAGGGTTCTCTTGTAATTATAAATGAAAAAGAATATTACATAAACCAGCCAGGTACATATAATATGTACAATGCTCTCTGTGCATATTCTGTAGCTATGGTATGTGATATACCTATTTCTAATATATATAACTCCCTCAAAAATCAGAAAAGCAGTTTTGGAAGACATGAAAACATAAGAATAGGGGATAAGCAAGTCAAGATAATTTTAGTAAAAAATCCTGCAGGCTATGATCAGGCCATAAATACTTTAACTCTTGATAATAGGACTTTTAACCTGGTAGTACTTTTAAATGACAATTATGCAGACGGAAGAGATGTTTCCTGGATATGGGATGTCGATTTTGAAAAACTATCCTCTTTAAATATAGATAAGATAATGATTTCCGGTATAAGACCTTATGATATGGCTGTAAGATTAAAAATTGCAGGTTTGCCAAACAAGGACTTTATAATCTCTGAAACCTATGAGTCTCTTACTGAAGAAATAAAAAATTGCAAATTGAACACAGTATATGTGCTGGCTACCTACACTGCCATGATAAACTTCAGAAAATTTCTCAACTTTAAAGGTTATATTAAAAAATTTTGGTAAAAATATTTCAATAAGGAGTTATATAAAATGGATTTGAATATATGTCACCTATACCCCGATTTACTGAATGTATATGGAGATTTAGGAAATATACTTATTTTAAAATACAGAGCCCAAAAAAGAGGTATAAATGTAAACATATTTAACATATCTCTTGGAGATCCCTTTGATGAATCTAAATATGATATAGCTTTTTTCGGAGGTGGTCAAGACTATGAACAGTCCATAGTATCTGAAGATCTGGTAAAAAATAAAAGAGAAGGTATTTTAAATTACATTGAAAATGGAAACGTGTTTTTATCAATTTGCGGAGGATATCAGCTCCTAGGAAAATATTATTCCACTCCTCAAGGTGAAAAACTTTCCGGTCTTAATGTACTGGATATTTATACTGAAAGCGGTGATAAAAGATTTATAGGAAATACTGTAATATATAACCAGCGTTTTAAGGAAACCTATGTAGGCTTTGAGAATCATTCTGGGAGAACTTATATTGGAGACTTAGAACCTCTTGGAAAAGTCATTGTAGGCTATGGAAACAATGGTGAAGATGGTTATGAAGGATGTATATATAAAAATTGTTTTTGTACATATTTTCACGGTTCTCTTCTCTCTAAAAATCCAGAATTAGCAGATAGGTTTATAAGTATAGCCCTAACAAGAAAATATGGTACTGTAACACTGGAACCTTTAGATGATGAATTGGAAATACGTGCTAAAAACTTCATAATAACAAGAGAAACCAGGAGAAAAGTATAATTTCCCCTGGTTTATTTTCCTATGAAGTAACTCAAAGACTCATCTTGAGTTTGTTTATAAGGAATACACATACGCATGGTTCTCTGATTTATCTAACTATTTAATGCTCACTCAAATTAATATTGAAGTCCCCATCATAATCAACTTTTATAGTACATCCATTGTATATTTCTCCATTAATTATCTTTTTTGCTATAGATGTCTCAAGTACACTCTCTATATATCTTTTTAAAGGTCTGGCTCCATAAACAGGATCATATCCTTCCCTAGCCATAACTTCCTTGGCACTTTCTTCTACAATTAAAGAAATACTTCTATCCTTAAGTCTATTTTCTATATTTCTTAAGAATATGTCTATTATAAATTTAATTTCTTCTGTATTAAGTGGCTTAAACATTATTATATCATCCAGTCTATTTAAAAACTCCGGTTTGAATTTTAACTTCATTTCATTCATTACCTTATGCTTTATCTCTTCTTCTATTCCACTTGCCCTTTTATTTTCAAGCAAATAACTGCTACCTATATTGGATGTCATAATTATAATACAGTTTTTAAAATCCACTACTTTACCCTGATTGTCCGTAAGTCTCCCATCATCTAGTATCTGCAAAAACACATTAAATACATCGTCATGTGCCTTTTCAATTTCATCAAACAATATTACACTGTAGGGTTTTCTTCTTACCGCTTCTGTAAGCTGTCCTCCTTCTTCATAACCTACATATCCTGGAGGTGCACCTATGAGTCTTGACACAGAATACTTTTCCATATATTCTGACATATCTATTCTGATTATATTTTCTTCACTATCGAATAATGTTCTTGCCAGAGTTTTTGCAAGTTCCGTTTTGCCTACACCTGTTGGCCCCAGGAATATAAAAGAACCTATTGGCCTTCCAGGATCTTTCATCCCTGCCCTGGCTCTTATGACGGCATTGGATACTGCTATAACTGCTTCTTTTTGTCCTATAACTCTCTTTGAAAGTTCTTCTTCTAACTTAAGAAGTTTTTCCCTTTCTCCTTCTACCAATTTTGAAACAGGTATTCCGGTCCACTTAGATACTATATTTGAAATTTCCTGTTCTGTTACTTCTTCTTTTAGCATGGCATTTTCATTATTTTCTCTTAGCTTCTCTTCTTCTTTTTCTATTTCCTTTTCCAGTTTTGGAACAACTCCATATTTCAATTCTGCCATTTTATTTAAGTCGTACTCTCTTTCTGCCTTTTCAATTTGTCCTTTTACCTCATCTAGTTGTTTTTTTAAATTTCTTACTTGAGATATATTGGATTTTTCCATTTCGTATTTTGAAGTAAGCTCATTATCTTTCTCTTTTAAATTACTCAGTTCCTTTTCCAAATCTTCAAGTCTTTCCCTAGAAGCTTCATCCTTTTCTTTAGATAGAGCCTCCTTTTCAATCTGAAGCTGAAATATCTTTCTTTTCACACTGTCCATAATAGTTGGCATACTATCAATTTCCGTCCTTATCATGGCACAGGACTCATCAATTAAATCTATGGCTTTATCAGGCAAATATCTATCCGTTATATATCTATCCGAAAGTTTAACCGCTGTTATAATAGCAGAATCATGAATTCTTATGCCGTGGTATATTTCAAATTTTTCTTTAAGCCCCCTAAGTATGGAAATAGAGTCTTCAATATTAGGTTCATCTATAACTACAGGTTGGAATCTTCTCTCTAATGCTTTATCCTTTTCTATATACTTTCTATATTCATCAAAAGTAGTGGCACCAATACAGTGCAGTTCTCCTCTGGCAAGCATTGGTTTGATTAGATTTCCAGCATCCATGGAACCTTCTGTTTTTCCGGCTCCAACTATAGTGTGAATCTCATCTATAAACAATATTATCTTCCCCTGGCTTTTCTCAACTTCCTTAAGTACCGCTTTTAGTCTCTCTTCAAACTCTCCTCTGAATTTTGCTCCTGCAATTAAAGCCCCCATATCCAGTGAAAATATTATTTTATCTTTTAACCCTTCAGGTACATCTCCTCTTACAATTCTTTCCGCCAGCCCTTCAATTATGGCAGTTTTGCCCACTCCCGGTTCTCCTATAAGCACCGGATTATTCTTAGTTCTTCTTGAAATTATCCTAACTACCCTTCTAATTTCTTCATCTCTGCCTATTACTGGATCCAATTTATGTTTTTTGGCTTCTTCAATAAGATCTCTTCCGTATTTAGCCAATGCCTCATAAGTTCCCTCTGGATCCTGGGTATCTACCCTTTGATTTCCTCTAATCAATGTCAATGCTCGTAAAAATTCATTTTTTGTTATATTGAACTTCTTTAAAATCTCTTCTACTTCTCTAGAACCACTTCCCATAATAGCAAGCATTACATGTTCTACACTTATATAGGAATCTTTAAATTTCTTAGTTATATTTTCCGCCTTTATAAAAATTTCTTCAAATCTTCTTGTAGCATAAACAGAAGAACCTCTGGCACCTTCCCCAAGTACTTTAGGCATTTTATCTAACGTTTCTTTAGTTGAATTTACCAATGCTTTTACATCTACAGACATTTTCCCAAATATATTTGGAATTAAACCATTTTCCTCAAATACTAATGCTGAAAACAAATGAATAACATCTATCTGTTGGTGGTTATAACTTATAGCTATGCTCTGTGCATTATTTATTGCCTGTTGAACTTTCATAGTAAGTTTATCTATATCCATATTACACAATTGGTTGCCTAAAACTTTTTCTTAAGTTTTAATGCAACTGTCCTCCCTTCTTAAAATTTATTTTAATAGATTAAATATCTATTAAAAATCATATTTTTGTTCTAACTTTATAGCAAAATCAAAATACTTGATTGATTCTGAGACACTCCCCATCTTATGGTACATTTCTCCCATTTTTATATATCTTTTATATATTTTAGTACTTGTAGCAAATTTAAGAAGAGTATCCAGTGATAGATTCATATACATCTCACCAAATTCAAAATTTCCCTGTTTTATAAGTATAACAGCTTTATAATAATAGGCTTTTTCTATATACTCTATATCATTTAAAGATATAGCATAATTTAAAACTACATCACAGGTGTCCTGTACTTTATCCAAAACTTCGTTTTTTATTAAAATATTTACAATCATAAGGTAGAATTTCACTAATTCTTTTACGTTATCTTTAGGATATATATCCTGTGCTTTAATCAGATAACGTACTGCTTCCTCTTTCATATCCAAGCTAAAGAGGGCATAGGCATAATCAAACAAGTCCTTAGCTTTATCTCTTGGCTTATTGCCATAAAGTATATCTACCTTTTTTTCATATATCTTAAATTCTCCTATATTGGTTTTAAGAGAAAGAAGTGCCATCAAATGATATATTTTTGCCTTTTTCACATCTTCTTTTAAAAAATCCATTAAATCAATAATACTATTAGCACTTTCATAAGATTTTTTATAATCACCCATTTCGAAATAACACCTTGCCTGATAATAAAGAGCTTTTACCAAAAGTTCCTTATTATCAATTTTCACTCCAATATCTATGGCATTATTATAATAATTTAACGCATGTAAAAATTCTCTGCACATAAAAAAACATTTAGCAATATCTATATAGTATACTACGGATCTTTCATAAGAAAAACATTTTTGTAGATAATAGTAATAGTTATGTATTATATGCTGTGCTTTTTCCAACTCTTCTTTATCCAAATAACAGTTAAATAAAAGATGTAATATTTGAAAACATATATCTATATAATTGCCCTCTCTTGCAAACTTTAAATTATATTTTAAAATTTCTTCATTATCTTTACTCTCATCACTTTTAACTATATTCTCTATATTTTTTAATATTTGCTCTTTTATGTCCTGTTTTAAATATAAAATATCAACTTCAAGTTTATTGGCTATAAACTTTAATATCCATTCCTCAGGCTTTACCTTATCATTTTCAATACAGCTCATCTTAGATACTGATATTTTCTTATCGCAAAGTTCCTTTAAGGTATACCCCCTATATATTCTTGCTCTTTTAATCTTTTCTCCAGTAGAAAGTATTTCCATAATTACTCACCCGTTTTACTTAAATCTCTTTCAATATACCAATTTTTTTAAAAATATTAACGCCCTCATTTAAATATTTTGCTGCTTCCCTATCTCTTTTATTATCTATATAAAACTTTCCTAATATTATAGAAATATCACCAATCTCTTTAGTATAATCCATATTTTTAACAAAGTTCAATGCACTTATAAGTGTATTTTCCGCTTCCTTCTTATTGGATTCTAGCATATCTATTCTAAATTTCAATAAATAATAATATACCAAGGTTCTATCATTACCTTCATCTATTCTTTCCATTATTTCCTGAAGAACTTTTTTGGAATTGGGTATATCCTTTAACTTTATGTAATTTTCACACATATTTACAAGTGTTTCAATTATATTACTATCCTTAAGCTTTAACCTTAATTCTTTTGCCTTATTCAGATGTATAAAAGATTCTTCAACATTATCAAATTCAAAAAAAAGCTTGCCCAAATTATTCTCAATATTTGCAATATTAACTATATCATCTAATTTTCTATATACATCCAAGGTTCTCCTGGAATATTTTATAGCATTATCTATATCTCCTCTTTTTTTATACTCCTCTGCCAATAGGAAAAGTGTCTTTGCATATTCTTTCTCATTGTCCATCTGTTTGAATTTTTCCTTTGCCAGATAAGAATAATTTATAGCTTCTGGAATATTCTCCAGTTTAAAATTTACAGAAGCTATATAATAATATATTTGTGCAAGCATGAAATCCTCTCCCAGATTATTTTCTTCATATACCGTTTCTGCTTGCTGAAAATAACTTAAAGAGGAATAGTAGGCTTTTAACTTTTTAGATATTTTCCCCAAATTCACAAAGGTGTTTATAGTTTCTTCATATTTATTATCTTTTATAAATATAACATTTGCAGATAATAAAAATTGCTGTGCAATAGGATACTCACCTTTAGCCA
This sequence comes from Clostridium sp., assembly GCF_036781005.1. Taxonomy (GTDB): domain Bacteria; phylum Bacillota; class Clostridia; order Clostridiales; family Clostridiaceae; genus Clostridium_B. The sequence continues at coordinate 5,877 of NZ_DAIQBT010000030.1, read as the reverse complement.
TATGCACCATACCTCTTAAATATAAATTCCTTGCTTTTTTATATTCCAAAAAATATTTTTCAGCATAATATAATGCCTTGTCAATGTATCCTTCTGACTGATTTAAATTTTCATTTATTATATAAGATTCAGCTATATTTTCAAAATAAGTACAGATTTTTTCTGCCTGGGTTTCTTCCGATTCCATTAGATATTCAATAGAGGTTTTTAATTCAAATGCCAAGTATTCCAATAGATCCATACTAGGATTTGACTTTCCGGATTCTACAAGACTTATCTGACCCGGTGTAATTCTATCTCCTGCCAAATCCTTCAAGGTCATGTTAAGCTCTTTTCTTCTTCTTTTTATTTTCTCTCCTAAAGAAAGTATTTCCATATATTCCCTCTTCCTTTGCCCTTATGTTTTTATTTTAACTATATTAAAATTTTATTAAATAACTATTTTAATTATACCATATTTTTAGGAACAAAAGAAAAATTTTTAACTATATTGGCATAGATAGAGAGTATTTAGTAAATAATATCAAAAATTCAATATTAAAAGTGTATTATATAAAAAATACACTTTTAATATTACATTTGAAAACATCATAGTATAAGATTTGACATTTTACCATATATATTCCCCATGCTGTTTCTTAAGTATCTGGAGGTTCTTCTTATCTTTCTTTTAGTGCTTTTATCCAATTCAGGTACTATCATCATGCCTACTGCTGTTCCAATTATGGCTCCTGCTACAAATTTTCCTTTCATCTAATTCATCCCTTTCATACTTTTCTATGAACTTACTCAAATTGCAATTTCAAATATCTAAAATAAACAGCAAATTATTTTTTATTCTATATAACATAGAATATGCAGTTTTGACTTTTTTAAACCAGTTAATTGTTAAAGAATATATAATTAAAGCTGCTGCCATTCATCCATAATAGCAACAGCCCTAATAGGTGCTCCGTCAGAATTATCAAATTTTACTGGAAGAGCACACAATGTAAATAGTTTACTACCTACTTTTTGCAAGTTAGTTAGGTTTTCCATGATAATCATATCTGTTTTATAAAAAAGTTTTTTATGGATGGTTAGATTTTCATCTGAAATAGGATCAATTCCTATGGTATCCAACCCTATTCCTTTTTTCTTGCTGGAAATCAGATATTCACAGACCCCCTCTGTAATATATGGGTACTCTCCAAAATAAGAATTTGTCCCCCACCACTTATCCCAACCAGTATGAAATAAAATAAATTGTGCCATATCAGCTGTTTCTTTCACTTCATCGATACATTTCATAGTGATTCTTTCCCCTTCCTTTAAATCACTGCAGTCAATTACCAGTGCTTTTCCTACAAATTGCTCTATAGAAAAAGCATCTAAAGTGGTTCTCTCTGGAAATAAATGAGCTGGAGAATCCATATGTGTTCCAGTATGAGAAGACATGGTGAGTAAATTTTCTTTAAATCCATCTTTTTCGTATATGTTTGCAACTTTTAATTTAGGTGATTCTGTGCCTGGATAAACTGGCATATCCTCTGAAATGGTATGTGTTAAATCAATTATCCTCAAAAATAAAACCTCACTTTCTTAAATATATCTTTAATATTTTTGTATTGATAGTAAATCTTCAATTCTGTCATTCATATACTTGTAGGAATCATAAACTCCTTGATTATAAAATTCCGGTGCCAATTCTTCCATAACAAATGTTAAAATAAGACTTGAAGCCAAATCTCCTAACTCTTCTCCTCTTTCTTCTAGGAAATAATTTTTTATTGAAGAAATCATTTCATCCTTTTTCTCTTTACTTAATTTAATCGTATTATTATTCTTCATATATACCTCCATACCATAAGATTACTTCCTTTAATTTACAAGTGCATTCATTTGCTTTTTAAACAGCATACTTACAAAAGCTATGGAACGTCCTACTCCCAGTACTGCTGCCAAGGTTCCAATTCCAATTCCAATTACCTTTCCTCCAAATGTCAATCCTATAAGTAGGGTTATTGTGACACATGCTACATCTATCATGTTTTTTGCAAAGCCAAGACCTTTATTCATCCTCTCTCCCAGGGCCTGTGTAAGGCCATCCGCTGCATTTGGAACAAACTTCATCTCAACAGAAATAGCTACCCCTATTCCAGTAAGTATAATGGCTGCAGCAAGTAAAAGCAATCTGAACCCCAAATTATCACAATTTATAATTATAATATCATTAAATATATTAATCACTCTGCTGAATATCACACTCATAGGAATCTGAAGCAGATCAAAATAACGAAATTTCTTTCCCCGAAGTAACATTTGCCCCACTACACACAATATATAGGTGCATAAAGTGGCATTTCCTAAATTAACTCCCCAAATATTAGAAATACAATAAGGAATGGAAATAATAGGTGATACACCTAAGCTGGTCTTCGTATTTAATATAATTCCAAATGCAAGTATTACAAGTCCAATACAATACATTACTGCTCTGCAGAATTTCTTCATATGTCTTCCTCTCTTCTCAATTCTATTTATAGATGATTACTTATAGAAATGTGTCTATTTAGAGATATTCTTTATGGTTTCTATTATATCAAATACCACTGCATATAACCAATGTAATTTTAAAATAAATAAAAAATTCTCCATGTAATAAATCCAGCCATGGAGATTAATTTTTTATTCTATATGATTTAAGGTTCATAATTATTACAGTATTATGACCACTTCACTACCATCCTTTGCCATAACTTCCACAACTCTCAATCCTTTATATTCTTTTAAAATTCCAAGGCATTTTGAAAATTCCCTAGGATCAATCATATCAAAATATTTTCTTTCTTTTTGGGGAATATATCTTTTAACAAAAGATGAACTAAATATTGATATACCAAGTCTTAAAAATATAAATGGCACAGGTATTATAAATCTTATTTTTCCTGATTTTATATACACTCTCATATATCATTCTCCCTATTCTATTATCACCTCTACTATATCTCCATTTGCACTTTTTACATCCACTATTTTTCCTAATAATCCATTGTCTATAGCTTCCGAAATAAGATTCAAATCAATATTTTCCATTCCTTTTACATTGTCTTTTAGAGAAATTTTGCCCACAGTCTTAAGCATTATCTTTATAAATTTCACTGGAAGATTTACATTTACATTATCACCATCATTAGAATTAACTCTTATCTTTAACATTTTATCCATAATGTCATTATCTGAAGAAAACTGAATATCTGTATTTTTATCCTTAAGTAACTCTATAAGTTCCAAGGCCTTGTCAGCTGTGATTTTACCCTCTTCCACCATCTTTAACACTCTTGCCATTTCTTCACTCATTTTTCATCCTCCTTCTTAATATTTATTCATTTAACATTTTAATAGCCTCATCTGCACTTATCTGTCCTTTATCTAACATATCCACTACTTTCTTTTTATCAACCTTTAAATCCTGAACCGCATTATACCCAAGTGCCGTTATAACTTCATCAAGCTTCGCTCTTACAGTGGGATAGGATATTCCAAGCTCTTTTTCCACATCTTTTATATTTCCTCTGTTCTTTAGAAACACTTCTATAAATTTAAGCTGTTCCAAAGTTAAATATTCAAATTTTGACATCTCAAAGTTATTTTCAATTATAGTGCTGCACTTCGGACATTTAAGTTTTGAAATTAAAAGCTTAGATTTACATATTGGACATTTGCCTATTATTTTATATGTCAACCTATCATCTCCTTTCATAAATAGTATATCACTATATTTTTATATATTCAATTTACATATTAAATATATTTATTATTTTATAATTAATTATCAATATATTTAATTTATAAATTAAATATATTGATAACAGCTAAATTTTAACACAATAAAACAGCTTTCTCTGATATTTAACTTCATCATAGAAAGCTCCATTTAATACGTTATATGTTTTTTTAAAAACTAAAATACACTCCTAAATTGAGGATAATTTAGCATTATGAATTGCATTACTCCCATTATCATGGCAAAAACACAAAGTACCATTACAATAACTATAGCTCCAATATCATACCTTATTTTTTCATCCTTATTCACTATATAAGCTGCAATAATCTCTATTCCAATAAGAATCAGTATCACCGGCCACAAGGATATTATTAGTTCATAGCTTATATTTCCAAACGCACTATGCACTAAAAACATTATTCCAAATACCACAAGAATCACCCCTGAAGTAAATGTGCCTACTCTTCTTCCTTTAATCATACATACTCCTCTCCTTTTTCTTTCCCATAATAAGTTTTGCTCCAATTATAATTATTGCCACTGCCACAATTACTTGAGGGGCAATTCTTGTAAAAGAGGTTATAAGGATATAAACTTCCCTATCCATATATGGTTCAATAATATATATAATATTATCCCATATAAGATAAATTCCTAAGAGTATCATAAGTATTCCAAAAAATAATCTTCTCTTTTTAAATAAATTTTTATCCCAACGAAGAAATTCATCTAAGGAAAACATATAATTATCTTCTAAAAGCACGAACTCTTCTTCAGGTAAACTCTGCTTATTTAAACAGTCAAAAAAAGAGTAGAACCAAATCAATGGCAATACAAATAAAAGGGGACCCATATTGAGCCATGTTGAAAGAAATATTACAAAGAAAAATGCAGACATAAGTGACAATCCCATTTTCATAAATCCCATGTACATGTGTCCTGCACCTGGAAGAAAAGAAAAAAAAGTGGTTAAAAAATTACCTTTTCTCATTTTCATTGTTAAATACCTCCATATTAACTATTTTATTGGTGAAATTACCAAGCTCCCTATTAATAGAATTCACCACTGTAAATTTAGGTGAACTAATTTCCAAGGTCTTCATCTTGGTATTTGCTATAAAATTCAATGTACTTGAAAATACAAATATAAGGGATATACAGGCAGCAGCAGAAACTCTAAGGGAATAAAATAAGAACTGACTATTTTTATGCTTAATTATTTTATTTTTTACTTCTTCCTCAAATCCAAAGGGCACTTTCTCAAGTTCACTATCACAAAAAATATCCGTAAGGTGGTGGATACATTCTTCACAGTTCTCCATATGCTGAGACACAACAATAAGTTCTCTATTATCCAGTTCTCCCCTTTTAAACTTTTTCATACATGAGTCACTTATGTGTCCTTTACTATCAAATAGATCATCTCTCAAATAAATTCCTCCTTCCATAAAATCTTAAGAAGTTTTTTTGCTCTATATAATCTTGTCTGCAGTGTTTTTAAATTTTCCCCTGTATCTTTTGCCATATCTGAAAGTTTTATATTTTTACAAAAATAATTTACTGCTACATCCCTGTAAGGTTCTTTTAGTTTTCTACACAAAGTATATATTCTTTCATCACTATCCTTATTCAATAGGCTTTCTTCCGGGGATCCTTTTATATCCTCTATATATTTGAAATCTTCACTACTTAAACTTTCTAATTTCCTAGCAGGACTTTTTATATGATCCCTGCATTTATTTAATGCAATTTTTGTGATCCACGCCTTAAAATTCCTGCCATCAAATTTATTCATATTTTTATAAGCAGTTAAAAAAGTTTGCTGGGCTATGTCCTCTGCATCAAAATAATTTTTAGTAAAGGAAAAACAAATAGTAATGATTAGGCGCTGATACTGTTTTATATAATTTTCAAATTGATTTTCCCAAATAATCACCACCACCTTTTTAACCCTTATAATAATATAACGACTTACAAATAAAAAATACTTCATTTCATTGAAACATAATAAAAAAACTCCTTCATATTGCAAAGGAGAATAAATAGAATAATCTTGGTTCAACCACGACTTTTGTGAATAATTAAGGATACCATTAATTGTATTACCA
>NZ_DAIQBT010000029.1:0-40646 GCF_036781005.1 Clostridium sp. | reverse complement strand
ATTATAAAATAAATAATGGTAGTATTGACTTTAATTATATTGAAAAAATTATAAATGTGAATGCCCTAAAATAATTAAAAAATCACTTGAAATTCAAACAAAATTTCAAGTGATTTAAAGTTGTTTTATTATTTTTTGTATGCCAAAAGGGAGATATACTGATTTCATTTATTTTAAAAAAATCTTCAGTGAAATTTCTGTATTTCTCCCTTTAGACATGATTGTAGCCCTAAAATACTGCCGTTCTTTATTGCATAGAAACCCAACCAGTTCCACCTTTGACATGGGCTCTTACAATTCTTCCATCACCTTGTACATAACGTATACCCTTATCCTTAAAATCTATAAATGGAAATTCAAGTTCAAATAAATCATATTTGGAAAAGGCTAAAAGATCAGATACAATTTTTCCCATACTATTACATCCATTTTGCATAACAGTTACTAAAAGTGAGTTATAAGATGGATAAGTACTTATAACTCCAGCAGTTGCACTAACAAGGCCTGATATTGTCGCATAAATTCCAGGTGCAAATAGTCCTATTACACCAGCTGTGAGAGAAATGCCGTTTAACTTTGATTCTAATCCTGAAGTACTGCGGTTTTCTATTGACTCTAACATAATTAATTGTGCTTTGTTCATTTGAGCTAGTTCTGCTGCTGTTACTTGGATTGTTGCAATATATTCTGTTGTTGCCATAAAAATACCTTCTTTCATTTTTTATTTATATTTGTAAACTTAACCGATTAAGTAATTACATATATAAAAGAGCGCATTACATTTATAATGTCAACCAAATTAAAATATTTTTTTCTTTTTCATTTATAAATCTTACATAACAATGTTATGTAAGATTTTATTTTCCCTAAAATCAAGGCTTTATAAAGTATTTAAAATAAAATATAATTATAAATATTACATTTTAATAATAATAATCATATTATGTAAGATTAAAATAAGAAGGGAAACATACTATGAAATCAGTAGAACCTATACGAGATTTAAAAACAATAAAAAATATGAGAGCTGTTCTTAAAAGCCAAAGCACTAGAAATGAGCTTTTGTTTATACTAGGCATAAATGTAGGACTTAGAATATCTGATATACTTAAACTTAAATTTGGAGATATAGTAAATTTTAAAAATATGAAGGTACTGGATCACGTAATAATTAAAGAAAAAAAGACCGGTAAAACTAAAAAGTTTTATATAGGATCTATTGTAAAAAAGCTTATAGAAAACTATATAAAAGAACTAGGGGAAGTGTCTAGTGAAGATTATATATTTAAAAGTAATAAAGGAGAAAATAAACCTATATCAAGACAACATGCTTGGTTTATATTAAATACTGCAGCAGAAATTATAGGACTTGTACAAAGAGATGAGTTTGGAAGAATAATTCAAGGGGAAATAGGTACTCATACTATGAGAAAAACATTTGGATATCATGCTTATAAAAATGGAACATCTCTAGAACTTTTAATGGATATTTTTAACCATTCCTGTAAAAGTGAAACTTTAAGATATATTGGTATTACTGAGGAAGAAAAAAGAATGGTTTATTTGAAGAGCAATTTAGGATAATAGATTATTATATATACTTTATATATTAACTAATACATAACCTAATATAATTATTAATACATTATTTTATGCAATATAAAATCCAGTATTACCAAAGTATTGCTTTGGTAATACTGAACTATAATCTGTATATTTGTTTTTATTAATTATTTCAGTAAAATAATCAATATAATTTTTTCCTATCATTTTGTTTTAAAAAATGATTTAGGTTCTTCTACTTCAGGATATTCCTCATATATTATAAATGGATCAACATCTAAACAAGTTGACTCATCATAGGTACCATCTAAGCTCCAAGATAAGGTACCATTAAGTACAGTACAAGTTTCTTTAAAGACTTTGATATCAGATAAAGGTTTAAATATGCCTTTCGTAACTAATTCACTAGCATCATATAAATGAATTGAACCATCATCAAAATAAACATACACTTTAAATTCTTCTGTTGGAATTACTTGAACAACTTCCGGCATGTACTCCATATTTATCCCCCCCTAAGAAAGTGGTGCTATTCTATATAATGGCTTATGATTTCTTGCAAGCTCCCAATTTTGCATTAACTCGTCACTATGAATCTCAGTCCAAGCAAGTATTAATTTTAACTGTCTCTTAGGAAAATATCCTTTAATTACTTTGCAATTAACTATATCTACTAATACCTTATTACCATTATATTCGGCATGAAAATGTGGAGGTATATGATCATTATAGTTTATAGTAACCCTAATTCCAAAAAACAAGCTTATTTCTGGCAAAATAACCACCACCCTAATAATTAATCATATATATTATATCAAATATGTTTTGTTTTATTCAACAATAGCTAACTAATTCCAACTTTAATGCTGTCATTTTTAAATCACCCAATTTGAACTAATATAATAAAATTGTAACAGCTCTATAAAATAACAAAAAGTTTAGAATAACAGTTTGCTTTTAATTATAATATCTTTTCTTATATGGTGTAAGGCAAAGTTAATCGATTAATAAAATCTTATAAATTAAATATATAAATTAAAGGAGAGATTTGTATGCCAAACGTAGGAGATATTACATAACTAGTAAGTATTGACATTCCACTAAGAAAGTACTTTGACAAATTTAATTATGACGTTACTATGGCCGGAGTTGGCGCTCTTGCAATAGCAGCTGCAGTTAATAAAATGTTATCTTAGGTACAAAGTGATCTTTTCACAAAATTAAAAGACAAAGTAAATGTCCAAGCTGCATTTGTAGGGGATGCTGCTACTATAATAGGAGGCCTTTCTGCATATTTAACTTACAATGGACATTATAATAATTTCTCATGGCTATTATACTAGCCACACACATTTGTATCCAAAAAATATTATTTAATAATATTTTAATATCTATTTGACCAACTTTTAAGTAATTTAATATATTCCTTAAAAGTTCAATTGAATAAATTAGTACAATTAACTTAATACATGTACATATACATGTATACAAATTTAATTTATTATTATTTACCATAGGTTTTCTCTTAATTTTTACCTGCTTTAATATAAAATAAAATAATCCAATATTAAAAATAATATACCTACTTAAACTAAACATTCTCATCCTCCATTACAATCCTATAAATCCTCCATAAAATTTAAAACAAAATTTATACTTTCATTCTAAAAGATCAACAAATCAAGTCTATTAATTAGATCTTCTTTTATCATCATATAGAAATAAGTTATGCAATAATTTTTAAAATTAATATAGCAGTTTTCAAAGTAAATCCCTTCTGAATTATTTAAATATAATAGTTGCTATATATTAAAATTATCACATAAATGCCATACCTTTCATAGCAAATTTTTTACACAACACAGCGGTTTACCACATTTTATTATTACTTATTCAATGTATATTTCAACTTTCAACAGTACTCCTTAATTTTATATTATCTATAATTTCACATATTTACTCCTACATAATTTAATATTATAATTAATATATTAACTAATATATTAATTGGCGGTGATATTTTTGAAAATCATTACATTTAGCACCCTTAAAGGTGGAGTTGGCAAAAGTTCTTGTTTATTTAATATATCTGGTATTTTAGCTGAGGATAATAAAAAAGTTTTAGCTCTTGACATAGATCCCCAGGGAAATACAACAAATAACTTCGGTATAGATAGAACTGTCCCCTCCTTTAAAAGTTTTAAAGATATAATGGAGGATAATCTATCTTTAAATGAAGTAATAATAAAATCACCTATATCTGAACTACCTAGTCTAGATATAATCCCAAGTTCTATTTTCCTTACTGGAACGGAGATGAAACTTGTAAGTCTTGCTGGCCGTGAATACATACTTAAAAATTATATAGAAGAAAATATGGATAAGTTTTCTTCCTATGATTACATATTAATTGATACTAATCCTAGCATGAGTATAATAAATCAAAATGCATTTGTGGCAGCAGATAATATAATACTTGTTTCAGACATAAGCATGAATTCTTTGGAAGGCTCTGAGCTATTTATAGCCCTTTGGAATGATATTAGTAAAAGGTTAAGACTTCAACCTAAAATATCGGGATTTTTAATAAATATGTTTGATAAAAGAATAAATCTATCTTCTCAATTCTTTGACTTTTGTAAAAATCACCAGGATATAAGTAAACTACTTTTTAATACTGTAATACCTAACAATGTAAAAATAAAAGAATCAGAGCTTGAGGCAAAACCCATTAATCTATACGATACCTCCTCCTCTGGATATAAAGCTTATGTAAATTTATATAATGAAATGAAAGAAAGGGGAATTCTTTAATGGCAAATAAATTTGAAAAGGCTGTTCAAAATAGAACTTCTGAAATCCTTGAAAGTGGTAAAAAAAACTTACCCAAAGATGAAACTTTAAATAATGATACTCTAGTGGATTTATCGAGTATAATAGATATTAAAGAAAAGAGTGGCAAAAATAAAACCTTTTATCTTGATGAAGAGGTTATAAAAAATATTAAAAAATATGCTAAATCTCAAAAGGTCAGCGAGAGTAAGCTGGTTAATGACATACTTAAACATGTGTTTAAGTTACAATAAAAAATATGCTTCACTTTTTAGCTGATAGATATAAGCATTAATAATTATCACTTATTTTTGTAATAATAGTTTGAGAAAGTATTTTAAAAGGAGTGGTTTAAATGTCATTAGCAGAAAGAATATTTGAAGATGTTAAGGACCTACCAGAAGATAAACAAGTAGAAATTATAGAGTATATAGAATTTATTAAGTATAGAGAAAAAAAATATAAAGAAAAATTAATGGATAGCTTTATAGATGATAATCTAGAAGCACTAAAGGAGCTAGCAAAATGATAGTATTTGAATTAGATGAAATATTAATGCTCCACGAGAAGTTAATTAATAGAACTGGTGGAAGTCATGGTGTAAGAGATATTGAACTATTAAAAAGTGCTTTAGAAAATCCATTTCAAACATTTGCAGGAGAAGAATTATATCCAAATAATATCTCAAAAATAGCTGTTTTAACTCATTCAGTAATAAATAATCATTGCATGATAGATGGGAATAAAAGGTTAGGAATTGCATTGATGGCACTATTATGTCAGCTAAATGGAATCAAATTAGGATATACTCAAGAAGAATTAATAGATCTAGGTCTTAATATAGCAAAAGGCAACTATACCAAAGAAAATATTGAGAACTGGATCGAAAACCATATCAAGTAGCACCTTAACAAATAAGTTATAGATTTACTAAAGGTAAGTATTACAAAAGTGTTTCTTTTGTAATACTTATTTTTATAACTACATCACTCAAGTTAAGTTTGCATTGTTAATACTTAAAATAAAAACATACTTAATGCACTACTTAACATATTACTTTATTATTAATTACTACTAGAAAGTAAGTTAAATTTAATAGTATTGGAAGGTGGAAATTTCGAAAAAATTTTTAATTTCTATAGTTACTATATTTACAATTTAATGATTTGAAAGATATACCAATAACCTATATAATTAATTAAGAACTCATTGATAAACATAGTAAATTAACCGTTAAAATATGAAGTAGAAATTGTTATTTAAAATAGTTTTTTGGAGGTAAAATAGTGAGAAAATCGTTAACACTTTTAAGTGGAATTCTATTAGCAGCGATTACAATTGTAGTATTTTTATATATAAAAATAAATAAGCCATATTCTGAAATTATTAATATTAATTGGTCTATCAAACTACCGAACTCATATAAAGAAATCTATTCAGTAGATAGTGGTAAAAGCTTTCATGGTGATGGAGAAAGATATCATATATTTCAATATAAGAGAAAAGATGATATTGACTTATCCTTAGATTGGGAAAATAATCGAAATTCGGAAATTGAAGCAGAAGTAGAGAAAGTTCTTAATAATTTAAATGTTTCAAATGATAACATGCCAGATTTCCAAAGTAACTATAAATATTACATTACAGGAAAAAATGATTCTTCAAAAATATATTTAATATTTGTTCCTGATACAAAAATACTTTATATAATTGAAGATATATATTAATAATTTTTAAAGTTAAAATAAATCGGTGCTATACTGTATTGTTTACTTAAATATTTTAAAAAGGCTTAATTCCGTACTTTACAGAATTAAGCCTTTTTTCTATTCTAAAAAATAATTTTATATTATAGTTTACAAATTTATTTAATTCTTATCTTTATATTATATATCAGTTAACTGAATTAAATTAAATTTTTAGGAGGTTTTTTTATGAATTTATCACAATTAAAAGAAATATGGCGTGCTGTTGGTGGAGCATGTGCAACACAAGGTTTAAAATACACTTCTGAATTTATATTTAGAGCTGTAGATAAAACTGATCCATCAGTTGTTTACTATTCTGATTCTGATTTAACAGCTAAGGTTCTACAAACCAAAGCTGTTCAAGACATATTAAACAAATGGATAAGAGAATATAAAACTTCAAATAAAAAATCTTTTTCTGACACTATAACTTTCACTAGCTCAAATTCTTCAAACGATTTATATTTATCTATCCATAAAGCAAGTATTGGTGGAAATATAAGTAGTAATGGTTACTTAAACTTCACTATATATGATAATTATAACTTTGAGCACTGGGATTATAGTAAAGCTGAAACATTAAAACAGCTTGGAGTCACTGCAATTAACAATTTTGCTGATTGGAGTGAAGCAAGGTCAGCTCTTAGACCTTTTGGCATATTTATAAATTGTGACTACTATGTGGGATAATAAAAATATGCCGAATTCTAAAATGTAACCGAAAATAATTTAGTTAATACATTACTTAATATATTAACTAATATAATATCAATTATGTTTTAAAAACTATTATACAACATATTTCTAAAATACTAATTACCTTTACTTACCATAGCAAAAATCCATACGCAAATTCGCTGATTAGCGTATGGATTTTTTTAATTCCGTTTCAAAATTTAATTTAGACTTAAAACTATTTTCTATCGAATAATATTATATGAATTTATCTATCTTTTTTATTCTATCTATTGATCTCAGTTAGCTTAAAATCCTCATAAAATTTTAAATTTCTAAGCATTACTAAAGATTTTTCAAACTGCTCTTTAAAAAGCCTAGACTTTTCCTTGATCTCATTAAATTCAATCCACTTTCCCTTTTGATATTCCCAGCTTGCTTTTTCTAATTCAGTAACATCCTTTTCAAATAAAGCAAATTCTTTGATTTTACTTTCATAAGAAGAATTAAGATTTTCAAGTATTGTATCATGTAAAACCTTAAAAGCCACTTCATCTTCATTTTTAAACTTTTCAGTTTCTTCTTCAATATATTCCTTATACATTTTCTTTAAATCTTCTTCTCTATTAAACTTATTACTCTTCTCACTTAACTTTTTACTCTCTACAAAATCTATAATATGCTTGTGAGTGTTTTTAAGATTAACAGTTCCACTTTCTAATGCAAATCTAAGCATTCCAGGAAAGTTTTTTACTGATTTATTATTCTCAAACTCCTTTTCCTGAAGCCAAAGTATATATTTAATTACATCCCATTTATCATACTTATATAAAATTTCTTTTGCTACTATTTCATTGAAGCCTTTATGAACTAAAAAATTATGTAGATCCTCTGGAACCTCCATTTTAAACTTTAATTCTTTTTCATCACTGCTTATTTTAAGCTTTTTATAGGATAAATTTTTAATTAAATCCTCCTTGGTTCCTTCAAATATAAAATATACACATCTTTCAGCTACACCATTTAATATTACTTCATCACCAAAAAAATAATCAGAAATAATATTAAATTTTTTAAGATACTCTAATGGCTTTTTAAGCCTTTCCTTTATTTTTGAAGGCTGATATTCATATATAGGAAGTTTATTTCTAAGTACATCAAAGCTCCTTTTTATGTATATACTTTTATGTCCATTTGAAAGATATGAGTTTCCCTTAAGATATATATATAGTCTTCTTGTAAAACCCCTAGGTGGCAGAGCAAAGTACTCTTTAGGATTTATGTATTTTATATACTGATACCTTATATTATCTACAATAAGCCTATTAAACTGAACTTTACACTTAGTATTTACCTTTTGATCCTTAACCCTTTTCTCGCTGTCAAATTCGCAGTCTACAATAAGGGAAAAACCCTTTGTTTTGGATTTTAAATATTTATCATTTTTTTTATCAAAAATAACTCCATTAGCAAAACTATAATAAGTAGCATTGTTAAGCCTTATTATTTCCTTCATAAGATTGTCTAAACTTTTTCCTCCTGTTGATTTATTCATAAATTTAGCAAGCTCATATAAGGTATACTCCATTTCATCTTCACTAATATCATAAGTGCTGTTTTCTTTGTTAAAATAGATTGGTGTAATCTTTTGAATATATAATCCTATAAGGCCATTCCATACATCCATAGTAGTCATATCTGGAATGGAGCATGTTATAAGCAGCTCTCTCTTCATTCCCTTACTATCTTTCCAGCTCTTATATACTACAGGAAAGTTTTCATAGTCAGCAGGAATAGGTGCCTTTTGAAAATCTTCTTTAAGCACCTTTAAAACCCTTTCAACACTTGGACTTATATCACTTTTTTCTAGCTGCCCTATAGTCATAATTTCCTTTGCACTTGATATAAAAAGAGGAGACTCTATTATATTATTGTCTACTATACTGGTGTTACTTTTTATAATTTTAGTTTTTTTATCCTCTAAGTTTTCCAAAAGAATTCCCCCAAATTATTATATTGATCACCATATTATTTTATCATAAATTTCACGTACTCTACAGAATTTTTCACGTACCTTATGGAATCTTTCACGCACCATATAGAAATTGAGTATTGTACTTTATAGAAAGCTTCTCGTACTTTATAGAATTCTTCACGTACTATATAGAAAAATACCATATTCAAGCCATTGGTACAAGCCACTTTAGAAAAATGTATTTAACAACAACATAATACTGTATATTGTTTTTATACTGTTCTTTTACTGTTCTTTTACTGTGATGAAAAATAGCATAAGTTAATCCATAAGAAGTGTTCTGTAAAACCTTACAATATATAAATATAAAGAAAAATAAGGAGAAAAACGAATATAATATTAAATGAAAGTAAATGAGGGCGGAACAGGTAGCCACCACCACGCTTATGCGGTTGGAGAAGCAGATTACCACATGCCTTGGCTTCCAAAATATATAAAGCCATAGGTTTTCCTATGGCTTTTCATCTATAAAATATCTATTTAAATGCTCTTCTCCCTCAAACCATCTATATGTTTTAGCTCCACAAGTAGCCTTACCTCTTCTATACCCTGGATAATCTTTTTCTGAAACTACCCTAAATAGGGTGTCAATTAATTAATTTACTAGTACAACTTTAAGGCTCCAGTATCTCTAGTAGATCCAAAGAACATCATTACTAGAGTACTCCATAAAAGGAACCAGGGCTACGCCCCCATAATATAATAGTGACGTTTCACTTCACCACCTATTTAACATAATTTATTACAGTTCTTCTACTTATTCCAATTTCTTTTGCTATATCTGTGTAACTTAATCCCTTTTTCCTAAGTTCTTTTACTTTATTTATTTTGTCCATCTTTTCTTGTTCCCTTTCAGTTAATCCATTCTCATTTCTGCGTTGAGATTTATGATACTCATTGGTTCTTTTATTAGTTCTTCTTTTAACTTCTTTTTTATCTATTATAGTTTCTAACTGTCTTTCTTCTTCCTCTGTAATATTTAAAAGCTTTATTAAAGTTGTATTTTTATAATTATATCCTCCCCTGCTATAGGTTCCTGATGGGCAGTCATTTAACCACTCCTTATAAGCTTTCTCAGCTGACTTTGTAGCTTTTGTGGCTTCTGATATGCTTAGAGGTTTTTTAAAGCCATTATTGAAGCCTAAAGTGGATTTTAAAGCATTTTCAGTATTACTCTCATAGCAGCAGCTAAAATATCTATATAAAAAGCACATAAATTCTCTAAGTCCAGTGCTTTTAAGTGTACCATCTTCCATTCTACACATACCCTTTCTTAGCTCCATAAGCTTTACTAAATCTCTAAGACGTGCATAATGCAAACTATATAATGTAAATAGATTTACTACCTTAGGTTTTCTTCCTTTTGACTTATGGTATGGATTTTTTATGTATGGTGTAAGCTCTGGTAAATAGTCTTCTTGAATATTTCTCAAATTGTATGTTTCATTACTATATAATAATAAATCTGCTGTATTTCCATTCTTTTGATTTATACTCCCAGAAAGCCTCATAACCCTTGCTGCATCTATACTTTTTTCATCTGCTCCAATTTCTTTTAATTTGTTTAAAAAATTTTTTTGTACTGCATTCCAAAGTGGTAGAGCTTTATATGGCAATGGCTCTATTAACCAATATATTGCTAGTCCCCTTCCTGTCATAACTACAAAGCTGGCTTCTGGTACTTCTATACCAAAGTAATCATTCTCTAATTGCCAAAGTATTTGATCATTTGTAAGGTCCCTAAGCTTGTCCAAAGTATAATAATCTAAATCTATGTAGAGGGCGTTTAATTTTCTTATATTTTCAATTCTTCTTATAGGCTTGTAAAAACTATTAGGGGATAAATATACATTTACTCCTTCTACACTTAATACTTTCCCTATATTATCCTTTAATTCATCTATTTTATAGTGATATTGTGCCCACTGATTGTCCTTTTTAAGAGCTATAGTAATATATCCATCATCTAATCTATGCAAAGTATCTATATGAAGCACTGCTTTTTCTATATTTTCAACATCTACTTTAATTTCTACTTCTGTACCAGATAAATTTTTAAACAATTTATCTGTATAGTCATATAAACTTAACTGTTCAGCTATCAAAAAAAGCCCCCCTATCTTTCCTTCAAAGATAAAAGAGGCTATGCATTTCTTTATTTAAACTTTTTATATATTCTTGGTTTAATATATTTATTGACTATAGCATATAAATATATTAAACTAAAAGTATATAAGTAAATAAAGTATTCTTCTATCTTTGAAGATACTGTGTTAACTCTTAAAGGTTTTGAGTGGCCAAACTTTTCGCCTTTAGGAGTTTTTTATTTTTCATTATATATTAAAAAATATCATAAATTTACTTAATTCTAAATTTATTTTAACCTTTATTTCCTTATATTTCAATTATATATGAATAAAAATATTTATTTTTTATATTTTTCTATGAATTCTACCATAGCCAGTGCCAATAAATCCTTTTGAGTTTCTTTTCTGCTCTTACAAAATGCAACAAATTCACTTATCACATCTCCATAGGTTTTAAAACTTTTTGAAATAACCTCACCTTTTAGTTTTGGGTTATTTATATTTATCTCAGGAACTTCTATTATATTTTCCTTCTCTTTATGTTCCTTATACCAACTTATTATATCCTTAATTTCTTCTATTTCAGGATAATTAGTTTTTATTACATTTTTAATTGCATCTGCCATTTTCTTATTTAAAACTATGGTTTCATCCTTAGGTAATGCCTTGGTATTACCTTCATTAAGATTATAATTTTCAATATTTTTTTCTGGTAACATTTTAGTATCATCTTTATTGAAATCTTCATTTTCCTTGGGTATTACTATGGTATTACCATCTAAATATTTCTTTGGTATATCATATAAAAAAGTAGATCTATTATATTCAATTCCAGTCCCTTTTATAGTTTCTGAAAAGTCCTTTCTAGTTATATTGAATTTTCTTATAAATTTATCAGTAGTTATTTTATCTTTTTTGCTTCTATTTCTATTTTCTATAGTGTTTTTATTAATTTCTTCTGCTATTTTTGCCAGCTTTTCTATTGTCATATCTAACCTTTTAGTTCTAGACATGGCCCCTCCCCCTTTAAACTTCCCCTAATTTAAGCATTACTTTAGTATTACTTCATTAAAGCTTAAAATCCTTCTTTATTTTATAAAAATTAAAAGGCAATACCTTAGTATATCTAAAGTATTACCTCTATAAAACCAAAAGCTTCTTTTCCAGTAATAAAAAATAAGCACTATACTTTTTAAAAAAAGTAAAAAAATGTTTAAGCAGCAAATAAATTTTACTGCTTAAACATTTTTTTATAGTAAATTTTTAATATATTCACTGCATCATCTACAGAAATATCACCTTTTATTTCTCCAAACTGAGAACCATTTGAATAAAAAATTTTAGCATTATTTTTTGAATTTTTATTTACAGAATAAATGAAATCCTTATCCAATACCTTAAATTCACCATAGTTTTTTAAGTTAATAAATTTTTGCATTTGTTCTGTGAATGTATACTTTTTACCATTGTTATTAACATACTCATATTCTGTTACACTATCATATCCACTTTTTATAGGATAAGCATTTATCTTATTTAATTTAAATCCTTTAAATTCCCCTATTTTATCCTGTTTTCTATTACTAGGATAACTTATAGAACCATTTAATATTTTGTTATAGGTATCCATATTAAAATTAGTTAGAAAATTACATATTAAATAAGATACATTTTTTAGCTCTTTCAAATCCACATATTGAAATTGATCTTCTTTTTTATCTATTTCATTATTAGGGCTTTTATTTATTAACATAAAGGCTGGTATCTCTCCATTATAAAATGAAAGATCATCACTGGAACCTCCAAGTGAAATTTGTAATTTATTTTCTAATTCCTTATTTAGCATTACAGTCATTACATTATTTTCTTGATTAGCATTTCCTATAACTACATCACCAGCATCTTTTTCACCCACCATATCAACATTAATACATCCAAGTGTATTCTTCTTTTCTTCATCTGTTAACTTGGATACAAAATATCTTGATCCACTTCTATAATATTCTTCTGCACTAAAAAACACTATTTCAATATTAAAGGGACTATCATAATTTCTTAACTGTCTTGCCACTTCAAGTATAACACTGACACCAGTACCATTATCTATAACTCCTTTAGTATAATCTGTAGTATCATAATGTGCCGTTAAATATATTGTTTTTTTCTTATCACTATGATTATCTCTTTTAGCAATTACATTTTTTCCAGCACCTTTTTTCTCTGAATTATATGGATTTAGTTTAAAATAATCTTTATTATTTTCTACATATGTTGTAGATTTAAATGTCTGCTTATAAACTGGGAACTCTTGAAACTGAACTATATAACCATATTCTTTAAGTTTATCTTTTAAATAATTGCTGCATATCTTTTCACCCTCTGAACCATAATTCCTTACATTTTCACAAACCCTTTTTAAGTTATCCATTATTAAGTTTTCATCAATAGAAATTTCAATATTCTTCTTATATTTACTTTCAGTTGATAGGCTTTTATCATTATTATCTGCGTTTGTTTTGGAATCACTTGAACAAGAAATAAATACTACACTTATAATTAATGTCATAATTAAGCTTATAACTTTTTTCATAGTATTTTCTCCTTTAATTTTTGTTTATATATTAAATAAAGTGTTTCTAAAGTATGTTATTTAGAAACACTTTACTATATTTTAATTAGTCTTTATGCTCCATAAATATATTTTGTTGCAACCCAACCATAAATACCATTGTATGAAACAGCTGCCCATGTAAGTCCATCAACATCTCTCATTTGGTATCTTGAATCAAATACAACCATATCACCTTTATTTAATTGGCGCAAAATAGTTCCATTGTTACCTGGTGTTTTTCTTAGTCTTACGCCATTTGCAGTTATTGTTCCATATTGTTGTAGAGCTCTAAAATTCATATCTTCTACAACTTCTTCTTGCTGTATGCTATTACTTTCAACTGCAGGTACATTTTTTTCTTGTGCACAAACTGGTACACCTGTTAATAAACTGATTGACATGATTGCTGCCATACAAGCTGATGCTTTTATCCTTGAAGCTCTCTTATATCCCGCCCAGTATTTTCGATAAAAAAGCACATTTCCTTTAGCCTGCTATAGGTTCTGTAATCATATCTTTCCACAATTTTATTTATACTCATGTTGGTGGTTATAATAAGAGGAAGCCTAGAGTTATTTCCCTTCTCCACTATTTGATATATGATAGCTCTTGTCCATTTATTATCTTTTTCTGCAATTATATGCATTTTATTGGGATTAATGTTACAATTGTTATATAATCTATTTACAATATATTTCACATTTGTAGATATAAACAGTATTAGTTAAAACCTGTACTTAATAAGGGGGTAAAAATGTCTGAATACAATTTTTCCAACAAAGAGCTTTTTATATTTTTTATGGTAACCTTTGGTTTGACCATAGGTATGGGTATTGTTATGGGGTTTGCATACACTAAATATCCAGTGGATTCTTTTACCTTAACACAGATGTATTATCCATCTATAGGTGTGATGACAGCTTTATTGTTAAACAAAGAAAGACGCAAAAACCTTCCCATGAAATTTTATGGAGTTTATTTGTTTTTTACCATTACATCAATTTTAGTTCTTTTAATAGATATATTTGTACTTAATAAAGATCCAAATGCATATATGCTAATGTTGTGGGTTGTAGGGAGCATTATCTTATCTCTTGTATATTTTATAGATAAAAAAGAGAAAATATATCATTCCGGATTGGGACTTGATAAAAATGTGAAATCATCTATTGGTTATACTTTGTTATTTGTTGTTCTATGTATATGTGAGAGCTTTTTAAGTGCACTTATCTCGGGAAATAGTAAAAAATTTATTGATGCTTTCATAAGCACAGAAAAATCGAATAGCGTATTTCACTTTCCGAGTATGTGTATTGCATTTTTAGGAGAAGAATATGGCTGGAGATATTTCCTTCAACCTGCCCTTCAACAAAGACTGGGTAAACGAAAGGGTGTAATTCTTTTGGGGATTATATGGGGAATATGGCATTTGCCAATAAATTTATTTTATTATAGTCCAGCAACGCCTTTTTACTCTGTTTTAAATCAATTGATTGTCTGTATTGGCTATGCCATATTCTTTGGATTTGTCTATATGAAAACGGAAAACATATGGGCTGTTACTGTAATCCATTTCGCAAACAATGGAATTGTTCCTACCCTTAACAGTGCTGCAGGAGTTAATGTTATCCTTAGCGGGAAATTAGTATTAGCAAACTTAATTTGTTTCTGTGTAATCTATTTGCCTTTCATATTTACTAAAGAATATAGTGAAACAGAAAAAAATACTTTTACTATTCACTCATAGATCTGTGCTCTTTGCCCTTTACTATATATCCTCTCTATATTCCAAAATATCACCCGGTTGGCATTGTAGTATTTTGCATAATGCATCAAGAGTTGTAAATCTAAAAGCTTTTGCCTTTTGATTTTTAAAGTTAGAAACATTAGCCATAGTCATACCAAGCTTTTGGGATAATTCTGTTAGTGGCATTTTTCTTTTTGCCATCATAACATCTAAATTTACAACTATCATACTTGTCCCTCCAATTAAAAAGTAAGATCCATTTCTTCTTTTATCTCAGCAGCTTTTCTAAAAATATTTGACATAACTAAGGAAAGAAATCCCGCTGTTATAGCAACAAAGGGGATAACTATCATAGGAATAATTGTTCCTGCATACAGAAAAAAGTCCTGTACAAAATATAAGAATAACTCTGCTAATATAAAAATTATAACTTCACTAAATGCACATATTGCCATCCCTTTGAACTCCTCAGCAATTTTAGGTGAAAAGGAATTCCCTTCGGTAAGTAACTTACATATGGATTTTAATTTAAACAGCGGCACAACATAAGGAGCAGCACAAGCATATATACACCAACATTTTAATGATTACAATAAATATTTATCATTATTCTTTATATTTTTATCGTTCTTACAACATTTTTTATGAATATAATTTTCGTATCCTTCAGTTCTAAAAATTTCTTGGTCTTGATATAGAAGTCAAAAGCAAAGAAAAAAGTGCCTCATCCTGCAAAGATTAGCACTTCTTCCTTAACAAATTTACTTAATTAAATTCATCCAATAGCCCTAAAACAAAATAAGCACTCTGTGAAAGCAACTAGCACCAAATCAAAGATTTGGGTTATCTGCTTTTGTTCTAAGACTTGGCTTAGTGTTGACGCACTAAGCTTTTCTTATTTATATTATATCAATTTATCAATCATGATATTATGCACCTTTCACATTTATAAACCGCCATAAGTTGTGCAGCTACCTAATAATTTGTTATTAAATATTCTCTACAAACTGAATTTTTAATCCATTTGGATCTAATACATAGAAAAACTTGGTATGTGGATTAGGTTGAAATGGTCCACTATGGATGTCTATGCCCTTTTCTTTAACTAAAGCCATCATTTCATCTAATGAATTCACTTCAAATCCCAGTGAAATATCTTGCCCAAAATTTACTTCATTAGAAGCTTCATTGCATACAAGTTCAATCTTTGTTTCTCCATCTCCTAAAAATGTAATTTCTACCCCTGGCCCTGCTTTGAATCTTCTATCCACCTGAAGCCCAATTATTTCTTTATAAAACTTTAAAGATTCCTCCATATTTTTAACCATTAATGTACTCCAGCAAAATTTCATAATCTAGTTCCCCCTATTCTATAAATTCTCAAAAAATAATACTATAATAACATTATAATCCACCCTTGGTAGCACATCAATTACTATTCCTCCACTATGTTATTTACTATCTTCTCTGCCAATGGAATAAATATATTAGCCAATGGCACAGAGATGGCTGTACCCAACAATGCAGATTTTAAAAATGCTATAAAAAAGCCCTCTCTAAATCCATAATTTATTAATACCATAAAAAAGGCAATGGGTATAGATATAAATGCAGCAGCAAGACATGAAAAGACAACTCCCCTATACTTCTTATTTATTTTCACAAATATCATCCCCCTCATTAATCTTCTCTATTAATATCTATTCAGTGCCTTTGCTTGTTATAACGACCACTATCACAGGAGAAATTTTTACGCTAAATGCAAGTTAAAATAAAACACTCCTCATTTATCAATAATATATTCACCTTAGAATAGATTTTGCTTATCTTTTTATTGCATTTAATCTAATTTTAATCTTCTACAAGTACAATAATGAATGTTAGTATAAAGTTGCCGAAGTGAAAATGAGTTAATTAAGGGTTTAAAAATTGTTCAAGCAGATATAATGTATTATGAAATAATATCATTCCAGTTGTTACTAGAGGTGAAAAAACTGGATTATATAACATAGGCATATGTAGTTAAATGCTTTTGAGATTGACCTCTTACAATAATACTTTCAAAATGTTACAATATAAAAGATGCATAGCAAAAAGTTAAGAAGCTAGATATTTAATAATCATTGAATGCAAGATAAGGAATACAAGGAGGAAAATGCTAAATTGGATAAGATTCTTTTTATATCATCTAACTATACTGGAAATGGTCATAAAAGTATAATTCAGTCCTTATATAATCAATTTGAAAAATTAAACCAAGGGATATCCATTGAAGAGGTAGATGCTTTTTTACTTGGTGGTGTTTTTACAAAAACATTGTCCAAGCTTTATAATAAAGTGGCAGTCTTTGCTCCTCGTTTATGGGGGGCTTTATATAAATTAGGGAATAAAATTCCCAGCCTTATTAATTCTTTCATAGAAAGTACCATAAAAAAGAATTTTCTTAAGCTAATACAAGAAAGCAAACCAAACTTAATTGTCACTGTTCATCCAGCTTTCATAGGATCTATTATTAATATTCTCGAAAAAAATGGTTTAAATATACCTGTTATAGTAATAGTAGCGGATTTGGACAATATCTCCCATCTTTGGGCTGATAAACGTTCATTATATACTCTATGCCCGTCAAAAGAATCCTATAATAGCTTAGTTGAGCTAGGAATTCCTAAAGATAGGTTGAGGATTTTTGGGTTTCCAACAAGGGATATATTCAACCATGTAAGTGCTGAAAATGTCCATATACCAATAGCTTGTACCGTTGATAATAGCAGACTTAATTTTTTCATTATGAATGGCAGTCAAGGTGGAAGTTTTTCAAAACAAATATCTGAAAGCCTTTTAGAAAACTTTAATTGTAATGTGGTAATTTTAGTTGGAAAGAATACTAGGCTTAAGAAATCCCTTGAGAGCTATTTGAAACCTAAATACCCTGACAGGATAACAGTTTACGGATTTACTGATAAAGTTAACTACTATATGATGAATTCCGACATACTTCTAATAAGAGCTAGTCCTAACGTACTTATGGAAGCTATAAATTTGTGCAAACCAATAATAATAACAGGCTCCTTTACAGGACAAGAAGAAAAAAACCCTCAGTTTGTTACACGTAACAATCTAGGAGTTGAGTGTGAGGATATAAATAAGCTGCCGCAAGTTGTAAGGGAACTTATTGATAATAATGGAAAAATGCTTAAAGAAATAAGAGAAAGTCAATTAAAATTTAGACAGCCTAATGCAGCAAGTGATATAGTTAAATTTATTGTAAGTGTTTTGCAAAATATCAAAAACAAAAGGGATTAAACTTCTGTCCCTTTATGTTTCATAATTGATATTATTCTAGGTCTATTATATCTTTGAATTATTATAAAAGGAAAATTTAATATGATGGCTAAAAACAGCATAGAAATAAATGCTGTAATGCCATCAAATATTAAAAATATAACTGTAGAAAAAATAATAGACCAGTGTGTAAATTCAGCTTTGCATGACTCCATTAAATATTTCGCTATAAATTCACCCTGGAATTCCTTTATAAATTTTTTAGGAAATATAGATTTAATAAAATCAGCTAATTCTGGAAGTTTCTTTTTCCATGCCCTCACTTTAAATTTATCTTGATAAAACTCTCCGCCCTTTTCCCAATTTCTTTCCTTGTACATCCAGCTATTATATCGATAATACCGTTCAGGCAATTTTGTTGATACAAATGTTAATATCATCGAAATAAAAAGGAATACTCCCGTGTAAATTGCAAACTTTCTTAAAAAAGATGATTTAGATATTATTCTCATAGTATGCCCTCCAATACAAAATCATATTTCCGACGAAGCTTATCTTTGCTAAATTATATTTTCAATGTCTTCTTAAAATTATCCAACAGCACGAGGCTATGACCAAAATTGATAAATTCTGAACTGTAGAAATGCTCTTATGAAAAATAAAATAGGAACAAATTAAAGGATAAATTATTGTAAGAGACATTTGAACAGGTACAATATGTATTATATCACCAAATTTATATGCAACTTGTAGAAATGCCCCTGAAATAAATCCAACAATAATATATTCATATATATAAGCAGATCTAAAAATTCCGGCAAATGAACCTCTTCCAGTATTAACACTTACATTTAATATAACATATGCAACTCCGCCAGTAAGTCCGGATATAGATGAAAATAAAACGGCCTTTATCTTATTCGTCAATTTTTTTAAAAAAACTGGTATTAACAATAAAAATGGAGACAAGGTCAATGCATAAAAGGCTGTTTTATCAACGTATGTAATAGTTTTCCTTTGCTGAGCAGCACAGATTACATATAGGCAGACAATAATAATTATTGCAAATAGTATATCTGATTTGTAAAGCTCCTCTTTTAAAAAAATGTGTGACAGAATAATAACAAATACTATACCTAAGCCTGAAATTGCTGAAATCACTTCAGGAGCCAGTCCTTTAGAGGCAATTGCTGTTGGAAAAACAGAAATATTATAGGCCAATATAAGCCCTATAACCCATATTATTAAGTCAGAGGAAATCTTCATATTTTTTATATTTTTCAAATTAATTAGTTCTTTAAAATTTATGCCGCTTGTACCTTTTTTTTGCAGCAATATGCCTATAGAATGTAAAAGTATTCCCATAATTGCCAATATGACACTCCATAAATTAGTCATTTCATAATACCTCGAATAAACATTATTTAATTTTTTTAAAGCTATTTACATTACCTTGTAGATACTTTATTATATAACATAAATATTAAAATTATATTAATTTTTAAAATTTTAAAAAAGCACATATACCTTTCCCAACTTACAGGAATTAGATACATGTGCTTTTCATTATTATTTTTCTAAAATTACTTCATTGATTCTATAATGCTATTAGCAAGGGATTCCATTGAATCTACATCTTGTTCTTTCATGCTGGAGTTCACTGATATCTCGTTGTCTAAAACAGTTATGTCTTTCATTTCATTTAAAAGTTCACGCATCAATTTATCAGATTGAGGAGCCCATGAACCATTTTCTATAAGACCAAAAGTACGTTTTTGAACATTTAATGCCTTCATATCCATAATGTAATTTAGCATTGGTGGATAAATCTTTAAGTTATAAGTTACAGAAGCAAGAACCACATGGCTATATTTAAATGTTTCAGAAATCAAATAGGACACATGAGTTTTTGAAACATCATACATAACTATATTAGTCATTCCTTTTTTAGCTAATCTTGTTGCCAAGTCGTTAGCAGCGGCTTCTGTGTTGCCGTACATTGTTCCATAAACAATCATTACACCCTTTTCTTCAGGTTCATAACGGCTCCATTTATCGTACTTACCTAACAAGTACCCAAAATTATTACGCCATACCAATCCATGTAAAGGACATATAATCTTGATATCTATAGTACTTGCCTTCTTCAAAAGAGCTTGAACATGTGGACCATACTTACCTACAATGTTTGTATAATATCTTCTAGCCTCATCAATCCAATCTCTATCAAAATTTACTTCATCATTAAATAGTTTACCATCCAAAGAGCGGAAAGAACCAAAGGCATCAGCAGAGAATAGTACACCATCAGTAGCATCATATGTCACCATAGCTTCTGGCCAATGTACCATTGGTGCAGATACAAACACAACATTATGCTTTCCAAATGACATAGTGTCGCCTTCTTTTACTTTCATTACCTTACCATCAATATGGAAACCAAATTGATTCATAAACATGAAAGCTTTTTCAGTGCATATAATCTTTACATCTGGATAACGAAGAATAATCTCTTCAATGCATGCCGCATGATCTGGTTCCATATGGTTTATTACCATGTAATCTAAAGGTCTGTCCCCTAAAACCGCTTGAATATTCTCAAGAAACTGACGGCAAATTGACCAGTCCACTGTATCAAAAAGTACTGTCTTTTTATCTAAAAGTAGATAAGAATTATATGAAACGCCTTTTTCAATAGGATGAATATTTTCAAATAGGGCAAGGCGGCGATCATTGCCACCAACCCAATAAAGATCCTCAGTTATATTTCTAACACAATACATATTTAATCCTCCTTCATACCAAAACACATTATTCCATTTATTTAATCATGTAAATTATACTTCTATAAATTCATCTTTTCCTTCACCGCAAGCTGGACAAGTCCACTCTTCAGGTAAATTTTCAAATAGTGTACCTGGCATTATTTCGCCTTCTGGATCACCTACGCTAGGGTCATATTCATAACCGCATCCGTTACATACATGATACTTCCAAGTTGGAGCAGCTTTCTTTGGAATTGCTCTTTTCATCTTCTTCATTGGTGGTGCTTCCTTCTTTGCTTCTCCATTATCTAAAGCAGCAGTAAGTAGTGGCAATATCTCCATCAAATCTCCAACAATACCATAGTCCGCATTTTTAAAGATTTTAGCATTAGGATTTATATTTATAGCAACAATTGTGGAGGCATCCTTTATGCCTTTCAAATGCTGACTCGCACCTGAAATACCACAGGCAATATAAAGATTTCCTTTGAACTTTTGACCAGACATACCAACATAACGATTTAGTGGTACATATTTAAGTGTTTCAGCTACTGGACGAGAAGAGCCTATGGCTGCACCAGCTTGTACTGCTAAATCTTTTATAAGCTTCATATTTTTCTTTTCTCCTATGCCTATACCTGCACTAACTACCCTTTCAGCTTTACCAATAGGAGTATCCAAAGGAATTCCAACTGTAAAATCATAGCCATCTTCCTTAAGAGCTTTTACTAGAGCATTAACTCTTTCTTCAGGAGTTCCTTCCTTAAAAATAACTTTCTTACGATAACCTGTAGCAGGTTCTCTCTTAGAAGTTTTACCTGTGTGCTCTTCCTTAGGCATTTTTCCTATAATGTTAGAAGCTATAACCACACGCTGAATCTCATTAGTTCCTTCATATATTGTACAAATCTTAGCATCCCTATAAGCACGTTCAACTTCCATACCCTTCATATAACCGCTTCCGCCAAATATTTGTAAAGCGTCATTTACAATCTCAAGGCAAACATCGGAAGTATATTGTTTAGCCATAGCGGCTTCCATACTATAATGCTCATGATTTTCTTTTAGCTCTGCTGCACTATAAACTAGTAATCTTGCTGCTCTAAGTTTTGTAGCCATATCAGCCAACTTAAATGCTATAGTCTGCTGCTGACAAATAGGCTTGCCAAACTGAATTCTTTCTTTTGAATACTCTAGTGCATGTTCATAAGCACCCTGTGCTATACCAAGAGCCTGAGATGCAATACCAATACGGCCGCCATCTAATGTGGACATAGCAATTTTGAAGCCTTCTCCTTCTTTACCTAATAGATTTTCTTTAGGTACTTTTACATTATTGAAAACCAGTTCTCCAGTTGCAGAAGAACGAATACCCAGCTTATCGTAATGTTTACCAAAGCTAAAGCCTTCAGAGTCCTTCTCCACAATAAATGCACTGATACCACGAGTACCTATATCAGGTGTAGTAACTGCAAAAATAATGTAAATATCAGCCTCACCTGCGTTTGTTATGAAAATCTTTTCTCCATTTAAAATGTAGTGATCTCCTTCTAACACGGCAGTGGTCTCAGTACCAGCAGCGTCACTACCGGCATTTTCTTCAGTAAGACCAAATGCTCCAAGTTTCTCTCCCTTTGCCAGTGGAACCAAGTATTTTTGCTTCTGCTCCTCAGTTCCATAGGCAGCAATTGGATATGTACCCAAGGATGTATGAGCGGAAAGGATTACCCCTGTACCACCATCAACTCTTGATAATTCCTCAACGGCAATTGCATAGCTTAATACATCCAGACCTGCTCCACCGTATTCTTTGGGATATGGGATTCCCATCATGCCCATATCAGCTAACTTATGAATTGCTTCCGAAGGGAATTTATTTTCCTGATCCAACATAAATGCAATAGGTTTTACTTCCTCTTCAGCAAATTCTCTAATTTTTGTTCTCAAATTTTCATGTTGCTCTGTAGTCTTAAAAAACATAAATACACCTCCGATTTATCTAATATATTTCATTGCATAAAGCATATTTTGAAACATCTTATTTAAATGTATACTTAATTCGTATATTTTTATTGTATACCTAAACAACATATTTTTCAACCCCAATTGAAACTTTTTTTATCATGATTACCAACTAAATAAGTTAAGTTATTTATAAACATTTCAATACTGAAGTAAACACATCTTATTTAATTTCACATATGATATAAAGAAACAAAGACAATATAAATATTTTATTACATTACTGATGGTAAATATGTTTCTGATTAGCTATATAATATGGAGGTCAATGTTATGAAAAATGAAGTAAGTCTATGTATGAGTGTAAAAAATGAAGAATACTATTTGCCAAGATGCTTAAGTAGTGTTAACAACATTGTAGACGAAGTCATTATTGTTGATACAGGTTCTACAGATAAGACTGTAGAAATTGCAAAAAGCTTTGGCGCTAAAGTTTACTTTTTCCCTTGGAATAATAATTTTAGTGAAGCGAGAAATGAATCATTAAAATATGCATCTAAAGAGTGGATATTGATTTTAGATGCGGATGATGAATTATACACTGAAGATCAAAAAAATTTAATAGCCTTATTAAATAGGCAGTTAGACGAAAATGCAATTTATAATTTAGTAAAAATTCACCACTATGGTTATATGAATAAAGGTATAGAGTCTAAAGATAAAAGAAATAGAACTATTACTCTCCTAAAGGAACAAATAAAAAAAGATCCAGATAATTATTTTGCCTACTTCAATCTAGGCACTGAATACGCTGGATTAAATGATACAAAAAAGGCTTTAGATTATTATTATAAATCTTATGAAAAGTTTGATCCTCTTAATGGATATAGTTTTTTGCTAATACTACGAATAGTTAAGTAAAAATACACCTTTAGAAGATTTCAAAAAAATTATGGAGGAGTTTCTTTCTAATTCTTCTAAGGCTAATTTAATACTTATAGATTTATTTTATAGTGAAGGCTATTACGAAACTGCATTAGATTACATTAAAAAATATGAACAAACTTCAGTGATTACAGAAGATCTAGTTCTGCTGAAAGCTAAATGTCTTGTAATGACCGGTGGCTTTAATGAATGTCTAGCTATAAATAATATAGATAAAAAAAGTTCCTCCTATTTAAATGGTTGTATAGGTGCTAAAATAATCAATCAGTGGGTATATCATAAACTCTTTACTACTATCATTATAAAAATTATTTGTCTTGAATAATACAAGCTCTGCACTGGAAATAACAACATTACTTGGTATTGAAGAAATATCAAAGAACAAATAACTGACGTAAATAAATCCTCCATCTCCACCTACAATTATAATATCTTCATTTATATTTCCATTTGACTGTTTATTTGTTACTGTAAGACTTTTGATTGCGGGAATTAGTATACTTTGCAAATCTACCACCCCTTTTTAGGGCTTAATCTGAAGCATGGAGTCAATTATGGTTCCATGCATTTTTTAAAGAATTAGTGTTAATCCTCTGAAACATATGACCATGCTGGTACTACGGTAACAGTGTCTGAACCCAAAAGCTTTGGTACAATTGCCAAAGTATAAGAGGTGTTAACAGCTAAAGCTGTATCACCTGCACTATTATCATAAGCTATTACCTTATAAAATGAACGATTTCTAGTTGGAGTAGAAGCGTTAGTAACATTAAGTGTAATTATTAAATACCCAATGCTATTTGTAGCAACAGTTCCTGTAACATCGACAGGACGAGCTGTAGCAGATTGAGGGGTATCAAAATCAAGTGTTGCAGCCATAGGATTTCGCCTCCATAAATTTTTAGGGCTTCTAATCCTACTATAATATATGAGCTTGTACATATAGTGTGCTATTATTTAAATAATATATTGATGCATACAAAAAGAGCCTAAATATTAGGCTCTTTGAACTGGCACATAACTCAATTTATTATCTTTTTTTACAATTTTATATATTTGGGATACTTTAATATTATTGTTCTTTACTATATCTATTACGGTTCTCGTATCCTCTATGTGAAAAATTATTGATTGACTGCAGCCTCTTGAAAGCCCACAAGGAGTAGAAATAAGCTTTACATTACACCCTGATTTTTCAAGCTCATTATATAACAACATTGCTTGGTTATATGAACTGAATACCATTAAAAACTGATTTTCATAAACTTCCACAAAATTCATCTCCAATTTTAATTCATAAATTACATACCACATTATATATTATTCAGTAAAGCTGTTATATGCTATTCTTAGTCCTAAAAAATTAGCGTTCATTTAAGGATAATATATTTTTTAGTGAAGAAACAATTTTACTAAACAATCTCTTTAAATTTAAAATGTAGCTTTTCTTTTTTTTCATATTCTTCACTTCCTGCCTTAGCAATTCCAGCTCTTCTTCTTTTTCTACATATAAAGCTTCAAGTTCATTCAATCTTTTTTCCTTAATTATAAGACTATCCTGAAGAAAACTTATTCCTTCATTTAACTGGTTTTTATTTTCATTAAAGTTTGCCATGCTGTTATTTATAGTTTTAAGTTTATTTTCACAATATTGTAGTTTAATTTTTTGTTCTTCCACCATTTGTTTGAGCTTAACAATTAAAATATCCTTTTCTTCTAAATCTTTATCACTTTTATAAGACTTGTTAATTAAATATTTAGTATAGAATAGATACTTATTACTTTTATTACTGCTATGGACAATTCCACAAATATTATCCACCACCAAACATTCTATATTATTATTATCTACAACAAAAATTTCCCCTATATACATATTTCTTTTATTTTCTTGAAAATTTGATATATATGTTGCTTTAAATATACTTGATGTTTCTATTAATTCAGCCTGGGGAGGAATGCTAAAAACTTCTCCATGGTCAATAGATACGGTACTGTAAATTTGATTATTTTGCATCCACAAGCACCAAATATGTTTATTTATTATAAAAAAAGCACATGAAATAATATTATGACCACTCCAGATATTATTACGATTATGGTGTAATGGATTACCCCTACAATAGGTAATGGAATAAATGCTTTCTTCATCCTTTTTTATATAAAGTGAATGTATTTTGTTCTCAATTGCCAATAAAGAATATTCTACAAATGGCAAAGAACAATCATCAATAACATAAAATTCAGACCAGCTTTTAGCATCAGCACTTAGCAGCCTATATCCAAGTTCATGATTATTTTTATATTTTTGATACATAATGTACAAAACATTTTCACTAGAAACATGTAAGTAAAAAGGAATATCATAATGGAAGTAAATATCATCTATTAAACTTGGTGAAGATAAATTACCTGTTCCATCAATAGTTTGAAAAACTATAGTTATTTTATTACTACCTTTGTGGTAAATACTATAAAATAAGAATAATCTATTTTTGTACAAAACAGTTCTAAAATAAATATTAAAGATATCTTCTTTACAATTATGCATAAGATAATATGCCTTCCAGTTTATATGGTTAAAAATGTGCAACATTAAGTTTCCATCCAAATCTTCGTATACAACACATATACTATCATTGGGTAAAATTGTTGCTGAGAATTTTTCTTTCGCTTCTTTTATCAATATACTGTAATTGGACCAAATTTCTCCTTTGCAGGTTTTATACACAATACCACGCTCTATATCGTATTTAAAGCTCCATATAGTGCCATCAGATTGCTTTAATATATACATGTTTTGCTCCATAGTTACCATAAACCTACACCCTTTTCACATAATTCTATTTATATAAAGTATGCAAACTATATTGAATGTTATAACTTATATTTTTAATAAAAACTGTAACACTTTTTTTCATAGTATCGTACTATAATATTGGATAATAAATCTCATAATTATATTAGGGGGATGTTATAATTGAAAAATATTCAAGATATTATTAAAGAAATGGAAAATTTCAGCGAACAAGTGGCAACAACAGTAATAGATGAAAATACTAAATTAACTTCAGAAGAAGCAGAAAAAGAACTAAAGTCTTTACTTGGTGATGCACCAACAGTAGCAGACCCAGTATTAGGAACATCTTGTTGTGTAGTTAATGTTCCTAATGGCTTTACTATTCCAGTAACATCCGATGATGATCCAACTGTCCCCGTTACAAACCAAAATATTATTTTTACTACTACCAATTTAGCTTGCTGTGTCAATCCTATTACTGTTACCTGCTCTGCTGCAGATTGTACTACTGGTACATTTCAAATGCCTGCATTTGAAGTAAGGCTTGTAGGATGTATTCCGTTTATAGCCAATGTTTTCCCGATAACAGGACCACTATTGCCTATTAATACAACATGTGAGGCTGTTCCAGGCACTACGAGTATATGCTGCATCAATAATTTCTGCGTAAACAAGCGTATAGGTGTGTTTGCTACTGAAGCAGAAGCTAAAGCACTTTGTAATGATCCAACTCTCCTTACCTGTGCTAATATAACTGCCGGCTTAGTAGCAACGAGATTATCACTTTGTGCTGGTAACGGTCAGGCTGTTCAATTTGCTGTTACATTTAGTTCAGTTTTAGGTAACTGTTAGTAAAAAGTAGCTTCCTATGCTTATAGTACCTTTTGATTTCAGTTCAATATGATGTAATCGCACTAAAAAAGGCTCCTGTATTGATAGTACAGGAACCTATTTTTTTGATTTAATTATATTGTAAAGTTTAGCTATTATATGCTCCTTTTCATCTATTATATCTAGAAGATTCCTTATTCTTTCGTTTGTGTTTTTAGTTAGGGTATCCATTTCCTCCCTTAATTTTGCTATCTTCAATTCATAATAATTATTAGTATCTAGATCTTCATGATTTTTTTTCATATTTTCTATTTTCAACTTCTTTAATTCAATTTTATAGTCTTCGATGCATCTATTTAATTTTTTTATAGTTTTATTGTTATCTTCTAAGTCTAATCGTAACTTATCAATATAAGTATCATTGCCCTCTATAATTCTGTTGTTTGATAACATAGCATATATATAATTTTTTTCTAAAGCAACTGCTGCATTGCTATGGCTGTCTTCTAATTTATCCATACTTAAACTTTCATAACTACAGATTAATTTAGGATTAATTATTTGATAAATGACCTTCAGATAGAAAAAATATATTGAGTTAAGTTTTAAATCCTTATCTTGTGAAAAATTGCTTAAGTATGTTAGTTCCTTCATATTTTCTTCTTTAATGCTTATCCTAAATTCCTTGCTCCAATTTATTAAGTTATCAGATTTTTTATTACGCTTGTGCCTGTATTCCATAAATAATAAAAAATATTATTTATGGAAAATATTATAGGCTTTAGGGCATTAGAATTGCTACTGGAAATATTATTGTAACTCCATATAGAATTTAGATTATTAAAATCTTTATATAAAGCATGAGTTTCAGCATTATTATTTATGATTTTATTAAAGTATATTATACCCATACCTTTTGGAGAGATGAGAAATTTTAAGTTATTTATATTTTTAATCAAAATATTGTTCTCAAAATCACTCCATTTTTTGTTACTTGTATTATACCTTATTATGGTATATTGCCCAAAAACACTATTTTTACAGTAAAATATATATATATCTTTTTCATAGAAATCTAAAAAATATGCGCGTGTATATTTTGAATAATCTATTTCTGTTACTTTTTCATTAGTCCATTCATTTGAATTTAAATAGCAATGATATATGTAGTTACATTGTTTAGTTTTATCGTTAGCTGCGAAAAAAATATGCACGCTAGAGTCCATAGATAGTATATTAAGAGAATAAATAAGTATTTCACTTTTTAAGCATGGTATTTCTATTGGGCTAGAATTGCTATTAAAATCAATATACATAAGCTGCCCCTTATTTGTGATGCAAACTATATATATTTTATCGTTTTTATCTATGTACAAAGAATATTCTAAAATATCTTTTATGAAAGTATAGGTATTGGTTTTTTTTAGCCCCTGAAACCTTTCTACCATTAAACTACCGTTATTAATATAAAATCTATATAAATTATCTTTTGAAGTTCTAACTATGTAACTGTTA
The DNA here is from genome assembly GCF_036781005.1 of Clostridium sp. Lineage (GTDB taxonomy): Bacteria > Bacillota > Clostridia > Clostridiales > Clostridiaceae > Clostridium_B. The sequence goes on along the minus strand of NZ_DAIQBT010000029.1, from coordinate 11,248 downwards.
TTACTCATTGAACTTCCCCCAAAAAAATTTTTCCTTATACTATAAAAATATGTATGCAACATAAGTATTATGAAACATATATTTTATATCTGTATGCATTTTTTCGTAAGTCACATATTATAAAGTGTACCAATTCTATAGTTCTGCAAAGGGCATATATCATAAAAAGATATAAAATTTATAAATAATATAGGAGAAATGCAATATGAAAAAAATGTTGCTTGATGAATATCAACAGCCCAATATAAGCTATATTAAATCATCAACTGAAGCTATATCAAAATATCTAAAAAAGAATACTATAGTTGTGTTAGAATCAACAACATATCCAGGGACAACAGAAGAATTTATTAAGCCGATTCTTGAACAAAGTTCAAGTCTTAAATGCGGTAAAGACTTTTATCTAGGTTTTTCCCTAAAGCGTGTTGATCCTGGCAACTTGATTTATAAAACAAAAACACTTCAAAAGTTGTTTGTGCTATTGGAAAAGGTGCTAGAAAATACCTATAGAGATATAAATATAGGGTTAATTAACGAACTTACAATGCTGTGTAATAAAGTGGGTATAAGTATATGTGAATGGTTCTAATATTTTAGTACTGGGAGTTGCATATAAATAAGATATTGATGATTATAGGGAAAGCCTTTAAGGGTATGGAAAGTCTAACCATAGGCACGGTAAGAGCTGCTGATTTGATTATTATTACAACGGGTCATGCCAATGTTGATTACGATTTTGTTCAGGCAAACGCCATAGCTATTTTTGATACAAAAAATGCTATGAAAAATGTACAAAAACGTGAAAATATTGAAATTTTATAGTAAACTAAAAAAGAATAAGATAATGATGCTTTGTAATCATTATCTTATTCTAATATGAAAATAAAATATATATAGAATCCATCATTTTAAAGTTTTATATTAATGAGGACTTTTAGAGCACTATTTTACAATCTATAATTGTAGATATCCTTAATAGCTTTAACAACTGCCTCAATATCCTGGAAACTATTAAAATACCCAGGGCTTATTCTAACGGTACCCTTATTCAGCGTTCCTATTATTCTGTGAATAAGGGGCGCACAGTGATAACCTGTTCTAACAGCTATTCCTTTTTTATTTAGAAGATATCCTACATGAGAGCTGTCCATTCCATCAATATTAATAGAAACAACTGCACTTCTATTTTCTGCATTTAAGGGGCCATATATTTTAATATAGGAAAGCTTCTGAAGCTCCTCCAGCAAATCCTTAGCTAAATCTTCCTCGTGATTTTGGATGTTTTTTCTTCCGACTTTTCTAATAAACTTTAAGCCTTCACAAAGACCAGCAATACCTGGGGTGTTTAAAGTTCCACTCTCAAATCTGTCAGGAAGGAAGTCTGGCTGAATCATAGAATGAGAATTACTGCCTGTTCCTCCTTCCTTAAATGCTTCAAGGATTAATCCCTCTTTAATATAAAGGCCGCCGGTACCTTGTGGACCAAAAAGACCTTTATGACCAGGAAAGGCAATCAAATCAATATTACAATCTTGAACATTTATATCTATAGTACCTGCACTTTGCGAAGCATCTACTATAAATATTATTCCGTAATCCTTTGCAATTTTTCCAATGGCTTTTATGTTTTGCACAGTTCCTAAAACATTTGAAGCATGATTTACTATAATAGCCTTGGTATTTTTTCTTATTTTCTTCTCTAATGCATCAATATCTAAATAGCCATTTTCATCAGTGTCAATAAGAGTATAGCTAATTCCACTTTTACTTAAAGAATTTAAAGGTCTAAGCACGGAGTTATGCTCTATAACTGTACTTATAACATGGTTTCCGCTTTTAAGAACACCCTTTATAGCTATATTAAGCGCCTCAGTTGCATTGCTTGTAAAGACTATATTCAAGGGGTTAGAAATGTTGAACAATTTACAAAGTTCCTGTCTAGTCTCCATAACTTTAGAAGAAGCTTTTATAGCCATATCATGTGAACTTCTTCCAGGATTTGCAGCATAACTTTTCATACAGTTTAAAACTTCGTCATAAACTTCAGTTGGTTTTGGAAAGGTAGTAGCAGCATTATCTAGATAAATCATAAGTACCTCCTAGTATAATTTTATTATTATTCGTTTAGTACCCTATGATTTATCTTATGAAGTAAGTAAATTTTATGCTACAAGGAATTTCCCACAGTGTGTAACCACCCCAGTGGTATTTCCATTTTTTGAAAGGGGTCAGTCCCCTTGCTTCCACTTTTTTACAAGGGTCAGTCCCTCTTATGAGGCGATATTAAACTTTCTAACTAAATTAACTCCGATTATTCCTCCAATAGTTAAGGCCACCATGAATGTCCATCCTGATAAGGAGAAATTACATATTCCTGAATATAAGGCTCCTATGTTACATCCAGCTGAAAGTCTTGCGCCGTATCCCATAAATATTCCACCTATTGCATAGAAAACAATATCTTTAAATTTAAAGCCTCTCTTAAATGAAAAATGTCCTGCTAATAATGGAGATATTAAAGCACCTATAATTATTCCTAAGTTTCTCATTGAACCTGGGTCGTTCATAAACCCTGCATTTATATTCTTCATCTCTTTTGCAAAATAAGGCCATTTTGAAACATCAATTAACCCTATTGATTGATATATCCAAGCTCCCCAGTATGCAAAAGTAGAAGTTACTCCCCAGCTCTTGCCTGTTGAAAGTAATATTACTTCAAACATAACTGATAAAAGCACTGCTCCAGTATAGAAAGACCATCTTTTTATAAAGAACTTGTGATAAGTTTCTTTACTAAAGAACTTGTATTCAGCTGGTTCTTCCAATTCCTTTTCCCACTCTTCATATTCTAATGGAATAAGTGTATTTTCTCTTTTTCTCTTATTTTCATACCATTTTGCAAAAACATAAATTCCTAAGAATCCTAATAATGAAATTACTATGGCTCCCATATAACCAAAAACATCTGGTAAATAAACTCTTGTATTCCAAGAATAAACGAAAGTAGTTTTCCACCAAGCCATATCATGTGCTCCCCATACAGATCCTGTTACAAAGAAGAATAAAACTATTAATGCTCTTCCTTCACCTTCACCTGCATCTGTAAGTGTTCCAGAGGCACATCCTCCACCTAGCATCATACCAATACCAAATATTAATCCACCTAATGTAGCTAAAATACTAACGGGTTCAACATTTTGAGTTCCTGGTATTATCTTAGCTCCCTCTATAGCTTTATAAGCAACCTGAGCACCATTAAGATATGAACCAAAGTGTAACCCTGCTGTCATTATTAATGAGATGGTAAGCAATAACATTAATGCTTTTGTTAAACTTGAATCTCCAGTTACATATAGTTTTCTTATACCTCCTGCAAATCCAAATCTTGATCTTTGCATTAAATATCCAATTGATAGTCCAGTTATTAAAAACAATCCCAATTTAGGGTTCTTTGCAGATTGGGATGATGCAAAAGCAGCCATAGCTATTAAAATTATAAGTCCAATAAATGTTTGTGTCTTATTTATAGTTACTTTTTCAGAGGTTCCCTTTACAGAACCTGATTTAGTTCTAGTTCTTATTTCTGTCTGATTATTCATATTTCTTTCACTTCCCCATTTCTAGTTTTATTTTTTTTGTGCAAGTCTAATCTGTTAGTTAAACTATATTAGACTTGCACTTGGGTTGATATTATCGGAAATTATAATCTGTAACTATTTTTTCTCTTCCTGTTGTCACGTCATTGAAATACTCATAGAATGATATTCCCATAAATCCACCTGAAACATTATAAACATTTTCGTATCCTAAGTGCTTAAGCGCCATTAATGCATTATAGCTTCTTTGAGCACTTCTGCATTGTAGATATACTGGTTCATCCTTAGGTATTTCATTTATTCTTTGTCTTATTTCACTAAGTGGTATGTTTTTAGCTCCAATTATGTGACTTAATTCATACTCTTTTTTTTCTCTTACATCTATTATACAAGCTCCTTTTTTAACTAAGTCTCTAATATCCTTTTCTCTTACTTGTTTGAATTCGCCATGTAATAGGTTAGTAGCAACATATCCTGCAAAATTAACTACATCCTTAGCAGTTCCAAAAGGTGGAGCATAGCATAATTCTAAGTCTCTTAAGTCGTCCACTGTTGCTCCAAATTTAATAGCTGTAGCAATTACATCTACTCTCTTATCTACATTCCCTCTGCCAATTGCTTGAGCACCTAATACTTTTCCTGTCGGCACCTGGAAAATCAACTTAAAGTGAAGTGGTTCACATCCTGGCATTAGACCAACCTTATCTCCTGGAATTACTTTAGCTACTTCATAATTAATATCTAATTTAAGTGCTTTTATCATTTCTTCATTTAAACCTACTGAAGCTGCATTATAATCAAAACATTTTACTATTGATGATCCTATAAATCCTGTATTTCTTACAACTCTTCCATGAATATGGTCAGCAACTTGTCTTGCTTGTTTTTGAGCAGGTCCAGCTAATGGTAATCTAACTGTCTTTCCAGCTAAAGCATGGTATACTTCAATAGCATCTCCAACTGCATATATATCCTTGTCGCTAGTTCTATAATTTTGGTCCACTTTTATAGATCCAGTTTCTCCAATTTCAAGACCAGCTTTAACAGCTAATGAAGTCTCTGGAGCTACACCAATGGCCATAACTACTGCCTCTGCTTCTATCTTCTTACCAGATTCTAAAACAACAGTATCTTCTTCAAAGGCACTTACTTTATTTCCAACAATTAGATTTACGCCCTTATCATACATTTCTTTGTGAAGAATCTGAGCCATATCATAATCAAAAGGTTTCATGATGTGAGGAAGAGCTTCAATTAGAGTTACATTATGTCCTGCTTCTTTTAAGTTTTCAGCAACTTCAACTCCTATAAATCCTCCTCCAATTACTGAAATATTAGTTATTCCCATTGCTTTTACAGATTTGTTTAGCTTGTCTATATCTACAACATTTCTTACTGTAAATACCTTTATGCCTTCAATTCCTTTTATGGGAGGAACTATAGCCTTTGCACCTGGAGATAATATTAATTTATCATAGTTTTCAGTGTACTCTTCTCCAGTTAATGTTTTTTTAACTGTCACTTCTTTTTTCACTCTATCTATGGCTATAACCTCATTATTGACCCTAGCATCTATATTGTACTGTGCTAAAAACTTATCTGGGTGCATAAGTACTAGACTTTCTGCCTTCTTTACTGTTCCACTTAAATGATATGGCAGACAGCAGTTTGAAAAGGATACGTGAGGATCTCTTTCAAACATTATTATTTCATCTTCTTCACTTAATCTTCTTAATCTGGCTGCTGTAGATGCACCACCTGCAACTCCACCTACTATTAAATACTTTTTACTCATTTTTACCCCTCCATGATTTAATTGTTTTATTTATAATTTGTTAAATTTATCTCAATATCTATGTTAATTATAATACAATCCTATGCCATTTTATAATAAACAAGTGTTATACAGCATAACACTTGTTTATATGATGATCTTTAACTTTGGCTATTAATAATTTTTAAGATTTCTTCTCTAACATTCATATATTCAGGTGTATATCTTGCTTCTTCATGGCTTACACCTAAAATATGATATGTGAAATCCGTATTAAATTCCTTAATTATTCTACCTGGCCTGCTTGACATTACAATAACTCTTGTTGCAAGGGCTAAGGCTTCATCTACATCATGAGTAATAAGGAAAACAGTATTTTTGGTCTTAGTCCAAATAGTTCTTATTAAGGTTTGCATATTTTGCCTTGTTAAAGCATCTAATGCTCCAAAGGGTTCATCCATTAAAATCATTCTTGGCTTATTTACTAAAACCCTTGCAAGAGAAGCTCTTTGTTTCATACCCCCAGAAAGTTCATAGGGCTTATGTTTTTCAAATCCATTTAAACCAACAAGTTCTATGTATTTATCTGTTAATTCTTTAATTTCGCCTTTTGAAAACTTTCTCATTTTTAAGCCAAAAGCAACATTATCATGAACATTCAGCCATGGATATAAGGTAGGGCTTTGAAAAACAACTCCTCTATGCCAATCCGGTCCACTAATAGGGCTGTTATCCATTGCAGCCTCTCCCTCTGATGGCTGAAGAAAACCTGCAATAATCTTTAATAAGGTACTTTTACCACAGCCAGATGGTCCAAGTACGCATATAAATTCCCCTTCTTTAATATTTAAATTTATATGTTGAAGTGCAGTAACATCACCTTTTTCCCCACTATATCTTAAACTCACATCTCTCACTGTTACCACACAGTCTGTTTTATCTTTTACTATTTCATCCATGCAAAACTCTCCATTTCTATTACATTGCTTTAAGCTTTCTACAGATTATTTTATAGCCTTTTCTATAAATGACGGGTTTACCGCTTTTTCAAAAGTATCCAGCTGAGGTTCTTTTTTAAGATTCTTTTGTTTGTATAGGAAATCAGCTGTATCTTTTAATGATTTTACTAGGTTACCCTTTTTATCGCTTGTTCCAAAATAAGCAGGATCTAATTGCTGTTCAGCAGTAAGCCAAATAGAGCCTTTTGTTTGTTTTAATGCTTCCTCTGGTGTAATTTCTAAAGAATCTGAAAGTGTTTTAATAGCATCTGCTTGATTTTCATTATATAGCTTCACAGCTTTGTTTACAGCCTTGATATACTTTGTTACAAGATCCGGATATTTATCAGCAAACTCCCTCCTAACAACCTCTACGTTAGATGTAATAACGCCTTTCTCCGCCATATCCTTACTTGAAATTATACTTCTGCCATCTTTTAAAAGATTAGAAAGTGTTGGTTCCCATACATAAGCTGCATCAATGTCACCTCTTTGCCATGCTGCATATATATCAGGCATTTGCATATCAAATAGTTTTATGTCTTTTTCAGACATACCATTTAACTCTAAAGCCTTTAATAAACTATAATGTGTTGTTGTAGTATATGGTGTAGCAACCTTTTTCCCTTTAAGATCCTTTATAGAATTAATATTTGAATCCTTTTTAGCAACTAATTGTTCTGCATTCCCAAGAACTTCATGTATCCAAATTGTTTCTATGTCAATACCACTTGCAATACCCTGTGCTGCAGAAGCTGACCCAAGTAAGGCAAAGTCAATATCCTTTGAAACAAGAGCGTTTCTTATGTCCCCTGCTTGGAATTCAATAATCTTAACCTTAACTCCAAGCTCTTTTTCAAAGAAGTCTTTTGCTATAGCAATTTTTTCATCATTAGGCATTTGCTGAGTGCCTATGTTTACTACCTTAGGTAAATTTGATGAAGCACCATTATTTTTCCCATTGCCTGCGGAATTTTTTGATGATGCACATCCTGCAAATAATGCTGCCGTCATAGCTACTATTGCCACATTAGCTAAGATTTTTTTAAAATTCATTTATATCACTCCTGAATTATATTTTTATTCTTTTCCCTTCCAAGGAACAATTTTATTTTCAATAAACTGTATACTTTTGTCTAATAAAATTCCTGTAATCCCCATTATAATGATTCCCAAAAATATAATATCGCTTCTCATATAACGACTTGCATCCAATACCATCCAACCTATACCAGAGTTTGCAGCAACCATTTCAGCAGATACCAAAGTAGTATAAGCAACACCTAAAGCTGTTCTTAACCCTGTAAAAATGTCAGGTAAACACGCTGGAAATATTACATGAAGAAATACTTGCATTTTACTGGCACCTACTGTATAAGCACTATTTATGTAATCCTCTTTTACTTTTATAACTGCTGATACGCAAGAAATATATATTGGTGCAAAACAAGCTAAAAATAGAAGTGCAATCTTAGATTCATTTTCAATTCCCATCCATAAAACTAAAAGCGTATAATATGCTAATGGCGGAAGTGGTCTATAAAATTCTATAATAGGCTCAAAAATTGCCCTAAGTTTTGAATTATAACCACTTGCAAGTCCTAATGGAATAGCAATTATCATAGCAGAAAAAAAGGCGCTAATAAGTCTATTCATACTTGCCCCTAGATGCTGAAATAGTGTATAGTTTTTATATCCATTCTGCATAATATCAATTAATGCATCCCATACGGATTGAGGAGATGGTACTATTTTGGGATCAACCAATCCTAATTTTGTGGTCATAAACCATATTACTAAAATAACAATTACTGTTACACCAGTTAATACCCTTTCACCTATTGTTTTTTTCTTCACCACTACTCCCCTTTTCTTGTTAATTTTATCTCAATCTTTATATCAATTATAATATAGCCATATAGGTTTTTATTATAATGATTCATTATACTGCATAACAAATCATTATATTGCAAAATTATCCATGAAAATAACTATGGCTTGTATTCATTTTTATTGCAACTAATGATACAATATAAGTTATTAAAGTATACAGATTATTTTAAATTTAAGGGTGTGACGATGTGAATCTTGAGTATCTTCAGTCATTTTACGTGACCGTAAAGTACAATAGTATATCAAAAGCTGCTTACCATCTTCACCTTACTCAGCCTGGACTTAGTATGCAACTTAAAAATTTAGAAAAAGAACTTGGGTCAAATCTTTTAATAAGAAGTAACAAAGGTGTTAAGCTAACAGAGGAAGGAAAAGTTGTATTTAACTATGCTGATACTCTATTATCTATTAAAGTCAATATAGAAAGAGATCTTAAAAATTTACAACAGGATGTACCAAGGTTACTTATTGGTTCCTGTAAAAGCATAGGGGAGTATGCTCTTCCTTGTACTATATTTGTCTTTAAAAAACTCCATAAGGAGTTAGATATAAATATGGAAGTTAACAATTCATCTGAAGTTATAAAAAAATTATGTGATCATTCCATTAATATAGGAATTATTCAAGGTAATCCAGAAGAAGACAGCCTGGATATTGAATATATAACCTCAGATGAATTGATTTTAGTTGGAAATAGTAGCGAAAACATAGATCATATTACTATAGAAGAATTAAAAAAATTGCCTCTTATACTGAGAGAGGAAAGCTCTAATGCCAGATACTTAGTAAAAAATGCTTTTCAAGAAAAAGGTGTTTTATTAGAAGACTTAAATGTTATTTATTCTCTAAATTCTCCAGAAGCTATTAAATCTTCTATATTAGCCGGGAAAGGAGTGGCCTTTTTACCTAAGATAATAGTTAAAAATGAATTAAAAAAGGGTCTTCTTAAACAAATTACGGTGGATGAAATTAAAATAGAATTTAATTACTATCTTTGCTATAGAAAAAATTACGTACTTACCAAATATGAGAGGATGTTTGCAGATTTTATAACTTCTAATAAAAGAGCATTTTGTTAAAAAAATAGGAGGTATATTTCCTCCTAGATTAATTTAGATAAAATTTTAGTCCCTACTACAGCTCCCAAAACAACAAAAATCCAATAAACCCACGCATGTAAAGAAAAGGATGGTATGCCACCGAAAAAACTTCCAATATTACAGCCAGAAGTAAGTCTAGCTCCATAACCCATAATAATTCCCCCCACAAGGGCAAGAATAGTCTGCTTTTTATCCTTTAACCTTTTCAACTTAAATTGAGATGATAACAATGTTGCAATTAAAGACCCTGTAATTACACCAATATTTAAAATTGTATATTTATTAATAAATAAATTATGATTTAAAATTATATCGTTATATGTATAATTAAATATTTTAAAAAACCTCCAATCATATACCTTAATACCAATGAAATCTAATATCTCCATACCCCATGTGAGAAAACCAGTATTTATATGCCATACTGTTCCCGTTATTGCCAGTAAAGTCACATTAAAAATGCCCAATAATATACCTCCAACCCAGTAGGGCCAGGGTTTTTTTAACCATTCAACCATATTTTTAATCCCCTCCTATATTATCATGGCTTTTGAATATAAATTTCCCATTCTCCATTCTCTAAATCCACTACTCTTACCAAGTAATTATTTTGCTGCCCCCATTCTTCTACAATAACTCCAATGCAACTTTGGTCTGAACGCAAAACTAAAATATCTCCACATTGCATTGTTTTTAATTCCTTAACCGCCTTAATTAACGGAATTGGACATGGTTCATACAGACAATTAAGTTCTCTTACTGCCATATACACGCCTCCCTCATGTTTTTAATTTTTTTTATTTTCATATCCACTTGCTATCCTATATAAAATCATTAAAACAACTAATTGAAGTATAACTACAATTCTTAAATCCACATATTCCGGAAAGTAAATTACTTTTGTATTACTAATAATTTTGTCATACCAAAAGGAATAATTATTTGCCCCTAAAATATTACCTATTATAAATCCTAATGAAACTACCCAAGGGAAGGCATGTCCCTCTCCAATTCTCGTAAGAATCGTTGAACTACAGCCTCCAGCAATAGTCATACCAATTCCAAATATAAATGCTCCTATTGCAATATGAGGGCCTACTGAAGTTATAGAACCTGGAATACGTATATAATCTATAGGATTATTTTCAAGATAGATGTATTGAATTATGCCAAAGCCTACAGTGCTTACCATCATAGCCAATAATAAAGCCTTTAAAAGCTTTGTATTTCGCAAAATAATAAAATCCCTAAGTGCTGCTGAAAAGCAAAATCTAGAATATCTTAATGTAACACCAAATCCAATACCTATAATCCAATAAGGAATATATTTATAATTATATTTCCATAGAAACGCACAGATAGCTAGTGCAATTAAAAAGATGCTAATTGCATATGGAATTTGATTTTTTTGTTTTTTATTTGTTTTCATCTGCCTCTGCTGTATTAATAAGTCCATATCATTAATCAATATATCACCCCCGTATCATCATTACAAAATAATATCATTTTTTTTATTTATTTACAAGTTGTATTATGTGACTGCCAGACCTTTGTAAAAACTATAACAGTTTCAATATAAAAAAAGCTTCAGATGAATTATTTTGTCACCTGAGGCTAAGAGCCAAAACCTTGGCTGAGCTTGCTACTAATTTGCCATTTTCTAATTCATATTCTCTTTAATCTTTTCAATTTCTTCTTTTGTCAGCCCTGTTGCTTGCATTATAGCTAATAAATCCATTCCCATTTTCAATAGATTTCTAGCTACTTCTATCTTGCCTTTTTCTATTCCTCTTTCCTCTACTTTGGGATCATAAAAGCTTTTCACCATATTCCTTACCTCCTCATCTATATTCTCATACCTTCCATACATATCTAAAAAATAAGAAT
>NZ_DAIQBT010000028.1:0-41806 GCF_036781005.1 Clostridium sp. | reverse complement strand
CCTGCGACCTCATGGTCCCAAACCACGCGCGCTCCCATCTGCGCCACACCCCGACGTTAAAAGTACTAAAACCCTTAATACTTTAAACTAAAAATTGCCTAAAACTCTTGACGACATTAATTATTCTACACGATATATATTAATTCGTCAATACCTATTTTTCAGTTTTTTTATTTTTATTTAAATTCCTCTAATATCTGGACTTACAATTCCTTTCTGTATATCTATAGTTGCCACACTATTGAACCCATCTCTAGGTATAGAGGGACTTCCTGGATTAATAAACCATATTCCCTCTTTATATGCTATCTGTGATATATGAGTATGTCCAAACAAGACTATATCTGCTTTTTCTTCTAAAGCTCTGTATTTTAACCTATATAATCCGCGTTTAACGTCATAGACATGGCCATGAGTTATAAAAAACCTTTTCCCATTTATAATTTCTAATCTTTCAATGGGAGTATCTGTATTAAAATCACAATTACCTTTTACATTAATAATAGTCCCTGTATAGACCTTTTTTATATCGTTAATATCTTGAACATTATCTCCTAAATGAATTATTAATTCTGTGCTATGCAATACATCCACAACTTTACTTATGAACTTTTTATACCTGTGAGTATCACTTACTACTCCTATATGCAAACTTATACCTCCTTTATAAGGTACCTCATTTCCTTTTCTAACGCCCTTAGTGCCACAGCTCTATGGCTTATACAATTTTTAAGTATAGAATCCATTTCTCCAAAGGTCATATTATATTCTGGTATATAAAATAAGGGATCATATCCAAATCTATTAGTTCCTCTTTCTTCTTCACATATTATACCTTCTATTTCTCCTTGAACCTCCAGAACTCTACTATCATTTACTATCAACGTAATTGCACACACAAACTTAGCTTTTCTATCTTCATATCCTTTGTGTTCCAAAAGTTTTAAAAGTTTCTCATTATTTTTTTTATCATTTCCATGTTCTCCTGCAAATCTTGCAGAATATACCCCGGGCCTTCCATTTAGCCCCCTTACTACAAGACCTGAATCATCTGCCAGTACCATACATTTAACTTTTAATAAATCATATATTGTTTTAGCTTTTTTATAGGCATTCTCTTGAAATGTAGTTCCATCCTCTACAATATCTATATCCATATTAGCCTCTTTCATAGATATAACTTCTATTGGATACTTAGAGAGTATTTGCTTTATTTCCTTTATTTTATTGACATTATTGCTTGCCACTATTAACTTTTTCATTGTCCCCCACCTGTTCCTATCCATAGAGAATCCATTTTCAAACTATCTTTTTGTGCACTAATCATGCTTTTTATTCCCTTTTCCGCTAAAGCTAAAAGTTCTTTTAAATCTTCCCTGGTAAAAGGATTCTGCTCTCCTGTACCTTGTATTTCAACAAATTCTCCTGCATCCGTCATTACAACATTCATGTCTACTTTAGCTCTGGAATCCTCTAGATAGCATAAATCCAACATCCTTGTGTCATCCACTATTCCTACACTTATAGCACTTACAAAATCTCTTATAGGATATACAGTAAAAGGATTTTGTTTGTGAAGTTTATTTACAGCATCAACTAAAGCTACAAAAGCACCGGATATAGATGCAGTTCTAGTACCGCCATCCGCTTGAATTACATCACAATCAATCCATATAGTTTTTTCTCCTATAGCCTTCAAATCTACCACAGATCTGAGAGCTCTGCCTATTATTCTCTGAATTTCCATGGTCCTCCCATCAATTCTGCCTCTATTTATATCTCTTGCCTTTCTTACCTGGGTAGCTCTGGGAATCATATTATATTCACAGGTAATCCACCCTTCTCCCCTTCCCTTTAAAAATGGCGGCACCTTATCTTCTATAGAAGCGGTACATATTACCTTTGTATCTCCATTTTCCATCAATACAGAGCCCTCTGCATATTTTGTATAATTTCTGGTTATTTTTACAGGTCTGATTTGATTGCATTTTCTACCATTGACTCTCATATTCTACCTCCACAATTAAAACTATATTCTTCAATTATACCTTAATTACTTTAATTTTTCCTCTAATATAAATAATTCATCTCTTCCAGGAGCATCTATTTCTTCTTCTTCATCATGACAAATCAACTTATACCCCTTTTGGGTGATTTTTCCCACCACACAGGCCTTAATACCTTTATCCTCCAATACATGAACCAAATCTTCACCTCTTGGTGTTGTAATAAGCATACTTCCCGATGAAATTAATCTTAAAGGATCTATTAAATAATGACTGCATATTTTTTCTGTTATTTTAGTTATAGGTAACTTATTCCTATAAACCTTAAAACCAACTCTGCTAGCCTCTGCAATCTCCCACAGAGCACCTAATATTCCTCCTTCTGTTATATCATGCATGGAATTTACCCCAAACTCTCCTGATAATATCCCTTCCTTAACTACACTTATTCGATTTATATAATCCTTAGCTTCACTTATTTCTTCCCTGGTAAGCAATCCAATTAACTTATCTTCATAATCATTTACTATAATACTGGTACCTTCTAAACATAAATACTTAGTCACCACTATATCATCTTTTTCTTTCGCTCCTGACGTAGATACTGCTTTTCCTTTATCTCCTTTTCCTATGGCAGTACAGGATATTACTATTTTATTTACTGCACTGGTTACCTCAGTATGCCCTCCTAAAATTTCCACATTTAACTTTCTAGCTTCTTCACTAATCTCTCCCATAAGCCTGTTTATATCCTCTAAAACTGCCCTTTCAGGTAACAGTATTGTAACCAATATACCTACCGGTTCAATGCCGCAAGATGCTATATCATTACAATTTATATGTACTGCAAGCTTTCCACTATTTATATCAGCTCCAGTAATAGGATCCGTAGAAACAACACATTCCTTATCCCCAAAATTTATTACGCTGCAATCCTCCCCTATTCCACTTCTTACTCTAACATCTTTTCTTTCAACAGATCTATTTCTATCTATTATGCTTTTTAAATCTTTCCAGTCTAACTTTCCGGCTTTCATAAAATTTCTTCCTTTCTAAAAAATAAATAAGAACTATTTTTCATCCTATCTCATATTATTTATATAAGGATTAATTTATGGTAGGTGTAAATATTTTGAAATATATAGGACCTTTTTTGAGAATTAACAAAATAAACCCTCATAATATTAAACATCAATTATTTTATTTCTCAAAAGAATCTTTAAAAGAAATTGTATTACATTCCAAGTGCGGAATTTTTACCTCAATTAAAGAACTAAATACAAAAAATATATCTAACTCTGATATTACCACATTTAAAGATGTTTCTCCACTTCTATGTATATATAAAAAAGCAAATCCTGTCCTTATAAACATGGATAACAAACTTTGTTGGAATGAAGATAAATTTAAAAAAGAAATAAACATAGACAGCAATGCATTTATGACCTTATGCTTGCTGGAACTTTCAGACTACTATAACTCTTTTTATAACATAGATAAAAATAAATACAATTTAAAACCACTTTACAGTTTAATGTGTAAAAATCAACTTGAGTTTTATGCTTTACACTTTAGAAATATCCAAGGTATTTTTACTGACAAAAAATACGAAAACAGTTCTCCTTCTGAGGATTTAAAATTCGTAGAAAAAAACAAAAAATTCAAATTCTCATCTCAGGCTCTTCTAATGAATGCTTACTATAAGTGCAGTCTTCTTCTTGAAAAGGAAGAAGAAGAAGAATTTAAAAACTTTTCCTTGGACATTTTAAATATGCTTATTGATTCAAAAGAAGAATTATATGATTTATCCTTTGAAGAACTTACAAAATTGTGTTTTGCTTTGAATATATTTTATAATTATTCAAAAGATACTAAATGTAAAGATTTAATATTAGATATATCAGAACTTTTATTTGAAAAATACTATGGTCAAAATTCCCAATCCAGCATATTGAAAAATATAGATGTGGAAAATGATGCATTAAACTATATAAACTATACTTTAATATATAGAAATACCAATATAATAAAGTCTAAGGATAATGCAAAATTTATATCTGAAAGACTTCTAAAACTATATGATGCAGAGAAAGGATTGTTTATAAAAAATACATCCAAAAAAAACATAGAATTTACATCTCTTGAGGTTATGCTCTATCTTATGGTATTTATGATAGATACAGCTTTATATAGAGATGAAAATAAAAATAATCTAGTGGTATTAGATGTTTTTAAACGTCAACTAATCGATTCAGGTATAATTTTAAGTTGGCCTGAAACTCCTAATTTAAATGATGTAGAACGATACAGGGAATTTTCACTTAAATCAGAAGATTTATTGGAAGAACAAAATTTCAGACCATCTTCCATTCCTTCACCAGAGTCCTCTGAAATAGCTCCTATATTCGCTAAATACGTAACCTATAGTAGAAAAAAAGAAAATTTTAAATCTATAAAAGCTTCTTTTGATACTTATAAAAATATGTTCATATTTTTCCTTATAATACACTTTTTCAAACCAGAATCTCCTTTAAATCTATAGATTAAATATATTTTTAGAAATAAATTTTATAATTTTAGGACATAATAATATAACCTAAAGTACAAGCATCTTAAGTATATAATAATAAACAAAAATTATTTTAAAAAAATATTTTATAATTCCTTAGATTTATCCGAAGGCTACCATTGCTAATACCCTTATCTTCTTCAAAGTGGGGGATAAGCACTGCTACACCCCTGGATAAGTTCTTCTAAGGTTCAGATGGAGAAAGGTATTCCTTATAAACAAACTCCACCTGATCCCAAGAATCACTTGATCTGACTTCTATAAGGAAGGTGATACCTGATGATGGATATTAATTGTTCCGAAAATTGTGTTCATGAAAAGAATGGAAAATGTACTTTAAATTATGCTACTCCTATTACTAACCTTTCCTCTTTAGAAACAAATTGTATATATTTTACTCCTAAAAAGAAATCTAATAATGACTACACTCATCTTTGAAATATAGGGGGATATTATTTAAAATTAATTCGCATTTCTAACTTAATATAGGATCTCATAGTTATTAAATGAGATCCTTTTTAATAATCTTTTTCAAAAATATTTTACATAAATTCAATCTTTCCATAAATAAGCCTTATCCAATTTTACGTTACCCATTTTATTAGTATATACATCTTTTACATAATTTTTTGTTATAATAATGGTTTCATTGAAATATATAGGTATTATAGGCATATCTTCAAGCAGTACATTTTCCATATTCTTAAACATTTCCACTTTTTTATTTATATCTTTTTCAAAAACTGTACCAGCTAGCTTATTATCAAAATCTATATTACTGTATCCATACAAATTATATGTAGAAGAAGACTGCCACATTTGAAAAAAGGGTAAGGGATAATTATAATATCCTTCATAACATATTTCTGCCATATCGTAATTGCCCTTTGTTATCTCATTATTAAAAGAATTCAAATCATAGCCTACACATTTCACATCTATTTTCATATATTTTTTCATATTATTTGCTATCTCATCACATACTTTTTTATTTTCAACTGAATTTATATATATAAATTTTAAAGATTCTTTTTCTTTATCATAATCTAAATTTTTTACAGCTTCTAAGGCCTCCTTTTCATTGGCACTTTCCGAGAAAAAAGACTTATTTATAAAATTACTTTCCAATCCACTATCTACATAATTAGGTATATAGGAATTTGCCAATATTACCGTACTTTTTAATATATTTTTAACTATATTATTTCTGTCAATAGACAGGGACACTGCCTTTCTAAAATTCACATTATTTACAATACCTTGTTTCTTTAAATTGAAAACTATTCCTGTACCCTTTAATTCAGTGTCAGTTATATATTTGTCCTTTTTACGAATATTTTCAATTTCCCCTAAAGGAGGATTTGTAAATATATTTATTTTATGACTTTCAAATGCTGCCAGAGAACTTTCACTGGTTCTTAAAAAGGTTAATAATACAGTATTGCTTTTTACTTCATTAGCATTCCAGTATTTAGAATTTTTCTTTAAAGTTATTTCCTGTTTATCAGATAAATTAGACATGGTAAAGCTTCCTGAATATAATATGGAATTATAGTATTTTTTCCAATTTACAAGTTTATAATCAATAATTCTGAGTGAATATATAGGTTGTGCAAGTATACTCAAAAAATAATTACAAGGATAGTTTAATCTTATGGATAATGTACCTTTATCTATAGCAGTAATGGCTACATTTTTAAAATCACATTTACCCTTTCTATAATCTTCTACACCAAAAATGCAATCTAATTGACTCCCATATATATTTTTCACATCTGAACTCAATATACGTGAGAAAAAATCCACAAAATTATATGCAGTTATATCCGTCCCATTACTCCATTTTGCATTTTTTCTTATTTTAAAAGTGTAATTAGTTCCCTCATCACTTATACTCCAGCTTTCTGCCAAAGCCGCAATTATCTTTCCATTGGCATTACTGCTCACCAGACCTTCAAAGACATTGACAAGTATATCCTTTTCCCGTATATTATCTGAATCCAGCATTATTAAGTCATCCGGCAATTGCCCTAAATTATACACTAAATTATTTTTATAACTGCTAGTTTGAATTTCCTTGGTTTTTTTCTCCAGTGCACCTCCACTTAAAGTTATAGAAATTACACCAATCACCAATACAATTATTATTATATAAATAAGTTTTTTCATAATTTTTTCCTCATCTCATCCACGGAATACTAGTTAAATTATTGTCATATAAATATAAAAATAAACAAATTGTACTATAATATTTTTAATATGATTTTTTTTATGATATAATGTTGGCGTATATTTAAGTGATAGTATTATCTGTAAAATTGATATTATGGAGGAATATAAAATGATACTTGCTATAGAGATATTGGGTATTTTAACTATGTGCACTATAATATTCGTTTTAATTTGGGGATTTATAATAGTTAAACAAACACTCTCTCAAATAAAGTATAAGAATTATCTATTGGAAAAAATAACTGAATATATGCATATGCTTATAAAAAAAGATATTAATATAAAAGAACAGAAACAAAAAATAAGAGACCTTAAAGAATAAGTCTCTTACTTTTTTATGAAAATTTAATATTTCTCTATCTCTTCTTCTACCAATTCATTTACAAGCATAGGATTAGCATTTCCTCCGGTCTTTTTCATAACCATACCTATGATAAATTTCACTGCTTTTTTTTTCCCCTTTTTATAATCTTCAATAGACTTTGGATTTTCTTCTATAATTTGTCTTACAATTTTTAAAATTTCCTCCTTACTGTTATTTTGAACAAATCCCTTTTCCTCTATTATTTGTTTAGGGCTTTTCCCACTACAAAACATTTCCTCTACAACCTTCTTACCTATATTATTAGATATAACACCGGATTTTATAAATTCAATCAGCTGGTCTAAATCTTTTTCTGTAAAATTTAATTTATTTAAAGGAATGCTCTTTTCCTTTGAAAGCCTTGATATATCCCCTATAATCCAATTGCAAACAGATTTTGCATCTCCAGTTAATTTAGCTGTATTTTCAAAAAAATCTCCAATTTCCATATTTAAAACTAAAATCTCTACCTCTTTTCTGGAAATTTTAAACTGTTGGACAAATCTATCTACTTTTTTATATGGAAGTTCTGGAATAGTTTTTCTTATATTATCTATATAAGCATCTGAAATATTTATAACTGTCAAATCTCCCTCCGGAAAATATCTATAGTCATTAGCATACTCCTTGTTTCTCATAACTTCAGTTACATTTTCAAAATCGTTCCATCTTCTAGTTTCCCTCTTTACTTTTTCTCCAGATTCTATTAAATTCCTTTGCCTTTTATACTCATACTGAATAGCTTTCTGAAGAGCTTTAAAAGAGTTCATATTCTTTATTTCTGTTCTTGCTCCTAATTTCATACTGCATTTGGGTCTTATGGATATATTGCAGTCACATCTGAGAGAACCTTGTTCCATCCTGCAATCTGATACCCCTATGAACCTAAGTATATTTCTTAAACTTTCAAGATACAAAACCGCCTCCTCTGAAGTTCTCATATCTGGTTTTGATACTATTTCTATAAGTGGTATTCCCGCTCTGTTATAATCAATTAATGTAGCTTCATCAGTATGTATGAGTTTTCCTGCATCTTCTTCCATATGTATTCTTTCAATGCCTATTCTCTTTTTTTTACCTGAAGGATTTTTTATATCAATAAACCCTTCTTTGCAAATAGGCATTTCCTGCTGAGTTATCTGATAATTTTTAGGACAGTCAGCATAAAAATAATTTTTTCTATCCATTCTGCTTTTATTATTTATAGAACAATTAAGGGCAAGTCCTGCTTTTATAGCATATTCTACTGCTTTTTTGTTTAGTCTTGGAAGAGATCCTGGGAGGCCAAGACATATAGGACAAACATGTGTATTAGGCTCACTTCCAAATGCAGTACTACATCCACAATATATCTTAGTATTTGTTAAAAGCTCTACATGAACTTCAAGGCCAATAACAGCTTCAAATTCCATAGTTTCTGTCCTCCTTTTGAATATCTGGAATAATATTATGCCATTTTGTAGATTGTTCAAAACTATAGGCTATATCAAAAAGTACATCTTCCCTAAAATAACCTGACATAATCTGAAGTCCCACCGGAAGGCCATCTACTATACCGCAGGGAATAGATATAGAAGGCATCCCTGTTATATTAGCCGGTACAGTATAAATATCCGATAAATACATTGCCATCACATCTTCTTTTTTTTCTCCTATTTTAAAAGCCGTAGTAGGACATGTAGGAGATACAATTACATCAACCTCCTTCATTATATCTTCAAATTGACCTCTTATAAGTTTTCTGACCTTTAGGGCTTTTTTATAATACTCATCATAATACCCTTCAGAAAGCACATAAGTTCCAAGAACTATCCTTCTTTTTACCTCACTGCCCAATCCTTCACTTCTGGACTTAAAATATATGTCCACCGCATCTTTAGAATTTTTTGACCTGTAACCATACCTTATTCCATCAAATCTGGCAAGGTTAGAAGAAGCTTCAGCACTTGAGATTATGTAATAAGCCGCTAGGGCATATTCTGATAGCGGAATAGAACATTGCCTAACTTGTGCCCCATTTTCTTTAAGTACCAAGATTGCCTCTTCTACAGATTTTCTCACCTTATCATCTAATCCTTCTCCAAAATATTCTCTAGGTATTCCTATCTTCATTCCCTTTATATCTTTACTCAAATTTTTACTGTAGCATGGTACTTTTATATCTGCTGTAGTAAAATCCTTTTCATCCATTCCAGATATACACTCAGTTAAAAGTGCACAATCTTCTACATCTACTGCTATAACTCCTATCTGATCCAAGGTAGAGCCAAATGCAACCGATCCATATCTTGATATTCTCCCATAGGTTGGCTTTAAACCCACTACCCCGCAAAAGGACGCAGGTTGCCTTATAGAACCTCCAGTATCAGTACCAAGAGATAATACAGCTTCTCCTGCTGCCACTGAAATGGCAGAGCCTCCTGAAGACCCTCCAGGCACTCTATCCAAATCCCATGGATTCCTTGAAAGTTTCATAGAACTATTTTCCGTAGAAGATCCCATGGCAAACTCATCCATATTTGTTTTACCTATAATCATTCCCTGATGAAACTTTATTTTTTCTATTACATACGCATCATAAGGTGATGTGTATCCATTTAACATCTTTGAAGCACAGGTATTTTTCATGTCCTTTACACTTATATTGTCCTTCACAGATATAGGGATACCAAAAAGCTTTCCTAAACTTCCACCCTTGCCTATTTTTTCATCTAATTCCCTCGCTTTCTGCAATAATTGTTCCCCTGCCACATACAAATAAGCTCCTAGACTATTATCTATTTCATCTATCCTGTTTAAATAAATCTTTGTGATCTCCTCTACACTTATCTTCCTATTTTTTATCATATCTTTTAATCTATGTGCAGTTGTCCTCATCTGCTTCAATCACTCCTACCATTTAGATAAATTATTTCATACAGGGTGCCTTAAAATTATTTTACCACTCTAGGCACTATTATGTATTCTTCAAAGTTATCCGGTGAATTACCTATTACCCACTGTACCCCTAATGAAGGTTCTAGAATATCTTCCCTAAATTTATTTTCCATATAATAAGGGTTTACAATTATACTCTCCTCTTCTGTATAAAGTTCATCCAACTTTTCCATATACTCTAATATTTTGCTTAAGTCTTTAACAAGTTTTTCTTTCTCTTCCTTATTGAATTCCAATCTGGCAAGGTTTGATATATAATCCACATCTTTTTCTGTAATATTCATAAAATCTTCCTTTCATATAATCAACAGTCTTTAAATAAACAAAAATGAGACAATCCTTATTTAGATTGTCTCTTAATTCTAGTAAACTTTCATATACATAAAGAACATGGTTACGCAAGCTATTAATACACATGTAAGAGGATATATTACATTTTTAAAACTAGTTCTAAAAACTATCATATTTATAGCCCATATCATCATTGTAATAAATATACTCCACTGCAGTGTACAATAGTCACTAAAATATTTTACATACGTAAATTGATATGTAGTAAGGAGCGTTAATATTAGTGCAAGAATAGTAAATATAACCCCTATCCATCCTAATAAATTTATTGTATTTTTCATGTTTCTCCTCCAAAGTCTTATACCAAAGTTTAACTGCAAATTAAAAATTAAACTATTTTTATAATAATCCTTTTTTATGATTTTGTAAATATTTATATGGCCTTTAAAATTTAATTATATCTTTTATAATAGTATCTCCAAAATTTTTAAAAATAATTAAATCATCATATTCTTTAAATCTTCTTCTGTAATTATAGGTATATCTAATTGCTGGGCCTTTGTCAGCTTACTTCCAGCTTCTTCTCCTGCCAGAACAAAAGATGTTTTTTTTGAAACACTTCCAGATACTTTACCACCAAATGACTGTATTATTTCAGCAGCTTCTTCCCTTTTCATAGTAGGAAGTGTTCCTGTTATAACAAATGTTTTTCCTGAAAATCTATTATCTACCTTTTTTTGTGATGTCTTAGATAGGGTATTTACACCTGTTTCTTTCAGCTTTTTAATAAGTTCCCTATAAGCATCGCTGGTAAAAAATTCAAGTATATCTGGCACTGTTGTCGGTCCAAAATCCTCAAGTTCAATTAGTTGTTCATATGTGGTACCTGCTATATCATCCATGCTATTGAAATTAGCAGCTAATATTTTTGCTGATTGCTTACCTACATTTCTTATACCAAGACCTGTAATTAATCTGTCAATGTCATTATCTTTAGAGGTCTCTATTGCATTTAACAAGTTATTAACTGATTTTTCCTTGCCTATTATCCCTTTTTCTATCAATTCATCTTTATAATTTTTAAGAGTATATATATCTGAAATTTTCTTTATATAACCATCTTTCATTAAAGCTTCTACTGTATTTTGACCAAATCCAGTTATGTTCATTGCATCTTTGGACACAAAATATCCTATCTTCCTAAATGATTGGGCTTCACAATCCGGGTTACTGCATCGTGTATCAACCCCATCTGGTTCCTTTATTGTCTTTGAATTACACACAGGACATACATCAGGTATTGTATATTTTTTAGCCCAGTCAGGCCTTTTCTCTGGAATACTCCTTATTATCTCAGGTATAATATCTCCGGCTTTTTGAATTACTACAGTATCTCCAATACGAATATCCTTCGAATCTATGAAATCCTGATTATGCAATGTAGCCTTTGATACCGTGGTATTAGCTAATGTAACAGGTCTTAACAGCGCAAGAGGATTAAGTCTTCCTGTACGACTTACCTGAACTATTATATTTTCAATAACAGTTTCTTTCTGCTCTGGAGGATATTTAAATGCCACTGTCCATTTAGGTACCTTGCTTGTCATTCCCAAAGATATTCTGTCACTTAAGCTGTCTACTTTTACTACAGCTCCATCAATAGAGTATCCTAAATCCCATCTACTTTTTCCAATATCCAAAATGGCATTCCAAACCTCCTCTGCAGTTTTACATATTTTAAAGTCTGGACTAACATCAAATCCTTGGGTAGATAACCATTTTAAAGTTTCCGAGTGTGTCTCGAATTTCTTTCCTTCTGAAATTTCCAAATTAAAAATAAATATATTTAAACTTCTTTCCCTTACAATACTGGTATCCAATTGCCTTATGGTTCCAGCCGCTAAATTTCTCGGGTTTTTAAATATTTTCCCTCCTGTTTCTTCCTGTTTTTCATTAACTTTTATGAAATTTTCATTAGTCATATATATTTCGCCGCGAACTTCTAAGTAATTTAGCTTGCTTGGAATACGTTTGGGTATGGATTCTACTTGCAGTATATTTTCAAAGACAGATTCTCCAATTGATCCATCCCCTCTTGTTATAGCTTCCTTAAGTTCTCCATTATAATATCTCAGTACAACTGTTAATCCATCAATTTTTTTCTCTACAACAAATTTAGGACATGTAATTTCTGATTTTATCTTTTCAACAAAACTATATACTTCTTCTTTTGAAAAAACATCCTGCAGACTTACTACAGGAATGTCATGTTTAACCTTTCTCAATTCTCTTTTTACTGTGCCACCTATTTTCTCAGTTGGTGAACTCTGAATTTTATACTCTGGATAACTATCTTCCAAATTTTTTAATTCAACGTATAATTTGTCATATTCATAATCAGTTATTTCTGGATCATCCTGATTGTAGTATTTGTCGTTATGATACTCTATTATTTTCCTAAGCTGCTCTATTTTTTCCTTAATATACACTAGACACCACCTCCTAACTTTTGTACAAATAAATTCTCATATCCATATTGCACTTACTCTACACCGCTTCTAAAGGGACTACCCCATACATCAAATTTTTTATTCCCATATTATCAAAAACTATAGTAAGCTTTATATCTCCATCTTTTTTAGATATACTCACAATAGTTCCTATTCCAAATTTCTTGTGCTTCACTTTTATTCCTTCTTTTATGTTTTCTGGTTTTAAGTAGTTACCTTTAGGAATATTATTTATAGATAAATTTTCTCTTGTAGGAGGCATATTATTTAAAATACTCTTTTTACCGGAAGAAAATATATTTTTACTTAAAGATTTATTTATAAAGTTATTAATATCCGATTTTTTAAAATTATCATATTCTTTTAATTCATCAGATATTTCATCTATAAAATCCGACTTTTCATAACATACCATTTTACCAAATACTCTTCTTGTGTCAGCAAATGTCATGTAAATATTTTCTTTTGCTCTTGTTATACCCACATAACAAAGTCTTCTTGACTCCTCCATTTCCTTGGGATTATCTAGTGACTGTATTCCTGGAAATATCCCATTTTCCATTCCAACCATAAAAACTACAGGAAATTCAAGTCCCTTTGCACTATGCACTGTCATAAGCACCACCGAGTCTGCATCAGTGTCAAAATTGTCTATATCAGAAACCAATGTTACCTTCTCCAAAAATGCAGAAAGAGAAGTATCCTCTGAAGTAACCTCAAATTCCACAGCTGCAGACACCAATTCCTTGAGATTTTCTATTCTGCTTATGCTGTCTGGCTCTTTAGAATCCTTTAATTCTTCCAAATACCCTGTAGTATTTAATATTTCCTTTATCAGATCAGATACAGAGATTTTATCCCTGCTTTTTATAAAACTATTTATAAGACCCAAGAATTTTTTTATAGAATTAACACTTCTTTGTGTCAAGTTCATACTTCTGTCAATATCTAAAAGAGCATTATACATTGATTCATCCATGGAATCTGCAAAGCTTTGTATTTTTTGTACTGTAGCTTCTCCAATGTTTCTCTTGGGTACATTTATTATTCTCCTCAAACTTACATTGTCTAAAGGATTATTTATAAATTTCAAATAAGCCAAAATATCCTTTATTTCTTTTCTATCGTAAAACTTTAATCCCCCTACAATTCTATAAGGTATATTGGATTTCATAAAAATATCTTCAAATATACGGGATTGAACATTTTTTCTGTAAAGCACTGCAAAATCCCTGTAATGCCTATTCTTATCTTCATTCAAAAGTTCCTTAATTTGGGATGCTATATATCTTCCTTCATCCATATCTGTACTAGCTCTATATAATTTTATCTTATCCCCATTATCATTTACGGTTTTAAGTACTTTCTGTTTTCTATTAAAATTATTACTTATAACATCATTGGCAGCTTTTAATATATTGGCCTTGGATCTGTAATTTTGCTCCAACTTTATAATTTTAGTATTTATGTAGTCATTCTCAAAATTTAAAATATTCTCTATGTCAGCACCCCTCCAGGCATAAATGCACTGATCATCATCTCCTACCACACATATATTTTTTTCTGCCTGGGCTAATAATCTTACAAACTCATATTGTGACCTATTGGTATCCTGATATTCATCCACCATGATATATTTGAATTTTCTCTGATAAAATTCCAGTATATCTGGATGTTCCTTAAAAAGCTGCACCGTTTTAAATATAAGATCGTCAAAGTCTAAAGCATTGTTTTCTTTAAGCTTCTTTTGATACATCACATATACATCTGCTATTTTATTCATTCTAAAATTGCCTTCATTTTCTTTTTTAAACCTATCTTGTGATATAAGATTGTCCTTTTGTCTGCTGATTCTATTTATTATTTCCTTATCAGTTATATTATCATCTATGTTTAATTCCTTCATGCACTGCTTTATAACTACTTTTTGGTCATAGCTGTCGTATATGGCAAAATTCCTATTGTATCCAAGCTTATCTATCTCTCTTCTCAATATTCTCACACAGCTTGAGTGAAAAGTGGATACCCACATGCTGTCCACTTCATCCCCTACCAGTTCTCTTATTCTATCCTTCATTTCTCCTGCAGCCTTATTGGTAAATGTTATAGCCAATATTTTAGAAGGATATATATTTAAATCTTTAATCATATGGGCTATTCTATAGGTTAACACTCTGGTCTTCCCGGAACCTGCTCCGGCTAAAATCAACAGCGGACCTTCCACGGTTGTCACCGCTTTATATTGTTCTTTATTTAAAAGATTTTTCAAATCCATAAAAACCACTCCTGTTTTATATATACGCTTTTATTATTAAAATTCTCCTACAATGTGTTATAATATGCAAAAGCCCCTGACAATAAGTAAAATCATATTTAATATTATATCATTTTAATGATTATTTAATCATAAGACTGGAGTTGTAGTCATAAAAAATGTGCTGACATCTATCAACACATTTTAAATTAAATACTACTATTTAATCTTTCCAATACAATCTTATATCCATCACTTCCATAATTTAAGCATCTATTTACTCTACTTATAGTGGCAGTACTTGCACCAGTTGCAGATGCTATATCCAAATATGTTTTTTTATTCTTTAACATCCTGGCTACTTGAAGTCTTTGTTCTAATGCTTTTATTTCATTTATGGTACATATATCGTCAAAAAATCTATAACACTCTTCCTTTGTTTCAAGAGACAATACTGCTTCGCACAGATAATCCATTGCCTTGCTCTTTAATTTAGATTCATAATCTCCCATGAACGCCACTCCTTATTCATGTACATTTTTTCTTTAATTCTATCATGTATTAAAACATTAATCTATAAAATTACAAATAATTTTATAATACATTATGATAATATAACCCATATATACAAACTTTTCACTTAAAATAATATATTCTCATTATATAATACATTAAAGTTATTCTTTCATTAATATAAAAATTAAAAAAAATAAAAAACAGCCCATTTGGGGCATAGGCTGTTTAGTTATAAATAAAAAGGGGGCTATTATTCCTTTATATTTATTTCCATATCTTAATTATAATAAAACCACTCAAAAATATCAAGCTTATTTACTTCTAATTTACTTAACTTACATATAATACATGATATTTAACATGCAATATTTATTCTTCTCTGCCCTGAATACATTCATATATTCTTTAATATTTCAATCTCTTTTTCACATAACTCTCTGTATTCTCCTTCTTGGAGGGTATCATCCAAACTCAATGGGCCAAATCTTATTCTCTTTAAGTAAACCACATTTTTTCCCAAAGCATTGAACATTCTTTTAACCTGATGAAATTTTCCCTCTTGAACAGTTACCTCCACTCTGGCACCATTTTCATCAGATTCTATAATTTTTAATTCTGCTGGCATACAAGTATATTCATCTTTTAACACTATACCTTTTTTGAATTTTTTAACATCGGTCATATCTACTTCTTTATCTATTTCAGCATAATAAACTTTATCTACATGATTTTTAGGAGCTATCAATCTGTGATTCAACTCCCCATCATTGGTAATAAGAAGCAATCCCCTGGTGTCCTTATCCAGTCTTCCTACAGGAAAAGGTTTGAATGCCTGATATTTAGGTTCTAAAATATCTATAACAGTTTCATCGTAATTGTCAAATGTTGCAGATACCAATCCTTCAGGTTTATTCATCAGTATATATATATTCTTTTTATACTCCACCACCGTTTCTTCTATTTCTATCCTGCTCTCATTAGGATTTATTTTCATGGCACTATCTTTTACTACTACACCATTTATCTTTACTGCGCCACTTTTAACTATAGCTTTTACTTCCTTTCTAGTGCCATATCCTAAATTTGCCAATATTTTATCCAATCTATCCATAAAATTTCCTTCCTTTTTTTAGAAACCTATAGCGCTAACTCTAAGTATTACTCGATTTCCCATAATAATTCATAACTTTTTGCACATAATTCCTAGTCTCATAGGATAAATTTGATATATCCGAACTATCTTTTACACCTTTGTACTGCAGTGTTCCAGGTCCTGCATTATAGGCAGCCAGTGCCATCTCTTTAGAATTTCCATACATATTCAACATATTTCTTAAATATTCAGTACCTGCATCCACATTTTGATCTATATTATAAGCATCTGTCACTCCCAATTCACTAGCTGTTCCTGGCATAAGCTGCATAAGTCCCACGGCTCCCGCAGAAGAAGTAGCTGTGGGGTTAAAATCAGATTCCTGCTTTATAACTGCCATTATCAAATCCCTATCCACACCATACTTTTTAGAAGCTTTTTCCACTGCTTCATCTATATCTGAAACGCCACTTTTTAAATAATCTTTTACGCTACTATAAGCAGTATTCAGCCTCTGTCCTCCACCATATCCAAGTTTACTTAAATCTTCTTCTCCTAATAGATCAAGTTTGGACATGTCTATATTTTTATTATTATCAGATGCCGCATTTAAGATGCTTTCCATCATAATCTGAAAACAATCCGAATCTCCAAAGGCCTGCTTGAATATTTGAGTCATCAGCTGAAACTGTACTACCTTTTGTAGGGTTTTATCCTTGTCATTATTATTTGTAACATTTATATTCATTTTTATCACCTACCAAAAAATACACTATAATTTTTATCGTATAGAAATACCTATACTTTACCAGGTTCATTTTACTGTGTCCTAAATAAAAATATGTTATAATCCTCATAAAAGTCTTTATTATACTGGCTTTTACATAAAACCAATACCTTATATTTATCTTTATGAAAAGGAATAAAAGTATAATAATTTTTTTTACTGTAGCTTTGAACTAAATTCCAATCTCCTTTTTCCATTATATAAAATTCATATATTACATCTTTTCCACCTTCACTATGGACAGTAAAAATAACTGGCTCATTACAAAAGAAATTTGCATTATCACAAGTTATTCTGGTATTTGTCACAGGCAATGCTTCATTGATTTCAATGGTTACTTCCCTCTTACAATCAAATTTCTTATTACTTTTAATGTTTTTTGCTAAAATTTCCACCTTATAAACACCGCTGTATTTAGGTATAAAGGCATAGGATTTTCCCCCAACAAACTCTGTTTCTTCCACTTTACGATTATTTATACTTAGTATATATTTCATAACCACATTTTTAGTATCCTGAGTTATACAGTTTATAACAACTCTTTCACCTACTAAATGATACTCCCTTACAGGATAAAGTATGTAATCAATAACCGCCGGAATATAATCAAAAACATCCATTTTCACTATAGAATGGCAATCGTATTCTCTATCAGAATATTTATCCCTTACCCTAACTTCCAATTCATAATTTCCATTCTTTTCTGGAATAAATCTCATAAAACTGTTTTTACCATATTTTATTGTTTTTATTGTCGTTCCATTTCTTCTTATAATAAAAGAATATCTAAGTTCCACTCCTCCTGAAGCATTTACTTTCACATTTATATCTTGATTCTTTAGTATACCTTTATCCTTATCCAGCATGACCCTTTGAATTTTCACAGGTTCTCTGCTTTTCTCATCTATAATATAATCTAAATGTTCTATGGCTTCATAATCTCCTGAAAAAGATTTATCTTTAACCATTAAAGTTATGGTATAATCTCCCGCCATTTTACTTTCCCATACATAACTATTACAAATAGTATATCCTGAATCCTCTCTACTATAACTTCCCTGAATTATGTACCTATACAGAAGTTCTCTTCCTCCTATAGTATCTGCAATTAAAGTGACCTTTGTTCCGCATAGCTGGGGATAGTTGATATCTGTGGTAAAATTCTTTATATAAATTGGACTATATTTTTTCACACTAAAATTCAATACTGCCCTATCGTCAAACTTGTTAATAGAATACATGTCTTTAGCCATACACAAAAGTTTATAATCTCCACTTTTGGTTTCAACATAACTGACTATCTTCTGGGTAGAATAATTTTGCACACATTCTACTTCTCTATTAGAGTTAACTTTAAAAAACTTATAAAGAATGGTTCTATCTTTATCATGCTCAGAATTCACTTGGAAAACCAATTCCGAATTTTCCAAAAGTTCCGAAGTTAAACATTTAAAATCTGTTATTTTTACTTCTTTCAACGGTATCACCCTAAACCCTACATTTTTAAAATCATCAAAATCATTCTTTGAATCAATATTTTTACACTCTACTAATATTTCACCTTTTCCTTCGGTCTTTACTACCCAGGAAAGCACATTATCCATGGAATAGTCTCTTATCATTTCCCATTCATTGTCTACTTTTATCCAATACCTAAACATAAGCGGGAATTTCACAGTATCAACTGTTATAGTTAATTTATCACCTAATACCAATTTATCTTTATCTACATACACATTCCCTATTAGTTTTTCTTTCACTTCTCCTATTACATAATCCATTCTAGATACATAATCAAAACTTTTACTGCTGTCTGGTTTTTTAGCTTGTACCATTAAGACATATTTTCCATCCTGTACTGGAGCCCATTCAATTTCTTCTCTTTCAGTAAAATCCTTTATAGTATTCCATATTCCATTATATCCTACCATATACTTATATAAAAGTTTTTCCTTTAAATTATTATTTATATTTATAACAATCTTTGTCTTCTTTTCCTGCGGACTTTTCACATCACAACTTATAGCCAGTTCATTCATTTACATCATCCCCCATGTAAAAATCTTAAAATACCATGTTCCTTAAAATATATTATACTATAATACCATATTTTGTAATAGTATTTTTTGTATATTTATATTATATTTTACTATACTAATAAATAGGTGAATATATATGAAAATAACAAATGTTTATACTGATTCTTTTAATAAAATAACTTTAACATCAGATAAAATATCTGAATTTAAATCCTATAAGTTAAATATAAAAAATGGGATAAAAAATATATCTATAATCAGTTACTCCATAGTTGACAATACTATAATTTTAAATCTAAACAGGGAGATAAATATAAAATACCATTGTTTTATAGAATATGAAAGTGTATTTTATAAAGTGTGGTACTATCCCCTGTACTCCACAAATGAATTCAATAAAAAATTTTTACACAATACCTCTCTAGGTGCCCTATATACAAAGGAAAAAACTACATTTAAACTCTGGTCACCTCCTGCTTCCTGTGTAAAGCTTGTAATATATAAAAAAATTTCTCCTGATAAATTCAATATTGAATATATGGAAGACATGAAAGAATATAGAGGACTTTGGTATACTTCCATAAAAGGTGATTTACACAAAACCTACTATAATTATAATGTAACTTTATATGGTAATTCAAACATAGTAGTAGACCCCTATGCTACTGCAGTAAGTATAAATGGTTTTATAGGAGTTGTGTTAGACCTGAAAAAAACAGATCCCCTCAGGTGGCATGAGGACACTTACACCCCTGAAAAACATACTGATCCCATAATATATGAAGTCAGTTTAAGAGATTTATCCTCCCACACCAGCAGTGGAGTTTCAAACAACAGAAAATTTTTATCCCTAACAGAAAAAAACACAAAATCCCCCCAAGGGCTCAATACCTGTTTGGATCATATAATAGAGCTTGGTATTACTCACCTGCAGCTAATGCCCATATTTGATTTCAGCTATGAGAGTATAGATGAAAGATACAGCCATAAAAATTACAATTGGGGATATGATCCCCAAAATTATAATGTTCCCGAAGGAAGTTATGCCACAGACCCCTACTGTCCTATATGCAGAATAATAGAACTAAAAAAAATGATTCAATGTCTCCATAAAAAAAATATAGGAATAAATATGGACGTGGTTTATAACCATATCTATCATGGTTGGGCAGATAATTTTCAGAATATATTTCCAGACTATTATTTCAGACTTTCAAAAAAAGAAATGCTCTGCAATGGAAGTGGATGTGGAAATGATCTAGCTTCTGAACATTTAATGGTAAGAAAATTCATAGTGGACTCCGTAACATTTTGGGTCAGGGAATATCATATGGACGGATTTAGATTTGATCTTATGGGACTTATAGATATAGATACCATGAAATCTATAGAAGATAGGCTTCATAAAATAAATAACTCCATAATGATTTATGGTGAAGGCTGGAGTCTTCCCACCTCTCTTCCAGAAGAAAATAAATCCACCATTAATAATGCAGATTTTCTAGACAATATATCCTTCTTTAACGATAAAATAAGAGATTGCTTAAAAGGCAGTACATTTGATTTGAAAGACAAGGGTTTTATAATGGGAGACATATCCAAGAGAGAACTGTTGAAAGAGTGTATAATGTGTGAATATATTTCCCCCGGACAATCTATAAATTACTCAAACTGCCACGACAATCATACTTTATGGGATAGAATAAATTTTAGCTGCAGCCATGAAACCACAGAAGAAAAAAAGAAAATAGTAAAATTATGTTCAACTATAATTTTAACTTGTGCCGGTACTCCTTTTATATACTCTGGAGAAGAATTTTGCAGAAGCAAACAGGGAGAACATAACAGCTTCAACAGTCCAGATTATATAAATTGCATTGACTGGAATAAAAAGCATGAATTTATAGATGTATTTAACTATTACAAAAAATTAATTCATATAAGAAAATGTCACCCTTTATTTAAAGTTGATTCCAGAGAAACTTTATCTAACAACTTGATTTTTATAGAAAATATACCCAGAGATACCCTGGCCTTCATAATAAAAGACCATACTGGAAAAGATAATTGGAAACAGACCCTCATTGCAATAAATACATCGCAACAGGACAGATATATAAATATTCCCAATATAAAATGGAAAATAGCATTGGACAGTAACCACATTAAAATTGAAAATATTATTTTAAAAGGACCACTGATGCTAAAAAAACTATCTTCTTATATATTGTACACAGGGGAGAATTAAAAAAACACTACCAATCCTCTCCTGTGTATACTTTACCATTTAAAATCAATTGAAATAGATTTTCTCTAAGCCTTTTATCATCCTCTTTTGTCCTCTTTTTGGGGTTTGAAGTCCTTCCTCCCGTTCTTCTAACTTTTGAAGATATATATCTTTCAAATAGAAGTTTATCCATATTGCCTTCATGATATATATACCCTTTAGGATTTATGGCATAAGCTTTTTTAGCCAATACCATAGCAGCAACACCATAATCTTGACTTACCACTATATCTCCGCTTTTAACTTTATTTACAATAACCATATCCACACTTTGAAAACCACTATCAACAGTTACTACTGTGCTGTAGCTGCTCTTTAAAATGTGATTTGTGTCGCAGTATATTATAACTTCTATGTGATTTTTTTTTGCTATACCTTCTATTATATGCTTTCCTGGACAAGCATCTCCATCTATTAATATTCTCATTTTAATTTAATAATATAAAATTTTACGCTAGATGTGAAAATTTTATTTATCCCTCCATTTATTAATCTTCTGGTTGTAATCTTTTGTAAATACTCTAATTAAATTATACACCACCACAATAAAATTATCACCTGTTAGTTTTTAGCCTCTATTAAATAAAACTCCACAACAGACATACTATTGCAGAGTTTAAACTTATTATCTAAAAATACTATATCAATAATTTGATTTTAGTATTATATTTTTTCACGTACCTTCATACCTATATCATATTGGGGATCTTTAAGCAGTGCAAACATGTTATTTTTATAGGCTTCCACTCCCGGTTGATCAAAAGGATTTATTCCCATTAAATATCCGCTCATTGCACAAGCCTTTTCAAAGAAATATACCATATACCCAAAGTAATAAGGTGTTAACTTAGGTACATTCAAAATCATTACAGGAACTCCCCCATCATTATGAGCCAACACTGTCCCCTTTAAAATCTGACGGTTAACAAAATTTACCGACTTGTGTGCAATGAAATTTAACCCATCTAAATTATCCCTATCTTCTTTTATGATTACGTCTTTTTCAGGATCTTCTACATTTATAAAAGTTTCAAATAATATTCTAAGTCCTTGTTGTATATATTGTCCCATGGAATGTAAATCCGTTGAGAAATCTCCGCAGGCAGGAAATATACCCTTATTTTCCTTTCCCTCACTTTCTCCAAAAAGTTGTTTCCACCATTCTCCAAAGTAATGAAGACATGGTTCAAAATTCACCATCATTTCAATAGTTTTTCCTCTTTTAAACAACATATTTCTAACAGCTGCATATTTATAGGCATCATTTTCATCCAAACTTCCACTTCCATAAACTTCTCTGGCATCTGCTGCCCCTATCATAATATCTTCTATATCAATTCCTGCCACTGCTATAGGAAGTAATCCCACTGCAGTTAGCACAGAATATCTTCCGCCTACATCATCTGGTATAACATAGGTTTCATACCCTTCCATATTCGCCAATGTCTTTAATGCTCCTCTTTTCTTGTCTGTAGTAATATATATTCTGCCCCGTGCTTCTTCCTTACCATATTTTTTTTCCATGAATTCTTTTAACAGCCTAAATGCAACAGCAGGTTCTGTGGTAGTTCCTGATTTTGAAATAACATTTAAAGATACATCCCTGCCTTCTAAAACCTGAAGCAAGTCCTCCATGTAAGTCCCACTCATATTATTTCCTGCATAGAGTACTATAGGAGCCTCTCTTCTATCTTTAGGCAGTATATTGTTAAATGTATTTGAAAGCATTTCAATAGCTGCCCTAGCGCCTAAATAGGAACCTCCTATACCAGTAACTATAAATACTTCTGAAGTATCCCTAATCCTTCTAGCTGCTCTCTTTATTCTGTCCAGTTCTTCTTTGTCATAATCCAGAGGTAGGTTAACCCATCCTAAAAAATCCTTTCCTTTACCTGTTCCATTTTCTAGCATATGGTGGGCACTAGATACAAAAGGCTGCAGACTTATCATATCACTTTTACTCACATAAGAATAAACTCCACTTAAATCCAAACTCATACCTTTTTCTAACATAATTTTACTTGCACCTCCAACACTTGATATTAAAATTATACGAATTAGTTCAAACATCAGCTTAAATCAATCTTAATTTTTATTTTAGTTATATTATATATATTCGTTTTATTCTTTACATTTTCCTATCAATTTTATTCATCATTACTATTTATATTAATTTCATAATAAAAATTTCTATAATTTAAAAATATGTATTATCGACAATTATATAACTTACTTGTTGTCCAAATATCAAAAATTTATGTGAAATTTATGTGATTATGACCACTTATATACTATAAATCATATTGATATTTTTTCCAATTAATTGTATAATATTTCAAGGAGGTGCTAACTATGGAAAATAATGCAATTAACATAAGTGATTTTAAAAATGTTACCTATAAAATCAGAGAAGTTGCTAAAATGTTAAATACCAATACCCAAACAATCAAAACTTACTGCTCAACTTTCAGAACTATTTTAAATAGAACCAATATTTCCGGTAGAAAGGGCGATTTTACTGGAGACGATATCAACAGACTAAAAATGATTCAATATTTATCAAAACAAAAACATTATAAACCACAACAAATTATAGAGTACTTTTCATATAATGATTCTGCTTCTATGGGAAGTAAAAAGGAATTGGAGTTTATAGCAGAAACAATTTACACTTTAATCAAGCCTGAAATAGAAAATACAATTAAAGACTCTATTGATACTACCATACAACAACACAGCACTAATATAAGAAATGACATCAAAACCAATGGCAAGCAGATAACCGGAAGTATAAATAAAATATTGAGCACTAATCATTCTCTAATCAGTTCTATGACAGAAACTAAGAATTTAATTAAAAGTATAGAAAATAATCAAAATCAATACCTCAGCAGGGTGGAACGGAAAAAGCACAAACACAAATGGTATAATAATTTGTTTAAAATATCCAGAAAAAATAAATAATACTTATCCCCTCCAAGGAAATATGAGAGTCAAAAAAGTATAAGCCTTAAAACTATACTGTTTTTTGACTCTCAAGATGGATATATTCAATATATCTTTTCCTGATTTTGCATTACAATTGGTGCATCCCTATCTCCTCTTAATTCTTTATTTGTTTTCATATGAACATTTTTATCTAAAATTGTATATTCTAATTTTACATTACTATCTATTACACAATTTTGAAGAACTATACAATTTTTAAGCACTGACCCCTTTGACACAGTTACCCTTCTAAATATTATACTATTTTCTACAGTTCCATATATAGAACACCCATCTCCTACTATAGAATTAACGACATTGCTGGACTGAAAATACCTGCAGGGCATATCATCATTTGTCTTTGTATATATGGGCTTGTATTTGGAAAATAATTCTCTCATCACCTTATGGTCCAAAAGTTCCATACTTGTCCTGTAATATGCCTTAAGAGAATTTACACAGCTTAAATATCCCTTAAATTGAAACACTCCCACATTTAGATATTTTAGACATTTATATATATTATGTTTTACCTTTCTATAACTTCCTGTGGATATGCACTCATTAATTATATCCATAAACATTTTCTTTTTCATCATGTATATTTCCATACTTATGTTAACTTTATTATTTACCCCTATATTTCTTCCTACACTTACAACTCTTCCTTCATTATTTATATTTAAGGTATCACAATGGATAAACCTTGAATCTGCATCTTCCACCTTTTTATATACTATTGTAATATCATTTTTAGATTTTATATGGTAATCCATAGCTTCCTTTAAATCAATATTACAAATCATATAAGAAGATGCCATAACTACATATTCTTCCCTGCTTCTTTTAAAATACAGAATATTTTTAGAAAAATTTTGTACATCATCTAAGTATAAACTTTTTTCTGTATAGTTAAATACCCTCAGTCCTTCTATCTTTCTATTTAAATCCCAGGGACGTCCATTACTTAAATGATCTATTAAAGATCTGGATTCCATCTTTGTAAATATTCCTATATTTTCTATTCCGCTATTGGTCATATTAGACAATATAAAATCAATAATTCTGTATCTGCCCGCAATAGGTATGGATGCCAAAGTTCTATTTCTTGAAAGTTCTTTTATATTATCATCATTCTCATCTAAATTTATAATACCCATAAAATTTTCATTCATAATATATCACCATCCAATAAATATTAAGTAAAAATATCTATGAACTTATAAGCAGCGACTCTGCTTTTATATCCTTATTTGATCCTATTACTGTGATCTCTTTTCCATCTCCTATAATACTGTTCTTTCTCACAACTACATTGCTTCCTATTAATGCTTTATTAATTATTACGTTATCTCCTATCTTGCTGTATGGCATTATAACAGAATCTATTATTTTTGAATTTTTACCTATGATACTTCCAGAAGATATGATGGAATTTTTCACTTCTCCATATATTTCACACCCATTTACTGCAATAGATGATTTAACACTGGCCTTTGGTCCAATATACTGTGCAGGTTCCACATGATTTACAGAATATATTCTCCAGTTTGGATCCCCCAAGTTAAGTTGATTATCCTCTTTTAAAAGATCCATATTTGCTTCCCATAAACTTTGTATAGTTCCTACATCCTTCCAGTATCCTTTAAAAGGATAAGCATACATCTTCATTCCGCCATCTAGCATACTGGGTATAATGTTTTTTCCAAAATCATTAGAAGAATTTTTATCACTTTGATCTGATTTTAAAAATTTTTTAAGTAATGTCCATTTAAATATATAAACACCCATAGAGGCCTTTGTACTTTTAGCTTTTACTGGTTTTTCCTGAAACTCATATATTTCCATATCTAAATTAGTATTTACTATTCCAAACCTATGAGTTTCTTTTAGTGGAACTTCAATAACTGCAATGGTCACATCAGCTTTTTTCTCTTTGTGAAACTTGAGCATATTTGCATAATTCATTTTATATATATGATCTCCTGAAAGAATAATAACATATTCTGGATCATAATTATCCACAAAAGATATATTCTGGTATATGGCATCTGCTGTTCCCTTATACCAATTTCCACCATTTTCTTCCTGATATGGCGGTAATATATATACACCTCCATCTCTTCTGTCCAAATCCCAAGGTGTACCTATACCTATATGGGAATTTAATTCCAATGGTTTATACTGTGTTAACACCCCTACTGTGTAAATTCCTGAATTAGAACAATTACTTAAGACAAAATCTATTATTCTGTATTTTCCTCCGAATGGCACTGCAGGTTTTGCTACCTTTTTAGTTAATACACCAAGCCTTGACCCTTGTCCCCCTGCTAATATCATTGATATCATTTCTTTTCTATCCATAACATCATTCTCCATTCTCAATTATCGGTAAAATTTTTATTTCTAAT
The DNA here is from genome assembly GCF_036781005.1 of Clostridium sp. GTDB lineage: Bacteria > Bacillota > Clostridia > Clostridiales > Clostridiaceae > Clostridium_B. The sequence continues at coordinate 14,522 of NZ_DAIQBT010000028.1, read as the reverse complement.
GCTGATATTTCCTGTTCTATTTCATCAGCTATTATACGAAAAGTCTTACACTCATTTCTATTTATTGCAATTAAAATATTCTCCCTATCAACTGTTCTCCTATAACACAATACATCTCTGTCTATGTGATAAAATTTTATATCCCCTCTCTTTAATGAGTCATATTTATTTCTAAGTGCTGTTATATGTCTGTAAAAATCCAATATTGTTTTATTTTCATCACCCCAAGGGTAGGTCTTTCTGTTTAATGGATCCTTTTCCCCTAAAATCCCTGCTTCATCACCATAGTATATAAGCGGAACTCCAGGCATGGTCATTTGAATGGTAACAGCCATCTTTAAAAATTGTATTTTATTTTCCCCTTTTTCCTGAAATACAGTGAGAATCCTTTCAGTATCATGGGTTCCAAGTATATTTAAATTTGAATAAAATATTTCCTTTGGGTAATTTTCATATAAACTTAAAATTCTCCTTTCAAATACACTAGAATTTATATCATTTTTTAAAAATTCTATTACAGCATTCCTAAAAGGATAGTTAGTTACAGAGTCAAGTTCTCTTCCTAAAACATATTTCCTTCTATTTGAATAACTCACTTTATTTGATGCATCTTCCCAAACTTCACCTATAAGTACAGATTCACTTTTAATACTCTTTATTTTATATCGTATTTTTTCTATAAACTCATCGGGAAGCTCATCTGCCACATCAAGTCTCCAGCCAGATGCCCCAAGTTTCATCCACTTTTCAAGCACCGAATTTTTTCCTGCTATAATAAAATCTACATAGTCAGGGTTCATTTCATTTACAGAAGGCATACTTTCTATACCCCACCAACTATCATATTTATCTGGATATTCTATAAATGTATACCAACTATAATAGGGAGAATTCTTGGATTGATATGCACCCTTTGAATCATAATTTCCATACCTGTTAAAATAAATACTGTCATCTCCTGTATGATTAAATACCCCATCCAAAATAATTTTCATATTCAATTTATTCGCTTCGTTACATAAATCTCTAAATATCTTTTCATCTCCGTACATACTATCTATGGATTTATAATCTCCCGTATCATACTTATGATTGCTTATAGATTCAAATATGGGATTAAGATATATTGCACTAACCCCCAAACTTTTTATATAAGGAAGTTTTTCAATTACCCCTTTTAAATTTCCTCCAAAAAAATCCCACCTTATTACTTTACCCTGATTATCTTTTATATACATAGGTTCATCCTGCCAACTTCCATATATAAAACTATTATGCTTTGGATTAGTTATCTCCCCACTAGTGTTCCCATTTCTAAATCTATCTACAAATATCTGATATACTATACCTTCCTTGAACCATTTTGGCACCTTTAAAGGATCATATACTGTTATCTGATAAGGTACAGGCATACTTTCATATATCTGTCCTTCCCCACCTAATCCATCAGGATTATTTCCATAGTAAAAGTATCCCTCCTCCTCTGTTTTTATTTGAAAAAAGTAATTGATAAGCCCTACATAATCCTTATCTAAATGTATATAATGGTAATATACATATTTATTATAATTTTCAATTCTAACACTCATCTTTACCGCTTTTTCTTCATAATCAAAATAAATTATATTCAAAAATATATCCAAAAACTTATCTGCAGTTATGCAAATATATATTCTTTTCCCCTTAGATACCGCACCAAATGGATTTTTATAATAAATATCTCTTGAATCATGTTTCATATGGAAATTCATATTTTATCTATTTTCACCCCAAACTTATACTTCTCTAAATTCCTTCATTATCAAGTATTCTTACTCTAAATTTTTATACAAGCACTTGGATCCCCATATGCCTGTAGCATATTCTTTTATGGTTCTGTCACTGGAAAATATGCCAGAATGAGCTATATTTATAGCACACATTTTTTGCCACTTTGACTTGTCCTTATACAATTCATCTACTTTTTCCTGTGCATTCAGATAAGAATAAAAATCCTTTATTATAAAAAATTCATCATTATAGGTGACTAAATTATCATATATGCTCTTAAATCTGTTTTTATCCTTAGAGTATGTTCCGTCTATTAAAGAATCAACAACTCTCTTTAATCTCATATCCTTAGATATAATCTGCTGAGAGTTATATCCCCCATTTTTATAAAAATTCAATACTTCATTTTCTGTGATTCCAAATATTACTATATTATCATTTCCAACCTCATCCCTTATTTCCACATTAGCACCATCTAAAGTAGCTATTGTAACTGCACCATTCATCATAAACTTCATATTGCTGGTACCTGATGCCTCTTTAGTTGTAGTAGAAATCTGTTCACTTAAATCCGCCGCTGGTATTATAGCTTCTGCCAGAGATACCCTGTAATTTTCCATAAATACAACTTTAATTTTTTCATTTACCCTATTATCTCCATTTATTTTATCAGCTACTACATTTATTAATGTAATTATATCCTTTGCCAGATAGTATCCAGGTGCAGACTTACCTGCAAATATAAATGTCCTCGGGGTTATATCCAGATGGGGGTTGTCTATAATTTCATTGTATAAATCCATTATTCTAAGACAATTTAAGGTCTGTCTTTTATAAGCATGGATTCTTTTTATCTGGACATCAAACATGGAGTTTACATTTATTTCTATTCTATTAGTTCTATATATAAGATCTGCCAATTTCCTTTTATTTTCAAACTTTATTTTTTCAAGCTTAGCTTGTACACTTTTATCTTCTGCAAATTTTTCGAAATTTATCATATCTGTGGGGTGAGCTATAAAGCTGTCTCCTATTGTACTTTTTAAAAGAAGTGTTAATTTAGGATTTGAACTTATAAGCCACCTTCTATGACTTATACCATTGGTTTTATTGTTGAATCTACTTGGATAATAATAATAAAAATCTGCCATATTATGTTTTTTCAGTATTTCAGTGTGAAGCTTTGCCACGCCATTTACACTGTGACTTCCCACTATGGCAAGATGAGCCATATTTATATAGCCGTCACTTATTATAGACATCCTTTTTATTTTATCCCACTGATTGGGGTATTTATTTTTCAATTCTTCACAAAATCTTCTGTCTATTTCCTCTACTATCATAAATATTCTGGGAAGTAAAGCTTTAAACATATCCACTGGCCACCTCTCAAGTGCCTCTGCCATTATAGTATGGTTGGTATATGATATAATATTATTAGTCATCCTCCAGGCATTATCCCAGCCAATACCCTCCTCATCTATAAATATTCTCATAAGTTCCGGTATAGCAAGGGTGGGATGAGTATCATTTATGTGTATTGCTATTTTTTCATCTAATTCATTTATATCTACTTGTGCACTTTTAAAATGATATATAATACTTTGAATACCTGCAGATACAAAAAAGTACTGCTGTTTCAATCTTAGAAGTTTACCCTCATAAAAACTATCATCTGGATATAGTATTTGAGATATGGCTTCCACAGAATCCTTGTACTCTATAGCTTTTCTAAAATCCCCCCTATTAAACAAGGAAAAATCAAATTCATCAGATAAAGGCTCTGCACTCCATAATCTTAATGTGTTTACCACATTGTTTTTATATCCTACTATAGGTATATCATAGGGTACTGCCAAAACCTCTTCATAGTTTATGTGATTAAACCTTAAATATCCATCTATATAATCTACTTTTACTTCCCCTCCAAATTTTACCACCCTTGCCTTGTCAGATTTTTTTATTTCCCACACATTTCCGTTTTTCAGCCAATTATCCGGTACTTCCACCTGAGAATCATTTATAATCTTCTGGTTAAAAAATCCATATTTATACCTTATTCCACAGCCGTGCCCAAGTATACTTAAAGATGCCATGGAATCTAAAAAGCAAGCAGCCAATCTCCCAAGTCCTCCATTTCCAAGTCCCTGATCTTCTTCAAGTTCTTCTAGATTATTTAAATCTATTCCCATTTCCTCCAGAGCCTCTTTACATATATTCCTTATACCCAAATTCAATAGAGTATTTCCAAGAAGCCTTCCAAGTAAAAACTCCATAGAAAAATAGTACACCTGCTTTTTACCATTTTGTTTATATTTTTTATTGGTATCTATCCACATTTTAGCCACATAATCCCTTACAAGGCTTCCCAGAGCCTCATACTTGTTATAATCAGTTCCCTCCTCAATATCCTTGCCATGGATAGCCCTGAACTTTTTTCTATAGTCCCTTTTAAAAGTTTCTTTATTTATATGCAGCATAAAATTCCCCCTAGCTAAATTTATTTACATATATTCACATTAAACTCTCATATAACAATTTATACAATCTGGCAGAATTATCCCAGCTGTTATCACTTTCCATAGCATGATTTATTATATTATTCCACATATCTTTTTCCTCGAAATAATCCAATGCATAGTTTATAATACGCAAAAAATCATCTCCGCTGAAATTTACAAAGCTGAACCCATTCCCTTCCCCTGTATATTTGTTATAAGGAATTATGGTATCTTTAAGTCCTCCTGTTTCTCTTACTATAGGAATAGTTCCATATCTTAAAGCTATGAGCTGACCAAGTCCGCAAGGTTCAAATAAGGAGGGCATTAAAAACATATCCGATGCAGCATAAATTTTATGTGCCAATACATCATCAAAATATATATTTGCAGATACACTTCTTGGATACTTTGAACTAAGATATCTAAAATATTCCTCATACTCACTATATCCTGTTCCAAGTACTATAAGCTGCACATGTTTTGACACAAGCCTCTCCCCTATGGTTCTTATAATCTCCATTCCCTTCTGAGGAGTAAATCTTGATATTATGGCTAGAACAGGTACATTTTCATCTATCTCCAGATTGAGATCCTTTTGAAGCTTTAATTTGTTTATCATTTTATTTCTCAAACTATTTTTATTATAGTTTCTAAATATCATACTATCTTTTTCAGGATTATAAATATCATAATCTATTCCATTTACTATTCCCCAGAGATCATTTTTTCTGCTTCTCAAAAGGCCATGAAGATTTTCTCCATATTCAGGACTTTGTATCTCAAAAGCATAAGAACGGCTTACCGTGGATATTTTATCACTATAATTTATACCACTTTTCATGAAACTTACAGCTCCATTTAATTCCACGCTTCCATTTTCATACAGTCCACTGTGAAGGCTAAATAATTCTCCCAAAATACTTTTATCAAAATTCCCTTGAAAAAGAAGATTGTGTATGCTAAATACAAATTTGATTCCCCCATAAAAGCTGCTCTCTCTATATTGAATTTTATATAACACAGGAATCATTCCCGTATGCCAATCATTACAGTGTATTATATCTGGTTTATAGTCAATCTGCCATAACATATCAAGTACAGCTCTATTAAAAAATGCAAACCTTTCGCCATCATCATAATAACCATACAAATTATCCCTAGAAAAGTAATATTCATTATCTATCAGATAATAGATTACTCCTCTATATTCATATTGAAATATTCCACAGTACTTATTTCTCCAACCCACAGGTACATAAAAATACTTGATAAAATTTAACTCATTTGCAAAATGGGACTTTATTGCACTGTATTTTGGTATAACTACCCTCACATCAACCCCTATCTTTTTCAGATATGGTGGAAGTGTACCTATTACATCTGCAAGTCCTCCTGTTTTAACAAAAGGGTGTGATTCAGAAGCAGCAAATAACACTTTCATATAAACTCCTCCTTAATTTTCATCAGATTTTTACTTTTGGTTCTTTTGACAATACTTTGTTTTTATATTTACCTCTGGAACTTATAATTGATTTTTGTTCTGTAATATTTGAATATATTTTTTTAGGCTTTAATATAATAGCACTCATAGGAGGTATCTTTATAGTAGCGCAAAATTTTTGGTTATGATATTCTTTATTTTCAGAATGAACTATGTTATTAGTTATTTCTCCAGAACCTCCAAACTCTTTTGCATCTGTATTAAATACCTCCTCATATTCTCCAAGATAAGGAACCCCTATATTGTAATTGAAGTATCCCTGTGACTTAAAATTACAGATTATTATTAAAACATCACTGTCCCTACTGGACTTTCTCATAAAGAGTAATATACTTTGATTTGAATTATCCGCATCTATCCACTGAAAACCATTTTCCATATGGTCAAACTCCCATAAGGGCTTTTCTCTCATATAAAATTCATTTATTTTTTTAAAAAAATTTAAAGTGCTATTGTGCATAGGGAATTTATCTATAAGCTCCCAGTCCAATTGTGCTGAACTTTTCCATTCTGAAAACTGTCCAAACTCCGTTCCCATAAATATATGTTTTTTCCCAGGATGGGTATACATATAGGTTATAAAAACTCTAAGCCCCGCAAACTTATCATAATAATCTCCCCACATTTTATCTATAAGAGAACACTTGCCATGAACCACTTCATCATGGGATATAGGGAGAATAAAATTTTCAGAATAATTATACATAGTAGAAAAGGTAAGTAACCTATGGTTATATGTCCTCTCATCAGGACTCATCCTAATATATTTTAACACATCATTCATCCAGCCCATATTCCATTTGAAATTAAACCCTAACCCTCCAGAATATGAAGGTGCTGTAACCATTGGCCATGCAGTGGATTCCTCTGCAATCATAATTAGATTCGGAAACTCCTTAAAAAGTGCACTATTTAATTCCCTATAAAATTTAACAGCACTTAAATTTTCATTTCCCCCGTATTCATTAGGTGTCCACTGGCCAGGACCTTTGTCATAGTCTAGATAAAGAGTATTTGCAACTGCATCAACCCTAAGTCCATCTATATGAAATTCCCTTAACCAAAATAAGGCATTGGATATTAAAAAACTCTTAATTTCCGGTTTCCCTAAATCAAAGTTTCCAGCTCCCCAAGACTTATTTTCAGATTGTTTTTCATCTTCATATTCATAAGTTGGCGTACCATCAAACCTATATAATCCATGTTCATCTTTACAAAAATGACCGGGTACCCAATCCAATATAACTCCTATATTTTCTTTATGACACATATTTACAAAGTATTTAAAGTCCTCAATACTACCATATCTGCTGGTTACAGAATAATATCCTGTAATTTGATATCCCCAGGAGTCATCTAAAGGATGCTCCATTATAGGAAGTATTTCTACATAATTATAATTCATAGTCTTTAAATATTTTACAAGTTGTCTTGCTATATCTTTATAATTCAAAAAGTTCCCATCCTCATCCTTTCTCCAGGATCCAAAATGTACTTCATATATATTTATAGGGCTTTTATATACATTTTGCTTTTTCCTTCTTGATATCCATTTACCATCTCCCCATTTAAAAGCCTTATCTTCCATTATTTCAGATGCATTTTGAGGCCGCATTTCAGAATATCTGGCATAGGGATCTGATTTTAAAACTGACCCTCCATCTCTATCTATAACTTCATATTTATATATGACCCCTTTTTCTACACCCACAACAAAGCCACTCCACAGATTTTTTCCAAGTACTCTTTTCAAGTTGTCTTCTTCTCTTGGACTCCAACTGTTAAAATCGCCTACTACTCTTACTGCCCTGGCTTTAGGTGCCCATACAGTAAATCTAGTACCCCATTTACCTCTTTCCTTGGTAAAATGTGATCCCATAAATTTATAACTGTTATAATTTTCTCCTTTATAAAAAAGATCCATATCTCTATCAGACACAGTGAACACCACCTCCCACATATAATCAGTATTTGTACAAAAGTAAAATTTATGTTCTAAATCTTAATTAATAATATGTGATTTTCAAGGTTCTTTTTCAAAATTTTTAGCTTTCTATTATATTATAATTATTTCTACACTCCGTCCATATTTACCTTCTAAATAAATAATTATATGAAATTTATTCACTTGTAATATCCCTTTTTTACTAAAGATTTTGCATGTTCTATGTAGAATATTTATATATCATAAAAAAATATACAAGGGAGGAAATTTATGATTATTTAACTTCAATTCTGAAATAATTCCTTTAAAATAAACAGTAAAATACAATCTATACACCATTAGATGTATTATTAAAAAAACAAATGATGTAATAAAGGCATATAAAATACCTATAATTCCATATCCATATGAACTATTAGTGTAGTAACTATATGGAATGTTAATTATTACTGCATATATACAGGGTATAGAATAGATAATTAATATTTTTTGAGATAACATTTCCTTAATCTCCATCTTTTCTATCCCAATTCTATAAAAACTAAAATATTTTCTTTTTTCATCTTTATACTCCATTTTTAATTTATAATGAATCATTACTATAGCAGAAAAATATAAAAGAAAAGAGATGTATATAATATTAAAAATCAAAAAATTAGAACTTTTTAAAGCTGTATTATATGCTTCTATTCTCGAACTTATCTTATAGAAATCATCTTCCTTACCCATATTATTTTTTTCCAACAATTTATTCCATGTCTCATTTACTATCGCACCAGAATTATGCCAATTAGTAAAATTATATAAATGTAATGTTCCTTTTACATAATAATCAACAGCATTTAATGTAATCCATTCATAATCTTTTTTGTTAACCAAAAGTATATTATTTGATATGCAGTCTATCTGTCCAAATAAAGGCTCAATAATTGTATCCTGTATAATAAAATTTTTTGAATCTTCATTGGAACTAATGTCAATATTCGGAATATTTGAATTAATATCACTATGTTCATAACCATCATTTATATCGTATGGATGAACATATATAAATGAGTTGGATTGAATTTTATAATTTTTTTTCAAAACTTTATTTACATCATCTACACAGAATACTGTAAAATTATTGTTTCTTACAAATTTAACTGTATTATCTGTGGTTATCCTATTACCATTTCTCTGTACAATAGACTTGACTTCATTATCCTTCAAAGGTTTAAAATTATCTTTTATTTCAGCATATACCATATGGAATGGATGATAAGCACTAGCATTGGCGGTAAAACTAGGATAAGAAACTAAACTTAATTGAATAAAGAATAGAATCGCGAAAAATAACCAAGTAGTGGCAAAAAATACTTTTTTATTTTTACCATAATAATATTTTATATCTGAAAATAAAAAAATATTTTTTATGTATTTCTTATAATACTTATTTTTAAAATATTGAATTAAAGCTTCTCCGTTAAAAAATATTAAAGCTGAACCCAATATACAAAAAAACAAACTTAAAAACCATATATTACTACTTATACGGTAAAAAAAGATCATTACAATAAAAGCAGTAATTGTAAATACTATTCCGGCAAAAATAAATATAAGACTATAGTGACTGCCACTTTCAGCTTTTTCAGTATATTTTATCCTGTCATATACAGTACTTTTAATTATGCCAAAAACATTGACGATTAATGAAATAACAAATACTACCAATACACATATGGTTGTTATTTTGTACGATACTATTGAAACAGTAACGTTAATTTTATTAATCCCTATTATATTATGGATAAAAGCCCAAAAAAACAAGGATAAAAATGTTCCCATTACTAACCCAATTATTAGTGACACTATACAAAGTATGACATTCTCTATTAGAATACTATTTCTAACCTCATTTTCTGTCATACCAAGTGTTAACAAAATACCATACTCTTTTTCCCTGGCTTTCATAAAAACACTTTGTGAATAAGGAATAAACATTCCCATGAACATCAGCACTAAAAAAGTTGGAGCATAAATATTACTAGATATCATTGGATCAACAATAGAAGCATTCATAAATTGCTTATTTACTGATATGGATATAAGACTATATAAACTAGCAATGAAAAATAGATTACATAGAATAAATAATCTATATTTTTTTGCATTTGATTTAAACATTTTAAATGCCACTTTACTAAATTTCATATTGACAAACCTTGTATGATATATTCAAATATCACACTATTCCTTTCTAAAAAATAATAGAGAAAAACAAGTTCCTAATTATACTTTTAATAGTTAATCTTCTTTTTTAATTTTGATTGTATTAAACTTTTGTACTGTACCCATTATATTATTCAGAAATTTAGCTTTATCCCCCTGCTTTTTAATTTCTTCAACAATCACTCCATCTTGTAAAAATATAATCCTATCACAATAACTTGCAGAAAATGGGTCATGTGTTGCCATAAATATACTGGCATTATACTTACTATGTAATAAATCAAAATATGACAAAACCTTTTCAGATGATCCAGAATCAAGATTTCCTGTTGGCTCATCGGCAAATATAACTTTAGGATTATTTATAATAGCACGACAAATTGCTGCTCTTTGCTGTTGTCCGCCGGATACTTCATAGGGATATCTCTCCATTATTTCATCTATACCAAATATGTCTGCAAGTTCATCAATATCATCCTGTTCCAGAATTTCATATTTTTTATCTAAAATTAGCGGTATCATGATATTTTCTCTTATAGTTAAACTACTAATTAAATTAAAATCCTGAAATATCATACCAATATTATTCCTTCTAAATAATGATAATTCATTCCTCTTCATTCTACATATATTGTTATTGAGTATATTTACTTCTCCCCCATCACACTTGTCTATACCAGATGCTACATTTAACAAAGTAGTTTTTCCACTTCCTGAGGCTCCCATGATCCCCATAAATTCATTACTTTTCAATTTTAAATTTATATTTTTTAATATTATTATATTGACTTTTTTATTAATGATATATTTTTTACATACATTTTTCATTTCTAATACATTCATCTCATTTAGTCCTTTACTCTAATAATTTCAGCATACTTTTAGGTACTGTTCCAATACACTGATAATTTTTTGATCTTTTAAAAATGCTTTCTTTAAATAAACAGTTTTGTTATTTTAACTGTCTTCTCCAAAGAAAGCATAGATAGTTACTAGCACTTAACTCTCACTTAATATTATAAAAAACTTTTTAATTCAAACATCTATTTTTCATATATAATCTATATATTACTTCTTCAAATAATGAAAATACTCCTGTAGTAATCAAGTAAATTCCTATAGTTATCGGTGCTTTAAATGTTATTAACATGCTTATAATACTTGTAGCCACAATATTTATCTTCTGTATCTTCACTTCTTTAACTATTTTTAAAAATGGTATGTATGATATAAAATTTGGGCTTAAAGAAACTAAAGTATAAATAATTGGAATAATAAAATAATTATCTGGCATCTTCATATTTACTATCCAAGGAACAATAACTGTTCCAAACTGTGCTGGCATTTTGTTAAAAACAATAAATAATGAAGATATTACAGGTAACTGCAGTAAAGTAACAAGGCACCCAAACATATTTTCAGTATTTTGCTTATAATATTTCCCCATTTCCCTTTGAAATTTATCTTTATTATGTTTATATTTTATTTTAAGTTCTTCCATCTTTTTAGATAAAATCTGCTGATTATAAATGCTTTTCCTCTGTTTTAGGGACATTGGAAAAAGTATAGTTCTCACTAGTATGGTAAGTAAAATTATACTTATGCCATAATCTCCTGTTATACTAAAAAGATAACTTAATACAGCATTTAGTACATTTAAAATAATATTCATATAAACCCTCTCCTTGTTTAATATTTAGATTTAACTTAAATATTATTTTATCTAAAATATACAAAATACCACCATATCCTATATTTTTCATAAACCAAATAATCTTTAGAATATAATTTTTTTATATACTGCAGTATTTGTATCAAAATACATTTCCCATATTTATCATGAAAATAACTTACAGTACTTCTATAAATGGTATTAACATAGAACAGTATATTTAAAACACACACAAAAATTATGATAATTTGCATTATTAACAGAGTATCTATTTTCATTAAACTACCTCTTAACACAGATTTCTTCATTATTTATATATAGTATAAGATACCATCATTTTAACACAAGTACATTTTCATTTACAGATTATTCTATGAAAATTTTTCACCTTGACACATATGGTCTATAATGATAGACTAAAGATATGATTAGTCTATTATTATAGACCAGAAGGAGAGGTAATATGAAACAACTAAAACTCTGTGAAAGTGAATATCATCTTGCAAGTATAGTGTGGCAAAATGAACCTCTTGGTTCAGGAGAACTTGTAAAACTTTGCAAAAAAATTCTAGGATGGAAAAAATCCACCACATATACCGTTTTAAAAAAATTATGCCAGAGGGAAATATTAAAAAATGAGAATACAACAGTAACTTCCCTGATAAAACGAGAACAAGTGCAGAAATTCAAAAGTGAGGAATTTATAAACAGCACCTTCAACGGCTCCCTGCCTAAATTTATAACAGCATTTATGAATGATAAAAAATTAAATACAAAAGAAGCAGAGGAACTTAAAAATCTTATTGATAGCTATAAGGAGAAATAAAAATGAACCTTTTCTTACAAAATTTATTTATTGATGTATTAAATATGAGCCTTACGGCAAGCTATGTGATTTTATTTGTTTTAGCTTGCAGACTGCTTTTAAAAAAAGTTCCTAAAATTTTTTCCTACAGCTTATGGACTGTTGTATTATTTAGACTTATATGTCCTTTTTCTTTCTCCTCTGCCTTCAGCTTTTTAAAAATACCTAGCTCATACTCAAACAAAATTGAATACATACCCTCCAGTGTAAAGCTAATATCACAACCTGAAATCAACGCCGGAATAAATGATGTTACCTCATCTATAAATACTTCACCGCTAGGTTTAACAGCTCACACTGGTAATAACTCCATATATGGTATTTTATCTACAATTTGGGTTTTAGGATTTATTTCACTCATAGTTTACAGCATCCTATCCTATTTAATCTTAAAACGTAAAGTTTGTACTTCTGTAATTGTAAAAGATAATATTTTTCAGTGTGAAAATATCTCTTCTCCCTTTGTACTAGGATTTATAAGGCCTAAAATTTATCTTCCCATAGGACTTAAAAGAACAGAGCAGAATTACATTTTAAAGCATGAGCAAATCCATATAAAACGATTTGATCACCTCATAAAACCCACTGCATTTTTGGCTTTATGCCTTCACTGGTTCAATCCTTTTGTATGGATTAGTTTTATGCTTATGAGCAAGGATATGGAAATGTCCTGTGATGAAAGAGTATTAAAAGAACTTGGAACAGAAATAAAAAAGGACTACAGTACCTCTTTATTATCTCTTTCAGTAAACAAAAATACCATAAAAGGAAGCCCTCTAGCCTTTGGGGAAAACAATACAAAGACAAGAATAAAAAACATACTTAATTATAAAAAACCCGTTTTTTGGGTAATAGCAGCCTCTATAATAGCTGTTATGTTTATTGCCATTGGACTTATTACTAATCCTTCAGGATCCTTAAAATCAGAGAAAAATAACTTTACAGAAAAAATATACAAATACAGAACTCCCTATGTAGGGGATAACAGCAAGGTGGCTAATATAATAAATTCTCTTCCTGTACCAGAAACCCTACATCATAGAAAGATGCAACTTTTTACAGATAAAGAACCTTATGGAATTGAAATAGCTTATGAAACTACAAACGATGTTAAAGAATCCTTTTTAAGAGAAGAAAATCAAATGATCTTTTATGAAAATGCTGCCATAATATTTTCTTTGGTAGGTAATGCCAACTACATTAATTTCGTATTAACATCAGAAGCAAAAGGTCTACCAGATAGAACAATTAAATTAAACAGATCCTGGTTAAACAATACCCTGAACAAAAATTTATGGCAAAGTTCCATTAGCTTTCAAGGGTTTAATACACTCTATAAAGAAATTATGATTAAATTTGTAAGCACCCATTCCCTTCCCATATTACTTGAAGGAGGTAAAGAAACTAATACTCAAAGTGTAGATGATGTACCTTGGGCAGCTAATTACGATAAGATAAAAAATAACAACAAAACTTATTATATATATGAAAAGAGTGGAAAATATTATATAGAAAGTCCCTATGATTTTATCCATGAAATTACAAAAGAAATCTATGAAAAACTTCACACACTAACTGTATCTGAAAATCACTATGAAAATATAAAAAATCAACTATCCTCTGATTCAAAAAAATATTTTTTAAAAAATACCATTGACAATTCCTGTGTTCTAGATGAAGATGGCTTAATAAACAAGGGCAGTGAATTAGCAAATAAATTTATATCTGACACTGCCAAAGGAAAAAAATCATCTATTAAAATCATTCACGAAATGCCAGATAGTTATTCGAAAGAGATTCTCGATATAACGGAGATAATCTATGACGGAGAAAACTATTATGGGGTTAAATATATTCCAACAGCTTATTATTCAGGAACTCCCGGTTTTTATTATAAATTCAGATTTAAATATATTAAAGCCTTTGATGCATCGATATACAAATTTGTATATTTGTTAGAAGATAACAAAGTAACCTCTAATGATATAGATAAAAGTATGCTGTCTAAAGACCCTAAGGACTGGGTAGACTATCACTTTCTCTATGCTGTTGAAAAA
>NZ_DAIQBT010000027.1:16653-42672 GCF_036781005.1 Clostridium sp. | reverse complement strand
TTACAATAGTATTTTGAAAAATTTAGCGATTTCACAAAAGTCGAGGTAGAACCTTCCTTAGTACTTCAAATCTTTCACCTTTTGCCACAAGTTACTTTAGAAAAATTTATGATTTTTATTAGACTAATAAAGAAAAATATTATAATATCATTATTATAGCAAAATATTAATAGAGTTTATTCATTTTTGTAAAAATATATGTTAAATTATTGAATTATAGGTATTTTTTATATTATAAATTAATTCATCTATTCCGGGAGGGGATGCTTATGAAAAACCTAATAAAAAGTATAAAAAATAAATTTATTTTAATACCCATTTTTACTTTTATATTGTCTCTCATTTTTCTAATATTCATAAATTATAAAAATAATTCTATGGATTACAAATCCTACACTTTATTTCAGAAAGACTTATTGGATAAAAGAATTTCAACAGTTTACATTACAGACAACCCCAAGATAAGAATAAAATTAAAAGATGGCAGTGTATATGAAACAGATAATCCCAGAACACCTGATATTAAACAGACACTATTAGAAAAAAATATACTTGTATCTGAAGACTACCCTGCAGACAGTAAACAGATATATCCTGGCACCTTGATGCTTCTTTCTGTTATATCAATTATATTTATGGGGATTAAAAGTTCTGAAAAAATTTCTAAAAAATCATTGGCCATTGATTCTTTGGAAACTACTGCTGTAAAAGACTTTGATTATACTTTTGAAAATGTAGCAGGAAATGAAGAAGCAAAAGAAAGTGTAAAAGATATAGTAGATTTTTTAAAAAATCCTGAAAAATATACATCCTATGGAGCAAGAATGCCAAAGGGTATAATGTTATACGGACAACCTGGAACAGGGAAAACTCTTCTTGCCAGAGCAGTTGCTGGAGAAGCAAATGTTCCCTTTTATGCAGTTTCAGGTTCGGATTTCATACAGATATATGTGGGAGTAGGAGCCAGTCGTATAAGACAGTTATTTAAAAAGGCTAGAAATAACAGTACTGGAAAAGCGGTTATATTTATAGATGAAATAGATGCCATTGGTAAAAAAAGGGATGGAACTAATTCTTCTGGTGGTTCTGATGAAAGGGACCAGACTTTAAATGCCCTGCTTACAGAAATGTCTGGATTCAATGAAAAAGAAGGGATTGTAGTAATAGGTGCAACTAATAGATTAGATATGCTGGATCCTGCACTTTTAAGACCTGGAAGATTTGATAGACATATAGAGATAACGCTTCCAGATATTTCTTCAAGAAAAAAAATTATAGCTCTTCACCTAAACAATAAACCTGTAGGCAATATAAACTTACATGAATGGGCACAGAAAACCTCTTATTTTTCAGGGGCAAAAATTGAAAATTTAGTAAATGAGGCTGCGATAATAGCCTGTAAGGAAAATAGTACAGCTATTGAAGACATTCATATGGATAAAGCCTTTTCCATAATTTTGGCAGGATATGAAAAGAAAAATAGAGATTATATAAACGATATGGATAAAAAAATAACTGCATATCATGAAGTTGGCCATGCTTTAGTATCCTTAAATGTACTTCCAAATGAAAAAATATCTAAAGTAACAATTATTCCAAGTACCAATGGAGTGGGAGGCTATACTTTAAGCATACCAGAGGACAAGCTTTATGAAAATAAAGATTATTTAAAAAAGAGAATAATGATACTTTTAGGAGGAAGAGCTGCCGAAGAAGTCATATTTGGTTCCAACTATATAACCACCGGTGCCCACAACGATCTACAGCGGAGTACACATATAGCTTTCAATATGATAACCCAGTATGGCATGGGAGAAAGTCTGGGACTTTTAAATATGCAGGAATTAATGAAACTAAATATAAACCAAGATAAAATTATTGAAGAATGTAAAAAACTAATTGATTCCCTATATTATCACACAAAAAATATAATAATTGAAAACAGACCATATCTAAAAATGATAACTGAATTACTTATAGAAAAAGAAACATTATTTTCAAAAGATCTGGATAATTTAAAATTAGTATCAAAATAGATTTAGAATCTGCATCCGGTATGTAAGCTGCTGTACTTAAAAGCTTACATACCGTAATCAAGTGACTTATAGGTTTAAATGGAACTATGCAATTTATGCCTTTGAGGTATTATGCAATACATAAGTAACAAATATGCCTCCTACAAGGCCCCCTATATGTCCGAAATTATCCACATTTGCTACGGAAAATCCTATTATAAGGTTCATCACAATTATAGCTGCTATATTTATAATAAAATCTTTTGCCACAGAATGTTTCATTTTAAGGGCAAATATCAAAGATGCCCCCAAAAGCCCAAATATTGCTCCTGAAGCTCCTACCGAAACAGAGTATGAAAACATATAACTTAATATAGACGAAAACAGTCCAGAAACAATATATATAATTATGTATTTAAACCTTCCATATATTTTTTCAATAAAAGTCCCCATCATGTAAAGTGAATACATATTTACTCCTAAATGTAATATGCCTGCATGTAAAAACATACAGGTAAATAACCTATAATACTGGCCACCAGCTATAAGGTAATTAACCTTGGCTCCCATAAATATCAACACATTTAAATTACTATCTATTATACTACCAGATAAATATGAAGTCACTATATATACCAATACGTTCAGTGCTATAATCACATAAGTAACAATTCCCTCTTTTACCTTTTTTTCACTGGAGACATTTTTAGAATTCTCCATATAAATCATACCCTGTGATACTTTATTGGCAAGTTCTCTTGCTCCTTCTGTATAATACATCAGTCTATTTGAGTGTGGATTAATGAAGATTAATTCATAAGATATATCTACTTCATGACCCAATTTATAATTATCAGCATATTCTTCAGATGAACCTATTTTTTCATCCAGAACTATTTGTATGATTTGCAGAGTTCTATATTCAAATAACTCCTCCAATTTTGATATAATCGATTTTATGTTACCATATTTGTGACCTTCATTTGAAGGAAAAATTATGACTTTTATAATATTATTCTCTTCTGTCCATAATGCCCACTTACTGTACAATGCCTTATTTTCTTCTATCTCTATAATCTTCAAATTATAAGCCTTATATAATAGCTCTATCAAATTATTAATGTAAGAATTCATTTTTCTCTCCCTGAAAGCATATAATTATATCCAATTCATATTATACAAAATTTTTATTGGCTTTTATCAGATCAATCCCGTTATAACCACATTAGGCATCTGTAATAAATCCAAATCATAAGCTGGTATGGGTTTTCCCGTATCTACATCAAAAAGCACTCTTACTATTGGTCTGTCTGGAAATCCTTTATTTTGTCTTACAACATAACCCGTAATTTTATTTGATAATCTAACTCCACATCCCAGAGGATATATAGCGAAAGTATTCTTAAAATTACATACTAGTTCCTGATCAAAGTTACTTCCACTTCCTGAAAGTATAAGCTCATAGGCATCATTTGGACTAAATTTTTTCCTATAGCATCTGTCGTTGCTTACCGCATCATATACATCACATATACAAACCAGTTTTGCATAATTTGTTATTTGTTTGCCTTCAAGTCCATAAGGATATCCCCTTCCATCTATTCTTTCATGGTGTTGCTCTACTATTTTAATTATGACATCTGAAATTATAACATTTTTTTTCAAAATTTTAGCCCCATACAGAGGATGATTCTTTATCTCATTAAATTCTTCATCAGTAAGCTTAGTTTTTTTATTTAATATTTCTAAAGGAATTTTTGTTTTTCCTATATCATGTAAGGAAGCACCTATGCCTATTTCTCTTAATTGCCATTTGTCATATCCTGCTGAAACACCCAGAAAAGAAGCCATAATACAAGTATCTATTGAGTGAATAAATGTATAATTATCATAGGTTTGTATATCATAAAGGCTTTTATTTACATCTCCAAGCTCAATTATGTAATTTATCATACCTTCTATACCCACAAGAGATTTTCTCAATTCTTTTTCATTACAACTATACAAATTACTCATTATATTTGACATACTTTTCATTGATTCCTGCTTTAATTCCAATAATTTTTCATCTTCTATATCTACATCTTCCAATCTTTCATCTTCCACATATAAATAGAATACACCTAATTCCTTCAATTTATTTATATAATTATTGGTTAATTCTACTCCTGCCTTTAATAAAACTTGTCCATCACATGTCAGTATGCTTTTGCCAAGCACATTTCGATCCTTAACTCTATTTATGAACTCTAGTCTCATTGCTCCACCTCAATAAAATTTTATATATTAAATTTCTTTTTTAAGCATATCATATTTAAGATATAAATTAAAACATTTTAGCTAGGTTACTACAAATTAATTTTGGGGAAGCAATTTATACTTTGTAATAAAAAATGCCAAATTACCTATTTACTTACAATAAAAAAATAGTTATTATAATTATAAAGAATACTTTTTACATTATTATGGAGGAATCTCATGAAAAAATTTATATTTTCTATAACAGTTATTTTATTGACTGTTATAATAGCAAAAAGCATATATATATCAAAAAAGTGTATAGATATCAACTATGCAGTTGAAAATTACTTTACCACAGGAATTTTTAATAAATACAAGATATATAATATAGAAAATTCAACTCTATCTTTTTCAAATGGTAAGGATGCTTTTATGAAAATCAAAGGTATATCCAGTAAAACACCTCATCAAAAAGTAGAATACACCGTATTTTTAGAAAAAAACACTAATGGTATCTGGAAAATAAAAAAAGTATATTCCGCAGAAGTACCTTCACAGTAATTTTTTTCTGCATTATTGTGATTTCAATTTTTTATTTCTGCAATCTTTACATATACCGCTTATTTTAAAATCCAATTTTTCATCTACAAGTACAAAATCCGTTTTGCTTTTTATTATTTCCTCTATTTGCTGCATGGGACAATCTATCTCTACTTGTTTTTCACACACCTTACATTGCAATATATGCTTATGGTCTCTTTTTATTACCGCATAGCTGTATCTTCCTTTACCCAAATCAAACTTTCTTATAATTTTCTTATTTTGAAATAACTCTAAAGTTCTATAAATCGTGGATAAATTCACATTCATATTCTTCTTTTTATACTCTTGAAATAAATCTTCCACACTTATTGCACTTTCACTTTTATATAATATATCCAAGATATTCAATCTGGCTTGTGTAACTTTCATTCCATATTTTCTTAAGTACTTCTCCATATCCATAAAACCACCCCAAATTCCACTTAAAAGAGCATCATTTTTATACCAAATATAATAAGTATTATACCTCCTATATAATCTGCATACTTACTTACAGCATATATTTTTCTAAGATACCTTGAGATAATAAAAGCACAAGAAGTTAATACGAGAGTTACCATACCTATAAATAAGGTATGATATAATATATCCAGAGTATTTCTCATATTGTTTAAAGTGGTAAACCCAATTACTAAAGCATCAATACTTACAGAAATCCCAAGTATAATAACCATTCCAGGCTTTACAAGTGTATGATGTTTTTTACTTTCAAATCCTTCCTTGAGCATAAGTATACCTACAATTGATACTACTGCCCCTCCAACTATGGCTGGAATGGAAGCAATATATTTATTGAATAAAAAGCCTCCATAGGAGCCTAACAGGGCAAAGAAAAACTGAAAAAATGCAAAAGATATTACAAACTGTATCTTTTTATTTCTTCTTATTGCATTATTTAAACCTACAGATATAGCCACACTAAAGGCATCCAAAGAAAGTGCCAGAGCAATTAAAAATAAGGATCGAAATGCCATATTACCTTTCCTCTCATAATTACAATATAAAATAATTCAGAAGTTCAGTGGATGCTGGCCGTAAAAAACGGCTATCTCCAGCTGAACCCTAGAATTAATTATCCATATGCTTAAAACCCTGATTATTCTCTCTCCTTAAGAATATAAGCATGTTATCAAGGGCAACATTGGAATTAAACCACTATCTCACTATATGTATATATATGGATTAATTATTCATATATTCCATTTTCAAAGCTTTTTTGGAAAAACAAGTATATATCCGTTATCTTTAAGCCATTCCCTTCGAACTGCATAATCAGGTATTTGGGACTCCACCAACTTCCAATAATCTTTAGAATGATTCATATACACCAAATGACATAATTCGTGTACAACTATATATTCTATTATCTCAACAGGTGACATTAAAAGTCTGCAGTTGAGGTTTATATTCCCATTTGAATAACAACTGCCCCATAAAGTTTTTTGACATCTGACAGTTATATTTTGAGGAGATACTCTTAATTTTTTACTGTATACATCCACTTTATGCTTAAAAATCAATTCAGCTTTTTTTCTATAAAATTTATATATAATATCTTTAACCTTTGCTTCATCCTCCAATAAAATTTCACTTCCAAAAATCTGAAAATTATCTTTACAAATTCTGATATAATATTTTCCCGAATCCACTATATATTTTTTAATATTCAGATATCTTCCAAGCCATAATATTTTTTTCCCCTGTGATATATCTCTAAATTTTACATCCTGTATTCTTTCTTTTACTATATTCACATTTTTCAGTATCCAGGGCATCTTATTTTTTACAACTTCTTCTATGGACTTGTAGTTTATGTAGTAGGGAGCATTTATAATTACTTTTCCCTTTTCATCAATTTTGATACTTATATTTTTTTTATTTTTTCTAACTACTGTATAACTTAATGAGAGAAACTGATGTGTGGTCTCCATGTTTTGCCTCCCTATTTTTTTACAATAATAGGTTTTATCACATTTTTAATTTTTATATAATAAGTTTGTCCTTTATCTAGTTTTTCTTTAGGAGTAAGAACCGCTTTATTGCCCTTTATCATATTTATATCAAAAGCTATTCTTTTACCTGTATCACTATTTATAATCTCCATAGTTATATTGCTGCTTAAATCAAAATTTATTTCCTGATTGAAAGTTACAGTAAATTCCTTGTCTTCCGGTACATTGTTTAAAGTATCCAATAACTTGTAATCAGAATAAAAAAAATTATATATATTACTAAAATACTTATCTGGAACATTAGTCCATCCATCTTTAGTTCCCATATAAACTTTAGACTTTGATACATGTTCTATTATATATTTAAAAGTTGCCCAATATTCTTCTTTTTTAGCCATATTTAAATCTATATTGAACTCTCTATCATCTAATGTAATTTTTAAAAATCCTGTCTTATCCGTGTTATTCCTGCACTTTCCTGATAACAGCTCTGCTGCTTTTAAAGCGTCTAAATCACCTGTATCTAGGTCAGGTTTTACTCCTACTTTTTGTATTGTGTTCCCAAGAGGTGAATAAAATTCTTCCGTAGTCAATTTTAATGCGCTTCTATTGGAAAGTGAGAATATTTGCTGTGCTACTCCTTTTCCATAAGTAACACTACCTATAAAAAATGCTTTTTTATAATCCTTAACTGCAGCAGCCAATATCTCAGAAGCACTTGCAGTATTGCCATTGGTCAAAAATATGACAGGCTTATCTATAACTATTTTATGTCCTCCTGTTAAATATCCTATTTTATTGCCATGCTTGTCATCAACTATTAGAGCCAGATTATTTCCTATAAAATTTCCTGCTATATCAACGGCGGAATACATATATCCTCCCCCATTATTTCTTAAGTCTACTATATAACTCTCTGGATTTTTTACACTGAGTTCTCCTAATACCTCATCTAATTTTTGAGAGGTATTTTCTCCAAAAGAAGATATATATATATATGCTGTACTATTATCTAACATTATTCCCACTACTGTAGACAACTGTAATTCTGCCCTCTGTATATTAAAATTCAATACTTCATTTCCTCTTTGCACTACAAGATTTACTTTAGTGCCTTCTTCCCCCCGTATACATTTTCCTATTTCATCCATACTTAAATTACTAATTGAATTTGAATCCACAGAAATTATAATGTCTCCTTCTTTTAACCCTGAATTTTCTGCGGGAGAATCTTTAATTACAGAAACTACCTGAGCCCCTTGAGAAACTTTATTCATTTCTATTCCTATTCCGCATACCTTATTATCTATCTGATTCAAGAAATCTTCTTCTTCCTCTGCAGAAAAGTATTGGCTATAGGGATCATCAAGTCCCTTTAATATTTCATCTATGGTAGGTTTGTCCAATACACTGTCAGGTACATCTTTTATGTAATTGTTTTTAATTATATTCCTAATTTCGTTTAAAGTCTGGGAATCTTCAGCATGTACTCTAGTTGTGAAACCAAATATAAAAAACATTAGTGAAAATATTATAAAAATACTTCTAAAATTATAATTTAATTTTAATTTTTCAGCTGAACTTATGGCTCCGAATTTAGATTTGATTTTCATATGTATTCCTCCTAATTTTAAGTTAAATTATACACTTTTTCAAAAAATATATATACACTTTTAAAAAATATTATATAAAAAGGATATACATTCAATATAAATAATAGAATATTGAGCTGCACATCCTTTTCCCTAGGTATCTCCAAATGAAGCGATCCCCAAATTCAATAGAAATTACCACTTATTTCTTTTTATTATTATATATTTTTGCAAGTTCATTATAGTCTACAGAATTGGCTTTTGTAACTTCTGGTAAACTAATTTCTAAATTACTGTTTCTATTATAACTTTCCACACTAAAATTAAATCCTGTCTCTAAAGCATTTCTCATATTGTCTGCTGTTATCTTTTCTCCTTTTTCAATTATGCTATTTATAGTTGATATACATTTAACAATATCTGTATTCAAATCCACAGTTCCACTTTCCCCTACAATATATCCATCACATATATTATAAGTTATATCTACACCATTATTTCCAACTATATTTGTATATTTTATAGCATTTATGAAGTTTTTTATATTATCTGCAGCTGCCTCATGATGTGAGTACATAAGATTAAAGGTATTCTCCAACTGTCTTTTCTGTATATCTTTATTCTCATCTTTAGAGAGATCTATACATGTACTTAACAACTGTTTTATAAAGGTTATAAAATCCTTATCCTGCAGGAAATTTTTTTCAGTATGATCCAATATTGATTTAAAAGTAACATCTGTAATCTTCAAATTATAGGTTTTGGCATACTTTACTCCTGTATCAGTATCCATTCTCATTAATCCCTTATAAGTTACAAAATCAAACCCTGAATTCCATTCCTGTGAATGTTTTTTTAAGAAATTCTCAAATTCAGGTTGAAAATTATTTTCAAAACTTGTCATATCTTTAAAGTTAGGCTTGCTGCTATCCCCATTATTTATTATAGCTAAAGGATCCATGATTATATATTGTTTTTCTTTAACTTCTTCTGGAAGATAAGGTCTTACTATGTCAGGTATTTTTACAACTTCCTTAATTCCTGAATTATCCACAGTTATCCAACCTTTAGTCTGTATATCCATATCTGCAACTTGTATCGTCACATCTTTTTTTATATTTCCCAAATATTTTTCTTCATATGTACTATCCCTATTAGTTAAGTTTATTTTAGAATTATTTACAAGTGACATTATATGTTTATCCTGTTCCTGGATTGCTTTAGTTGGTTCATCTGACTGTTTATACTCTGAATGTTCAACAACTTTTCCTATGGAATTTACTTCTTGTTCATTCATAGAAGTATTCAATATACTATTGTTTATAATCTGATTTTTAGATACAAGCAGTATACTTTCTAGGGTAGAATCACTTATAACCCCTTGTCCCCCCAACACCTTTATTTTCCTTATTAAATTCATTTTATTTCTCAGATAATCTTGAATTCTACTGTCATACTTGTCTTTTATCAATATAATAGGGGACGAAGTCAAAGCTGCCATTACAGAACCTATCAATCCATCTGCTAAATCATTTTCACTTGACAGATAAACTGTATCATAATTTATATAATTTTTAAACTTTTCAAGTACATTTACACTTACCTCATAATCATCTTTTCCTAAAATTCTATCTGAACTACTAAATTTATTCATAATATCATCACTTATTAAACTACTGTCCCCAAGTACATAAGCCTTGGACACATATTTGCTGATATTTTCAATATCTTTTTGAAAAGCACTGTCAATTACATTAGGTACTAATATTAAAGGCATTCCCATGGAGGCTGCAACAGAAGACATAGTAATAGAATCTGAATAATTTTTTTCATTTACCATCACTATTCCATTTCCCATACCCACCATTTCAGCTATTTTAAAGGAAATATCATATTTATCTTTTCCGTCTATCCTTGTGGTTTCAATTTCCTTATCCATAAATTCATGCTCTATAGCCGATGATATGGAATCCTCTCCCCCTATTAAAAATACTTTTTTTACTTTTAATCTATAAAGTTCTTTGTTTAGATTGATCCATTGCAGTGGGTTATCTGATTTATCTTTTGATGTTAATAAAACAGGTGCTTTATATTTCTTAGCAAGAGGTATTGCACACAGTGCACCCTGGAAGTCTTGTCCACTAACTATAACTGCATAATCCGAATTTTGCTGCCATCCATTTTTACAGATTAAAACAGAAGTGTCATATCTAGTAAAACCGCCTATGCGTTCTGGTGTAATTGCCGCTTCAGCCTTATTTAAAATACCGAAATTTAAACATAAAATAGCTAAAAGCAAACACCCAATCTTCTTTACATTCACTGAGTATCCCCCTTTATTGTTTTAATAGAGACTACCGCATCTCTAAACAATATCTTTTTCCATTACTTCTTTTAAAACCCTTAACCCTCTTGAAATTATATCTATTTCTTCATCACTGGCAGATTTCAATATCTGTATACAATAGGATAATCCTCTACTGTTTAAATTATCCAGTAATTTACGTCCTTCTCCTGTTAAATATATTAATATCTTCCTTCTATCATTTATATCTCTTTTTCTATGTACAAAACCCCTTTGGGATAGTCTATCTATAATTACAGAAGCTGTACTATTAGGTAACCCTGACTTTTCAGTTATTTCCTTCAAAGTTTTAGGCATACCTTCTTCCACCTCATTTAATATGATAAGAGATGATACTCCTAAATTTAAAATATTTTCCTTATCCGCACAAAACAGTTTCTTTTTCATAAGTTTAACTATCACTGTAAAATCAGTTATAATTTTGTACTCTTTTCCTCTATCCATAAGCAGTTCCTTTCAAAGCAAAATTACATGATTAAAATTAGAAGTTTGTCAATTAAAATCTACTAATTAATGCTTAAGTTCTTTATGCAATATTATAATTATACCATTATTGGCTGTCTTCTTCCACATATTTAAAAATAAAATTTAAAATTTTGTTTACAATTATTTGTACTTAAATAAAAGAATCGGTCCAATTGTCTTACATTTTACAGGCTGCCCACCGAAATTTAAATTGTTAAATAATTATGTTATCTACTATCTCTATGCCATTCATTTTCATATTGTATAGGGATATGAACTTCATTAAATCTCCATCATGGCTTCCCATATCATAAGTTTCTACAGAATTTTCAGGAACTATTATCCTTTTATCCATATTCTTCTCATTAAAATACGTCTTTAGTGTAACTACAAAATTTATGACACAGATATCTGCCTCACAACCCACTACTATGTAGCTTTCAATAGTATCTTCATTTTCCTCCATCCATTTTTTGAACAAAGATGCATGAAAACCATTAGTACTATTTTTAGGTATCATAATTATGTTATTATAATCTGTACAACTTTCTTTTAATTCTGGTATAAGTTCACATTCTGTTGTTCCCCTTTTGCAGTGGGTTCCATGAGTTTTATATTCTACAGAATCTTCTCCATGCTCATCTAAGAAAAATATCTTCTTATAACCCTGGGTATTTTTATTTAAATCAACTATATTTTTTATTATGCCTTTAATTCTAGGTGAAGCCAAAAGTCCTTCATGTACAAATCCATTAACCATATCTACTACAACTAATGCAGTGTTTTCCTTTTTAAAATCTTTTAGTTCTAAGTTTCTTCCTCTAATTTCCTTTTCCATTTCTGATATCTTCTTAACATCCAACATATTTATATATCCCTCCAAATTTATTTTTCCTGAAAAATTTCTTTTACTATTGGAACTACATAATGAC
The DNA here is from genome assembly GCF_036781005.1 of Clostridium sp. Classification (GTDB taxonomy): domain Bacteria; phylum Bacillota; class Clostridia; order Clostridiales; family Clostridiaceae; genus Clostridium_B. The sequence goes on along the minus strand of NZ_DAIQBT010000027.1, from coordinate 30,507 downwards.
TTCCACCCTTATCTTTGGCATCTTCCACCATAGCCAGCACCAGAAAATTCGGATTATCTGCATTTACTGCAGCAAACCATCCTACTTCCGTCCCCGTGGTATCCTGCTGGGAACTTTTTATTTCTGCAGTACCTGTTTTCCCGGCTAAAGTTTCTCCAGGTATATACGCCTCATGTGCAGTTCCCCTGGGATTTGAAACTACTTGTATCAAATCTTTTAAAATAATATCTGCAACTTCTTTCGGATATACATTTTTCTTCCATATATCCACTTTTTTATCATCTCTATATAAAAGATATGGCGCTACAATACTGCCCTCATTTACAAAAGAATCATAAATAGCCATTAAGTGTACAGGATTTAATAGTATTTCTCCCTGTCCATAGCCGCTATCTGCCAACTGTATATCATTTTTTATAGTTCCGTCTGAGGACAATTGGGATTTTGACAAACCATATTCAAAAGGCAGCTTTTCTCCAAGTCCAAAATTTTTAAGTTCAGTTTCCATAGTATCTTTTCCAATATCAAGTGCGGCCTCTGCAAAATATATATTATCTGAATAAACAAGGGCATTTAAAAGGTTACTCGGCTGGCCATAATCCTCTACTCTGGTTACATAATATGCTCCCCAGCTGCTGTCTTTTTGCCATTTAAGTCCTGAAATATTTTTAGAGATCTCTGGATCAAGTTTATTGTTTTTTAAAGCTATAGCTGCCGCTACTGGTTTAAAGACAGAACCAGGTACCACATTGCTTTGAAAGCGATTATAGAAAGGACGCCTGCTGTCCTCATTCAAACCATTCCACATATCCTCAGACATTCCCATTACAAAATCATTAGGATCAAAAGAGGGAGTGCTTACAAGAGATAGAACTTCACCAGTTTTAGGATTCATGCTAACTGCCATAGCTGCATCATCTTTTAATTTATCATAAAGTAAACTTTGAATTTTAGAGTCTATGGTGAGTTTAATGTCTTTCCCATTATGTACCTCACGTTTGATGAGTACCTTTTTTTTGTTATTATTTTTATCTATAATATAGATTTCATAACCATTTTGTGCCCTTAAAGTATTTTCATATATCTTTTCCAATCCTGTTTTTCCTATTACGTCTCCCTCATTATAACTTTTATCTGCTTTTATATCATCTTCAGTCACAGTCTGCACATATCCTGACAAATGTGCTGCAGCATTTTTCAAGGGATATATTCTTGCCTTTTTATCCATTATGGATATACCTGGAATTTCTTTAAGTATATTTAACCTTTCATCATCTGATGGTATAACTTTTATTGGAACAAACATATAAGGCTTTACATAAGAAGCTGATAACTTCTTATTTATGTCCTCCTCTGAAATTGCCAGAATACTGGCTATGTTTTTTTTGGAGGTTTCTCCTTTTTCCCCAAGATCTTCTGGAACAATACCAACCTGTGCCACATATCCATCTTCTGCTATAATATTGCCATTTCTATCTTTAATACTACCCCTTTTTCCCTCCACTGTATCTATTCTAACTTTATCCCCCTGAGTTAAATCCGGGAATATAGTTTTAGAACTCCATACTACTTTCCAATCATTTCTCCCATTATCATTTTCTTTTTTTAGAGTTATGGTATTTGTAAAATTTAATTTCCCTGCTATTGTATCCATATTTACTTTAATAGGAACCACTGCATTTCCATGCCCATACTTTATATTATTATTTGAATTAATGGTTATATCTATATTTTTTGCTCCTATTCCGCTGTAGATATTATTATAACGATTTATAAAATCTGTTTCTTTGATATCATCTCTACTTTCCTTATCTATTTCACTGTACATAAGCTTATAATCATTTTTTTCCCAAGCCTTTATATATGAATTTATGCTCTTTATAACCATTTTCTCTTTACTATATAATGAAACATTAAATATAACCAATATTACAATCATTATAAGTGTTATCCATATCCACAAAAATTTACCCTTCATAAAATACCTCATATCAACATTAAAAGTCTCATTTTTCTTATTTTACCACAATATTTTACTGTTTAATTCAAATTCGAGATATAATTTAAAAAATTTAATACTAAAAGACTGTAAAAATTTACAGTCTTTTATATCATAGAATTATTTCTCTTAGGGTTTTTACCACATAAGGTATATCTTCTTTACTTACCCAGTAATTAGTAACAAATCTCATTTTTCCATTTTCTTCCGGATTTATTTTAATCCCCTTTTTATAAAATTCCTCTACTAATTTATTACTATCATATCCTGTTTCAGACATATCAAAAAAAACCATATTTATATGTATATCTCCTAAATTCACCTTAATACCCGGTATCTTTGAAAGTTCTTTTCCTAAAAACACTGCATTCTCATAATCTTCTCTTAACCTGCCTGACATATGCTTTAATGCTACAATGCCAGCTGCAGCTAGAAATCCAGCTTGTCTCATTCCTCCGCCCATAAGCTTTCTTCCTTTTCTCGCTCTTTGAATAAAGTATTTAGAACCTGCAAGTATGGAACCCACTGGAGCACATAAACCCTTAGATAGACAGAACATAACTGAATCGCAGTATTTAGTTATATCCTTTACATCCACTTCCAGATATGCTGCTGCATTAAATATTCTGGCACCATCAAGATGTACCGGTAAATTATATTTTTTGGCTTCGCCGAAGACTTTACTCATATTTTCCAGCGAAAGTACTCTCCCATTAGAATAAGCATTTTCCATACATATAAGGCTTGTCTCTGGATAGTGTATATCTTCTGTACATCTTATTGTCTCTCTTACTTCATGAGGATCCATTTCACCACCTTTAGTTTTTAATGTTCTAAGCTGTACTCCTGCTATAACGGCAGGAGCACCTACCTCATGAACTACAATATGGCTGTCCTCTCCAAGTATTACTTCTGTTCCTCTCCTGCAATGGGTGAAAAGTGCCAGTTGATTTCCAAAAGTACCACTTGGTACAAATAATGCTGCTTCTTTCCCCATAATTTTTGCCGCATATTCTTCCAATTCCGCCACTGTAGGATCGTCTCCATATACGTCATCTCCTACTTCTGCCTTATACATAGCATCTCTCATAGCTTGAGTAGGCTCTGTTGCTGTATCACTCCTAAGTTCTATGAACCACATAAACATACCTCCATATTTAATTATGTATTTATTACAATTATGAAACCACTTATTTAAATATAATAATACATCATAAACCATCATATCATAGATTATTTGTTAATATATTACTGGTTTAAGTTGAAATTCTACAAAAATACATATAAAGTAAACTTCCAGGCAGAAAAACTGTCTTGGAAGTTTGCTCTACAAATATTGTAATTTACTCTCTTATTTGGCCTTCTCCATATATTATATATTTCACAGTAGTTAATTCATTTAATCCCATAGGTCCTCTGGCATGAAGTTTTTGGGTACTTATTCCTATTTCTGCACCAAAGCCAAACTCTTCGCCATCTGTAAATCTGGTAGATGCATTCACGTATACTGCAGCTGCATCAACCTCTCTCAAAAACCTCTGAGACGAAGTATAATCGTTAGTTATTATAGCTTCCGAATGTTTTGTTCCATATTTATAAATATGATCCAAGGCTTCATCCAAGGAACTAACCACTTTCACAGCTAAAATCAGATCCAAAAATTCCTGTGCATAATCTTCTCCTGTAGCAAGCCTTATATCTGGAACAAGCCTCTTGGTTTTTAAACATCCCCTTATTTCAACCCCCGTATTAGTCAAGGTTCCAACTAGATGGGGTATGAATTTTTCTGCTACAGCTTCATGTACTAGTAATGTTTCCATAGCATTACAAACTCCTGGTCTTTGAGTCTTTGCATTTATCACTATATTTTCTGCCATGGTTAAATCTGCACTGCTATCTACATAAACATGGCAATTTCCTATTCCCGTTTCAATTACAGGTACAGTAGAGTTCTCTACAACAGACTTTATAAGCCCGCTGCCCCCTCTTGGTATTAAAACATCCACATATTCATTTAATTTCATTAATACTTCTACTGCTTTTCTTTCAGTTATATTAATAAATTCTATGGTTCCTTCTGGAAGTCCCGCTTCAAGAGCTCCCTTATTTATTGTATTATATATGGCTAAATTAGAATTAATAGCCTCTTTTCCTCCTTTTAATATAACTGAATTGCCACTTTTAACACACAGTGCCGCGGCATCCACTGTAACATTTGGCCTGGCCTCGTAAATTATACCTATAGTGCCAAGAGGTACTCTCACTCTTCCAATATTCAGTCCATTGGATTTTTTCCACATTCTTGTAACCTCTCCTATAGGATCAGGGAGAGAAGCAACTTTCATAAGTCCTGAAGCCATAGATTCTATCCTGTTTTCATTTAAAGTAAGCCTGTCAATAAAAGCATCATTTTTCCCATTTTTTCTAGCCTCCTCCAAATCCAACATATTGGCCTTTAAAATAACTTCTCTATTTTTATTGAGTTCTTCTGCCATTTTTACAAGAGCTGTATTTTTTATATCCGTGCTCATATTGGATAGTGTTCTTGCAGCCCCATTAGCATTTTTAGCCTTTTCTAAAACACAATTATATATATCCATTTACTTTTTAGTAGAAATAATTCTACTATACCTCCTCTCCTTTTCTATATTATAGACACGCTTCACTTGCAGCAAATAAAGTTCCCACCTCTTTACAACACACTATATCTTTTATAATATTATCCCTAGAACCATTTGCTATAACCATGGATACTCCTGAAGATACAGCTATCTTTGCAGCCTTAATTTTCGTACACATACCTCCCGTACCCAAATCTCCCATAGAATCACTGCCACATCCTTCAATATCCTCTGTAATAGCATCTACATAACTTATCATGTTTGCATTTTTATCTATTCTGGGGTCGGAACTATAAAGTCCGTCAATGTCTGAAAGCAGTATAAGCAAATCTGCCCCTATAGCCTTTGCAATCAAAGCAGACAATGTGTCATTATCTCCAAACTTTATTTCTTCTACTGCTACTGCATCATTTTCATTTATGATAGGTATTACGCCCCTCTTTAAAAGCTCATTAAAAGTATTTTGGGCATGAATACATTTATCTCTATCTTCCAGATCGTTTTTAGTAAGGAGGAGTTGGGCAATTATTTTCTCATATGATGCAAACTCTTTTTCATATATTCTAAGAAGTATCCCCTGACCAATGGCCGCCGCCGCCTGCTTTTCACAAATAGTTTTAGGTTTTCTTTCAAGACCCATTTTCAAAACTCCAACCCCAATAGCTCCTGAGGTCACTAAAACCATATTTTTTCCCCTATCTTGCAAATAACATATTTCCTCTACAATTTTCTTTATCCTATGAAAATCTACAACCCCATCTTCATTTATAAGTGTTGATGTGCCCACCTTTATTACAATCTTTTTTGCATTTAACAGACATTTCTCTCTACTATCTATCTTTTCTTTTATGCTCATTTTAAATCTCCTATAAACATTATAACTTTTATATGTTACTTTTAAAAATTATTTATTACTTTCTTCTTTTTTTCCAACTTCCTCCATACGAACTTTTCCTGCTTCAATAGCATTCATGATAGTTCCTCTAAAAGCTCCCTGCTCCAGCGCCCTTACCCCTGCAATAGTAGAGCCTCCAGGAGAACAAACTTTATCCTTCAATTTGCCTGGATGTTCACCGGTATCCAATACCATCTTGGCCCCTCCCATTACTGTCTGTGCCGCTAAAGTTTGAGCCATTTCACGTGGAAGTCCAAGCTCTACTCCCCCATCTGCCATAGCTTCAATCATCATATACACATAAGCAGGTCCACATCCACTTATGGCTGTTATAGAATCAATATGCTTTTCCTCCACCAAATAGCTTACTCCAAGAACCTTGAACATATCATGTACCAATTTGGCGTGTTTCCCTGATGCACTTTTTCCAGGTGCTACTCCAGAAGCACCTACATTAACCAGCATAGGAGTATTTGGTATAACCCTGACCACCGGTATTTCAGGCAAATATTTTTCTATAAATGAAGTATTTATACCTCCCATAATTGAAACTACCATATGTTTTTCTTTATTCCAATTACAGCCTTTTACACTTTCTGAAACATCTTTTAAAACCTGGGGTTTAATACTTAAAACCACAATATCACAATTATCAACTATATAATTATAAGCTGTATTTTTATCACTGCTTAAATGAGATATTTCAAAATTCTCTTTTAAATATTGAAGCCTGGAGTCTAAAATATCCATAACATAGATATCATCCGGTTCAAATAATTCTGCCGCCAAAAATCCCCTAAGTATGGCTTCTCCCATTTGTCCTGTACCAATAAATCCAATCTTCTTACCTAACTTACCCATTTTTATCCTCCTAAATACCATAAAATTTCAACTATATATTTTACAATAACACATAGCTAATCTTGAAAAAACTCTTAAATAGCTCGTAAGGTCATTAAGAAAAATTTTTATAATCATCTATTAGTGTAAATTATATAAAGACACCTTCTAAATATAGTTGAGCCTATAAATATATATAGTATATATTATTTAGATAATTAATAAAAGACTTTGCTTTAATATGTCAAGTCTTCTCTATATTCTGACACATCTCATTTAAAATATCGTTTAATTTACCTGCATCCTTTTCATTTGTAAGTATAGTAATATAATCTCCTGCACAAATAACAGTATTCCCTTTTGGTATTATAATTTCGGATCCCCTTCTGATCTCAGTTATTAAACAGAATTCAGGCCATCTTATATTTTTTATCTTCTTCCCATCCAAATCACATCCCATACAAACTGGAATTTCTAAAATAAATTTGGATTTGGTATTCTGGGCCTTTAAATCAGTATTGCTAATCAAAAATCTTTCAAGAAGTGAATCATAAATTGGTTTGGATCCTAGTGCATCTGCAACTAAATAGGCCACTATGGATACAATACTCAATGGAAGAAAATTATTAAATCCCCCTGTCATCTCTGTAATCAATATAGTACCTGTAATTGGAGATCTTACAACTGCAGTAAAATATGCTGCCATTCCAAGAATTACAAAATTATTTATATAGTTCGTATTAATATTTAACATATTAATGAGTACACTTCCATAACCGTATCCTATTAATGCTCCTATGGTAAGCACTGGAAGAAAAATTCCTCCTGGTGTTCCAGAGCCATAACATAGCATAGTAAATAAGAATTTTATAAGGATTAAAACTAAAATAAATTTTATAGTAAAGGAGGTATTGGATAGAGACACTATAAGCGAATTACCTCCTCCTAAAACTTCAGGTAAAAAAAGTCCAAATATTATAGACGTTAATAGCGGAAATACCGGATTAAATTCTTTCGGAATCCATTTTTGTTTAGAATACAACTGCTGACTTTTTAAGAGGAAAATATTAAAAACTACCCCTGCTACGCCCATTATGATTCCAAATAATATTATATAAAAATAGTACTTTAAGGGAATAACTCCTATGTGTTTAAAATTAAATATAGGACTTAATCCTAAAAATTCACCAACTATAAAGTCAGCAGATAATGCTGCGGAAAAAGCTGAAATTAAAATTAAAGGAGAAAAATTTTTATGTATCTCCTCCAGAGCAAATATTGCTCCTGCCAGAGGTGCATTAAATGCTGCAGATAATCCCGCACTTGCACCACTTGTGATGAGATATTTTTCTTCTATGCTTACTCTTTTTAAAATTCTGCTTAATCCCTGTCCTACACAAGCTCCCAGCTGTACAGAAGGTCCTTCTCTCCCAAGGGAAAGTCCAAATCCAATGGCAAAACTTCCTCCTATAAACTTATTTAAAATAACTTTAAACCATTTCATTTCAAGTTTTCGCAATATGACCCCCTTAACTTGAGGAATTCCACTTCCAGCTGCCATGGGATCTTTCTTAACCATAAATCCTAATGTATATCCTAAAACTATAAATAGTATTACCCACAAAGGTATAAAATGAGGCCTTAAAGAGAGCATTTCATAGATTTTGCCAACCTTCTCTCCCAATTTTTCTATGACAACCCTAAAAAGTACTATTATAAAACCAGTTATAACCCCTATAATTACACTTTCCCCTACCAATTTTATCTTTAAATTGTGCCAATAAAATAACAAACTGGCTCTATTTTTTTTATACAAATTATCCATGTAACTTTTCCCAGCCTTCTATATGTCATTATAATTAAAATTATAAAGTTGTGAGCTTTAAGGAAATAAACCTCTCTTTAAAGTTCACAACTTATGTCTATTACTGGCTTACTTTTCTTACAAATATCTGCTTTTGATTTTCTATTTTTATTACGTCCCCTCCCATAATGGCATTTCTGTTGCTGTCATATTTGGTAGTTCCTGCTACCCCTTCAAAGCTGATATTCTTTAAGGCATCTTTTATCTTGTCTCCCTCTGTGCTATTAGCCTTTTTAATAGCTGCTAACAATAAACTGCCTGCATTGTAGGAACTAGCTGAAATAGCATCTGGTGATTTATTGTATTTCTTTTCATAGTTTTCTTTAAATTTTACATATTCAGGTGTAGTATCTCCTGTGGAAAAGAAATTACTAAAATAGCTTCCATTAACTGTATCTTTTGCAATGTCAAATAACGCTGGCGAATCCCATCCATCTCCTCCAATAAAGGTAGATGTTATACCTAAATTTCTTGCCTGTTTTGCTATTAAAGCTATCGTACCATAGTAATCTGGTATAACCAGTACATCTGGATTAAGCTTTTTTATGTTAGTGAGCTGTGCACTAAAATCCTGATCCCCCGCATTAAAGGTGAGGGAAGCCAATACTTTTCCTCCTGACTTTTCAAAGCTAGTTGTAAAAAACTCATTAAGTCCTTTGTCATAGTCATTTCCTACATCATAAAGTACAGCTGCTGTTTTAGCCTTCACATCATTAGTTGCTATATCTGCAATAATTGTTCCCTGAAAAGTATCATTAAAGGTAGAAGTAAATACATATTCTCCTCCATTTTTTGTCACCTTAGGACTTGTACTTACAGATATCATTGGAATTTTATTAGATGTGGCAATAGGTCCCATACTTATAGAACATTTACTGGCGTAACTTCCAACTACTCCTACTACCTTATCATTATTAACTAATTTTTGTATGGCATTGGCAGAATTAGAAGGTTTATTTTCATCATCCTCAAAATAAAATTTTACCTTTTTGCCGTTGATGCCTCCACTAGCATTAGTTTCTTCCTCCAACATTTGCAGTGCATTTTTACATACTTGCCCCATAACAGACACATCTCCTGTAAGCGGAAAAACTGCTCCCAGCTTTATTTCCTCTGAATCAGACTGCTTACCACATCCCGTCAGTACCACAGAGCCTAATACTAAAGCCATGGATATTGATAAAAATTTTCTTAACATGTATAAATCCCCCTTATAAATTATATTTCTTTAAATTGAAATAATAGCTTTATGAAAATAACAAAAAGTTATCCAAGATATGCACTTTTTACTGATTCATTAGCTAATAATTCCTTTGCACTTCCTTTTAGCACTATTCTCCCGGTTTCCAACACATACGCTTTATTAGCTATAGAAAATGCCATATTGGCATTTTGTTCTACCAACAAAATGGTAGTACCTTTTTCATTAATTTCCTTTATTATGTTAAATATCTGCTGGACTATTATAGGTGCAAGCCCCATAGAAGGCTCATCCATAAGAAGAAGCTGTGGTTTTACCATAAGTGCCCTAGCTATAGCTAACATTTGCTGTTCTCCTCCACTTAAAGTACCTGCCGGCTGTTCTTTTCTCTCTCTTAATATTGGAAATACATTAAAGATAGTTTCATAATCCTTTTTTATACCTGTCTTATCCTTTCTTATATATGCCCCTAGCTGCAGATTTTCAAAAACAGTTAAATTTGAAAATACTCTTCTTCCTTCTGGAACATGAGAAATTCCTCTGGATACTATTTTATAAGCGGGCACTTTATTTAAAGACTTTCCTTTAAATATAATTTCTCCTGATTTACAGGGATTAAGCCCTGATATAGCCCTTAGAATTGAGGTTTTTCCTGCTCCATTAGCTCCTATTAAGGTAACGATTTCTCCTTCTTCCACTTCTAGAGATATATCCTTTAGTGCATGTATTACCCCATAGTATAAATTCACATTATTCAGTTTCAACATCTATATTTTAACCTCCTCTCCTAAATAGGCACTTATAACTTTAGGGTTTTTTCTTATTTCTTGAGGGGATCCTTTTGCAATCATCTGTCCATGCTCAAGTACCACAAGCCTTTCACATATTCCCATAACCAGCTTCATATCATGTTCGATTAGAAGTATGGAAATATTGAATTCATTCCTTACCCATTTGATAAGTTCCATTAAATTTAAAGTTTCCTGTGGATTCATGCCTGCTGCCGGTTCATCTAAAAGAAGCACCTTAGGTTCTGTAGCAAGGGCTCTTACTATTTCAAGCTTTCTTTGCTGTCCATAGGGCAGATTCATTGCAAGTTCATCTTTCTTATCCAGCAATCCAAATATTTTCAGTAACCTTTCTGCATTTTCATCCATAGATTTTTCTTCTCTATAGTATTTTGGCATCCTTAAAATACACTGCCAAAAACTATACTTATCCAGATATGAAAATGAAATTTTTACGTTATCAAGTACAGACATATGCTTAAACAGTCTTATATTTTGAAAAGTACGTGCTATATGCTTCTTAGCCAATTCATGAGGTTTTAGATTAATGACTTTTTTTCCCATAATTTCCATATATCCATCTGTAGGCTGATATACACCTGTAAGCATATTAAAAACAGTGGTTTTTCCCGCTCCATTTGGCCCTATTAGTCCAACAATCTCATTTTCATCAATATCCAAATTAAAACCTGAAACTGCAGTTAATCCGCCAAATTTTATTGTTAAATCTTTAGCACTAAGCAGGGACATCATACTTTCCCTCCTTTTTATCTGATATTTTTTCCTTTACAAAACCGATAATTTTTTTAAAAGAAATTTCTTTCATGCCAAATACACCTTCTGGTCTAAATATCATAAGTGCAACAAGAGCTGCTGAATATATAACCATTCTATAATCAGCCACAGGTCGTAAAATTTCCGGTAGAGAAGTCAGTATTGCCGTAGATAAAATACAGCCCGATATGCTTCCCATTCCGCCAAATACTACATATGTAACTATATCAAAAGATTTCAAATAATCGAAAGATTTAGGATCTAAAAACATAAAATAATGGGCATATAAAACTCCTGCTATACCTGCAAAAAAAGAAGCTGTTACAAAGGCTATCATCTTATATTTGGTAGTATTTATTCCTATGGAACTTGAAGCCAGTTCATCTTCTCTTATAGAAAACATAGCCCGTCCATAAGAAGATTTTTTTATGTTGTAGGCAATAATTATAACTAAAACGGTGATAAAAAACACCATGGTAAAATTAGTCTTTTTAGGAATTCCCGCCAGTCCTTCAGCTCCACCTAATGTATTTGAATTTACTACGGCAATTCTTATTATTTCTCCAAATCCCAGAGTTGTTATGGCAAGATAATCTCCCTTTAGCCTTAATGTAGGAATGCCTATAATCACACCAAAAAAAGCTGCCATCAATCCTCCTGCTATTAATACCAAGAAAAAGGGTGCATTTAATTTTAGAGTTAAAATAGCTGCAGTATATCCCCCTACAGACATAAATCCTGCATGTCCCAGAGCCAGCTGCCCTGTATACCCAACTATCATATTTAAACTCACTGCTAGTATTATATTTATACCTATAATAATCAATATTTGGACTATATACTCATCTATCAGTTCTAAACTTATGAGAGTTTGAATTACACCAAATACTATTAATACTGCAACTAACATAAACAATATATTTTTCCTATGCTTCATATTAAACTCCCACCTACACTTTCTCATTAACTTTTTTACCAAGTAATCCACTAGGCTTAAATATAAGTATAATTATTAATATAATATAAGCTATACCATCTGAAAGTTTTGTAGATATAAAAGCTTTGGTAAATATCTCTGATACTCCAAGTACAATTCCACCAACCATAGCACCTGGGATAAGTCCTATGCCTCCTACAACTGCTGCTATAAAAGCTTTAAGTCCTGGTATCATCCCCATATATGGATCTATTTTAGGATAGGACATACCTATAAGAACTCCCGCTGCCGCAGCCAGTGCAGAACCTATAGCAAAAGTGAGAGATATAGTATTGTTCACATTTATACCCATGAGTTCTGTAGCTTCCGTATCAAAAGATGCAGCCCTCATGGCCTTTCCCATTTTTGTTTTATACACAATAATCTGAAGTAGAATAACTAGTATAAAACATATCAACAAAGTTACAATTTGCAGATTATTTATCTGAAAATCCCCTATTTTATAAAGTTTTACCTTTAAAAGTTCTGGAAAAGGCCTTGGATTGGGTCCAAATATAACTCTAAAACCGTTCTCAAGCAAAAGTGATATTCCCATAGAAGTAATAAATAAAGTTATCCTAGATGAATTTCTAAGGGGCTTGTATGCAATTTTTTCAATTATTATTCCTAAAAGTGCACTTCCAATCATAGCAATTATTAAAGTAGGTATAAATCCTAAGTTTAAATTTTTCACTGCCAAAAACCCAAAAAAAGCTCCTGCCATATATATGTCTCCATGGGCAAAATTCATAAGCTTTACTATGCCATATACCATAGTATATCCGATTGCTATTAAAGCATAAACACCCCCAAGTGCTAGTCCATTAACTAATTGCTGAGCAAAATTCATAATGTGCCTCCTGTATAAAAGTTATATCTATAGTCATTAAATCAAGTTGTTCAGAAGTTCACATGAAGTTTTGTTAAAAAAATGCTTTCTTTCTCCATATGAACTTTAGAGGAACTTATCCAGGCACGTATCAATGCTCCCTCCTTAAATAAAATTAGAGTATTAGCTAGTTCCCGCCTTCGGATAAATTTTTACATTTTCTATAAATAAACGATTAATTATGAACTAATTATATATTATATTTAGTTCATAATCAAGAATACTACTAAACAAAACAATATTACTTAATAGATTATCAACTTTTATACTAATTTTTTAATGATACTTCAAAGTGCTTTTAGTTACTTCTGATAAAAATTAACTTTTATTATATGGATTAGTAACATTTACTATGCTTCATGATTATTACATAAAATTTTTATTTTTTAGTGCTTTGTAACTAATACTATCATTATGGAATAGCATAATCTTGTAGATAAATCTTTATGGAGGCATTTTAATGATTGCTAATTACCAGCCTTATGAAAATTATTATAATAATTTTCAATATTTCTGCCCCTGGGTAAGATATCGCTCTAAATCACATCATTCTTCAAATACTACTACTAAAATGGCTTTAAGTGCCCGAAATCAATTTATTGGAAAAATATCTAAAATAATAAAAGGAACTGTAGTAGGTCAAGTAGTGGTTGACATTGGCTGCGGAAATTCAATGTCATCCGTGATTACAACAGCTTCAATAGAAGAACTAGGATTAAGAGTGGGTTTACGGGTTAGAGTCATAGTTAAATCTACCAGTGTCATGATTATGAACTCTTCATCTAATATGGCATCTAATTCTAATAATATGATGCCTGACTCCAATAACATGATGCCTAACTCCAATAACATGACGCCTAATTCTAACAACATTATGCCTAACTCCAATAACATGACGCCTAATTCTAACAACATTATGCCTAACTCTAATAACATGATGCCTAACTCTAGCAACATGATGCCTAACTCTAGCAACATGATGCCTAACTCTAGCAACATGATGCCTA
>NZ_DAIQBT010000027.1:0-16553 GCF_036781005.1 Clostridium sp. | reverse complement strand
ACTCTAATGCAAAATCTGATAAACAAAAAACTAAAATGACATTAAGCGCCAGAAATCAATTAAAAGGAAAAGTTACTAAAATAACTCAAGGAGATGTGGTAAGTCAAGTAATTATAGATATAGGTTGCAAAAATTCTGTATCATCTGTAATTACAACCGCTTCACTAAAAGATCTTGGAATCAGGGTAGGTTCAAATGTGAAAGCTGTGATTAAATCAACAGATGTTATGATTATGATAATGAGGTAATTATTTCTATGATAAATTAAAATACATTTTATAGATATTATACACAATGAAAAGCTGTCTTAAAATGGTGAGTAATCCACCATAAAGACAGCTTCTTAATATATTTAAAATTAATAATTTATTTTCTCAGTTACTAAATCAGTAAAAAGTATGCCTTCCAGATGATCTATTTCGTGACAAAAACATTTAGCTAAATCTTTTGTACCTTTCAATATAATTTTACTTCCCTGTTCATTTAACGCTTCTATTGTAACTTTTGCAGGCCTTTTTAACTTTCCAAACACATTCGGAATACTTAGGCATCCTTCTATGACCTCCTGTTCTCCACTACATTTAATTATTTTAGGATTCACTAATTTTATAAGCCCTTGTCCCATGTCTATTACAACCAATCTCTTCAATATGCCTATTTGTGGGGCCGCCAATCCTCCACCATTTTCTGTATTATACATGGTATCAGCCATATCATTTAAAATCTGTCTTATTTTATCATCTACTACTTTTACTTCTTTGCTTTTTTTTCTCAATATATTATCATCAAAAAGCCTAATTTGTCTTAATGCCATCTAATTCACCCCTACTTTGTTGTGCTCTTGACTTTCTCTTACTCTCTTTAAAAAGAAAAACTTCTTCTATGCAGCAATTAAATATATTGCTTATATCATAAGCTAACCATATAGATGGTTCAAACTTTTCCGTCTCAATAGCATTTATTGCTTGTCTTGATACTCCTACAAGTTTTCCTAACTGTTCTTGGGTTAATCCAAGAGATTCTCGGAATTCTTTTAATCTATTCTTCATAAATTATCACTCCTGTAATGTTAACCTTACATAAATATTATAACACTATTAAATTTATATATCAAGTTAACCTTACATAAATAACTTTTCTTTTTTTAAATAAGGATGCTAGCTAATCACCCCACAGAGATAGAGATAAAAATAACGTGCCCTAATTTTTATCTAAATAACTATAGGCACGTCTTAATTTTCAAAAAACACCATTAAAAGTTTAATTAATCTGCACTAGAGGTCTCTATACTAAAATTTAGTATTCTATCGTGCTTCATTTGTTTTCCATTTTTATCATGGCACTGTTTTCCAACAGTCAATATATAACTTTTTCCCTCAGTATATCCTGTGGTAGGTGGATATACTATTATACTTTTATTATCTTCTCCCAATTCTAAAGTTGTATTTACCTTATTACCCTCACCATCTGTAACTACAATTGCATTCTTAGTGGAATCGTCATATCCTACTTCTCCTGTAAAAGTAATTGTCCATTTTTTATTTGCAGCTACCGATCCATCTTTTTTTGTTTTTGCATCCACAAGGCAATCATATATAGCAGCATGTCCAATTGTTGTAGGGTGAGGATCGATATTTAAATCAGACAGACTAAAATTAACAGCACCTGAAGTTGTTTTAAAGTCCTTATAAACATCCACTATACTACACTTATTACTTTGTGATATTATGGTGTTGTTAATAGTATTAATAAGCAAATCGAACTTAGAATACATGGAATCCTGTGAATTAAAAGGGTTGTACAAAGTTAAAACATATATTTCTGATTCAGGTGAAAGGGTTTTAATTGTCTCGATAATTTTAGGAAAATCACTTTTAAATTGAAGTATTCCTGAACTCAAATTTTGAAGTAAAGTTCCAGAGCTGACTATTCCGGCTAATATGGCATCCTTATTTGGATTTGATTCAATAGCACTAGCTAATTCAACCTGATAATTAGGATTGTTTTCCCTATTTACTCCAAATGCCTGGCAGACAGCTTCAATTACAGGAGAAAGAAGATTATTTCCTCCAATACTTATAGTTATAATTTTTGCATTTTTAACTGCTTCTTTATATTCATTAGTCTGAAGCTTTGCCAATAAATCGCTGCTATTGTCTCCCAACACAGATAAATTCTGTAAATTAACTTCTTCATATCTGCCAAGACTCTTTAAATACTTATTAAAGAGATCTACATATCCTTTACCCGAATTGGCACTCATTCCACAAGAAATAGAATCTCCCAGCGCCAAATAATTAACACTGGATGAAGTTTTAGATACATTCACATTATTAACTTCAGCTGCCTTAACTGGAGATATGTTTATAGTACTCATAAGTATAAATATGAATATAAAAAATATTGCGAAAAAATTATTGCCCGTAATTTTCTTCATTGATAATCACATCCTTCAAATTAATTATAGTTATTATGACAATGTTATTATAAAGCTTGATTTTAGATATTGGTTCTATTTTTAAATCCATAATATTGACATCTAATAATTTCATAACCCATTGTACTGTTATAACTAATTTTTTATATATACTGGTTTAATTATAACCACTATAACATAATAATTCCATATATTTTATAAAAATCATATGAACAATCTAACGTGATTCAATTTAATAACTATAAGATGATACATGTTTGTTCTATATATCTTCACACTGCTCTAAACCAATTTGTCATTTAACTGCCATAGATACTTTTCATGATCTTCATCATATATTATAAAACCACATTTCTTCAAAACTTTCTGAGAAGCAGTATTATCTTTGTCTGTTCCAGCAATAATTCTTAAAACTTTTTTATCTTTTAATGCCCATTGACACATACTATTTACAACTTCTGTCATGTATCCATTACACCTATATTTTTCATTGATTCCATATCCTATTTCCACTGTTCCATCACTTCCACAGTATCCCATAAAGCAAGCACTTCCAATAGATAGATTACGATTATTTAATATAATTTGCCAGTTTGTATACCATAAATACTTTTCCTTATGTTTTTTACACTCCTTAAAAAGTTCCTCCATTGCTTTTTTAGCATGACTATCTAGTTTTTCATTTGAATTATCCAATCTCAATAACTTTTCCAATTTACCCACTCCATCAAGTAATACTCTAAATTGCTCTATATTCAAAGGTATTATAGTCAGTCTTTTAGTATTTAATTTCATTTTAATTATCCTCCACATTATTCCAACACATTTTTAGTATATCGTGTGATTCTCAGGTTCAGGTGACATTTACCATAAAAAACTACTCTCTCATTATTAAAGTTCACCTTGAAGTGATTAAGAGCTTATCCGTAAATAATTTTACTTCTTATAAAATTGAAAAAGTTTTCTATGTTATCATATATAATTTTCACTAACAGATAAATACACTTTATCAAATTATTTTTTTACAAGTTATTTTGGAATTTCCACCAACATCTGCTTTACTTCTATATTCAACTATTTCAATATCACAATTAGGCCCTATAATAACATTGTTTCCCCTTACTATTTTTGCAATGGTATTTTCAACATAAATGTCATCTCCTTCAATTACACCTGTTTCAAGCCTTGCATAGTTCGAAAAAAGATTTATCATCCTGATAAAAAAATGACCTGTTCCTAATTTTATATTTATATTTTCTCCTCCTATATCTTTTGCTCTACATTTTCCATACATCTCTACATCTATATTTCCTGCATTCAATAGTCCCCCTATATTAAAATTTCCTTTTACATAAAAATTCTCTGCTTCACAATCTTTACCCACAGAGATAGTGCCTGAAATCTTCATATCTTCTGTGTGTAAAATATCTTTTATACTAGTAGAGCCACTTATTTTAAGTGTTTTTGCATTAACACTGCCCAGTATATGAGAAGATCCACTCACATTTATCTCTTCAGCATCAGCATTACCGCATATTTTAATACTTCCACTAATTTCAATATTTTTAGATTTTACATTTCCATTTGCATTAGAACTTCCAGAACATTTATAATAATTACACTCTATGTTTCCTTCTATCTTGGCAGAACCACTAATTTTTATATTATTATACTCTCCACCACCGATTTTTCCTGTTCCAGAGATTTTCATATCAGATAATTTTTTTTCCATTTTGAATCTTTCCTCCATCTATAATATTATCTTGGTTTTCAACTCTTCTAACCGCTGTCCTGCATTTACCTTCAAGACAAACTCCGCTTCAGTTTCAATATATATATCATTTGGTATTAGCATCAGAAAGCATAAAGCTACGCCGTACTTTCTTATAAGTACTACATCACAATATCTCCCATCAAAATTTTTATAGTTTTTTTCCAAAGTATCAATTACTAATCTACTTTCTTCAAGACTTGCCTTACCTGATTTAAGAAAATCATCTGCAATATTCATAAATAATACTTCATTAAAATAAAATCCACTAATATTTTCATGTATAGTTTTATACAAGTTTATTGTAACTTGTGAAACAATATTATGTTTTATTATATAGTTTTCTTCTAAAAATACTTTTGAAAGATTTGGAGAAAATACACTGGCAAGTTTATCTAGAGATACATCCCCCTTAAAACTCTTAATTTTTTCTATCCTGTCTAGTATTTTATCTTTAGGAAAAAATGTTTCTTGCCCTGTAAAAGTAGATTTTTTTATAAACCAATTCTCTGGTATGAGTTTTTTTCTTTTCCATCTATATAATTGACCATAAGAAATATTTGTCACCTCAAGTAACTCTTTTTTAGAAATTAGATGTTCATCTTCCATATATTTATTCCCTTCATCAGTAAATACTTAACTTTTATAAAATTAATGTAACATAACATTGTTACGATGTCAATGTTATGTTTTTATGAAAGAACCTAAAAAATATACTCTATTGTTCTATAAAGCGTAAAACAATAGAGTATACTTCCCTAGCTATATCACTAATTGCTGAACTTAACCTAATAACCCATTTGGTAAATAGCACTGAGTCACAGCCATTTAAATTGCACTTTAGGTTAAAAAAATAAAATTTTTACATTTTGAATACAGGAAAATAAACTTCTGTTATAAACTCCTGGGGACTGCACCCAACTTCAGCCCCTTTTATATATTTTTCAAAAGGTGGGCCTGATACTTTATATCCGTTATGCCCTATCCATTCCATCACAGCAGCATAAGCCTGTGAAATTTCACTGTAAGGACCTACAAAAGTAGTATAACTATATAGCCCTCCTTCTAATATCCTTGTACTTATTTCATTAGAATTAAATTCCTTATTCACAGGAATGCATACTTCTACATCTGCATTATCATGATCAAAATCTTCCTCTTTATTTTGTAAATAATAGATAGACATTATATTACCTGTGGATTTTAATCCATTTCTATACACATTTTCATACACCTTACCTATTAAGCTTCCTATATGATCCATAGAAATATTATCTCTTATACTCAGTACTATAAGCGGTTCCTGCTCTTTTAAGACAACATTGAATTTTTTATTTTCATTCATAATATTTTCTCCTTTTACCAATTTTTCAAATTCATATTTCATTTGATTCAATAAAAATTGATTATAACTAACTTTTTGCGTTAAGTTCTTAATTTTTATTTCCATGAGCCTTTTTAATTCCTCTAGATTATTTTCAAGTAAAATTCTTCCTATTTCTTCAAGTAAAAAACCATAAGATTTTAACTTGTTTATAACTACAACATCCTTTAATTGTTTTAAATTATAATATCGATATCCATTATCCTTGTTTACATACTCTGGTTTTAACAAATTAATTTTATCATAGTGTCTTAAAACCTTTGATGACACTTTTGCAATTCTGGAAAATTGTCCTATTGTGTACACTCTCTACCTCCTTGAATATATTCAAGATCTAAATTAAGTTATTTGTAAGTACCTTCAATAACTGCCTTAATTATAAACTTTCCCATAGTGTAAAGGTCAATATATTTTAACGAAAATATAAATTCAAGTTTTTATTATATAAATTTCACCGAGTAATATTTTGATTGTTTACACACAATAAGTAATAAAAGCTAAAAGGTTGGACGGATATTTTATTTAAAAATCCCTATTTAAACGATACAGCCTATGCTTCAGTCCGTAAAGGAAGTGCCGAGAATATTTTGAATATGAAAATAAAAGGTTATCCGAGTTCTTCCGATTTTCTGGAGGGTTTAATTAAAAATTCCATATTCCATAACTTCTTCTCAGATAAATATAGAGTTATGAACCTATTTTTATCTATTGGAAGCGAAGGATATAATCCTGTATTGCCTTATATTGAAATAACAGACAAAGGAATCACAATAACTGGAATGGCACTATTTAATAACAATAAGATGACTTCCAAAATAAACATTTCCGAATCAAGGACTATGAATATGATGAGAGAAAACAATGTTAAAGGTATCATTACAATACAAAAAAACACTTCCAAATACACAAACTACTATGCCACATCCAAACGAAAGGTACACTGCAGCAAAAAAGATAATAAATACAAATTTACTATAGATATTAATTTAGATGGAGATTTAATAACAGATACCTTATACAAAGATCTACAAAACAATCCGAAAAAAGTTGAGAAATTCAATAAAGAAATATCTGAAAAAGTAAAAAAAGATTGTACTAATTTTGTAACTAAGATGAAACATATCTATAAAAAAGTAGATTGTTTGGAACTTGGAAAATTTGCTGCGGCTAAATACGGCAGGCACATGGAGAAAGATTGGAATTCCGTAGTATGCAATTCAGAAATTGATATAAACGTAAAAGTAAAACTTAACAAAATAGGAAGAGGAGATTACTAAATTATTATAGTGAAGTATCTGAAAATATATAAGTTATATATTTTCAGATACTAAAATATTTTAACTACATATCTTCCCAATAAAATTTTTCTTGTTCCTTGTCCACTACAGTAATTTTGTCAAATAACTTTATAGACACTATAGCTAATATAAACGCAACTATACCTCCAATTACTTCATAGATTTTTACAGAACCTTCCATTATTTTCCCCAAATACCCTCCTAAAAATACGCCAAAAAATACCAATATAATAGGAAAAATAAATAGCATGAATGCAGCTATAAGCATATTTGTACTTTTCTTTTTTTCATTATGATTTTTGCCCATTTAGAATACTAGCCTCCTACTATAACCTAATAATTACTTTATTCTTATATTATAACTCTTAGAATATTTAAAATAAATAACTACTATTTTAAAATTATTAGAACTCCTTGAAGGAATTTAATATTAAATGTTGAATTTATGGTATTAAAGGAGATGATTGCTATGTCTACCAATGTAAAAATAACATTTATAAATAATGATGTCAGAGAAAGAAATGGAGAATTTAACTTAAATGACGAATGGATACGCATTGAAAATATAAGTAATAGAAGAATTAATATGTTTGGTTGGGAACTATGGAACTGGAAACCAAATAAACAATATTCTCTCATTTATAGATTTCCAAGGCGTATTAACAACCTTTTTTGGACACTAGATCCTGGTGAAATTATAATACTATTTACAGGATATGGTTCAAACAAATTCATAGAAGGAACGGTTGGTCATAATTCTGAATTTAATTTCTATTGCGGAAAAAATTCTTTCATATGGAATAACCCAGGAGACATTGCCTGTCTGTTTGATACTAAATCAATGACAAGCACCCTTGCAGTTCCCTAAATAATTACTTATGCATATAAATAGAGCCATATATACCTTTCAATTATTAAATTTTATATTATACATAAAAATATAATCTGTCAAACTTTATATATTTATTATATTTGTAGTATAATTATTTTACATATAATTAATAAAATTATTTTTAATGATTCTGTACATCTAACATTTTTAGGAGGTAAAAATGACATACTCAAAAGTAAAATATGAAGGTTTAAAAGAACTATGCGATATAGTTTTTGAAAAGTTTGGCTTTAGTTCAGAAGACAGCAGCACTATTACAGATGTTTTACTGCTGTCAGATTTGTTTGGAATTGAATCTCATGGAATTCAAAGACTGGTGAAATATTATAGTGAAATAAAAGAAGGCCTTATAAAAGTGGATTCCAGACCAAAAATAATAAAGGAAACACCTGTATCTGCAGTTTTAGATGCCCAGGCTGGCATGGGTCAGCTCACAGGAAAAAAAGCTATGAATATAGCTATTAAGAAAGCCAAAACTTCAGGTATAGGCATGGTGGTAGTTAGAAACTCAAATCACTATGGCATTGCCGGATATTATGCAAAGATGGCTGAAGAGGAAGGACTTCTTGGAATATCCATGACTAACTCCCCCGCCGTTATAGTACCTACCTTCGGAAAAGATGCCATGCTAGGTACAAATCCTATAGCTATTTCTATGCCTGCAAAACCCTATCCTTTTCTAATGGATATAGCTACCAGCGTAGTCACAAGAGGGAAAATTGAAGTATACAATAAAAGACATGAACCCCTTCCATTGGGTCTTGCACTGGATAAAAACGGAGAAGATACAGAAGACCCTTATGATATTTTATATAACCTTCCAAAAAGACTGGGAGGAGGTCTTGTCCCGCTTGGAGGTTCTAAAGAACTTACTGGAGGACATAAAGGGTATGGACTGGCTCTTGCAGTTGAAATATTTACAGCAATTTTATCTGGAGGTATCACAGGAAATTACGTTACATTGCAAGGTTCTTCAGGCTCTGGAACCTGCCATTATTTCTGTGCAGTAGATTACAGTATCTTCGGAGATAAAAATTCCATAGAAACCAACTTGTCAAAATATTTAAATGAACTTAGAAATTCTAAGAAAGCTGAAGGGGCTTTAAGAATATATACTCACGGAGAAAAAGAAATTGAATCTTATAAAGATAAAATGGAAAATGGTGTTCCAATGAACGAAGTTACTCTTAAAGAAATAGATGAAATATGTAACTATTTTAATATAAAAACCACAGATTACATAAAAAAATTTCCTGCTGATAATATTTAACTAAAAGCAAGTTAATAAACATTGGAGGTATGAAATAAATGATACAAATAGGCAGTAAGAAAATATTAATTAAAAGAGGAGATATAACAAAAGAAGACAGTGATGCCATAGTGAATCCTGCAAATAGTGCTCTTCAGCATGGAGGGGGAGCAGCTCTGGCTATTTCACGAGCTGGAGGCCCTAAAATACAGTCAGACAGTAATGAACTTATAAAAAAAATAGGCAACTTACCTGTTGGAAAAGCAGTTATAACCTATGGTCATAACTTAAATTGCAATTTTGTAATACATACTGTAGGTCCTATAATGGGAGAAGGTAATGAGGATGAAAAACTAAAAAAAGCTATAAAAAACGTGCTTAATCTTGCAGAATCCTACAATCTAAATTCCATATCCATACCTGCTGTAAGTTCTGGCATATTTGGATTTCCAAAGGAAAGGTGTGCAAAAATACTCCTTGAAACTTCTGTAGAATTTTTAAAAAGAGAGGACATAGATTTAAAAACCATCATTATGTGTAATCATGATGAACAAACAACTGATCTTTTCTTAAAGGAAGAGTTAAAATATGTTTAATTTCATCAATATCTTCGTTTAATACAGATTAAAATGAATCACAACGGATATGCTGTATATTGATTTAATAATAAAAAGCAGCCTCATACTGCTTTTTATTATTAATATTACTCCCCTTCAAATAGTGTATCAATCATATCGAACAGGAAGTTAAAAGATTCTTTTCTTTTAGATTTTATTCTTTTTATTATTTTAACTTTATCCTTTGTTTCTTCAATATCTCTTATTTCTTTATTCATATAACTTTCCCCCCATTCAAACAATTAAAATTTTATTATTTCTCGTAAAATATAACTATATCTTTACACCCATATAATAATTAAACTTAATACCTTTGTTAATATATTAACATTCATTGTTTATAATTGCAAGATGTATGTTAAAAAAATAACTATATCATATAAATTAAAAAGCTTTATTACTTTTAAATTATAAAAAACAAAATATTTTTAATAATTACTTAATGTATAATCCAAGTGTTTTTGGTATAATTCTTACTATCTTTCTGTTATAAATAATACTAGGATATTGTCATAATATTATCAATACATTTTTATTATTTATGACAACCTCCACTTCTATATTAAGTACAAAAGCACCCAGACATATTTTTAATCCAAGATATCTAGGTGCTCTAAAATACAATTGTCAAACTTCATTTATTTTTGTATTCTTACCTTTAACAATTCCTTGTGCAAAAAGCATTGTCAAAGTTATTACAATCAAAATAGTAGATACTGCAGCTATTTCAGGGGTTATACTAGTTTTCATACTCTCCCACATAGCCAGAGGAAGTGTTTTAGTTTTAGAGCCTGCCAAAAACATGGTAACAGTTACTTCATCTATGGATGTACTAAAAGCGAATATTGACGCTGAAAATATAGAAGCCTTAATCTGAGGCAATGTAATGTTAAAAAATACGCTAATTTGTTTTGATCCCAGTCCCATTGCCGCTAACTCAATATTTTTATCTACTCCCTTTAGTCCTGTCATCACCGTTACAAATACCATAGGTATGGCTAGAAGTGTGTGCCCCAGAACTATTCCAAGTATAGTATTAGTTAATTTTAAAGGAGCAAAGGTATTATACAGGGCTACACTAATTATAATTACAGGTATGACCATAGGCATAACCATAAATCCCATAAATATATTTTTAAATTTAAAGTCCACTTTGGTAACAGCAACAGCTGCCATGGTTCCTAAAATAAGAGCAAGTATTACTGTAAGTACTGCTATACCAAGACTTCTGCCAAAACATTGAGTCCATTGACTATCATTAAAAAAAGCATGATACCACTGGGTAGAGTAGCTTGGCGGTGGAAACTTAAAATAACTTAAGGAAGTAAAAGACAGAGGTATCAATACAAATACTGGAGCTATAAGAAAAAACAATATAACTATTACAATTACCGGAAGCCACATTATTCTCCCTCCTTTAACATAGGATTTCTTCTCACCAACACTGCAAGTATAGATAAAAGTACCATAGTAATAATAAATAAAACCAAGGAAAGTGCAGAGGCTAAAGGCCAGTTCAAAGTAGCACTTATATTATTTTGTATAAGAGTAGATACAAGCATATTCTTTGATCCTCCTAATAGTGCAGGAGTTATAAAATATCCAAGAGCCAGGACAAATACCAGTATCGATCCTGATAAAATTCCTGGAACAGATAAAGGGAAAAACACCTGCCAAAAAGCTTTTGTGGGTTTTGCACCCATAACTTGGGCAACTTCCACCAACTGCATATCGATATTTGACATAACCGAGTAAACATTTAATACCATATAAGGGAATAAAACATGAGTCATCCCTATTGTTACAGAGGTAGTATTATAGAGCAAATCCAAAGGATGATTTATTAGTCCTATATTCTTCAAAAAAGTATTTAAGATTCCCTGTTCCTGTAAAATTATAATCCACGAAAAAGTACGAACTAATAAACTAATCCAGAAAGGTATCATAATGACCATTAAGATAATCTTTTTGGTTCTGGATGACTTGGTTTTAACAATAAAATAAGCTACTGGATAAGCAAGTACAATTGATATGGCGGTTACAACAAATGAAGTTTTTAAAGTAAGCCATATAACCTGAAGATATATAGGTTTTGTAAAAATTTGTGTTATATATTTAAAAGTAAATCCATTTTCATCTATAATACTTAATTTAAACAACCCTATCATAGGTATAAATGTGAATGCTGTAATAAAAAGTGCAGGCAACATTACAAGTATCCATTTTGTATTGAGTAAATTATTTAATTTATCTTTTGTAGAGTTTTTTTCAAACATTATCTCTTCTTTCTTAATACTCTCATTCACCATTTCCATTCCCCCAAAAATCAATAACTATTAATCTAAAGTTCTAGTTTTATAACTAGAACTTTAGATTTAAGAATTACTTATTTAATTAGCCACTGTTGGAATTTGGTATCCACAGCATCATAATTTTCTGCCCACCACTCTTCATTTCCATGTATAAGCTTTTTAGAAGTTTCATCATCTGCTCTTCCTATTCTTTCTTTTATTTCTGCTGATAATAGATCTAACGCTTTAGAATTAGTTGGTGCATAGTCAATATTTTTTGAGAATTCTGCTTGTTGTTCAGCCTCACACATAAAGGCAATAAACTTCATAGCCAGTTCCTTATGGGATGCCCCCTTTGGTACTACCCAAGAATCTCCAAGTACTATAGCCTGATTATACTCTATATCTACAGGTGACCCTTCTTTTTTAGCAGTACTTACACGGCCATTCCAAGCTGCTGCTAAAGTAACATCTCCACTTGCAAGTGATTGAGGTGCCTGAGCTCCTGCGGTCCACCATATTTTAACACTGCTTTTTATTTTATCTAAGCTTTTAAAGGCCCTATCCACATCTAAAGGATATAGTTTATCAGCTTCCACACCATCTGCAAGAAGTGCAGCTTCTAAAGTGCCCACAGGATACTTCCACATAGTACGGGCTCCAGGAAACTTTTGTGTATCCCAAAATTCAGCCCAAGTAGTAGGATGATTGTCCTTTGAATAACTGCTCGTATTATAGGCTATAGCTACATCAAAAGTATCTGAACCCACTCCATACTCATTTACTAATCCTTTATCAATATTATCTGTTTTAATCACATTGTAATCCAATTTTTCAAGTAATCCTTGTTTACCTCCTCTTGGCGCAAAATCAGAATCTACATTTACCACATCCCATTCAACATTCTTTGATTGAACCATTGCTTTCAATTTACCATAGTCCGTTGGGTTTACTACTGTTATTTTTGCTCCATACTTCTTTTCAAAGGCGTCATAACTTACCTGTCTTGCTTTAGAATAGGCTCCTCCCCAATCTACAACAACCAATTCTTTATCTTCACTGGTACTACTCTTTCCATTAGATGAACTGCCACATCCTGTAAGACCAAAAATGAATATTGCACTTAATAAAAATAATAATTTTTTCTTCATAGCTTATGCCCCCTTATGTTTTATATAATTAATTTCCTATTAGAGAACTTTTTCCAATTTCCCAATTTAATATAATTTTCTTGCCCGCAGTAAGCAAATTTTTGTCAGAAGGTGCTGCTTTTACCATCATCTCTTCATTTCTTTCATTGACTACCTTTACTTTTAATGAATCTCCCACAAATATAACTTCTTTAACTGTTGCTTTCATACTATTTTCATACTCAGGTTCATCTAATGTAATACATATATTTTCCGGTCTTAAAGCTATAGAAACAGCTTTTCCCCTCAAATATTGATTTTCAGTATCCATTTCTGCCTTCAAAATTTGTTTATTAAATATCTCTATAAATGCTATTTTACCTTCTATTTGGACTATTTTACCTTTAATAATATTTATCTCTCCTATAAATTCTGCTACAAATACACTTTTAGGTTTTTCGTATATATTTTCTGGAGTATCTATTTGTTCTATTTTTCCTTTATTCATAATGCATACTTTGTCAGACATTGTAAGAGCTTCTTCTTGATCATGAGTAACACTTATAGTAGTAATTCCAATTCTCTGTTGTATATGCTTAATCTCTAATTGCATTTTTTGCCTTAACTGCTTGTCTAAAGCCCCTAAAGGCTCATCTAACAATAATAATGGCGGATTAAAAACTATAGCCCTTGCAAGTGCAACCCTCTGTTGTTGTCCTCCGCTCAATTGCTTAGGATACCTATTTTCTACTCCTTCAAGATCTACTAATTTCAGCATATTTATAACTTTTTCTTTAATCTTATCTTTAGAAAACTTTCTAATTTTCAAAGGATATGCAATATTTTGAAAAATATTCATATGAGGAAATAATGCGTAATTTTGAAAAAGCATTCCTATATTTCTTTCATAAGGTTTCTTTTTTTCAATATTTTCTTTGTTTAGAAGAATCTCACCTGAATTTATTTTTTCAAATCCAGCAATTAGCTTTAATAATGAAGTTTTTCCAGAGCCACTAGGTCCAAGTATAGTCAAAAATTCTCCTTTCTCCACTCCAAAACTAACTTCATCTACAGCTTTAAAACTTTTGTAATACTTTACTACATTATTCATTAATAAGTTAGCTCCAATGGTACTCATTTAACATTTCCCCTTTCTGAAACTATCAACATTCGCTTATATTTTATTAAATGTGATAAATTATAAACTTACAAAATATAAAAACATAATTATTGCAATAAATTAAATTTATTTATTCATAATATAAAATGTAAATTTGCCATTTATATATTTTTATTAATTATACTGTCTTAATTTTAGCATGTCAATCTTAATTGCATCATTTTATTAACAACATGAAAATATAATTTCAAAAAAATTTAATATGGTATTTGTAAATTAATTTTTTTATTTTATAACCATTCATTTTATGCATTATATGTTTATTTTATGATTTAAAACATATTAAAAAATCATTATTATATAGTAATATATTTTATTATATTATTAATAATGATATGTATAATTTATCATATTATCATTAATATTCATATATATAAAATAAACAAATATAAATCAATAAATTTGTCTTTTCAGTACATATACCCATTATTTTATTGCTTTCTTTAACTAATATTTTAATTTTCATAAATATTTATAAAAAAATACTATAAAATATTTTTAATAGTATCTTATATAAAAAGGGAATATAAGTATTTTATAGAATATATTAATTGTGAGGTGTTATTAACATGAATAATAGGCTTAAAGAAATAAGAATGAGAGAATATATGATGAATCCAAAAGAATTCTCAAAATTAATAGAAGTTAACCTCAAAACATACTATGCTTGGGAAAACGGAACATCAATTCCTTCTATGAAAAAAGGATTAAAAATAGCCGAAAAACTAAATAAAAAATTAGATGACATATGGTACTTAAAATAGTGCCATATATCATATATTTTGAGAGAATATTCCGCAAATTAAAGAAAAAATTTATGTATACAAGAAAATTTTTATAAATTCTATCATTTATCATACATAAAACCTATAAATTAAAATCAAACAATACTTTCTAGGATATTAATATTTTTTTATAATACAAGTAGGATACAAAATGAATAAATTAAAAAATAAGCAACAGTTAATTTACCGTTGGCGAGAATTCATTAATGACATAGGTAAAGATACTTTATTCAATTCTATAATTATAAAACCCTGTACAAAAGCACCTCATTTATTTGAAAACAGCAGTCAGCTAACCTATGGTTTTCCATCTCATAAAGTTATAACAAAAAAAGCCTTTGAAAACTCTAAATTAGCTCAATACTCCCTTCCATTTTTAAAACATATTTCTTTAGCTTTAAAGAATATACCCCATATAATTTCCATAAGAGACATTGATAGGGAAATTATAAGTTCATCAGAAACACTAAAGACATCAAATATAAAAAAAATATCCAATTGCCTGAGAACAAACTGCTGCCTGGAAGATATATATACAGCAGATTGAAATTGAAACAACAGTGGAAGGAGACTATATCATAATTAGAATTAAGGATACCACTGGTGGAATACCTAAAGATATAGAGGAACCACTTTATGGTTCCTCAAGCTATTTTCTATTAATAATTTTCACAGAAGCACTGGCTCCTATTCTTGAGGCACCTGCATTTACCATCCTTATAGCATCTTCATAGGTTTTAATTCCTCCCGATGCTTTTATTTTTAATTTGGGCGAAACCACATTATACATAAGTTTAACATCCTGGGCAGTAGCTCCAGGACCATTGAACCCTGTAGATGTTTTTACATAATCAGCTCCTGCCTTTTCAACAAGTCTGCAAGCTATAACTTTTTCTTCATCACTAAGAAGACAGGTTTCAATAATAACTTTAACAAGGGCCCTTTCATTAATCTTCTCAACCAGAATTTTTATATCCTCTTCCACATAATCATACCTTCCAGATTTTAAATACCCTATATTCATGACCATGTCAATTTCAGAAGCTCCCCTATTCACAGCCTGCACCGCTTCAAAAGCTTTTGTTTCAGATGAGGCAGCACCTAATGGAAATCCTACAACCGTACAAATCTTCACATCCGTTCCTTCCAATAAATGGTAGGCATAATTCACGTAACAGGGATTTACACATACTGATGCAAAACCACATTCCAAAGCTTCTCTGCACAATTTAATTATCTGCTCATAGCTAGCTTCAGGTTTTAAAAGAGTATGATCTATCATCTTGGCCAATTGCGTCTTATCCATTTATATCCTCCTATTCCAAATTAACTAAACTTTAAATTTCTGAATACTTTCATTGAATTTTACTATATCATCTATTGACCTATCTATAATTTTAAACTTTAATGTTACTTCTTCTACAGAATTAGAAAGTTTAAAGTGAACCCCTTTGTCAAGACAAGTTTTTAATATATTTATAGTTAGGTCAATAAATAAAAGTCTAATAAAACATATTAA
>NZ_DAIQBT010000026.1:0-42878 GCF_036781005.1 Clostridium sp. | reverse complement strand
TACGCTTTCTTGGAATACTCCATCGGTAATAACACCAGCTTTCAAGTATTTCCTAATCAGCCATAAGCTATTGGGGTCTTTTATGTACACTCCTAAAAATTTCATTATCCAATCATGATTCATATGGTCAAAGAACCCTTTGATATCCGCATCAACAACGTAGTTTATCTTTCCACTATACATTCTGCTATGAATTTCCTTGATAGCATCATGACAGCCACGTCTTGGACGGAGCCCATACATATTTCTTAGAAATCTTGGCTCATAAATTGCCTCCAATATTTTCTTCACAGCAAGTTGTACTATCTTATCTTCATAGGATGCAATTCCTAATGGGCACCTTTTACCATTACCTTTCGGTATAAATACTCTTAATGATGGTAATGGCTTATATGACTTATTCTTTAGCCTTTTTAATAAATTTGATATATTTCCTTCTAAATTGACTTCATATTCTGCTTTTGTAACTTTATTAATGCCTACTGCCTTATTCCCATCCAGTTCTCTGTGACACTGCTTAAGCATCTCATCATTAATATGATGATACAGTGAAGTAAATTCTGACTTTCTTGTATTTGCTGATATTTCTGCTATTCTTTCTAATTTTGTTCCTATTATTTCTCCTGCCCCTGAGTACAGATAATGTGTCCTCAGAAAGATTGTTATTATGTAAAGTCCTATTTGTCATCTTTCAAATTTTAAAGTCTATAAACTGCGTTTTTTATTTCTTCTATATTTTCCCCTTATAATTCTTTTGATGCGAGGATTTCGCCTATTGAGCCTTATAGGAATAGTGCTCATTGAAACTTTCTTCATGATTTCCTTATAGATTTTATTCCTTTTCTTAGGGTTTTCTTCAAGATACATCATTAAAAATTTTTCTTGATGACTTTACCAGCTATTTAAAAGTTTTTTCAGGATTAGCTATGTGTTATTGTAAATTATATAGTGTAGTTCTATCAATGGCACTTAATCTATATCCATTCCAAAGGCTGTATTCATCACATTCATTATAAATAACATCTATTATTCCATCATTTAATTCAATAAATGCATTTGGACTAATTTTCTGTCTGTTTTCGAATACTCCAGCTTTGCACCATGCCATAAAATATCTGTGAATTGAACTGGATGCTCCAAACTTTTCTTTTGGTAGTGCTTTCCACTGTATACCTGTTCGAAGTACATAAAAAATTGCTTCTAATATTTTTCTTGATTCCATTGGCTTTCTTCCAGCACCAGCAGCTCGTTTATATTCTTTATTCGGATCTCTTTGTTTCTCTGGTATTAGATTTTTTACTTCTTCCCAAAACTCATCTGTTATCTCCCATGATTGCTTTTGTATCATTTGCAGATCTCTCCCTATCCCTTTTTCTTTATTATCGTATCATACCAGAAACTATTTACGGATAAGCTCTTAGTTTCCTAGTTCTTTTTGCCATATAATCAACATCCTTTATATAAAAAAGCCACACATTCTCACAAAATTTGAGACTGTGCGGCTTACTCTATTATATTTAGCTTTGTCTTAAATACTACACATCTCACGTATAGTATCTTTATCTCTATCTTTAGAAATTTTAGTGAAATTTTATTTCAAAATATCAAACTTTATTTCAAAACTACAACAGACTTTGCTTAATCCATTATCTCTACTCCACCGTAACTGACTTGGCCAAATTTCTCGGTTTGTCCACGTCGCATCCTTTTTGTATGGATATATAATAGGCTAAAAGCTGCAGTGGAATTACTGAAATCACTGGGGATAATATGTCCATTACCTTTGGAAGATATATTACAGAATCCACAGTTTCCTCAATATCGGTATTTCCTTCCCATGTAAAAGCTAAAACCTTAGCCCCCCTGGTAGTTACTTCTTTAATATTACTTATCATTTTCTCTGCTAATTTTTTCTGTGTAACCCCTGCAATAACTACAGTTCCATCTTCAATAAGAGCTATAGGTCCGTGCTTTAGTTCTCCTCCTGCATAAGCTTCCGAGTGAATATAAGATATTTCCTTTAGCTTTAAAGAGCCTTCCAAAGCAACTGCATAATCAAGTCCTCTTCCTAAAAAGAACAAATCTTCCTCTTTAAAGATCTTTGCTGCAAAATCATGGATTACCTTTTTATTTCCTAAAACTTTTTCTGCCTTTATAGGAAGTCTCAGCATTTCTCTTTTTATTTCATCTATCTCTTCCTTACTAATAGTATTTTTATTCTGAGCAAAGAAAAGTGCTATTATATAAACTGCAATAAGTTGAGTTACATAAGCTTTTGTGGAGGCAACTGCTATTTCAGGGCCTGCCCATGTATATAAAACATCATCCGCTTCCCGGGATACAGAACTTCCAACTACATTAGTTATGGCAATCACCCGAGCTCCATGGCACTTTGCTTCCCTTAAAGCTGCCAGTGTATCTGCGGTTTCTCCTGACTGACTTATAACTATCATAAGTGTCTTTTCATTTATTATAGGTTCCCTATATCTAAATTCAGAAGCAATATCCACTTCCACTGGTATTCCAGCTAATTTTTCAATTGCATATTTTCCCACTATTCCTGCATGATAGGCAGTTCCACAAGCTACTATATATATTTTATTTATATTTTGAATTTCATCTTTTGTTATCTTTATATCGTCCAAAGCTATAGGTTTATCCATCATGATCCTGGATATCATTGTATCTCTGATAGCCTTGGGCTGTTCATGAATTTCTTTCATCATAAAATGTTCAAATCCACCCTTTTCAGCAGCATTTGCATTCCATGTAACATGATATATATCTTTTTTTACCTCACTACCATCCTCTGATAAGAGCTTTACGCCACTTTCAGTTATAACCACAAATTCATTATCATTTAAAAGATATATTTCCCTAGTGTGGTTCAATATAGCAGGTATATCAGAAGCTATATAGTACTCACCCTCTCCAAGTCCTACTATAAGGGGACTGTCTTTTCTCACTGCCACAAGTTTTCCTGGCTCTTTTGAACAAATAACTCCCAGTGCATAGCTTCCTTTCAGCTTAGACACAGCTTTCATAACTGCACAAGTTAAATCTCCATCATAAAAATAATTCACAAGCTGTGGTATAACTTCAGTATCTGTTTCAGATACAAATTTATATCCCTTAGAAATAAGCCACTCTCTAAGTTGTGCATAATTTTCTATTATTCCATTATGAACTACACTTATTATTCCATCCTGACTATTATGAGGATGTGCATTTAGATCTGATGGTTTGCCGTGAGTTGCCCACCTGGTATGTCCAATTCCAACTATACCTTTTAGGGGATGTCCTGACAATTTTTTTTCAAGATTTTTAAGTCTTCCTTTACACTTCATTACATTTATGTGGTTATTATCTATTATAGCAACACCTGCAGAGTCATATCCTCTATACTCAAGTTTACTTAATCCTTCAATCAAAACAGGTGATGCATCTTTTTTTCCAACAAAGCCAACTATTCCGCACATATTTAATCTTCCTTTCATATTTAATAGAATCATTTATCCATATGCATAATAATGCCTATCACCCACTTTGAAGAAGGTGGAATCAGTTAATTGTGACATTTGGATAAACTTAAGCACAGCTTTTAATAAACCCATAAATATTAAATACATAAATAATAATCAAAAAACCCTGATTACTATTAAAAATTAAAAACAGGTAACTGTACTATTTAGAGTAAGTTATACCACTCTAATTTGCTAAAGGTTTTAACACCAAGCTGATGTTGTATCAAAAATCACTTTCTGGTTTTATCAGCTGTTAACGGTAGTGCGATACCGTGGGGCACCCGCCGAAGATTCGATACTCCCCATCCTCGTCAACTCAAAGCAAGTTATACTTTTAAGATAATTATATATGTTTTAACTTATAAATAATTCTCTGAGTTCTGGCGCTTTTTATGCTCAAATATTATAATAAAATACACACCTTCCTTCAAAAATATTACAGCATTTAAGCTGTTAACTTATTATATTCTCTTCACTTATTTTTTGTCAACTTATAATTTACTCTTTATGAATCTTCCTAATTTACAAAATGTACATAAATAAAAAACACACTGTCAAATTTTTTGACAATGTATTTTACACCACTAATTTAATTTAATTTCAATTAGTTTGGCCAAATTATGAGCCATTTCATCTATTTCACTTTGTACTTCTCCCTCTAGCATAACTCTAACCAGGGGTTCTGTTCCCGAAGGTCTTATTAAAACTCTTCCACATCCATGCAGTCTCTTTTCTATTTTTTTAATCTCTGATACTATTTCTTCATATTCCATGTATGTGTTCTTCTTATTATCAGGAACTTTTGCGTTTACAAGAGTCTGAGGAAGATTCTTCATCATAGAGGCAATATCAGACAACTTTCTTCCACTTTTTTTCACTATACAAGCCATTTGAAGGGCAGTAATCAATCCATCTCCTGTTGTATTGTAATCCAGCATAATTATATGCCCAGATTGCTCTCCCCCTAGTTTGTACCCTCCTTTTTTCATCTCCTCCAGTACATATCTATCTCCAACCTGAGTTTTTACTGTATTTATTCCTTCTTCTTTTAATGCTATATCAAAACCAATATTACTCATAACAGTAGATACAACCACATCTTTATATAACTTCCCCTCATTCTTTAGATGTTTTGCTATTATAGCCATAATAAAATCTCCATTTATGAGATTTCCTTTTTCATCTACCGCCAAACATCTGTCTGCATCTCCATCAAAGGCAAGTCCCATATCATAATCTTCCTCTAATACAGTTTTTATAAGATTTTCTGGATGTGTTGAACCACAATTGTGATTTATATTTATTCCATCAGGTTCATTATTTACAATCTTTACTTTTACTCCTAATTCTTCAAAAGCTTTTACAGAAGTTATATAAGACGCTCCATTTGCACAATCTAATACTACTTTTAATCCTTTTAAATCCGTATCTATGGTAGATTTGGCAAATTCTACATAAGCTTTTCTAGCCTCTCCCGTTTCTACAATTTTCCTGCCTACTTTTGATCCTATAGGGATAGATACATCCTTAAAATTACTTTCAATGACATATTGTATTTTGTCTTCCAACTCATCTGATAGTTTATATCCTTTGCCATTAAAAAACTTTATTCCATTATATTCTACAGGGTTATGGGATGCTGATATAACAACTCCTGCATCTGCTTTATATTTTCTAGTTAAATAGGCTACTGCAGGAGTAGGTACTATTCCAACACAAATAGCTTCCGCTCCTATAGAAAGGATACCAGAAACCAGAGCACTCTCAAGCATATCTCCAGATATTCTAGTGTCCATTCCTACAAGTATTTTAGGCTTATGACATTTACTTGTTAGTACATATGCTCCTGCCTTTCCTAATTTATATGCTAATTCTGGAGTTAACTCCTTATTGGCGATTCCTCTTACCCCATCGGTCCCAAACATTCTATGCATATTAAAATACCTCGCTTATTAAAAGTTAATTTTCTTTAATTAAAATACCCATATTATATTATATTATATTAAAAATATTTCTACAATGTAATTTAAATCTATTGGTTTACAGCCATATAAAAATCCCATCAGACTGTTCTATTTTATCACAGAGTAAAATAGAACAATTTGATGGGATTCTTATGCAAGACTTATTTATTAAAAATTTTATTATATAGGCAGCATATTAATTAAAAATCCATTTAAAATTCATAAAATCTTTACAGATATAAAATTAAAGTTTAACTTAGAAAATTGTTAATATATAAACAATCTATTTTAAGAAAATACATCATAATTTCAAGCCATATAGTATATATACCCTTAAATTATAAAAATTATTCTCCATAATTTATATCAAATTACATTTAATTGCAACACATATTTTATAACACTTCAGATACCATACTTATACTGGTATTATAGACAATTTATATTGTTAATATGTAAACAATCTATTTTCTTTAGTATATCACGTTTTATAAATAAATGGAATACAAAATACCATTATTAAAATAATTTTTTTAATTTTGAACTTAAAAATTTACTAATACTATGCATTTGAATGTTTAACTTTCTTTAAAGTCTATCTGTGTTACTTGACGGGACTTTTGTATATCCTTATTATATTTTCAGCTACTTTTAATCCATCTACTGCGGCCGACACTATGCCTCCTGCAAAGCCAGCGCCTTCACCACAAGGATATAATCCTTCTGTAGATATACTCTCTAAATTACCATTTCTAGTTATTTTTACTGGTGCAGATGTTCTGGTTTCAACTCCTATCATAATTCCCTCTCCTTCTGAGAATCCCTTTATCTTTTTCTCAAAATTAATGAATCCTTCCTTTAATGATAAAGCTACCTTTTCAGGAAGACACAAATTTAAATCTTTAAATTCACATACCGGTTTATAAGTTGATTTTACCTTTCCAAGTTTATGAGTTACTTTATCCCTTAAAAAATCTTTAATCAATTGTACTGGTGCAGCATAATTTCCTCCTCCTATATTATAAGCCAACTTCTCATAATGCCTTTGAAATTCTATACCCTTAAGTGGAGAATTTCCTTGAAAATCCTTTTCTCCCACAGTTACAACTACCGCAGAATTTGCGTTACCTGAGGCCCTGTTATAATAACTCATACCATTAGTTACAAGCCTACCCTCTTCAGAGGCTGCAGCCACTACTTCTCCTCCAGGACACATACAAAAACTATACACACCTCTTCCTTCTTTACTTTTATACACTAACCTATAATCTGAAGCCTTTAGTTTAGGATGACCTGCAAATTTTCCATATTGATTTACGTCTATCATGTGCTGAGAATGCTCCACCCTAACCCCTATGGCAAATGCCTTGGGTTCCATAAATACATCTCTTTTATAAAGCATTTCATACGTGTCCCTGGAACTATGCCCAATAGCCAATATTAAATTATCACAACAGACTTTATTTCCATTTATAACTACAGCTCTCAGTCTTTTATGTTCTATAATTAAATCCTCCAATTTATTTTTAAATAGTATCTCTCCTCCTAATTCTACTATTCTATTTCTTATATTTTTAACCACTACTTTTAAATTATCCGTTCCTATGTGAGGCTTACCACTATATATTATTTCCTCTGGAGCTCCATATTTCACAAAAGTGTCTAAAATAAACCCACATTTTTTATCCTTTATCCTGGTAGTCAGTTTTCCATCAGAAAAAGTACCCGCTCCTCCTTCTCCGAATTGTACATTGGATTCAAAATTTAATTTTCCAGTATTCCAAAACTTATTTACAGTTAAAGTCCTATCCTCAATTCTTTCCCCTCTTTCTATTATTAAAGGCTTATATCCCATTTCAGCCAGTAAAAGACCTGCAAACATCCCTGCAGGTCCCATTCCCACAATTATGGGTCTGTTTTCCATTTTTTTTGTACCACAAAGTAATTCATTTTCTAAATTTTCTTCTTCTATTTTTATGTTTCTGCCCCCGGACCTTGATACTATTTTCCTTTCATTATCACAAATTATTTTTACAGAATAATTAAGCTTTATATCATTTTTCTTTCTGGCATCTATGGACTCTTTAATTATCTTAAAATCTTTAATATGCCTGCTGTTTATCTTCAACTTTTTAGCAACTTTCAATTTTAACTGGTCATAACCTTCATCCAGACTTATATTTAAATTATTAATTACTATTGGCATTTTGTTCCTCCGATGTTTTTTTATTCACTTGTAACTTAACATTTTGTATATCTTGAGATACTAAAGACACTCCCTCTGGAAGAGATACAACTACACCTGCCGTTTGTTCTCCTTCTTTTAGAGAAGTAGCATCTACATAACAGGATATACTATTTTCATTTAAATTATTTATAATATTTTCCGAACCAGAAACTACTACAGATACACTACTAGAGCTTAATTGTGCTGTATACGCATCATTTAAATTCTTAATCTGTATATTTAGATTCATCTCCTTCTGAGAGGTTTTACTAGAATTATTCAATTCACTGGAATTAATTTTTAACTTTACCACTCCAGTACCAGAAACCAGTTTCACTCCTTGAGGTACTATCAATTTTGCCTGAAGATTTTCTTCGCCTTCAATTTTACTTAAATCAATAGATTCCGTATCTATTCCATTTATATCTTTAATAACACTTTCTTTTCCTACTATATCAACCTTTTCTGGTTCCACTGTTACTGACTTACTGGTATCAGAAGTGCTATTTTTATATTTAACATTTATTGAAACAGTTTTTATTTTAACAACAGGTATAGTAACCTTAACAGAAGATGGAAAAACAGCTACATTTTTTAATATATTATCTGATATATCCTTGGCCTGTAATGCTAATGATGTATTTATATCTGAAGATGCAGATTTTAAATCATAATTTCCTACAACTGTTTTTACTTTATTTATTACATCTTCCGCGCCGCTGACTTCTGCCTGCTGTATTTCAAGTACAGGTTCTAAGGCATAATATCCTTCTTTAACTTTGCCTTGGGATACTAATTTTATAGAAAAGGTTTTTTGCTTTAATTCATCCAATTGAAGTTTTACCCATAGATTTTCATTATTGATAATAGTTATGTCATCAGGACTTTTTTTCACTGATACAGGTATAGTATTTTCCCCTTTTTTCATAACATAAGAACTTAGATCCGACTGCAATTCAAAATCATCAGCTTTCATAGAGTATAGATCAGATGCATTTCCCTTTACAAGAAGAGATACACTGAGTTCCTTTTCTCCAACTTGTACAAGTTTTGATTGAGCAAGTATACTTTTGTTGACTATAGTTACAGGCACTGTAATTTTTCTTTCTACTATAGGATTTTCTATATTGTATATGTATAGCCATAAAATAAATGCTGCAACAACACAACATATTTTTATTAGAATTTGATTTTCTTTAATTTTTTCTTCCACTCAATCACCTTCTCCCTCCATGTAGCCTTACTTTGAAATCTTTTCTTCATTATAGCAGTGAGAACTTTTTTTAATCTATCTTTTGTATAATTTCTCATAAGCTTTCCATTTGCCACAAAGGAAATTATGCCAGTTTCCTCTGATACTACTATAACTAAGGCATCAGAGTTTTCTGATATTCCAATTGCTGCTCTATGTCTTGTACCTAATTTTTTATTTAATTGGTTGTTATTCGTAAGGGGCAGAAAACATCCTGATGACA
The DNA here is from genome assembly GCF_036781005.1 of Clostridium sp. Lineage (GTDB taxonomy): Bacteria > Bacillota > Clostridia > Clostridiales > Clostridiaceae > Clostridium_B. The sequence continues at coordinate 33,688 of NZ_DAIQBT010000026.1, read as the reverse complement.
CTATGCGATCATTTCTTATTATAGTTGCCCCATCATGGAGAGGAGTATTTACCACAAATATATTCTCTAAAAGTGCAGAAGATACCACTGCATCCAGTTTAGTTCCTGTATTTATTACATCCCCAAGACCTGTGACCTGCTCTATTACAATAATGGCTCCAGTTTTACTTTGAGATAAATTTTCTACAGAGGTTATAATTTCTGTTATTACCTTTTCCATTATTTGTTCGTCTGCCAATATATGCTTGTCATTAAATGCCGTCCTCCCCAGATGTTCAAGTGCCCTGCGAATTTCTGGCTGAAATATGATTACAATAGATAAAACTCCTATAGTTAAAGTTTTTGTAAGTATCCAATTAAGCATGACTAAATTGAAAAAGCTGCTTATAGGTATAAGAAATATTATAAGCATAATTCCCTTTAAAAGTTGCTCTGCTCTAGTTTCTCTTATAAGCATATACACTTTATAGAGTATGTATGCCACCACCAATATATCCATAATAGAAGTTATACTTATATTTTTCACTGAATTAACCGTTAGCTGCAATAGCTCCACTAATTTCACCATCCTGTTATTACTGATATCTATATTAATTATATACCATTTAACATTGCTTATATCTATACAGTAATTATTTTAATAAATTTTTAATAAAGTATGTTTTTTAGTATTTTATTTTATTAAGTGGGTACAATATCATTAGCCTAAGTTTTATAAAAAAACACGGGGAAACCAGTACTACTTTGGGGTGAATCGTAATTTATTACGTAGGTTATGCCTTTTCCGAACCCGTCAGCTAACCCCGTCGGTAATAAGGAGGATATATTTTGAAAAAATTTTTTTGTTTTATAATTTTTTCGTTATTACTATTAACTCCCTCTGTAAAAATAAGTGCAGAGGAAACTGCTAATGATAATTCTATGTTATTTAATCAGCAAGAGGAGATCGTTCAGGTATTTAATTACTCTAACCAAAAGATATACATAACTCAAGATGATGTGAACTTAATGGCTAAAGTAGTTTATGCTGAAAGCAATTCTGAACCCTTTGAGGGCCAAGTAGCCGTAGCATCTGTAATATTAAACAGAGTACAATATCCTAAATTTCCAAAAACAGTAGAGGGTGTCATAAAACAAAAAGGAGCTTTCTCTTGTGTAAAAAATGGAGATATAAATGTAACTCCAGATCAAAATAGCTACACAGCAGTAGCACAGGCATTAAAAGGAGTTGATCCCACAGGAAAATCTACTTTCTTTTATAATCCAAAGATAGCTACATCAGAATGGATGAAAAATATTAATAAGAAAAATATTAAGTATATAGGAAACCATGTATTCTTTATAGTGAATTAAAGAAAGGGCTGTGAAGAACAATTGTTAAATTGTTCTTCACAGCCCTTCTTAAGTTCAGATGGAGCCTGTGGAACCTGCTAATGAAGAATGCTCCATCTACCTATCCAGATATGAAACAGCGTTAAGTGCAGCTATTTGTCCCTGTCCCACAGCTTTCATATACTGATATGGTTTGCCTGTACAATCTCCTGCAGCAAAACATCCTTCTATATTTGTTTTCATATTTACATCTACTTTTACATGTCCTGCTTCTAAAATAAGTCCTGGCATCAATTGATCCGGTGCAATACTGCCTTTTAATACAAAAACCCCATCTGTACTTATTGATTTGTATTTTAGAATAACTCTTTCTACTTTGTCTGTACCATATATCTCTAAAACTTTATCCTGTATCACTTCTATGTTATCTTTTAAATCAAAATTTTCTCTATATACAGGTATATAATATACTTTGCTTGCAAGTTCACTTACATAATTAGCTTCTTTTTCTGCTTCTTTATTGTAGCCAATAACAGTAACGACTTTATCTTTATAAAGAGGTGCATCACAAGTAGCACAATAGCCTACTCCTCTACCTAAAAATTCCTGTTCTCCTTTTAATGGCTTTGTGTATTCTACACCTGTAGCCAGCACAACTGTTTTTGCCTCATACATCTTTTCATTAACTGCAAGAGCAAAATAGTTCCCCATAGCATATACGGAATTTATTTTTTCAAATGTTATATTTATTCCCATAACATCCAGGTGGTTTTGTAACTTGCTTTTCAATTCTAATCCAGTTATATTAGGAAATCCAATATAATTGCTGATTTTAGGAGCTTTAATCAATTTATCACTGAGTTCTTCATTGCCAAAAATAATAATATCCTTATTTCTTATCTTGGCATTGATTGCTGCAGAAATTCCGGCAGGACCACTACCTATTATAGCCATATCATACCTATGTTCCAATTATTTTCACCTCCCAATACATCTTTATTTCAATTATTATCGGATAAAACACTTATATTATATGTGTTTCTCTAAAACATCTTTTATTGTATCTTTAGGTCTAAAACCTACAAACTGTTCCACTACACTTCCATCTTTGAACACCATCACAGTTGGAATACTTCCAACCTTAAACTGAGCTGCTGTAACAGGATTTTCATCTACATTTATCTTGAAAAATTTGGCTTTTCCTTCTAATTCAGTAGCAACCTCTTCCATAACAGGTGAAAGCATTTTGCAAGGACCACACCATGAAGCCCAAAAATCAACTACCACTGGAGTTGACGATTCCTTAACAGATTCCGAAAAATTTATATCTTTTATTTCCTCTACCATTTTTCACCCTCCTTATACCCCACAGGGGTATATCTTTTAATTATATTGTATATTATATTATTTCTCACGTCAACTTTTTTTAGTCTTTAATTTATTAAATTATTTATTTGTGAATTATTATAAATAGATTCAGGATAAGTGTCCACCAATTTCTTTGCATAATTTTTAGATTTTGTTATATTCGATTCCTTATATATGACAGCAAGCCTATACAACACCGTTTCTTCATAACTTCCATCAGAAAAATTGTCATCATACTCTTCATAATATTTCAGTGATCCTTTTGAATCTCCCGACAAATCAAAAGAAGTTCCAAGCATATAAATTATATGAGGATATAATTCATTTCCTGTTCCAAATTCATAAGACTTTTTTAAATAGGACTTCGCATTATTATAATCTTCATTCTTTAAATAGTTACACCCTAAATTGTAAAAATAAACACACCCTTCTGTTGTTAAAAGCTTATATGCTTCAGATATCAAATTTGCCTCATTAGAATCCAGTTTATAGTTCCTCCAATTCATGACTTGTATATACATAGAATCATAATCCTTATTCTTTATGTAATTTTCCATGTCTGCAAGAGGAAAAGTTTTCTTTATATTTTTATCGGTTTTTCTACTGACACTTTTAACATTTTTATTATCCGCATGATTTATATTTTGTGCTTTCATAATTCCTGTATTAAAAAATTTTGTAAAACTTACACCTGATTTATTGAAAATGAAAAATATACCACATGCTATCAAAATACCTGCAAAAGAAATATAACATATCTTTCTTATATTGTTTTTTTTATCTATTACATTTATACTTTCAAGCAATTTTATATTTTCTTTAGCCTCTGTATTTTTCACATCTATTTTAAGCACATTATTTATCTTCTCCAAAGCCTTGGCATATTGTCCTTTTTTCATATAACATAGTGCACTGTAATTATTCACATTAATATAATTAAAATCACTTTCAGCACATTTTTCTAATAGCACCAATGCCTCATCTATTTTAAATTTTTCAACCAATACTAAGGCTTCTTTATAATATTCTATTTTATTACTATCCTTCTTTGAACTCTCAAGGTATTTTTCAGCAATTTCATCCCCATTAACCTGATAATTCATTTTCCAGAGCTTTTGTGATTTATCCAAATCACCTTTTAAATACAACAAAAGCCCTTTAAGATTAATGGATGCTTTATTTTTTATGTCTATAGATATACTTTCCTCACATAACTTTATGGCAGCATCTATATATCCATTATTATATTTACTTAATGCTTTATTATATATTTTCTGTGATTTATTCATTTATTTTATATACTACTTTCCCATCAGAATTTTTAACTTCCATTTTACCCTTTAAACTTGTATTAAAAGAATTGATAACCCAATCTTCTACATGAGATTCATTATATGCATCATCATCATAAATATTTACCTTTAAATTTATGTTATCTCCTTCTTTTTGTGCAGACATTATCTGTTTCTTTTTACTGGAATCCTTTATTAAAAGTGAAGTTTCCCCTGTATTTACATTAAGCATATACAAATCTCCACCCTTTGCCAGTGTGCCATGAGAGGATGCTACCACTACCAGTATATTTTTTTCATCCGCCCATTCTATATATTTAGGTGATATTTTAGTATTATCCTTTATTTCATAACTATAAAGATTTTGTCCACTTTTTATTATTATTTTACCTACACCTTCTTCTAAGGCTTCACTGCCTTTACCCTCTATGCAAGCACTATAACTTCCATCCTCTGAATTTTTCCATTCAGTGTTAAATGTTATTTCCGTTTTACTACCCAATTGTTCTTTTGTAAAACTTATTCCACTTGCATTTTTAGTAGTACTTGATGAAAAACTATTATCTTGTGTTGTCTGTTCATCACTTTTATCCTTGGTGTTATCATTTTCTGTATCTGAATTTACTTTTTTATCATTATTATCAGAAGAAGTATTTGTATTTACTTTAGTAGAAGAAGTGTTTTTATCGGAAGAACAAGCTGTAAAAGATACTGTTAAAATCATTAAGGCTAAGCATATCAGAAAATTCACTTTTTTAAATTTCATTGTGCAATCCCCCTTTTATATGGTCTCTGGTATTATTCCTATCATATATCTTAACTAAATTATATCATAATATTTTCCTACTAAAAACTATACCTATTCTGTTTTTAACAATAACTTTTGATAAATTGCTTCACCTTTAATATAGATTGAGGATTCATGGAGAATTCATCCAGGCCACATTCTACCAGATATTTGATAGCACTCTCATCTGACGCCATTTCCCCACACATAGCACATAACTTTTTATTTTTATGTGCAGCTTCTATGGTAGTCTTTATAAGAGTTAATACTGCAGGGTGCATTGGATTATAAAGATAGGCTACTTTTTCATTTACTCTGTCTACAGCTAATGTGTATTGTATTAAATCATTGGTTCCAATACTAAAAAAATCTGCATATTTGGCCATTTCATCTGCATTTATGGCCGCAGCAGGTACTTCTACCATCATTCCAACTTGTATGTCTTTATCAAATTTCTTTTTTTCTAAAATAAGTTCCTTCATACATTCCTTTAATACTTCCTTTGCTTGTAGAAACTCTTCTACCGAACTTATCATGGGAAACATTATTTTTAAATTTCCAAAAACTGATGCCCTCAAAAGTGCCCTAAGCTGAACTTTAAATATATCTTTTCTATCCAGACATATTCTTATGGATCTATATCCCAGGAAAGGATTAGATTCTTCTCCCATAGGAAAATAATGTAGTTTTTTATCTCCACCTATATCCAATGTTCTTATGACTACAGGACTATCTTCCATTCTTTCAAGGACATATTTATATGCTTCAAATTGCTCATCTTCCTGTGGCATAGTATCCCTATCCATATATAAAAATTCAGTTCTGAAAAGACCTATGCCATCCCCGCCATTTTTTATAACCTGCTCTACATCCTCACACCTTTCTATGTTTCCTAAAAGTTTTATTTGCTTGCCTGATTTTGTAACTGCTTTTAAATTTATCATACTCTTTAGTTTCTCTTTTTCTGCATTATATTTTTCGATTTTAATTTTATATTTTTCTACCAACTTTTTGCTAGGGTTTACAATAACTATACCTTCCACTCCATCTACAATAACCAAATCTCCATTCTTAACAGAGCTTGTTATATCTTTCATACCCACCACTGCCGGTATCTCAAAAGCCTTGGCCATAATAACACTATGAGAAGTCTTTCCACCAAAGTCCGTAATGAATGCTATCACTTTATCTTTATCTAACTGAACTGTATCTGATGGTGTTAAATCATGAGCTGCAATTACTGTATTACTGACTAAGTTTCCAAAAGATGTTACGTTTCCAGTGAGATTTGAGAGTATTCTGTCACCCACATCTTTTATATCCATGGATCTCTCTCTTATATATTCATCTTTCATAAGTTTAAAAGTTTCCATATACAAATTTACTATATCGTAAACAGCCTTTTCTGCATTTATGCCCTCATTTTCTATCTTTAATTCTATTGCGCCTGCAAATTCTATATCCTCCAAGAGCATAATATGACTCTCAAATACTTCTGCTTTCCTGTTTCCAAGCTGATGTTTGGTTTTTTCCTTTATCTTTTCAAGCTGTTTTTTAGATAATTTTAATGCTTTTTCAAATCTGGCCTTTTCTTTCAATACATCTGATACATATGTACTCTCAACTTGCAACCCATTTTCTTCCTTTATAACTATCCTACCTATTGCATAACCTTTAGAAGCCGCTATCCCTTTCTTCATTTATTCTCCTCCTGAGATTATGTTATTTAAATAAATTTTTATCTAGGATTTAAAATATACAAACTTAATTATTACTATATCCCTTACTATTAATTACAAATTAACACAAGCCATATAAAATAGATATGCTATTTCACTACATCTTGGAATTCTCGTGAGTCCTTCACAGGATTAAAATCCTCCTCTTCTCTAGCTATTTCTTTGATATCCGGTGACATATCTACAGCTATTTTTAAAAACCTTACTGTATTTGAAACATCTCCACGTCTTCCATATATACTTGCTTTACCATAATAACTCCATATATAATTTTCTACTTTCAAAGCCTTATCATACCAATTAAGAGCCTCTTCATAATTCCCATAAAGTTCATAGGCAAGGGCTTTATTAAACCTTGCATATCCAAAATCAGAGTTTAATTGAAGAGACTTATCTATATTTTTCATTCCTTCTTCATAATTACTGTTATAACACAGCGCTATGCCCTTTATATTATAAGCCTTGTAAAAGGTATTATCCTCATTAATTATTTCATCTGCTTTAGCTATAGTATCCCCATACTGCTTATTACTAAAAAAGTATTCCGCCTCTTTATATTTTTGTTCCAATTTTCTGTCATTTTCACTTTCACTTGTATCTGCCTTTTTTATAATTAAATCCTCCATAGTAACATCTTGTGAATGCTTATTACTGTTTTTGTATGTATTATCATAGTAAACTTTGGCTAATAGTAGCACCGCTACAACACATAAAATACTGAATATTATAACTTTTATCTTTAGTATATTTTTACTAGATGAATTGGAATTTATACTTTTTTCCCTGTTAAAAGCCATTTACATTTCCTCCTAAACAGCTTTAATTTAGCCCTTCAGAAATATTTACTTGAAAGACTAAATCATTTGCTTTAAAAATTAAATTTTCTATGGAATTTAATTTTTAAACTCATTATTTTTCAGATACTTTTCAAGTTCATCTTTTATACACTGCTTCATTTCATCTACATTATGCCTTTTATCATTTATACAATCTAAGAGTTCATTATCACACATATAGCATTTTTTAGGTTTAAACCCAAGATTCTTTCTATTAATTTTAGTTCCATCACTATTATATACTTCTATATCAATATATTTCCCTAAGATATGATTTTCTTCTATGCCAATAACCTTTCTTTTTATATTACAGACATCCCCATTGATAACCAAAGTTAGTATGGGTCCTTCACTTGTTACCTGCAAATCTTTATACATTATTCTATTTTTAAATTCATCAATTACCAATTTACAAAATATCTTCATTATTCTAAAACTTACACAATTATTCTTACAGATTCCAGGATAGTTGACTTTCATGGAGAGCAATGGAGCCAAATAATCCTTTATGAGCCACCTTCTCCTACACTCTCTTTCTTTCTTATCTTTAATAATATCATCCCTAGTATATTTTTTATCTATAATTGCATCTATTCCATTATAATTTTCTGAAATACAATTTACATATATGGATTTAATAAGTTCTCCTTCCATATCACTAGTAACTTCACTCTTATTTATATTATCGTCATTTTGCCCCTTATTTATGCCACCTTTAGCATTAGAATCATTTACAGTAAAATTAATACCCATAACATACTAATAAGAATTGTTAATTCTTATATACCCTTAACCTCCCTTTCTAAATTTTAAGACTTTGGTAGTATACTCATAATTATACTTTTTTCGTTGAATCTCTACAAGCTTTATGTCGTAAATAGGCAGAATTTTTTTAAGATTCCATTGTATCTTTCGGGTACATTGAATTTTTAAATTTCCGAAATAACAGACTTCAAATAATTTTTTTGTCCCATCTCATATAAATTATTTCCTTCTGAGTCTATTACCACGATTACGGGAAAATTTTCCACTTCTAATTTTCTTATAGCCTCTGAATCCAAATCTTCATAGGCCACTATCTCTACTTTTTTTATACATTTTGCTATGGTTGCTGCAACACCTCCTATAGCTGCAAAATAAATACCTTTATTCTTTTTTATAGACTCTACAACTTCCTTTGATCTAAGACCCTTTCCTATCATTCCCCTTAATCCCTTATCTAATAGCATAGGTGTAAAAGAATCCATCCTATAACTAGTAGTTGGGCCTACAGATCCTATAATACTGCCTGGCTTTGCAGGAGTGGGCCCTGCATAATATATCACGGAATCTTTTATATCTATAGGAAGTTCACTACCTTCCTCTATCAATTTTGCCAATCTTTTGTGAGCAGCATCTCTAGCTGTATATATGGTTCCAGATATTAAAACACTATCCCCCATTTTTAAATCTTTGACTTTTTCCTCTGTTAAAGGACACACAATATTTTTTTCCATTTATACTTATCGTTAATTAAACGAATTTTCAACTCCCATCATCATTAAATATTATAATTCTATTTCTTTATGTCTTGTAACATGACAATTTATATTCACTGCCACAGGCAAACCTGCTATATGTGTAGGGTAAGTTTCTATATTTACTGCTAAGGCTGTGGTTTTACCTCCAAATCCTTGAGGCCCTATTCCAAGAGAATTTATTTTAACTAAAAGCTCCTCTTCCAAATCCCTATAAAATTCATTTTGATTTTTTAAATAAAGAGACCTTAAAAGTGATTTTTTAGCAAGATATGCCGCCTTGTCAAAAGTACCTCCTATGCCTACACCAACTACTATAGGAGGACAGGGATTGGCACCAGCCTCTTTCACTACATCTACTATAAAATTCTTAACTCCTTCTATTCCATCCGCTGGTTTTAACATTTTAATCTTACTCATATTTTCTGATCCAAATCCTTTTGGAGCAACTTTTATATTAAACCTATCTCCTGGAACTATTTTATAATATATTATAGCTGGTGTATTATCCTTGGTATTTATCCGATTCAAGGGATCACAAACTACGGATTTTCTTAAGTAACCTTCTACATATCCCTGTCTAACCCCTTCATTTACAGCATCTTCTATACTTCCACCTGTCACATGAACATCCTGTCCTATTTCTATAAATACACAGGCCATTCCAGTATCTTGACACATAGGCAGACTTTCACTGCTGCATAAGTCCACATTCTCAAGTATCTTATTCAAAATGTTCTTTGCTATAGGCCACTTTTCTTCTTTTGCACACTTTTTTATTTTATCTTTAACATCCTCTGGAAGATAATAGTTAGCATCTATACAGAGTTTTCTTACAGCTTTTACTATATCAGATATATGTATTTCTCTCATATTTTAACACTATTCCTCCTTAATATACTGATAAATTACTTTAAAATTTATTTTTGATATTTTTACTTTGCATCCTTTTCTTATTAAAATTTTTTAGTTCTTGTGTAAAGGGAATATTACCGAATTTCATATACCTTATGGCCCCTGTACTGTCTCTGTCAGAAACCACTCTATCTTTGTTATGTCCATAAGACACTCCTGGAATATCTATAACTCCATTTTGAAGAGCTTTTACCAATCCTACAGCTAAATCTCCCTTTCCCAATTCCAAAACCTTATCCAATATACACTTTACTTCTGCCTTAATTATAACTACTTCTGTCTCCAATTCCTTAGACATGGCAAGTCTTTGTCCTTCCAGAATATTTATGGGCATTTTTGCAGTACGTATTATTGAACTATTAACTTCTTTACTCAATTTAGATGTTTTTATTACAACTTTTGTGGCTCCTGCTAAAACTGCTGTAACAGTTCCTACAGATGTAATTCCAAAGTTTTTTCCCTCATCTTCTGAAGATTCCAGCATACTTTGACGAAATGACGTAGTTATATAAACATCCTTATACCCATAATCTTTCATATACTCCCCTATCTGTTCTTCTAAAGCTTTTATGGATGCTATATCCTGAATTAGATTTCCCCCTTGTGTTATCCCTACAGTTATATTCTTAACACCCTGTTCTGCTGCAAGTAATCCTTCTATTATAGATACTGCATTTGAAATACTGGGCGGGATTAAAGTATTGTAGCTGGCTACCCCCAAGATCTCCTTATTTATTGATATGCCCTGTTCTTCATAAAATCCAACCACCCTATCACAATACTGCCAATCTAGAATATATTCTTCTATAGGCAAATTTGATCGTTCAATCATATTATGAGATATTGCCCCTCCTCCAACAGATGTGATGCCACTTAAAAAAACTATTTCTGTTAGAAATCTATAATGAGAAGTATTATATGTGCCTTCAATAGAGACATTAATGGATTCACATATTCCCCTCCATTTTTCAATAAAACGTTTTAAATTTAAGGAACCATTATTTTCGTTTTCAGCCACATCACCTTTAATATTGACTAAGAATAAGTCTGGGTTACCTTCATCCTGTAAATATCTTAACAATCCGGGCTGTTCTTCTACAATATCAGTTATTTCTGGTTGTATTAAAGTTATAAAACTCTCCTTTGCTGCCACAAGTCTTTTGGATAAATTTTTATAATCCGGCACCTTTCTTAAATAATTTACAGCATTCTTAATATTATAATTTAATATTTTATTTCTAGTTTTAAAAAAATATTCTTCTGGCCATTTTTTATTCCTTAAACTCATATTCATTCCCCTCTATATTTCCAAACTTATTATAATCCTATGACCTATTAATTTTAGTAAATCCTTTGCTTGGTAAAAAAGCACCCTAAAATTATCATTTATTGTACTTAAGCTCAATTATTTTTGATTTTAAATCCGTTATAGAATTATCATCTACATTATACATAAATTTCATTATATGTTTATGATTTACATTAAATAGCTTGACATCCTTATATCTTCCAGGTGATACTATTAATACATCTGAATTATTTATTATCTTTAAAAGTTCCTGCTTATTCATGGTATTGGTAAACTGCATATTTATATTGTAAAGTCCTGCCTTTTCAAGTGCTCCTCTAGCCTTAAACATAAACTCATTTGATATGCAAATAAATGCAAATCTAGTTTGTTCAGGATATCTTGCAATCTTAACTATAGTTTCTAAGTCTACATTTATTGAAACTCCTATTATTTCTTTTTGAAATTTCTTAGTCAACATAGTCACTTCATTTACATGATTAAATGTAGTTATTATAACCTGACTTTTTTCTATAATCTTGTTAATTTCACTACCGCCTCTGCTTATATCATCAAGTGTAATGGAAATTATATTCATATCCGTATTTTCCATAAGCTGTTTTCCAAATATTTCAGCTTGTTCAATATTACACTCCACATACATTGCAGTTATTTTACTCATAAAGTCTTTTTTTTCTCTCACTCTTTGAGCTACAACTTCTAAAAATTCATCCACATCCATTCCCATTTTCACTGCTTCTTCAAATCCAAGATCTATAAACTTCATTATTTTTTGTTTTATATTTTGAATCTTCCAAATATTTAATTCTCCTTCAACAAAAGTTCCTCTTCCCTGATAGGATCTTAAAATACTTTCCTGCTCTAATTCATTATAGGCTGTACTTATAGTATTTCTACTTACTCCAAGCTTGTCAGACAATTCCCTTTCTGTAGGCATCTTATCACCCACTTTTAGAATATTCTCTTTTAATAAATTTATTATTTGTTTTTTTATCTGTAAGTATAGAGGAACACTGCTGTCTTTATTTATTTTAATGTCTATGTTACTCACCTCAAAACTAATGAACTATTATATAAACCCACTTCTTTACCTAAATGTTAGCATAGCACAAGATAAATATCAATATTCTTTAAATACTATTATAATCCATATAATTTAATAACTGCAGTTACCCATATTTAAGTACTGCAGTATTATTTTTCAGAATTACAAGGGAACATCTTCAGCCCTTAATTTAAAGAATAGTATTCATTAATAGACTTTTCTATACATTCTGCTATTTTATCTTGATATTCATTTTTTAATAATTTATCCTTTTCTCCGGCATTGGATAAAAAACCACATTCTATTAATACTGAAGGCATATGATCTTTGCATCTTAATACTTTATAAGAATCAAATGCTGCTTTTTCTTTTCTGTTATTGTTATTATCTAAATCATTAACCAAATTTTTTTGAAGAATAGCAGCAAGTTTCCTGCTATTTTCATTTTTAGAATACCACACTTGAGCACCGTAATACTTAGATTGAGGAAACATATTTAAATGTATGCTTATAAACATATTGCACTTAGAATCCTCTTTTAACTTACATCTATTATCCAGATCTTCTATCTTTTTCTTTCTTATTCTGCCGTCATCTGTATAAAGACCTTTATCGTCATATCGTGTCATAACTACTTTATATCCTTTTTTTAGTAATTTGTCCTTAAGTTTGTTACTTATTTTTAAATTTATGTCCTTTTCCATTATACCATCCTTTGACACGGCTCCACTGTCTATTCCACCATGTCCTGGATCCAACAGTACTGTAATATTTTTTTTATCCACAGCTTTAACAATGTTACTGTCTAATCCTAATGGTATACATATATTATTTAATACAAAAATAACTACTAATGTTAAAATAATATTGAATACAAAATTTATATTTTTTCTCTTCAAAAAACTCACTCCCTATAATTATTTCAACACATATATTTTTGCCTAATGACTTAAAAGTTATTAATCTATTTTTATAATTCAAATTTATATACTAAAAAATAACAAGCCAGGATCAAAATGATACAGGCTTATTATATTACTTTATTTGCCGAATTATTTCTATAATATACCACAAAAAAGGATGTCTCCTAGGGAACTTCCCCCTTTGAAAACATCCTTTTAATATACAATATCTTTGTTCCATACCACTAACAAAAAATAAAGATTTCCTATTAATATGCAAACTTATCTCTTTGAGAACTGTGGTGCCCTTCTTGCTTTTTTCAATCCATACTTCTTTCTTTCCTTCATTCTTGGATCCCTTGTTAAAAATCCAGCTTTTTTAAGTTCCAGTCTCAAATTTTCATCTGCTTTTAAAAGAGCTCTTGATATTCCATGTCTTATAGCTCCTGCCTGACCAGTAAATCCTCCTCCATGAACATTTACCAGTACATCAAATTTCCCATTTGTTGAAGTTAAAACTAGGGGTTGATTAACTATAACCCTTAATGTCTCCAATCCAAAATATTCCTCTATACTTCTCTTATTTATAGTTATCTTGCCTTCACCTGGAACAAGTCTAACTCTTGCTATTGATTTTTTTCTTCTACCCGTACCAAAATATTGAACTTTAGCCATTTTTATCCTCCTTTCAGCTTTAACCTAATATTTTAACTCTAATACTACCGGCTTTTGAGCTTCATTATTGTGCTCAGCACCTCTGTATACTTTTAATTTCTTCAACATTTTTCTTCCCAATACTCCTTTTGGAAGCATTCTTCTCACAGCCTCTTCAAATACAAACTCTGGTTTTTTGTTTAAAGCTTCTCTATAGGGAGTTTCCTTTAACCCACCTGGATATAATGAATGATGTCTCAGCATCTTTTGATCTAATTTTTTACCAGTTAGAAGTACCTTTTCGGAATTTATTACTATTACAAAGTCACCTGTATCTACATGTGGTGTAAATATAGGCTTATGTTTACCTCTTAACACTGAAGCAACCTGACTTGCCACTCTTCCGAGGGGTTTTCCGGCAGCATCAACAACATACCATTTTCTTTCAATCTGTTCAGCTTTTGCTATATATGATTTCATGGCTTTCCCGTTACACAAATTAACGGTTTTCAACTCCTCTCTTATCTATCCTTTTACACAAATCAAATTTATAAAACTTGAATATATTCATTCTCTATATAAAGATCCGGGGCTAATGAATCCTCTATACTCAAAATACAAACATTTATATTATAATACAATGCTCCTGGCGTGTCAATCTAATAAAATACTTTTTCCAAGCAGAGTCCTTTGGCAGGTACAGGCTTTCCGGCATTTGATCTATCCTTAGACTCTAATATATCTTTTACATACTCCACGCTAAATCTCCCAAGTCCAACTTCCAAAAGGGTACCTACTATTATCCTAACCATATTATACAAGAATCCATCTCCAACAATATTGAATCTAATCAAATTCTCTTTTTTCGAGACAGTCAGTTTTTGTATAGTTCTGATAGGAGATTTCACTGAACTCCCCTTTTTTTGAAATGCAGAAAAATCATGAGTTCCTATAAAATACCCACATGAATTTTTTATTTTCTCTATATCTAACTTTCTTTTAAAATAATACACATATTGCCGTCCAATAACTGGTGGTCTATCCCCTGTTACTATAGTATAACTATATTCTTTACCTGTTGTAAAATATCTAGAATGAAAACTATTATCCATTTCCTTTGAATCTAATACAGCTATATCTTCTGGTAACGCTGTGTTCAATACCATTTTTATATTTGAAGCAGGTACCTTACTATTAGTAAAAAAATTACATACAAATCCCCTGGCATGCACACCTGCATCTGTTCTGCTGGAACCTATAATTTTTGAAAATTCACCTGTAACTTTTTTAATTGCTTCCTCTAACCTCTGTTGAACAGTAATTGCATTATCTTGCCTCTGCCAACCAGAATAATTTGTACCATCGTATTCTATAACTAATTTTATGTTTTTCACTTTCCCCACCATATTCTACTCAATATAGAAATACAGACTAATGCTAAAGTACACAAAGAAGCTATAAAATCTTTATTACTCAATTTTAATTCTTTCATTCTAGTTCGACCATCCCCTCCTCTGTAACATCTGGCTTCCATGGCCATAGCTAATTCATCAGCTCTTCTAAAAGAACTTATAAAAAGCGGAACTAAAATAGGAACTAAATTTTTAGCTTTCTGTATGAGATTCCCTGATTCTAAATCTGCCCCTCTTGCAATTTGTGCTTTCATTATTTTATCTGTTTCATCCATTAAAGTAGGTATAAATCTCAATGCTATAGTCATCATCATAGCTAATTCGTGAGAAGGTACTCCTATTTTGCTTACTGGCTTTAAGAGTTTTTCTATTCCATCAGTTAATTCAATAGGAGAAGTAGTTAATGTTAGTAGTGACGTTCCTATAATTAAAAACACAAGCCTTAATGCCATAAATGCAGCCATAATAAGCCCTTCTCTATACACTACTAAGAATTTCCACTTGAACAAAGGGGGATTAGCTCCTCCAGTCATAAATATATTTAATATTGCAGTTATAAGAACTAATATAAATATAGGTCTAAGCCCTTTATATATATATGTAAATTGCACCCTAGATACAAGTATTGAAACCAAAGTAAATACTACTATAAATATATATCCTCTAAAACTATTTATTATAAATAAATCCACAATGTATATTAAAGATATTAATATCTTAACTCTTGGATCTAATTTATGTATAAAAGAATCACCAGGTACATATTGGCCTATTGTAATGTCTTTAATCATTTCATAGCTCCCCTAACCTTTATTTAATAATCTAAGTATTTCTTCTTTTGCCTGTTCTATAGTAAATATGTCTTCTGATATATTTATTCCTTTATCCCTAAGTTTTTTTGCCATATAAGTTACCTGTGGTACTGCAAGTCCCACACTCTCTAAAGTATTAATTTCTTTAAACACTTGTGCCGGAGTCCCATCGATTATACACTTTCCGTTATGCATTACAATTATTCTATCTGCAAGTTTAGCTACATCTTCCATACTGTGAGAAACCAATATTATCGTCAATTTATACTCTTTTTGCAAGTTTTTTATTTCTCCCAGAATATCATCTCTACCTTTGGGATCAAGACCTGCCGTAGGCTCATCTAATATAAGAACTCTAGGTTCCATAGCAACTACACCTGCTATAGCTACTCTTCTTTTTTGCCCTCCACTTAAATCAAAAGGGGATCTATCTTTATATTCATCATATTTTAGGCCAACCATATCCATGGCTCTTTTTACTCTATTATTTATGTCATCATCGTTTAATCCCAAATTTCTAGGACCAAAAGCAATGTCTTTTTCTATAGTTTCTTCAAATAGTTGATATTCCGGATATTGAAATACAAGTCCTACTTTTTTTCTTATAAAATTTAAATTAATTTTCTTTTCAGTTATGTCTACTCCATCTACTATTATCCTTCCTGAATTTGGCTTCAACAGCCCATTTATGTGCTGTATTAATGTTGATTTTCCTGAACCCGTATGTCCTATTAGAGCAACAAACTCCCCATCTTCAATTTCAATATTTACATCATCTAGTGCTTTCTTTTCAAAAGGCGAATTTTTCATATATATATGAGTCAAATTTTCTATTTTAATCGACATAATTCACTCACCATCTCATCTATAGTTAATATATCAGATCTTATATCCACTCCATTAGCTTTAAGTTCATAGGCCAATTCTGTCATCTGCGGTACATCAAGTCCCATATCTTTCATTTCACGTACCTTGCTGAATATTCTTCTTGGAGTACCCTCCATTATAATTTTTCCCTCATCCATTACAATTATTCTATCTGCTTCTACTGCCTCTTCCATATAATGTGTAATTAAAATTACCGTCATATTGTATTTACCATTGATTTCTTTTATAGTATTCATTACTTCCCGTCGGCCTGAAGGATCCAACATAGCAGTAGATTCATCAAATATTATACAATCCGGCCGCATAGCAAGCACCCCCGCTATAGCCACCCGCTGCTTTTGACCACCTGAAAGTAAATGTGGCGCATATCTTTTATATTCTTGCATATTTACTCTCTTTAAACAATCATCAACCCTTAACCTTATTTCTTCAGGAAGAACTCCTAAATTCTCTGGTCCAAAAGCTACATCCTCTTCTACAATAGTAGCAACTATTTGATTATCTGGATTTTGAAAAACCATTCCTGCTTTATTCCTTATATTCCATATGTTCTTTTCATCACACGTATCAAGACCTTCTACATAAACTTTTCCACCTGTGGGAATCAAAAGAACATTCATGTGTTTAGCTATGGTAGATTTTCCTGAGCCATTCCTTCCAAGAATTACAAGAAATTCCCCTTTTTTTACTTCAAAAGTAACATGATCTACAGCTAATTTTGAACTTCCATTCTCAGTATCTTCATATTTATAACTTACATCTTTGCATAATATCATACTTTTATCCATAGAAAACACCTCTTTAATTTAACAAGATAGAATCCACTTAAGTTTTAAATTCCCCAGTAAAACTGCCTTTATTCTATACAAAAACAGGGTTAAGCTAGCTTTACTTAACCCTTAAATTTTATACTAACTCTAATATAGCTAACTCTGCT
The DNA here is from genome assembly GCF_036781005.1 of Clostridium sp. GTDB lineage: Bacteria > Bacillota > Clostridia > Clostridiales > Clostridiaceae > Clostridium_B. The sequence goes on along the minus strand of NZ_DAIQBT010000026.1, from coordinate 15,943 downwards.
CCGTCTCCTCTTCTTGGTCCTATCTTATACATTCTGGTATAACCACCATTTCTTTCTGCATATTTAGGAGCTATATTTGTAAATAAATTTTTTACAACTTCCTCCTCAGTTACAAAAGAAAGTACCTGTCTTCTAGAATGAAGATCTCCTCTCTTCGCAAGAGTAATCATCTTCTCAGCTAAGCTTCTAGCTTCCTTTGCTCTCGTTACCGTTGTCTGTACTTTTCCGTGCTTTAAAAAACTAGTAACTAGATTTCTTAACATAGCTCTTCTGTGATCAGATGGAAGTCCTAACTTACGATTTTGTGCCATTTATATCCCTCCTTACTACATGTATATATTCCGTTCTATATAATTATTAATCTTCGTTTTGTTTTAGTGATAATCCCAGTGTATCCAGCTTTTGCTCAACTTCTTCCAGAGATTTTTTACCCAAATTTCTAACTTTCATCATATCATCCATAGTTCTCTCGGTTAATTCTTGTACTGTGTTTATTCCAGCTCTCTTTAAACAATTGTAACTTCTTACAGAAAGATCCAATTCTTCTATAGCCATTTCAAGAACCTTTTCTTTTTTATCTTCTTCTTTTTCTACCATTATTTCAACATTATTAGCATGATCTGTAAGAGTCATGAATAATTTAAAATGTTCTATAAGAATCTTAGCTGATAAACTTACAGCTTCATCTGGCAATATAGTACCATTAGTCCAGACTTCCAGAGATAACTTATCATAATCTGTTATTTGGCCGACTCTTGTATTCTCCACATTGAAATTTACTCTTCTAATAGGAGTATATATAGAATCTACCGGAATTGTGCCTATAGGCATATCTTCAAATTTATTTCTCCTTTGAGAAACATATCCTCTTCCTCCATTAACAGTTATTTCCATGTATAACCTGCTGTTTTCATCTAAAGTAGCTATATGTAGCTCTTTATTGACTATTTCAACATCACCATCAGTTTTTATATCTCCTGCAACAACCTCTCCTGGTCCCTGTACATCTATATATATAGTTTTAGTACCATCGCCATTCATTTTTAAGGCCAGTTCTTTTATATTTAAAATTAACTCTGAGACATCTTCTTTTACTCCACGAACAGTCGAAAATTCATGAAGTACGCCATCTATTTTAACATGGCTGGCAGCAACTCCTGGAAGGGAAGAAAGGAGAATTCTTCTAAGAGCATTTCCAAGAGTAATACCGTAACCTCTTTCCAAAGGCTCTACTACAAACTTACCATAATTACAATCTTCACTAGTTTCAACACATTCTATTTTGGGTTTTTCTATTTCTAACATGAATATAACCCTCCTTCTATTTATCTAATAATGTATCTCCTGAGGGCAACTGATTCCATAATTAATTACTTACTATACAACTCTACAATCAATGTTTCGTTAACCGGAACATCTATTTCTTCTCTCATAGGTTCTCTAATAACTCTTCCTTCAAAATTTTCCACATTTCCTTCTAACCAACTTGGTAAAGTTTTTGGATTCTCTGCAAAAGTTTTAAATTTTTCTGATGATTTACTAGAATCTTTTACAGTTATAGTATCATTTACTGATACTTTGAAAGAAGGAATATTCACCTTTCTTCCGTTAACCTTGAAATGTCCATGAGTTACCAATTGTCTAGCCTCTGTTCTTGACTGGCCATAGCCTAATTTATAAACTACATTGTCAAGTCTTGTTTCCAATAGAACCAACAAATTTTCACCTGTTATACCTTTTTTTCTGTCAGCTTTATCATAATATTTTCTAAACTGCTTTTCTAATAAGCCGTATATTCTTTTGGATTTCTGTTTTTCTCTTAATTGTAAACCATAATTGGATATTTTTTTTCTTCCCTGTCCATGTTGCCCCGGTGCATAGCCTCTTCTCGAAAATCCACATTTATCTGTATAACATCTATCTCCTTTAAGAAATAATTTTAAACCTTCTCTTCTGCAGAGTCTACATACCGCTCCAGTATATTTTGCCATTAAATTTTACACCTCCTATTAACTAAACTCTTCTTCTCTTTGGTGGTCTACATCCATTGTGTGGTATTGGAGTAACATCTTTAATTAAAGTAACTTCAAGTCCTGCTGCTTGAAGTGATCTTATTGCCGCCTCTCTGCCAGAACCCGGTCCCTTGACATATACTTCAATACTTTTTAGTCCATGTTCCATAGCTGCTTTAGCTGATGTTTCAGCTGCCATTTGTGCTGCAAATGGAGTACTTTTCCTAGAGCCTCTAAAGCCTAAGCCGCCTGCACTAGCCCAGGATAAAGTATTTCCAGCAGCGTCTGTAATTGTAACTATTGAGTTATTAAATGTTGATCTAATATGTGCACAACCATGTTCAACATTCTTTCTTTCCTTTTTCCTTCTAGTTGTTCTTTTAACTCTTCCAGCTGCCATCTTTTTCCCTCCTTATAAATAAATTATTTAGATTTTTTCTTAGCTCCTACAAGTTTTTTAGGTCCTTTTCTAGTTCTCGCATTAGTTTTTGTTTTTTGTCCTCTAACTGGAAGACCTTTCCTATGCCTTATACCTCTATATGATCCTATTTCTATTAGTCTCTTTATATTAAGTGCCACTTCTCTTCTTAAGTCACCCTCGATTTTAAGATTTTTTATATAATTTCTTAAAAGATTAACTTCTTCTTCTGTCAAATCTTTAACTCTGGTATCTGAATTAACTCCTGTTTCCTTCAAGATTTTTTGAGAAGTAGGCAATCCTATGCCATATATATAGGTTAAACCTATTTCAACTCTTTTTTCTTTTGGTAGGTCAATACCTGCTATTCTTGCCATTAAAATTTACACCTCCTGATTATATAATCTGTAGCATTAAGTTTGTTTATTATATAAAGTTTTAAAGCCAACAGAATATCTACTATCCTGTTGCAGCCGCACTTTAAAACATATTCACTTTATAAATTGTAAAAACGTAATTTCATCTAAAAAATTATTAAATATCTATCCAAAATTTGTAATAGCCTAACCTTGTTTCTGCTTATGTCTAGGATTTTCACAGATAACCATTACTCTTCCTTTTCTTTTTATAATTTTACATTTCTCACATATAGGCTTAACTGACGGCCTCACTTTCATAGCTAACCCTCCTTAAAATTACTTTGCTCTCCAGGTTATTCTCCCACGAGTTAAATCATAAGGAGAAAGTTCTACTGTAACTTTATCGCCTGGTAATATCCTTATAAAATTCATTCTTAATTTGCCAGATATATGTGCTAATATTTTATGTCCGCTTTCCAATTCTACTTCAAACATTGCATTAGGTAAAGCTTCTAAAACCGTACCTTGCATTTCAATAACGTCGTCTTTTGACATAAGGTAATCAAACCTCCTTATTATTGTTGGCTTCAAAAACTTTTCACTTCAAATTTAATATCAACCAACAGCATATTAACACTTTAATTAAAGTCAATATTCTATATTAAAGTCAATAGCTCTGGACCATTATCCAAAATAACTATGGTATTTTCATAATGAGCTGATAAACTTCTGTCCATAGTAACAACAGTCCAATTATTAGATTGTATGTTTACATTATACCTTCCTACATTCACCATAGGTTCTATAGCCAATGTCATACCTCTCACAAGTTTCGGTCCTCTGCCCGGTCTACCATAATTAGGTATTTCAGGTTCTTCATGCATGTTACTGCCAATACCATGACCTACATAATCTCTAACTACAGAAAATCCAAAGCTTTCCACATATTCCTGAACAGCAACAGATATATCAGTTAATCTATTTCCTAATACTGCCTTTTCAACACCTTTAAAAAAACTTTTTTGTGTCACTTCAATTAACTTTTCTGCTTCAGGTGAAATTTTGCCAACCGCAAAGGTTCTTGCTGCATCTCCATGATATCCATCCAATACTGCTCCACAATCAACACTTATTATATCGCCTTCTCTTAAAATTTTGCTTTTAGATGGAATTCCATGAACTACTTCCTCATTAACAGAAGTGCATATAGAAGCAGGAAAGCCATAGTATCCTTTAAATGATGGTCTCCCATTATGTTTTATTATATACTTCTCTGCAATTCTGTCCAATTCTTTAGTAGTTATTCCTGGTTTTACTGCATTTTCAACTTCTAACAGTACCTCACCTACAAGTCTACCCGCACATCTCATAAGCTCAATTTCCCTGTCCGTTTTAATTATTATCATTTACAAACAGCTCCCAGAACACTTTTTGCTCTTTGAAAAACCTGCTCTATTTCTCCACTTCCATCTATAGTTGAAATTACACCTTGTTCTTTATAATAGCTAATTAAAGGCTCCGTTTGCTTTTCATATACATCCAATCTATCCTTAACAGTAGATTCTGTATCATCTTTTCTTTGTATAATGTCATTATTACATACATCACACTTGCCTTTCAGTTTAGGAGGATTAAATTTCACATGGTAACTTGCACCGCAAGATGGGCAAATTCTCCTCCCTGTCATTCTATCAAAAATTAATTCTTTAGGAACATCTATAAGTAAAACCACGTCTATTTTATTATCATTTTCATTCAAAAAAGAATCCAAAGCTTCAGCTTGATACACAGTTCTCGGAAAGCCATCTAATAAAAATCCACTTTTACAATCATCTTCACTCAATCTGTCCTTAACTATGTTTATAGTAACTTCATCAGGCACTAACTGGCCCTTATCCAAATATTCCTTGGCTTCAATTCCCAGAGGAGTCTTATCTGAAATATTTTTTCTAAAAATATCACCTGTAGATATATGAGGTATGGAATACTCTTCACTGATAAATTTGGCTTGAGTTCCCTTTCCTGCTCCTGGAGGACCTAATAAAATTATTTTCATCTATACCATCCCCAAACTTTTTTAATTCAAAAATCCATGATAATGACGTACCAGTAGCTGTGACTTCAATTGTCTTACCGTTTCAATAGCAACATTTACTATAATAAGCAATCCTGTTCCACCAAAATATATACCTTTAAAATTAGTATAAGTTTCAGCTAATATAGGAGATATCGCTATTATTCCAGCAAATGCTCCTCCTAAAACCGCCACTCGTGCTAGAACCCTCTCTATAAATATAGCTGTGGGTTCTCCAGGTCTTATTCCTGGAATAAATCCAGAGGACTTATTCATATTCTCAGCCATTTCTTCCGGTTTCATTGTCACTTCTGTATAAAACCATGTAAAGAAAATGGTTAACAGAAAATAAAATACTGGATATTGCCAATTACTCTCCTTAAATGGACTAAATGAACTTGCCGTTACAAATTGATTAAAAGCAGAATTAGGCCAAAATTGACCTATGGTCGTTGGAAATTGCATGACAGATATAGCAAATATAATTCCAATAACAGCTGCACCATTTACATTAATAGGAATATGTGTTGACTGTCCTTTATACATTCTTCCTGCATTAGTTTTACCTGCATACTGTATGGGAATCCTTCGTTCCGATAAACTCATAGCCACTACTGCCACAAATAATAATATTATCACTGCTATAAATCCTATTGTCTCCACAAAATTAACTATTTCTACTTCTTGAAGCTTTAACATTCCTGATACCGCAGATGGAAACCTGGAAATAATATTCACAAATATTATGAGCGAGATTCCATTGCCTATACCATGTTCTGTTATTTTATCTCCAAGCCACATAAGAAAAGTTGATGCTGTAGTCACTGTAAATATTATCATAAATATACTTAATTTATTTCCAGGTTCCACAAGAGCACCTGCTCTACTTATTAAAGCATATATACTAAATCCCTGAATTACTCCAAGAGGTATGGAGGCATACCTAGTATATTCTTGTATTTTCTTTCTTCCCTCTTCTCCCTCTTTAGACAATTGCTCTAAACGAGGTACTGCAACAGTAAGAAGCTGCATTATGATGGAAGAATTAATGAATGGAATAACTCCCATAGCAAATATACTGAATCTGCTAAATGCACCTCCTGATAAGAGATCGTAAAATCCTAGTAATGAACCACTACCAGTTAATTCTGTCAACTTGGAAGTATCTATCCCCGGAACAGCAATAAAATTTCCTACCCTGAAAATTATCACCATAAATAATGTAAACAATATTCTCTTCCTTAGTTCTGGAACCTTCCAAGCACCACGCAAGGTTGATAGCATATTATATCACCTCTACTTTTCCTCCAGCTGCTTCTATTTTCTGTGCTGCAGTTTTTGTAAATTTAACTGCTTTTACTGTAAGCTTTTTTTGCAATTCACCATTTCCAAGTATTTTTAAACCATCTTTAGATTTTCTAATCATCCTTTTCTCCAGCAATAATTCTGGTGTAATCTCTGTTCCATCTTCGAATATATTTAATCTTTCAACATTTAATTCAGAATACTGCTTTGCAAATATATTAGTAAATCCTCTTTTTGGAACTCTTCTATAAAGTGGCATTTGTCCGCCTTCAAATCCTATTCTTACTCCCCCACCAGCTCTAGCTTTTTGTCCTTTTTCACCTTTTCCAGCATTTCTTCCAAGTCCTGATCCAGTACCTCTACCAACTCTTTTACGCGACTTTCTGGATCCTTCTGCTGGTTTTAACTCATGAAGTTTCATATTAAACTTACACCTCCCTTGTACTATACTTCTTCTACTTCTAAAAGATAGCTAACTTTTTTAATCATGCCTTTTATTTGAGGGTTATCCTCATGTTCTACAACTTTTCCTATTTTTCTCAGTCCTAGAGCATTAACAGTGGCAATATGATCTTTCTTTCTTCCTATTAAACTTTTTTTCAAAGTTATTTTAAGTTTAGCCAAAGATATTCCCTCCTAACCTAAAATCTCTTCGACAGTTTTACCTCTAAGACTAGCTATATGTTCTGCTGTCTTTAGTTTTGACAAACCATCAATGGTAGCATTTACCATATTTCTTGGATTATTAGAGCCAACAGACTTTGCTCTAACGTCCTTCAATCCTGAAAGTTCAAGAACTGCTCTTGAAGGGCCTCCTGCTATAATTCCAGTTCCCTCAGGAGCTGTCATTATAAATACTTTTCCTGTTCCAAACTGACCAGTTATATTATGCGGTACTGTAGTTCCAACTATTGGAACCTCAATTAAATTCTTCTTTGCATCTTCTATTCCTTTTCTAATTGCTTCAGGTATTTCTATAGACTTTCCAGTTCCTACACCTACATGGCCATTCTCATCTCCAACTACAACTAGGGCGCTGAATCTAAAATTTCTACCACCTTTAACAACCTTAGCAACTCTGTTTATAAATACAACTTTTTCTTTAAGATTTAAAGTGCTAGGATCGATCCTCATTTATTTCCCTCCTTATTTTAGAACTGTAATCCACCTTCTCTTGCTGCTTCTGCAAGATTTTGTACTCTCCCGTGATATATATATCCGCCTCTATCAAAAACTACTTTTTTAATTCCTTTTTCAATAGCTCTGTCAGCTATAATTTTACCAACAACTTTTGCTGCTTCCTTATTACTTCCATTACCTTCAAAATTCTTATCTATACTTGAAGCAGAAACTAGAGTTATTCCCTTTATATCATCTATTATCTGAGCATATATATTTTTTTCACTTCTATATACTGAAAGTCTTGGTACCTCACTAGTTCCAAAAATTTTCCTACGAACTCTTAGATGACGTTTTTTTCTCAGCTTTTTCTTATCATATTTTTTAAACATGAAACTCACTCCTTTCTACTACTTCTTACCTGTTTTTCCTTCTTTACGTCTTATAACTTCATTATCATATTTGATCCCTTTTCCTTTATAAGGTTCAGGTTTTCTCCAAGATCTTATATCTGCTGCGACATTTCCAACCAGTTCCTTATCAATGCCCTTTACTACAACTTTTGTAGCAGCTGGCGTTTCAAAAGTTACTCCTTCAACCGCTTCTATCTCAACTGGATGAGAAAATCCTAAATTCATAACTAATTTTTTCCCCTGCAATTGAGCCCTATATCCTACGCCAATCAGCTCCAATGTTTTTGAATATCCTTCTGTTACGCCCACAACCATATTATTTATTAATGCTCTAGTTAATCCATGAAGGGATCTAGATCTCTTTTCATCATCATTTCTCGTAACTATTACTGAATTATTTTCAACAGCAATATTAATATCTTTTGCCATAGCTTTCACAAGCTGACCCTTGCTTCCTTTTACAGTAACCACATTATCTGGTGTCACAGTAAAAGTAACCCCAGCTGGAATAGCTATTGGAAGTTTTCCTATTCTTGACATAATTACACCTCCTGTACTCCTCGTTTAGCAATAAATATACTTTATATCTTTTATAAATTTTATAATATACCTACAACTACCATATGTAGCAAAGTACTTCTCCGCCCACTCCTAACTTTCTCGCCTCTCTATCTGTAACAATTCCTTTAGAAGTGGATATTATTGCAATTCCCAGTCCATTTAAAACTTTAGGAATTTCTTCTTTTCTGCAATAAACTCTTAATCCAGGCTTAGATATCCTTTTAAGTCCAGTTATAACTCTCTCTTTGTTTTTACCATATTTCATTGAAAGTCTTATCATATTAACAGAACCATCTTTATATTCCTCTAAATTTTTTATATACCCTTCCTGAAGCATTATGTTTAATACTGCCTTTTTAATAGTTGAAGAAGGTACTTCTACTATTTCATGTCTAACAACATTGGCATTTCTTATACGTGTAAGTAAATCTGCTATAGGATCAGTCATTACCATTGATTGTGCCTCCTTTCATCAATAACTAATAATTACCAACTTGCTTTTTTACAACCAGGTATCTCACCTTTATATGCTAATTCTCTAAAACATATACGACATATGCCATATTTTTTTAATACAGCATGAGGTCTTCCACATATTCTACATCTTGTATAAGCTTTAGTTGCATATTTAGGTGTCTTTTTCCATTTTTCTATTAAAGCTTTACGTGCCACATTTTTCCCTCCTTATTTTTGAGCAAATGGCATTCCAAATAATCTCAATAACTCTTTTGCTTCCTCATCAGTATTGGCAGTAGTAACAAAAACTATATCCATACCTCTAACTTTATCTATCTTATCATATTCTATCTCGGGAAATATTAATTGTTCTTTAATTCCTAATGAATAATTTCCTCTACCATCAAAAGATTTATCGGATACTCCCGAAAAATCCCTAACTCTTGGTAATGCAACATTCATTAGTTTATCTGCAAATTCGTACATATATTGCTTTCTCAAAGTGACTTTACACCCTATGGCCATATTTTCTCTTAATTTAAAATTTGCTATAGATTTCTTGGCTCTAGTGAGCACTGGCTTCTGCCCTGTAATTATAGTTAAATCACTAACCGCTGATTCTAAGACTTTTGGATTATCTTTAGCTTCTCCCACACCCATATTTATAACTATCTTCTCAAGTTTTGGTGCTTGCATTACATTTTTATAGCCAAATTTCTCCATCAATGCTGGAACTACTTCTTTTTTATACTTTTCCTGTAATCTTAAACTCATCCTTTGGGCCTCCTTTCAAAGATTTATAGTGTTTCTCCGCACTTTTTACATACTCTAACTTTTGTTCCGTCTTCTAATATTTTATGACTTATCCTAGTCACATTTTTACACTTTTCACAATACAGCATTACTTTTGAACTATATATTGCAGCTTCCTTACGAATTATGCCGCCTTCCATGTTTTGCTTATTGGGCTTTTGATGTTTTGACACTATATTAATGTCCTTAACCACAATTTTGCCCACTTTAGGAATTACAGTTAAAACTTCTCCTGTTTTACCTTTATCTTTTCCTGAAATAACCATTACGGTATCCTTTTTTCTAACATGTACTTTTGCCATTGCAGCCACCTCCTTACTTTATAGAACTTCAGGTGCTAATGATAATATTTTTGTAAAATCTTTATCCCTTAGTTCTCTTGCAACCGGTCCAAAGATACGCGTTCCTCTCGGTTGTTTATCTTCCTTTATTATAACAGCAGCATTCTCATCAAATTTTATATATGAACCATCTGTTCTTCTTAAGCCTCTTGCAGATCTAACAATAACAGCTTTTACAACTTCTCCTTTTTTAACAACACCGCCTGGTGTTGCACTTTTAACGCTAGCAACTATTATATCACCAATGTTTCCCCATTTTCTCTTAGATCCACCTAAAACTCTTATACACATAATTTCCTTGGCGCCAGAATTATCTGCAACTTTCAATAATGTCTGTTGCTGAATCATTAAAAACACCCTCCTTTCAGCTATACTATTTAGCTTTTTCTACTATTTCTACAAGCCTCCATCTTTTATCTTTTGATAAAGGTCTAGTTTCCATTATTAATACTTTATCATTATTTCTTGCTTCATTATTTTCATCATGGGCTTTAAATTTACTAGTCTTTTTAATTATTTTACCATATAGTGGATGACGAACTTTATTCTCAACTGCCACCACTATAGTTTTATCCATCTTATCAGAAGTAACTGTTCCTATTCTTGTCTTTCTATATCCTCTTTCCACGAATAAACCTCCTTTCAAACTATTGTTCAAACGCCCTTAGCTCTTCTTCTCTAAGGATGGTCTTAATTTGGGCTATAGATTTTTTAACTTCTCTTATTCTCATCGGATTCTCCAACTGGCCTGTTGCCAATTGAAACCTTAAATTAAATAATTCCGATTTAAGATCTTGTACCTTTGCCTGTAAGTCTTGAGGGCTACTACCTTTTCTTAGTTCCTGTAATTCTTTAGCCTTCATCGCTTTCACCACCCACTTCTTCAAAATCTCTTTTTGTCACGAATTTAGTTTTTATAGGTAATTTGTGTGATGCAAGTCTCATTGCTTCTCTGGCTGTCTCCTCTGGCACACCTGATAATTCAAACAGTATTCTGCCTGGTTTAACAACTGCTACCCAATATTCCGGTGAACCCTTACCAGAACCCATACGTGTTTCTGCAGGTTTTTCTGTAACAGGCTTATCAGGAAAAATTTTTATCCAAAGTTTTCCTCCCCTTTTAATATATCTATTTATAGCTATTCTGGCTGATTCTATCTGATTATTTGTTATCCATGCACATTCTGTAGCCTGTATAGCGTAATCTCCATATGCTATAGAATTACCCCTTGTAGCTTTGCCTTTCATTCTACCTCGTTGTACCTTACGATGCTTCACTTTCTTAGGCATTAACATATGTTATTCCTCCTTCCCTATGCTTTAGCTTCTTCCTTATTCTCAATAGGTTTTTTTACTGGAAGCACTTCTCCTTTATATACCCACACCTTTACTCCTATTTTACCGTATGTGGTATCCGCTTCTGCAAACCCATAATCTATATCGGCTCTCAAAGTCTGTAGTGGAATTGTTCCTTCATGGTAAGATTCTGATCTTGCTATTTCAGCACCGCCAAGTCTTCCTGAACATGTAGTTTTAACTCCTTTAACTCCTGATTTCATTGCCCTTTGTATTGTCTGTTTCATTGCTCTTCTAAAAGAAATCCTTTTTTCAAGTTGCAATGCTATATTTTCTGCCATAAGTTGAGCATCAGCCTCCGCTACCTTTACCTCAACTATATTTATAAGTATAACCTTGTCTGGAACTATTTTTTTCAATTCTGTTTTCAAAGCTTCAATTCCTTGGCCGCCTTTTCCTATTATCATTCCAGGCTTAGCTGTAAATATATTTAATTTAATTCTTTTAGCTGCCCTTTCAATTTGAATCTTTGAAATTCCAGCTACAGCGCCTCTTTTCTTTACAAATTTTCTAATCTTATTATCTTCAATTAGATTATCTGCAAAATTTTTTTTATCTGCATACCATTTGGCATCCCATTCTTTAATTATACCAACCCTTAAGCCGTGCGGATGTACTTTTTGTCCCATCTGTTTCCCTCCTTCTTACTCTCTTTCCTTAACTATTAAAGTTATATGACTACTTCTTTTATTAATTCTAAAAGCCCTTCCTTGAGCATGTGGTTGAAATCTTTTTAATGTAGGTCCCTCACAAGCATATGCTTCTGAAATATACAAAGTATCTCTATTTAAATCCAAATTATTTTCTGCATTAGCAACTGCTGACTTTAAAAGTTTATTAACTACTACAGCCGCATCTCTTGGAGTATATTTCAATATGGCAAAAGCTTCATTTACATTTTTACCTCTCACCAAATTAAGTACAACTCCTACTTTCATTGAGGACATTCTTACATATTTAGCTATAGCTTTAGCTTCCATCTTACCTATTCCCTCCTTTCAAACTATCTAGAAACACGAGTTGTTTTTTCAGTTTTATCAACGTGTCCCCTATATGTTCTAGTTAATGCAAACTCTCCCAATTTGTGTCCTACCATATCTTCTGATATATATACAGGAACATGTTTCCTTCCATCATGCACTGCTATAGTATGACCTATCATCTGAGGAAATATAGTTGAACTTCGTGACCAAGTTTTTATAACTTTTTTCTCACCTTTTTTATTTAACTCATTTATCTTCTTTAAAAGTGATTCTTGGACAAACGGTCCTTTTTTTACTGATCTACTCACTTTTTAGCCTCCTTTCATGAAATATATCAATATAAAACCTTACTAAATTCACATAAAAATAATTTATCTCTATTATAATAGTATAAATTCAATCTTTTCACTTAAACCAACGAAGAGAATATATATTCTCTTCAAATTACTTTTTATTCCTTCTCTTAATTATGAATTTATCTGAATACTTCTTGTTCTTCCTGGTCTTTAATCCTAATGCAGGTTTACCCCATGGAGTAAGTGGCCCCGGATGTCCTACCGGTGATTTTCCTTCTCCACCACCATGTGGATGGTCATTAGGATTCATTACTGAACCTCTAACTGTAGGTCTTATTCCCATATGTCTTTTTCTACCTGCTTTACCTATGTTAATTATTTCATGTGTTAAATTTGAAACTGTTCCTATTGTTGCTCTACATTCTATTCTTACATATCTCACTTCACCACTTGGAAGTCTCAATGTAGCATATTTACCTTCTTTGGCCATAAGCTGAGCTGATGTCCCTGCAGATCTCACAAGTTGGCCTCCCTTTCCTGCCTGTAATTCTATATTGTGAATTGTCGTACCTACAGGTATATTAACAATTGGAAGACAATTTCCTACCTTTATATCTGACTCTGCACCTGATACTATAACATCGCCAACCTTTAACCCAACTGGAGCTATTATATATCTTTTTTCACCATCTGCATACGTCACAAGAGCTATAAATGCTGATCTGTTAGGATCATATTCTATAGTTGATACCTTTGCTGGTATTCCATCTTTATTTCTTTTAAAATCTATTATTCTATATTTTCGTTTTGCTCCGCCACCTATATGACGAACTGTTATTTTACCGTGAGCATTTCTACCACCACTTCTTTTTAAAGCTACAAGAAGTGACTTCTCTGGTGTATCTGTAGTTATTTCTTCAAATGTATTTACAGTCATATGTCTTCTTGAAGGTGTGGTAGGTTTAAATCCCTTAACTGCCATAATCGGTATTCCCTCCTTTTTTCGCTTATCTGGACTTCTCCAATAACTGCTTTATCTATTATTGTATTCCTTCAAAAAATTCTATTGTATTACTTTCCTCTGTAAGTTTAACAATAGCTTTTTTATAATCTGGTCTTTTTCCTATATGGACACCCACTCTTTTTTTCTTTCCTTTATATCTTGATGTATTTACAGTTTCAACAGTTACTCCAAATACATCCTCAATAGCTCTCTTTATCATTGACTTATTGGCACGTATATCAACTATAAAGGTGTATTTTTTTTCATTCATAGCGGCCATACTTTTTTCCGTTATAACAGGCCTTCTTATGATATCATAATTGGTATATTTCATTATGCATACACCTCCTCAATTTTTGATACAGCATCCTTAGTTATTATAAGCTTATCAAACTTTAATAAATCATATACGTTTAAATTATTAACAGGAATTACTGATACTCCCTGTATATTCCTTGCTGACTTATATACATTTTGGTTTGATTCTGCTGTAACAATTAATGTTTTTTTTGCTTTAAAAGCGTCTAATATTTTTACCATTTCTTTTGTTTTTGGAGCATTCATCTCTAAATTTTCAAGAACTATCATCTCATTTTCTTCAACTTTACTTGATAGAGCAGATTTCATAGCTAATCTTTTTGCCGATTTAGGAACTGAAATCCTATAACTTCTAGGCTTAACTGCAAAAACTACACCACCATGAATCCATTGAGGTGATCTTATAGAACCCTGTCTTGCTCTACCAGTACCCTTTTGTCTCCAAGGCTTGATTCCACCTCCGGAAACTTCAGCTCTAGTTTTTGCTGACTGTGTTCCCTGTCTCTTATTGGCAAGTAACGCTACAACTACTTGGTGCATAACATATTGATTTACTTCAACTCCAAATACTTTGTCTGACAACTCAAAATCTGTAATTTTTTGACCTTCTTTATTAAATAATCCTACTATAGGCATTCTGTATCCTCCTTTCTAATAAAATTAAGCCTTAACCGTATCTTTTATTGATACAAAACTCTTGTTTGGGCCTGGTACTCCACCCTTTATTAAAATAATATTTTTTTCAGGAATAACTTTTGCAACCTGTAAATTTAATACAGTAGTATTTTTATTTCCCATATGTCCTGGCATTTTCTTATTTTTAAAAGTCCTTGATGGATCAGAAGAAGCTCCCATAGAACCAACAGCCCTATGAAATTTTGAACCATGGGACATAGGACCTCTTTGAGCATTCCATCTTCTTATTACTCCTTGGAATCCCTTACCTTTGGAGATACCAGATACATCAATCCTATCTCCTTCTGCAAAAATATCTGCTTTTATTTCTTGCCCTATTTCATATTCATCTATATTATCGAGTTTAAATTCTTTTAAAAATCTTTTCAGTGAAACTCCCGATTTTGCAAAATGACCTTTTAATGGTTTATTTACAAGTTTTTCTCTTATATCCCCAAAACCAATCTGTATAGATTTATAACCGTCTTTTTCCTCAGTCTTCTTTTGTACCACTACACAAGGACCTGCCTCAATTACTGTGACAGGAATCACTTTACCATTTTCATTAAATATCTGGGTCATGCCCAACTTTTTACCTAATATAGCTTTTTTCATTTACATACACCTCCTAAACATATTAGCGGATCGTTTAAAATAAACGGTCATAATAGTTAGTAATAATAATTTATTACAATAACAACATTTTTATAATTTTATCTCAATATCGACACCTGCCGGTAAATCCAGTCTCATTAAAGCATCAACAGTTTTTGGGGATGGACTTATTATATCTATAAGTCTCTTATGAGTTCTTATCTCAAATTGCTCCCTTGAATCTTTATATTTATGTGGGGCTCTTAGAATTGTAACCACATCTTTTTCTGTAGGTAACGGCACAGGTCCTGCTACCTTTGCTCCTGTAGACTTGGCAGTTTCAACTATCTTTTCAGATGATTGATCAAGTATGGTATGATCGAAAGCTTTCAGCCTTATTCTTATTTTTTGTTTTGCCATTATTTTTTTCCCTCCTTTTCATGCACGCTATACTTCTTACGTACAACAGCGGATATATTCTATAAACTGTTCCAGGCGTTTCATGTATTTTCACGCAAATAACAGGTTATAAAATAACCGTCGCCTAGTTCAAGACTTTGGCATACTCAGTCAAGAATTACCCGGAAGCCCGGCAACCTCTCGCCTCATCGCTGTTATAACCTCACAACTTCTTAAGTATACACTAAATTCTTATTTCTGACAAGTAAAAATTTATACTTTTAAATAGGTAAACAAATTGTATTAATCAAAAATTAATTTGTTGAATTAAGGAAAGAGCTGCCTCTTTCCTTTTCATGAAAACACATCTACACTTTTGAATTTTCATATGCTTAATTATTCAGATACTGTAGTAACAACACCTGAACCAACTGTTCTGCCGCCTTCT
>NZ_DAIQBT010000025.1:0-44109 GCF_036781005.1 Clostridium sp. | reverse complement strand
TTATAGTCTTTTTTTAATGGGACAGGCACCATTAAGTTTATTTTGAACTACGCCGATTTTTCCGGTAATAGGAACACTTTGGATTTACACATTTATGTATACGAAAATGCTTACGATCTTTCTTTGGTGAAAGAGTTTGTCCACAATATGGGCAGATAAATATTATAGGTTTAGTAGCGTGGTTGTTTTCATTGAAATTTTGACCACAGACTTTACACTGATACTGACCTCTATCACCATTGTTATCGTAGATATAGTGGTGAGGAGCACCACATTTTGGACACACAATATTTTCAGATATGGTCAAATGGACATTAACATCTCCAAATTGGGTCAATACTCTTGCTCAACTGACTATATTGTTTGAAGACAGAATTGAAGTTTATATATAAAAATAAGTTAAAAGTTAGGCCTGTACTATTTTGCATAAAAATGAATAATAATAGTATTATTGCAAACAATACTATTATTACAAAGCTACAGTATCCTATTATTTAATTATTCCCTAAAAAATAAAAATTACTACAGAAACGTATCCTATAGTAATTTCCAATTAGTTTTTATCATCTCTATTTTATTTTACACAAATCTGTGTATGTTCTCTTGTTCTCTTTTTTATTATCAGTTACTACATTTTTAGTTTCACTTTTCATAGTTGGTTCTGATGTCTGTTTTTTTGTATTCTTACTGGTTACTGAAGTTGAATTAGTGACAGTGGAATCTGCAGTAGTATCTGTTGTTGTAGTATCAGTTGTGGTTGATGTAGTAGTACTTGTTTCATCTGTTTGTGTATTTTCATTATTTTGGGAATCTTTCTTTGTCTGTTCTTTTGTTTCCTTTATCAATTTACCCACACTTATCTTAGAGGCTTCTTTTTTTGTTTCAATAACTTTTGTGAGATTTTGTTTTTCTATATCTAATGCTTGTCGTTTTTGTTGCAGTAAGTCTTCTGCAGCCTTAATTGTTGTTTCATCTCCTGATTTTTTTGCTTTTTCAATGGCTGCTTTAGCTTCATTACATTGTTTTTTAGTAGTATTATAAACTGTACGTTCTTTTCTTAGGGCTAGTATAGCATCTCTTTTTGCTGTCTGCATTTCTATAACTTTTGCTACTACATCTTTTGCTTTATCTCCAACTTTATTCTGAAGTGCAGCTAATACATCAAGGGATTTTTTTTGTTTATCAGTAATTTTACTTTCTATACATTCCAGTCTTTTGAGTTTGTCTTGATTATCTATAGTTTGATTATTGTTTATTGCATCTTGGATTTTATTTTCAGCTGCGTCCATATTACTCTGATAATCATTAAGGGCTGTGTCCGCAAGATCCTTCTTATTTTTACTTACCATTACCTCGCTTTCACCTAATCTTTCTTGAGCTATTTGAGATAACCTATTTGCTTTTGTTTCATCTGAAAAACATAATGCAACTTTTATACTATCAACTGTTTTATCTGCTGGATATAAAATACTATCTGGTGTTATACCAGCCCGATCTTTTAGAGTTGCTGTATCAGCGGCAAATGTTGTGCCACCTATACTTAATATCATTACTACACTTGCCACTAAAATTGTTGTTTTTCTCATTTTAATCATCCTTTCTACATACGCATTTAACTAAATCATTAAAATATACGATGTCTTAATATATTTTAGGGGGTTTAATGAATTCCCCCCTAAAATTTTTATTTATTGCGTATAATATTTATAGATGGGGTGATTTCATGCAGAATATCAGTCACTTGTTCTATGAAAACAGAAATAAATTTATTAGTGAAAATAAAAACTTTATATATAAATGTACCTATACTGTTTCCAAAAGATATCTTCAATGGGAAAATGATGACGAACTAAGCATTGCTTTAATTGCATTTAACAAAGCTTGTGATAGTTATACAGAATCTAAAGGAAACTTCTATGCATATGCAAAAATTATAATTAGAAATGCATTAATTGATTATTTTAGAAAAAATAAAAATTCACCTTTGCTTACCTTTGATAATGGTGATTATATCATGGAAAAATTAGATAACAACAATTCAATATCCAAATTTGAATTAGAACTGGAAAATAAAAATAGAGCAGATGAAATTATTGAATTAAATAAAGAACTTATAAAATATAAAATTGATTTTACTAGCCTTGTAAATAATAGTCCCAAGCATAAAGATACAAGAAATAATGTTCTAAAGCTTGTTTTGAAAATATGTAATAATAGTGAGATTAGCAATTCCATATTAAATAATAAGCAATTACCTGTTAAACGAATATGTATGTATACTGGATTCAATAAAAAATTTATTGATAAATGGAGAAAATATATTATTGTTTTATTTATAATATTTAACAGTGAAAATTTTCTTTACATAAAGTCTTATTTAAATATAAAAGTAGGTGAAAATGATGGGTAAAAAAGAGGGGATAGTAATAAGTATAAATGGAAAATATGCTAATTTGCTTACTTCTTGTGGTGAATTTATAAAAGTAAACTGTAATGGAAAGAAGCCTAATATTGGAGAAATATTTAAAGGAGATGAAGTTTTTCATAATTTTTTTTATCTTAATGGGAAAGTAATAGCAGCTGCAGTATGTATAATGTTTATATTATTTATAGGTGGAGGTGCTAAGGCTTATTATAGTCCAGTAGCTACAATTCTGGTAAATATAAATCCACATATTGAATTAAAGGTAAACTTCTTAAACAGAATTATTTCCTCCAAAGCATTAAATGATGATGGCAGTAAAATATTAAGTCAGGTAAAAATAAATAATGTTAATATCAATAATGGTTTAAAAATAATAATTGATGAATCTAAAAAAGATAAATTTATTAATGAGGATTATATCAAAACAAAAACTATTTCTGTTAATATAAGTGGTAAAAATATAGATATTTCTGAGTTTAAATCAAATATAGAAACTTCTAATTTAAATGTTAAGATTCAATCTAATGGTAATATAATTTTAAATAAGAACCCAAATAAGAACTTAAATAAGAACTCAAATAGTAGTTCAAATAGCAGTACAAAGATTACCAATAATGATACATTTAATAATCCGTTGAATAATGTAAAGTCATTAAGTAACGAAAATAATAATAAAGAATTAAATAGTAATATCAATAAGAACAGTTCTTTGGAAAAAAATGGTTATGTTAATGGAAATAATTCTACCTTAGATAAAAATAATGATGGAAGGCAAACTAATTTAAGACAATCACAATATTTAGATAGTAATAGAATTAAAGAAGAGCAAAATTCTCAGAAAAGAATTGATAAAAATGAGGATAATAATTCCAGTAAAGACAACCTATCTAAACAAAATTCCAATTCAAATGGTCATAAATAAAACATTAAGACCTGAAAAAAATAAAATCATAAGTGCTTAATTTTATTAAAAAATCTGAAAGTATCAAGTGATTCAAAGGTTCAGGTGGAGTTTATTCATGAGGAATATTTTTCCTTACTTGAACCTTTTTCTTATTGTATGTTTTTATTATAATATCAAGTTGTAGGCAAATTCTAAAAGAGCTGACCTTGACACAATAAAATAGACAGAAAGAATCCATAATTATCTTAACTTTTCTTAGGGGATGCCTGAAAACTTTAAATTGCATAAAAGTCAAATTGTTGGTAAAATAAGAAAAAAACTTGGAGATTAATATTATGGCACAAAAACGTTATGAAATGTCGGATGAACAATGGATTGAAATTAAAGATTTATTCCCGGTAGCTAAAACAGGACGCCCTCCTATTGACAACCGTCTTATGTTTAATGCAATCCTATGGATTGCCAGAAGTGGTGCTGTCTGGCGTGATTTACCGGAGCACTTTGGTTCCTGGAAAACTGTATACAGCCGGTTTTGTAAATGGCGTGATGACGGTACTTTACTAAATATTTTTCAGACCCTAAATGAAGAAGCAGACTATGAAAATTTAAGTATTGACTCTACTTCTGTAAAGGCTCATCAGCATAGTGCAGGAGCTAAAAAGGGGCAATAAATCATGAGTTCAACCAACACATTGGAAAGAGTCGTGGTGGAAATACGACCAAAGTACATGCCAATTGTTGATGGGTTAGGCTATAATGGACCCAAAATTCAGACAAAAAAAGTTGAATTATAGTTAGGTTCTCCATAAAATTTTTAATAAGGATGGTGAATCAGATGAAGAAAAATTATAGTAATGTCATAATTGGTAATTAAACTAAAAATTTTACTAAAGTTTAAGATGCTTCAAAAATGGAGAATCACCTACCAAGGTTAAATTTACCGCAAAATTAAAATTGGATGTCTTATTGTGTATTAGATATTAGAGTTATTTTAACTAATTTTTTATATATACAAATATTGTTTTGGGAATAATTATTGTATAGAATTATTTAGAAGTTAATGGTTTAGCATATTTAATGAATTATACTTTTTATAGTTATCCATACTAATATTAATTGATTGTAAAATAATATTAGGAGGATTAGCATATGAATAATGGATTTTACTTAAATTTTCCAAAAGCTGTTCCAGAGCAGACTCAAAGTAGACATCCGGGCATAGAATCTCAAATGAATCCGAGGCCTGTATTTGAAGATCCAAGCTATAAAGGCGGCAATAGATTAAAAGACAAGGTAGCATTGATTACAGGAGGAGACAGCGGCATAGGAAGAGCTGTGGCTGCAGCTTTTTCAAAGGAAGGTGCTGATTTGGCAATAATTTATTACGACGAGCACGATGATGCCAAATACACAAAAGAAATTGTTGAAAAGAATGGGAGACAATGTGTGTTGTTTCCAGGAGATATTTCAGATGATAATTTTTGCATAAATACAGTGAAAAGTGTAATAGATAAGTTTAGTAAGATAGATGTATTGGTAAATAATGCTGGAGTGCAATTTACTCAAAACAGCATTGAGGACATAACAAATGAACAGATGGAGAGGACTTTTAGAACTAATATATTTAGTATGTTTTATCTTACAAGAGCGGTGTTACCTCATCTGAATCCCGGAAGTTCTATAATAAACACCACATCCATAACTGCTTATGATGGCAATGAAACACTTTTGGATTATTCCTGTACAAAAGGAGCTATAGTATCTTTCACTCGTTCTATGGCATTATCTTTGATAGATAGAAATATAAGGGTTAATGCGGTGGCACCAGGACCTGTATGGACTCCGCTTATTCCATCATCTTTTAGTGCCCAGCGGGTAGGCAAATTTGGTTCAAACAGTCCTATAAAAAGACCAGCCCAGCCAGTCGAGATAGCGCCTGCTTATGTATTTCTTGCTTCAATGGAATCTTCCTATGTTACAGGTGAGGTCATACATATAAATGGAGGACAATTTATAGGAGGATAAAAAGTTAAGGGTTAAGGAGAAATTATCCATAACCCTTATTTTTAATTCTAATTAAAAGCACTTTTTAGTATCCATAAGGTCTTGTACTTGTACTAGAGCTTCACCAAAACGTTGAAAGTGAACGACTTCCCTGGCCCATAGAAATTTTAGAACATCTATTATATCCACATCGTCTGTTAATTTTATTAGATGTTCATAAGTTGTTCTGGCTTTTTGTTCTGCGGCCATATCCTCATGAAGATCTGTTATAGGATCTCCTGTGGCTTGAATATATGCAGCTGTCCATGGAACACCGTTGGCATCTGTAGGAAAGGTGGCTTTTCCATGTTGAGTATAATGAGAAGCTAGGCCTGCTTCCTTAAGTTCATCTATAGTCGCATCTTTTAATAACTGGTATACCATTGTGGCTATAATTTCCACATGAGCTAATTCTTCAGTACCTATGTCTGTAAGTAATCCTTGGGTTTTACCCGTAGGCATGGTGTAGCGTTGGTTTAAGTATCTGATACCAGCACTTAATTCCCCATCGGGTCCTCCGTATTGAGCCACCAGATATTTTGCCATTTTTAAGTCTTTACACCTTATATTTACAGGATATTGCAGTTTTTTTTCATAAATCCACATATATAATACCTCCTATATGTCAGATTCCCAAGGCCAGGGTTCGTTTACCCATGTCCAAGGGTACTGACTTTGGGAGAAACCAAAATTAAATAGAGCACCAAAGTTTAGTTCATATTCTCTTATAAGTTTCATAAGTTGTTTTGAAAATGTATTGAAATCTGATAATGCTTTTTTGTTATCGGGAAAGTTGTCTAAAAATATACTTAAATCTAGAGTAGCAAATTCCAATTGACGAATTTTATTCAGTAAACTTTCACGGTTATCCATGTTTATTTTCCTCCTACACAATCTTCATTTTCAGGATAAGGCATAACAAGATTTGGAAATACAGTACCTTTTTTTAATGCTATATTTAAAGGAAGCAATCCTATATAAGGTTGCATAGGGATATATGCTCTTGCAAGCCTTCTTCCTGGAGATGGAGGAAGATTAGAATTACGCATAAACTTTGGATTTACATAGGGGATAAATCTTGAATACAATATTTTCACCTCGTATATTTTCTCTACAATGATAATATATTCAACGCTGTAAATTGTGTTAACGTAAATTATTTCAAAGGTATGTCTTGAAAAATTTATTAATATAGAGGTTTTAAATATATTGGTTTAATGATATAATCATGTTAAATGATATATTATAATGACTAATTTAATAAACAAGTTTGTGTAAACTCCTATAAATGTTTTTCACTATATAATTTGTGTACCCTCCAAATTTATATATTTATTATTTACAGGGAGTTTACATAAATCTTCTATATATTATACGATTAAGTAACTAGTTTTGCTTCAAATAAAATATATTTTATTTGAAGTTTTTTTTGTATAAATTTATCATCTGGGATACATAATAATTTTGGAGGTGTTTTTTATGTCAATGAATTTAGCTAATGCGGTAAGCTTAAGTAATAAGGAAAGATCATTGTTAGAGGATCAGAAAAGTCATGAGGCCATGTGTGTACAAAAGTATACTAATTATGCCAGCCAGGCCAGAGATTCACAGTTAAAACAGTTGTTTTTAAATAATGCTTCAATTGAGCAGGAACATTTAAACAGTATCAATACTATGTTGCAGGGACAGTTGCCCGATATGAACAATAAGCAAAGTACAAACAAGGCAAATCCTAATATGAGTACTTCCTCATCTGCAGGAAGCCAGGTTTCTGATGCAGATATGTGCAAGGATATGCTTATGACAGAAAAGTATATTTCAGGTACATATGATACTTCTATATTTGAATTTAAAGATACAAATGTTAGGAATATACTAAATCATATACAGAAGGAAGAACAACAACATGGAGAATCCATTTACAAGTATATGGAAAGCAAAGGGCTATATAGTATCCAGTAAAAAGCTTTCAGTATTAAAGTAGTGATTTAAATAAGAGTTATGGGAGATACCGCCTATAACTCTCGATTTTTATTGAAGATTTATGCCAAGGGATGTAATTATTTTTATTTGAACCATTTGTTTCTGGGATAAGTTTTCCAATTGAAGAGATTCTGAATAATTAGTCTTACACCATATGGCAAAATGCTCACAATTATTTTGCAGTAAATTATAATTTTTTTCTCCTAATCTTGTTTTTGCTCTTTCTACAGTTTTTTCCCCATTGAACAGTGGAGTATTTTTTATATTTAAGATAAAGTAGTTTCCTTTTTTAAAATAAGGTTCCATATCTGTTTCCTGTATTTTAGCATCTAAGGCGTTACTTGTACTGTTGCAATAATGAATAACTTTGTTATTGCCTATATATATTCCCATGTGATCATATTGATATTCCATAAATTTTCCGGTAGTTCCCACTATATCCCCATATTTAGGTTCTCCTATAGATTTAAATGTTTTGATTTGCTTATGTTTTTTTACTTTAAAATATGATATGTTATTCTGGTCTGTTTCAACGGAAATAGTGCTATTTTCATGGAATCCATCTACAGGGGGATTTATCATAAGAATTTTACCATCAACACTTAAAAATACATAGGCATAAATATTGTTATTGTTCTCATCTTTTATAGAAATATTTTTTATGGAATTAGAATTCAATTTAGTTTTATTATTTAAGGGAATTTGAATTTGGCTGTATTTATAAATATAGGTTATTTTATCTTTTACTATATAGCTTCGGTATATGAGAATTAAAAGTAAAGATAAAATTAATACCCCTAGTAATTTTATAAAAAGATGTTTTTTCATTTTTAACCCCTTGATATTTTAAAAAGTATATTAATGGTTTTTTCTAGGGAACCACCCTTTTTCTACTCTTTTTTTTTGTTTAAACAACTCTAACACTCCCCAAAGAAAAATAAATCCTAAAATTCCCAAGAATGCAGATAGTATATTATTTTTCACAAGAGCAGAAATTATCATACTGGAAATACTTATAACTAAAAATACAGGCCATATGCGTACTCCAAAATGATATTCACCCTTTATTACAGCAATATGACCAATACCTGTTAAAAGTAATACAAATAGTCCTACAATGAATCCATAGTAATTAAACATATGAATACCTCCTTAAAATTTATATGGTACAATAACTTTAGGGTATAAATATTTTCACCTTGTTTTCTATGAATTTGGCTTCATCATATTGAAGGTATATGTTAGCATAAATATCATTTACAGAAGACGATATTATGTTAGTACCTTTTAATCTTATCATTTTATATCTAGCTATCTTTTCGTATTTGGGGTTTTCTTTTTTAGTAGATATTATTTCTAAAGAATTTTTTTTAAAATCTATAAGGCTAGGTTTTTTGGCAGTTCCTATATTTACAGTACATATTTTCACATCATTATTTAATTTTTGTTGTATATAATTATCATTGGAAACTGAAATTGGAGATAGCTCTTTAGTTTCAGTAATTTTATCTGTAATGTTTGCTTCTTTAGGAGATATAATCCATATTAAAAGAGGAAATACAACCAATAAAAATATGCACAGCATACACATTACAATTATATTTACAATCATTCTTTTTATCCAGTATTCCAATAACTGTTTTTCATCAAATTTTTTATTTTTTAATTTTTTATTTTGTCTTTTAAATAATAATATGCCTAATAAAATGCTAAGTAATGCGGATAAGTATAGAAAAAAAAGCATAAATCATCCTCCTCGTATAATATGACTATAGATATCTATAAAACAGTTTGTACGACTGTTCTTTGATAATTTTATAAATTGACATAAAAGATCTGAATGGATAGCTGCAAAGTTTGTATCATAAAAATCACATTCTTTGAATAACTTTCAGGTATTCCTGCTAAACTATTCTTGGTTTAGTTAAACAGGGTTGGCTCTAGCACCATCCTGTAGCTTCGCTTACTGAATTACTACTCGTTTAAGACTGACACCTTGAATTAGTGGAGATACTACTTACTCGTGTGCTGTTCATGCTGAACTATTTTTCTAAACTAATAGCAAAGTTTAGCATTGCATCCTAATAGCCATGGCATAGTTCTAATATGCGAGGGTGCAGTACCCTAATTCGCAAAGGATTAATCTGTAAGTTACTGGCCAATAATTATACAGAAAAGAGTGATTTTTATGTTCAGTACTTTAATCGTAGGAATTGATGTTAACAGTCAATCCAATTCGGTTTTCTTTATGGATTCAGAAGGTACCTGCCTCCTGAAAAAAGCATTTTTTGTGCATAATGACACTAGGGGTGCTTTAAAGTTGACTTTATATAAAGTTTATCAGAAACCACATTAAAAATATATATGATATACTATTTTTTAAAGATATTAATGTTAAGTTGATTTATCCTGAAATGAAATCAGGTAAGGGTTTCAGGTTATATTAAACGGGAGGTGTATTTCATTTGATCTTTTTTAAAATAATGGGAATTATATTATTTTTAATGGTGATTTTTTTCATAACTGTAATATCAAATAAGTTAAAGTATAAAATTAAACTAATCTATAGGGATTGTAAAATGAACTATAGTATAAGGATAAGCTTTTTCTTCAATATTATAGCTATAATGGCAGAAGGCACTAATGAGAATGTGAGAATTTTTGTAAAGGTAATGTTTTTTAAAAAGAAGTTAAAAACGGATTTTAAAAAACAAGGACAAAATAATGTGGATGTAGGAGAGAAAGTGGATGATACGCCTTTTCATATAGTAAATACAGTTAAAATGATTTACAGGAATAGAGACTATTTGGGCAAATTTATATCTATAATTAAACCTGAATCCATAAAGATAGAGGGGATTTATGGATTTGAAGATCCTTATATAACAGGAATATTAAGTGGATTTATAGCAGCTGTTTCTTTACTTTTACCTGCACACTCTGTAAAATTAAAGTCTGATTTTTTCAATAAAGTCTTTAATTTAAAAGTAAAGATTCAGGGAAGAACAAGAATTATACTTTTAATTGTTTTAGTATGTAAATTTCTTATATATAATGTTTATGAAAATATTATGGTTAAGTTAAAAGATAAAAGATTAAGTATGAGGAGAACTAGATTCAAAAACAAAAAGTTACATAAAGTAAAGTTGCATTAGAAATTACGAAAATGAAAAATATATATTTTAAATTTATATGTATTTGACTATAATTAATAATAAAATGATTAATGAGAGAGAGGTAAAATTGATGGATATAAGGGAAAATGCAGAAGTATTATTTTCAAAATTAGAAACTTTTTTTAAAACAGAAACAGTTGTAGGCAAGCCTATAAATGTGGAAGGTATCATTTTAGTACCTTTTATCACAGTAACCTTTGGATGTGGAACAGGAGGAGGAGAAGGCTCTGATTCTGGAAATAATCAGGAAGGGGGAGGATCAGGACTTGGAGCAGGTGCAAAGATAACTCCAGATGCCGTACTTGTAATAAAAGATGATACAGTTAAAATACTGCCTATAAAAAATAAAGCTAATATTGATAAGCTTGTGGAATTAGTACCTGAAATAATCTCTAAAATAAGTAAAAACAAAGGAAAAAGTTAAATAACATCCTCCAAGTAAGTAAGCAGGAACTTATAAGTTTATATTTATTTATTTGGAGGAGTACTGAGATCTATTTCTGCAATGACTACAGCTAGAAATATGATACTTGCCCCTAGTATCATATTTAAGGTAAATATTTCTTTTAGGAATATTATTGAAAAAATAGCACCAAATACAGATTCAAGGGATAATAATATGCCTACATGATTGGGATTGGTATACTTTTGAGCTATATTTTGTATTAAAAATCCTACCATAGTACTGAAAATTATTAAATATGAAAGAGATAATATGGCACTTTTAGGTATTATATTTAAATTAGGTTCAAATATAAAGGCAAATATAATTGAAAAAATACCTGCAGAAAACATTTGTAATACAGATAATATTATAGGGTTTGATTTTCTGGCGAAACAGGCTATGGAAATTATATGTGATGCGAATAGTACCGCACTTAAAAGGGTAAGCCAGTCACCTATATTCATATCTAAATGCATACCGGGTTTTAAACTTAGTATAAATATTCCTATAAGGGAAACTACAGCAGAAACAAGGGTATTTAACTTGGGTTTTGTTTTAAATACCTTCCAGTATATAAAGGGAAGTATAATTACATAAACAGAAGTTAAAAAAGATTGTTTGCTTGCAGTGGTGTAATTAAGACCCACAGTTTGGGTGGCAAAGGCTAGAAATAAAAATATGCCTATTACAAAACCGCGGACAATGTCTTCTATGGATGTTTTTATTACTGTTTTAAAAAATACAGCTGAAAGCAATATCCCAGCACACAGAAATCTTATAGTCATCATATAAAAAGGAGTTATACTGTTTAAAGCATTTTTAGTGGCAGTATACCCTCCTCCCCATAACATTGCTGCAAATAATAAGGATAAATCTGCTATCATAGTTTTATTTATAATTTTTTGTATTTTCATCTTTATACCTCATTTTAAGTAGAGTGTTTGAAAATAGGGTGTATTAGTTCTTTATGTGTTTCACAATTGTATTTTAGATGCAAGTATATTTTATGTCAAATAATTTCATTTGCAAAAAACATAATTTAGAAGTTGCTTGGGATAAGTAGGTAAATATGATTATGAGGGAAAAGGGACTATAGGTATAAGATATGATATCCTCCGGCTTTTCTCACCGAAGGATAATCATCTGAAGTTTTAATTTGAATTATTTTTCTATAAAAAAACTTAGTATAAGTATAAAAAGTACTAGTGAGGTAATCTTTACATATAAAAAATCTTTTTCTTTAAAAAACACTATTATTGATATAGCTACCCTGAGCATAGGTATGAGTATCAGGGCTAATAATCCCAGCATTATAATGGCATAGGGCTTTAAAGAAAGACTTCCTTTTAATATTTCCATAGGAGAAGTAGGATAGTAGTTAAGAGGATATCCTGTATAGCCTGATGATAAAAACATTATAAGACCTGTGAGGATTATAATTGAACTTAGTATTATTCCTGTTCTTAAAAATATTCCTATTATTAATTCTATATGGTATGAATTTTTTTTATTATTGATATATTCTTTCATTATTTTCCTCCTAAGCCTTTTAATATCATTTGTATTGATATATAAATAAGAAAAGGTACAAATATTTTTCTTATGGTCTTGCTTTTCATATTTTCCATAATTTTGGCCCCTAGGGTAGCACCCAATAAAACCCCAAGAGCAACAGGAGCAGAAATTTTAGGATCTATATCTCCTCTTAAAAGATATATTCCTGCACTGGCAGTGGCAGTGACACCCATCATAAAATTACTGGTGGCACTAGAAACTTTTAAAGGCAGTTTCATGAATAAATCCATTGCCATAACTTTAAAACTGCCACTTCCAATGCCAAGGAGTCCTGAAATAATTCCAGCACCATACATCACTCCAAATCCTGAGGGAACCCCAGATACTTTGTATGGTATATATTCATTTGAGAGTTTATCATGATATTGTCCATTTAAATTAAGCTTTTCTGCAAGAGGATGAGCCTCAGTAATTTTAGTGGAATCTGTGTTTCCTTTTTTAAGCATGGCAAAGGCAGAATATAAAAGAAGTATACCAAATAAAAAATAAAGGTAATATGGATTTATAAGTCCGCCTAGAAAAGCTCCTGTTATAGCACCTAGGGTAGTGGCTATTTCAAGAAACATTCCAATTCTTATATTAGTTAGTTTATCTCTTATGTAAGCTACAGCGGAACCACTGGAAGTAGCTATTACTGATATCAAGCTGGCGCCTATAGCATATTTTATATCTATACCAAACAAGATTGTAAGAGCGGGAGTAATTATGGTTCCGCCACCTAAGCCTAATATGGATCCAACTATACCGGCCACTATAGATATAATAAAAATTTGTGATATTAAAAGTGACAATATATCATCTCCTATGTTGAATAAATTTTGTTTTTCAAGTATTATTATAACAAGGAATATGTAAGGGATATATTCGAAAGAATAAAAATATTTAAAATATATGAAGATAAGGGATAGTGTTTATAATGAGTGACAAAAGTCTGAATTTCAATATTAAAGTCTTGTTTTTTGTGGCAGCTTTAGTCACGGCTTATTTTTATGTGGATAAATTAGAAATTATTGCTTTAATTCCTTTAGCAATATGCCTGTATGATGCAGGGTATATATTTTTTAAAGTTAAAAATAGAGAAGGACTTAGGATATTTTTTATAATAATTACTGTTTTGGCATTAGTTTTTATGATTCACACTGTAGTAGTTTATGGAGTATCGAATCCTGTTCCAATAATACTTATATTTATTATGACCAATTTATTTTTTATATATAATCTTATATTATACTTTTATAAAAGGTATAGTAAAATAAATCTGATGTTTATAATTTTGGGGTGGATTATATGTGACAGTACACCAATAATTATGCTTTTTATATTGTCTGCAGGACTTTCAGGTAAATAATCCTGGATGGAAGGTATTTTTAGCGTATCTGGTGATTATCAGCTGGATTATGCAGATAATACAAAAAATTATAATACAACATAATTCATTAAAATTTATGTTGTATTATAGAAGTGAATTTATTATATGATATTTTTGCCTTTAATTATCTTTTTCAAAGTATTGATTAAAATGTCAACTTCACTATAAGTATTATATAATCCAAAACTTAATCTGACCATGCCGGGACGGAAATCATTATAATTATATTTAAAATAATTTATTTCCTCTGGAGAAAGTTTTAAAAGTCTCTGTACATAAGGGTGGGCACAAAAACATCCATTTCTTACTGCAATGCCGCTAAGTTCTGAAAGAAGTTTTGCAGTGGTTTCGTGGTGAACTCCTTTTATATTAAAAGGAAGTATGGCAACCTTATTGCAATCAGGTCTTGTATCACCATAAAAAATAATGTCAGGAAGTTTTGACATTTTATTTAGAGCGTATTTATAAAGAGCTATTTCTTTAGTGTCTATAGCATTCATACCCAGCTTGTTTAATACTTTTATTGCAGCTGTAAGGGCTACCACTCCTATTACATTAGGGGTTCCAGCTTCATTTTTTTCAGGAGGGTCAGCCCAGATAACATAGTCGTCTGTTACAAGGTTTATAGTACCACCTCCACTGTATTCGGGATTTGCATGGCAAAAGGTTTTTCTGGGGCCTATTAATACACCTATACCAAAAGGAGAATACATTTTGTGGGCGGAGAATGCCAAATAGTCAATGCACTCTTCTTTTAGGAAACGGTTCATATATATAGGGTAATGAGCTACTGCCTGTGCACCGTCTACAAGAATTTCTGCTCCAAAACTGTGGGCAATTTTTGCTATTTTGTATATGGGATTTTTGTATCCTGTTACATTGGAAGCTGCTGCTACACATACCAATTTAATTTTACCTTCATGCTTTTTCAATTTATATTTTAAATCTGATAAATTTAATTTTCCCAGCTCGTCCAATTCTACATAGTCTACTTTAAATTTATCTCTCCAGGGAAGATCATTAGAATGATGTTCCATTCTAGTGGTCAATATGACAGAATCTTTATACAGATTATTAAAAATATAAGATAGTTTGTTTATGGCCTCTGTAGTGTTTTTTACATAAATTACTGTATTTTTTGTATTGTCACAGTGGACAAAATTGCATATAGTATTTCTTGAAAGTTCATAAGCTTCAGAGGAAAATTGAGATTTAAAACCAGTTCCTCTATGAATGGAGGAGTAGTATGGTGAAAAATCATGTATTTTTTTTAAAACATAGTTAAAAGGGGGAGTAGTAGCTGCGTTATCAAAATTTATAGCAGTTACAGGATTATTATTTTTTAAGTGAATTTTTGTATTTACACCTGCTATAAGTTCTCTGTAGCTGTAATTTATTTCACCATAGGACAATTGAAATCACTTCCTGTTAGCTTTATTATATAAGTAAAAGTATTTAAAAAGCACAATTGCATACCTTTACTCCTATTTATATTATGTAGCTGTGATTATAAATGTACCAAATTATTTTTTTTATTTTATGAATAAAACATTGCACATTTTCTATATTTCTTATATATTATATGTAACAAATATAAAGAGGATAGCATGGTGATGAATAGTATAGCTGTAAACGATAACGTAGTTGCTAAAAATATCTATTTATATAAAATATAAATGTAGAAGGAGATACATATATATGAGCATAAATGGAGTACAGGTAAGAGAAATATTAAATAGTATGGCCATATTAATAAATGAGAATGTAGATTATTTAACTGAACTTGATGCAGCTATAGGTGACGGAGATCATGGGTTGAATTTGGACAAGGGATTTACGGCTGTGAGGAGAAAATTAAAGGATAATGACCTAAAAGACATAGGTCATGTCCTTAAAAAAGTTGGCATGATCTTAGTATCAAATACAGGAGGGGCATCAGGTTCTCTTTATGGTACTGCCTTTATAAGGGCAGGAATAACGGTAGATGGAAAACAGACTGTGGACATAAAAGATTTTTTAAAAATGCTTGAACAAGCTTTAGCTGGGATTAAAATGAGAGGGAGAGGAAGGCTGGGAGGTAAAACCATGATAGATGCTATAGAACCTGCGGTGAACGCCTTAAGGTATTCTATAAGCAAGGGATTAGATAGTATACACTCTCTTGAAAATGTAAAAAATGCTGCTTTTATAGGAGTAAAAAGTACTGAAAGTATAATTTGCAAAAATGGAAAAGCCAGTTATCTGGGAGAAAAAAGTATAGGGTATCCAGACCCTGGGGCTGTATCAAGTTACCTTATGTTAAAGGCAATTTATAAAAAAGTTAAAGAACTATGTGTAGTAGAAAAGATTTGATTTAAGTTAACTAATTTATCAGGAGGTTATTTTAATGGTTGGCGTTGTAATCGTATCTCATAGCAATGAAATTGCCAGAGGAGTGAAAAATTTGGTTGAACAGATTTCTCCAGATAGTAATGTGGCATCTGCTGGGGGTACAAAAGATGGCAGGCTAGGCACTGATGCGTGTAAAATAAAAAGTGCTATAGAAAAGGTTTATAATGAAGATGGAGTACTGATATTATTTGATTTGGGGAGTGCATATATGAATGCAGAAATGGCAATCGAATTCTTGGATAAGAGTATGCAACCCAAGGTTCAAATAATAAATGGGGCATTGGTAGAATCAGCTCTTATAGCTGTGGTAGATTCCAGTATAGGCAAGAGTATAGAAGAAATAAAGGAGCATTTAGAATGTATGTGTATAGATAAAATGCCTTTGTAAAATTGGAAAATAATTATGTATTTAATAATAACAAGGTGGTGTTCTAATTTATTTGATATAATACCATTTCAATGGATTCCTATGATAATATTACTGTCATAGGAATCTATTTTCTGTTTTATATTAAGGCATTATATAATTTTAATTATTTTTCCAATGTCTCAGATAATCTTTTAAAATATCATGGAGTATATGGCCTATTTTGGAGTAGGATTCATCATTTAAGTTTGCAAGGGAGATTCTTATAGACCATTCTGGCGCATAAAATCCAGCACCACTTAATAATACTATGGAAGATTTTTTGGCCAATTTAAAAAGAATATCTATTGGTTTAAAATTTTTCTTTAAGTATGCCCCGAATTCTTTACCATAATGATACTCTGACCATTGAAGTAAATCAAATTCGGCATAATAAGAGGCATCGTATTTATCTTCTTGTAAGTTTATTCCCAAGCCCTCAAATAATAATTTTTTTCGTTTTCTACAGATGCTATTTGTTAAGTTTCTATATTTTTTTTCTTTATCTATCAGATCAAAGGCGGTAAAAAAAGCCATCTGTACTTGTTGGGGGGTAGAAAGCCCTGCAGTATGTTGAAGTGCCACCTGGCGGCTATCTGCCACAATTCTATCTATAAAACTAATTTCTCCGGGATTAACTGAAAGAGCCTCATAACGTTTTTTAATAAATTCTTTTTTATTTTTGGACAACGTTTTTAAAAGCTTATCAAATATATTATTTTTATGAAGAGCAATTGTTCCTAAACGCCAACCAGTTACTCCAAAGTATTTTGAAAAGGAATATACTCCTATGGAGTTAAAAGGTAAAGCTGATACTATAGAATGAAAATTATCTGAAAAAGTTCCATACACATCATCAGAGATTATCATTAAATGGGGGTTTTTGTTCTTAACTATTTTTACTAAATATGATATGGATTCAGGCCTTATAGCTACTGAAGGGGGATTACTGGGATTGACTAAAAATAAAGCCTTAATACTTGGATCCTGTAATTTTTCAAGTTCTGATTCAGGATATTGCCAAGTATGAGTACCATCTTCCAGAGATTCAGATGCCATAATCCTGATTAGGTCAAAATCATATCTGGGTATAACAGGAATTTCAAGATAAGGGGTGAAAATTGGAGTCATAATTGCGATTTTATCTTTTCTATGTAATAACTCATTTGCTATTAAGGAGTCAAATATGTAACATATTGCTGCAGTAGCACCTTCTACTGAAAATAATTTAAACTCTAGGGAAGAATCTTTAACATTGTATATTCGTTCAATTAAATATTGATGAACTATTTTTTCCACATGGCTTAACATTCTAGTCGGAGTAGGATAATTGTCACCAATAATTCCATCTGTTAGTTCATAAATCCAATCTTCAGCATTAAATCCTTGAAAATTAATACCATAATTTATAATATTTTTAAGTAGTTCTATTCCAGGAGAATTTTTGTGATCTTCCACATATGTATAAAATCTTTTATCAATGCCTTTTTTCTGTGGCATTCCAGCTAGGCTATCTTCATTCCAGGTTCTTCTACATTCTTCTGCAGCGAATTGCCCAAAGGTAAAAAAGGCTTCCCGAGGAGTAATTGCTACCCAATTGGGGTTACCTCTTCCCGCATCTAAAAGAGTTCGAACACTGTTTTTCTTTTGATTTTTAGCAAGATTAATTAGTTTATCCTTTAGTTCAAAAGGACTAATTCTTCCATAAATACGTTCTAATTCTAATAATTGAATATTTTTATTATCCATAGTTAATCATCCTCATATAATTTTTTTTACAATTATGGTATAATTACAAAGTTTATATTATGCAGATTTATGATGGAATATTCTAATTTTAGGTATAATAATAGTATTTACTTTTATGTATAGATTTTTATGATATAGAATTGTTGGGAGGTTAGTGTTAAAGTGAGAGAGTATAGTGCTTTTGATATTTTAGGACCTATTATGATAGGGCCTTCAAGTTCCCATACAGCAGGGGCGGCAAGATTGGCTAAAATTGCAGAAATTATTGCAGGAGGAAATATTTCAAAAGTTGAGTTTTTACTTCATGGTTCTTTTGCAAAAACTTATAAAGGACACGGTACGGATAGGGCGTTGGTTGCTGGAATATTGGGTATGAATCCATGGGATAAGAATTTAAAAAATTCTATGGAAGTGGCTAAGGAAAGAGGGATTTCAGTAAAATTTACAGAAGAGGATTTAGGAGCTGTACACCCAAATACAGTTAAATTTATTATAACTAAGAAAAATGGTGAAGTGTCAGAAATAATGGGATCCTCCATAGGCGGAGGTAATATAGTGATAAATGAAGTGGATAAGGATAAAATAGAATTTACAGGAGTTTATCCTACCATACTTGTAAATCATCTAGATATGCCAGGTATGGTGGCAAGAGTATCTGAGGTTCTCTATGAATATAAAATAAATATAGCCTTTATGAAGGTATATAGGAAAAGTATAAAAGGTTCTAGGGCAGTCATGGTACTTGAAGTGGATGATTTTATTATAAAAGATATAGTGGAGGAAATAGAGAATATACCCAATATATATAAGGCAAGGGCTATAAATCCTATAAATGAGGAGGAATAATAATGGTTGATACTGGTAGTCAATTGATAGATATATGCAGTAAAAAGAAAATGAAAATATGGGAATATGTAGTTGAAGAAGAAATGAAATCACAGGATATAAGTAGAGAAGAAGTATTTAAAACTATGACAAAAAATTTTTGTGTAATGAGAGATTCTGCAGAATATGGATTAACCCATAAAATAAAATCTATAAGTGGACTTATAGGGGGAGACGCCTATAGGTTAAACAAATATCATGAAGAAGGAAAGACTCTTACGGGGAAATACATGGTAAAAGCTATGGCAAGAGCTCTGTCTTGTTCAGAAGTAAATGCTGCTATGGGAAAGGTTGTGGCAGCACCTACAGCAGGTTCCTGTGGAATAATTCCGGGGGCCATAATAACTGCAGGAGAAATACTGGGTAAGAAAGATGAGGATATGATTAAGGCATTGTTTACTGCTTCTGGTATAGGAATAATAATAGCTAAAAATGCCAGTATGTCTGGAGCAGAAGGGGGATGTCAGGCAGAATGCGGCTCTGCAGCAGCTATGGCAGCGGCTGGAATAGTTGAGATTATGGAGGGTACTCCTACACAGGCATTAGATGCTGCAGCCATAGTCATAAAAAATATAATGGGGTTGGTGTGTGATCCGGTAGCAGGCCTTGTAGAAATTCCTTGTGCCAAGAGAAATGTAAGCGGAACTGTAAGTGCGTTGACTACAGCTGATATGGTTATGGCAGGGGTCTGCAGTAAAATTCCTTTTGACGATACAGTTTTGGCTATGTACAAAGTGGGGAGGCAAATGCCTTGTGAATTAAGAGAAACAGCCCTTGGAGGGGTTGCAGTTACAGATACAGGACTTAAATTAAAGGAAAAAGTCTTAGGAAGCAACATATAATGAAAAACCACCTTTTAAACTAAAGGTGGTTAAAACATTCTGTTCATTTATGTTAAGATGTTTTATTATGCTATAAAATTGTATTATAATTTTACAACATTAGCAGCTTGAAGACCTTTTGGTCCTTCTTCAACATCAAATTGAACTTTCTGACCTTCTTCTAAGTTTTTTCTTGCTTCATTACTCTGAATTGCAGTGAAATGTACGAAAACGTCATTTTCACCAGGGACTTCTATAAATCCAAATCCTTTCTCAGAGTTAAACCATTTTACTGTTCCTGTTTTCATTTATTATCCTCCTAAGATAAAACACTTATAATTGATATATCTTAATTTTGTATATCGGTGTTTATTAATTATTGATTATATTAGTATATCATAAAGAAATAAAATTAACAACATATTTTAAAGTATTTATTTCTATTATTGTTATTTAGTAAAAACATTATACACTGGACGTATGATATAATCAAAATAAATTTTATAAAAACCTAGGGATTGATCATATAATTACCATAAAATTTGTATAGGGTAAAGATATGCTTTAATTATAATTTTCAAGTCATATGTCATATGTTATTATATATATTAATATGTGTTAACTGCATGATATTATAATTTTATAAGGAGTGATATATTTGAAGGAGATTTATTACAATAGCACCAGAGGTTTAAATAAAAATTTTACTGCATCTAAAGCCATATTAAATGGAATATCTGAGGATGGGGGATTGTTTGTTCCAGATACCCTGCCTTTTATAGATGAAAAGGAACTAAAAAAACTTAAAGATATGACCTATAAGGAATTGGCTCTTTATATAATGGGGGAATTTTTTACAGATTTTAGTAAAGAGGAATTAAAAGAATGCATAGATTTAGCTTATGATAATAAATTTGAATCCGAGGAAATAGTTCCCTTAAAAAAAGTTGGGAATGTGTTTTATTTAGAGCTGTTTCATGGTCCTACTTTAGCTTTTAAGGACATGGCGTTATGTCTTCTTCCCCATTTAATGAAGAGGGCTGCAAAAAAACAGAAGTTGAATAAAGAAATAGTAATACTTACAGCTACATCAGGGGATACAGGCAAGGCTGCTTTGGAGGGTTTTGCAAATGTGGAAGGAACTAAAATAGTAGTGTTTTTCCCGGAAGAAGGGGTTAGCAAGATCCAAAAAAAGCAGATGGTAACCCAAAAAGGGGAAAATACAAAAGTTATAGGCATAAAAGGAAATTTTGATGATGCCCAAAGTGAAGTAAAGAAAATCTTCAATGATGATAAACTAAGGAAAGAGCTGGATAAAAATTCCTATAGATTTTCCTCTGCTAATTCCATAAATATTGGAAGACTTGTTCCTCAAGTAGTTTATTATTTTTATGGATATATGAAACTTTTGAAAACAGGAGAAATAAACTTTGGGGATAAAATAAATTTTTCTGTTCCAACTGGAAACTTTGGTAATATACTTGCAGCTTATTATGCTAAAAAAATGGGACTTCCAATTAACAAGCTTATATGTGCGTCAAATGAAAATAAAGTACTCTATGATTTTTTTCAGAGTGGAACCTACGATGCAGAAAGAGAATTTATTTTAACTATATCTCCTTCCATGGATATACTTATATCAAGTAATCTTGAGAGACTTATATATGATATAAGCGGTAGGGATTCATCTGTTGTAAATAAATTAATGACAAATTTAAGTAAACATAGTAAGTATACAGTTAGTGAAGATATGAAAGAGGAAGTGAAAGGGTTTTATGGAGGATTTGCAAGTGAAGAAGAAACCCTAAAGTGTATAAAAGAAACTTTTAATACATATCAATACCTTATGGATACCCATACTTCTGTAGCTTATTCTGTTTATAAAAATTACTTGAAGGATACTTGTGATAAGACAAAAACTATAGTAGTTTCAACAGCAAGTCCATTTAAATTCACAAAGTCTGTAATGAGTGCCTTAGATACTAAATACGCTTTTAAAGAAGATTTGGAGCTTGTAGAAGTTATGAGCAAAATTGCATCAATTGAGATTCCAGCACCTATAAAAAAATTGGAAAACAGTGAAGTAGTACATAATACTGTATGTAACAGGGAAGATATGAAGGAGGAGATTAGAAAGTTTTTATTGTAGTCTATATCATAATAAAATAACATTTAATTTACCAGATAATCTTATATTTTATTTGGTAAATTCTTTTTTTACTAATGATATGTAAAATTATGTTATCATTTTTACTCAATTATGGTTGTATTGTCAGCAAACATGTAGCATAAAAATATGGTGAGATTTAAGTAGAATTTTGCAAAATAAGCTTATAATTGCCTTGTTAATTTGATATAAAAAATATAATAAGTATTTATTATGAGTAGTATAATGTGAAATTAAGAGTTATAATTGTAATATAATTTTTAATTTTATTATATATTATTTTAAATAAGGCACTTAGGATATGTAAAGCAGTGAAAATAATTTACATAATAGTATATATATTTATAAGGAAAAATTTTCTTGTGAATATACACTTTTAAAAGTATAATTATATAATATATAATAATTTTTATAACCGTGTTGTATTAGTTATTTAATTTTTTAATTTATCCCGACACTGTAGGTACTAAACTTTCATCTTTTTAAAAGTTGGAGATAAGCACTAATATGTATTTGGATAAGTTCTTCTAGAATTTAGGGAAAGAAGTATTTTTATAATGAAACTTCATTGAAACTAAGAGGAACTTGATTAATAGTTTTAAATAGAGGAGAGGCTTATGTTAGCATCATTATTGGAGAAATATAATAAACTAAGGCTTGATTATGAAGGTTATCAAAAAATGGCTGAAGAAACCATACAAAGACAAAATATAAAAATTGTAGAGTTAGATAAAAAGCTGGATATGTTGTCTCTAATAGTTGAGACAAGTGAGTATATAAATAAATGTCTTGGAAGTGTGGAGATAATTTCTAAAATACAGGATATAATGATAGGAATTTTAGGAGTAACCTATTCTACTGTGTATATTTTGGAAAATAGAAAATTGAGATTGAAGTGTACTAATTTAAGCAGCACTAAACATCACTATAGTATAAATGAATACAATGGCAGATTAGTACGCGATTTAGATACTAAATTACACAATTCTCTTGATAATATATGTAAAG
The DNA here is from genome assembly GCF_036781005.1 of Clostridium sp. Taxonomy (GTDB): domain Bacteria; phylum Bacillota; class Clostridia; order Clostridiales; family Clostridiaceae; genus Clostridium_B. Next base: position 20,762 of record NZ_DAIQBT010000025.1, on the reverse strand, counting down.
ATGATAATATTCAAATCCACTCTTCAATATTCATGCCAATATATTTAAAACAAAGTCTTCTTGGTGCAATTATAGTAGAACATAAAATATATAATTATTTAAATGAACAGCATATTAAACTTTTGACTGCACTTAGTAATCAAATTGCCATATGTATAGAAAATAACAGGCTTTATAATAAGATAAAAGAAAATTCCCAAAAAGATTTTTTAACAGGACTTTTTACCAGAAATTACTTTTTTTCTATCATAAAGGAAAAAATAAAGAATTGTGGCTGCGGATTTGCTATAATAATGGTAGATATAGATAATTTTAAAATGTTTAATGACAATTTTGGACATCAGTACGGTGATGAAGTGCTTAAAACTGTAAGTAATATAATAAAAAGCAGTCTTAGAAAGGAAGACCTGGTAGCTAGATATGGCGGGGAAGAAATTATAATATATATGTATGATATTAAAGGAACTTTAGATGTATATAACAGGATGACTGCAATAAGGAAACGTATAGAAAAGGAACTAATAGAATATAATGATAGTACATCTCATGTAACAGTTTCCATGGGAATAAGTATATCCTCTAATAGTGAAGAAAATATTGAAGACATGATAAGAAAAGCTGATGTAAATTTGTACAAGGCAAAAAATACAGGTAAAAATAAAGTAGTATGTTAATGGGAGTATATTTTGATAGAATTGAATAAGGTGATAAATATGAATACGAAGTGGACAGAAGCTCAAAAAAATGCCATATTTACTCCAAATTGCAATCTATTGGTGGCAGCAGGAGCTGGAACCGGTAAAACTGCAGTATTGGTAGAGAGAATATTAAAGAAAGTAATAAATGATAGTGAAGAAGTTGATATAGATAAATTATTAGTAGTTACATTTACAAATGCAGCAGCTTCTGAGATGAAAGAGAGAGTGGGAGAGGCACTTTCTAAACTGCTTGAAGTAGAGTGTACTTCTAAAAATCTTCAAAGACAGCTTGCCTTGTTAAACCAATCCAATATAATGACAATACATTCTTTTTGTCTTAAAGTTATAAAGAATAATTTTCATAGAATAGAGTTAGATCCTAATTTCAGGATATGTGATGGTACAGAATCCAAATTATTAAAGCAGGATGCCCTTTTAGAAGTATTCGAACAAAAGTATGAAGAAGAAAATCCTGGATTTTTAAATTTGGTGGATGGATACGGAGGGAAAAATGATAATAAGCTTCAAGATATTGTGCTTTCCTTATATGAATTTTCACAAGGTAACCCATGGCCTAAAAGATGGCTTGGGGATATACTGAAAGACTTTAATTTAAGTAGTGATTTTAACTTTGGAGATACCAAGTGGGTTAAAGTGCTTATGCACAATATAACTGTAGAACTTAAAGGTTGTAAAAATAAGATGGAAAATATGCTAAATATAATTGAAAGCATAGAAGGATTGGAGCATTATTTGGAATACTTTAAAAGTGATATTGAAAATATAGATAAGCTTATAGGTGTTACTACCTGGGATGAAATAATAAATGGATTTATTAAACTGAATTTTAAAAAGCTTTCCTCTAAGAAAACAGATCCTATGATTAAAGTTTATAAAGATAAAGCAAGAAATACAAGAGATGAGGTAAAAAAGAAGTTAATTGGTATAAGAGAAGATATAATTTTGTGCACAGATAATATATATCAGGATTTAAAAGAAATATATCCTTTGATGAAATCTCTGATTTCCCTTGTTATGGATTTTTATGATAAGTACCAAGTTAAAAAGAATGAGAGAAATATGATAGACTTTAATGATATAGAACATTTATGTCTTGAAATATTAACGGATAAAGATAAAAATGGATATATAGTTCCCTCAGAAGCTGCCTTAGAATACAGAAAATATTTTGAAGAAATATTTATAGATGAGTATCAAGATAGTAATGAGGTTCAGGAAGTTATAATGAATATGATAAGTAAAAAGGATATTCGTGCTAATTTATTTATGGTAGGAGATGTAAAACAGAGTATATATAGATTTAGACAGGCAAGACCGGAATTATTCTTAGAAAAGTATAATAGTTATGATGAAAAGGAGGGTAGTAAGAACAGAAAAATAAAATTATCTGAAAATTTTAGAAGTAGAAGAGAAGTAATAGATGGCATAAATTATATATTTAAACAAATAATGTGCAGGGAAGTAGGGGAACTTGATTATGGTTCGGGAGAATGTTTAAAAAGTTCTGCAAAATATAAGCCTTTTGAAAGAGAGTGTGAGGGATATATAGACCTTCATATAGTAGATAAAAAGGAAAATCAGAGTAAAATGGAAGAGGATGAAAATGAGGAAGAGCCATTGGATGCTATTTCAGTGGAAGCACGATTGGTGGCTTCTAAAATAAATGAATTGGTAAATCCTCATCCTCCATTAAGACAATATGGTTTTAGGGTTTATGACAAGGAGAGTAACAGCTATAGAGAGGTAATGTATAAAGATATAGTGATATTGATGCGTGCCACACAGAATTGGGCACCTGTGTTTGTGGAGGAACTAAATAATTCAGGAATACCTGTATTTGCAGATACTTCTGTAGGGTATTTTCAGACTATAGAAATAAAAACCATAATATCTCTTCTTCAGATAATAGACAATCCGCTGCAGGATGTTCCTTTTATAGCAGTACTACGTTCTCCTATAGGAGGATTTTCTCCAGAGGATCTTATAGATTTAAGGGTGGTTAATAGAGAGATATCTTTTTATGAGATATTAAAAGCCATAGATAATCACAGTCAGGAGTCAAAGTACTCTTTAGAACATATAGATGATAGATTAGAATACAAGGTGGAACAATTTTTTAATAAACTTTGTGTTTGGAGAAAAAAAGTTATACACATGCCTATAGATGAATTTATATGGAATATTTATATAGAAACAGGATATTATGGATTTGTAGGTGCTATGCCTGGAGGCATTCAAAGACAGGCAAATTTGAGAATGTTGTTTGAAAGAGCTAAACAGTACAAAAATATTAGTTATAAAGGTCTGTTTAATTTTATAAACTTTATAAATAGGCTTAAAAGCAGCAGTACTGATATGGGAAATGCCAAGATACTTGGGGAAAATGATAATGTAGTTAGAATAATGAGCATACATAAGAGTAAAGGATTAGAATTTCCTGTAATAATACTTTCTGGAGCAGGAAAGAGATTTAATTTCACGGATATAAACAAGAGCATATTGTTTCACAAAGAACTGGGTATTGGACCAGAGTATGTAAATTCTAAAAGAAATATTTCCTATCCTACTATTTTTAAACAGGTGTTAAAAAGAAAATTAAAGATAGAAACCCTTTCAGAAGAGATGAGAATACTTTATGTAGCTTTTACTAGGGCTAAAGAAAAACTTATAATAACAGGAACAGTAGATAATATTGAAAATACCTTTCAAAGATGGTGTGAAGCATCCCATTGTAAAGGAGATAAATTGTCTGAATATTCACTTGCAAATGCCAGGAATTTTCTGGACTGGATAGGACCTGCAGTAGCAAGGCATCCCTGTGGAGACCTTATCAGAGAAATGTGTCCTTTTAAGTATGATTTAACTTCTATAAAAGAAGATGATTCTAAATGGAAGGTATTTGTATATAATAGAGATGATTTTAAGAATACAGAGAAGGATAATATAGACGAAGATATTATAGGACAGATTAAAAGTTTAGAATTAGATGATAATAAAGCAATATACAAAAATGAAGTGAATAGAAGACTTAATTGGACTTATAAATATGAACAATCTTCCAAAATAGCTGCCAAATTTTCAGTATCTGAATTAAAAAGGAGATTTAAGCTAATAGACACAGAAAATGGTGTTGAGTTTATGGAGCCAATATATTTAAAAAAGCCCGCCTTTTTAAGAGATAAGAAAGGATTTACTGCCTCTGAGAAAGGAATTATCATGCATCTTGTTATGCAGCACATTGATATTTATAGAGCTGATTCTTACAATGATATAAAAGAACAAATAGATGAATTAGTATTTAGGGAATTTATAACTGAAGCAGAAGCTAAATCCATATCAATATATAAAATACTGAAGTTTTTTAGTTCTGAAATTGGAGTAAGAATGAAAAAATCAAATAATTTATATAGAGAAGTTCCTTTTTATATGGAAGTGGAGAGTACGGAATTATATAAACAACTGCCCCGGCACATATATAAAGATGAAAAAGTATTAATTCAAGGAATAGTAGATTGTTATTTTGAAGAAGATAATAAATTAATATTACTGGATTATAAAACAGATTATGTGGAAGATGTAGATTTAATCAGAGAAAAATATCAAATTCAAATTTATTATTATGGAAGAGCACTTGAAAAACTAACAGGGAAGAAAGTTAAAAATAAGTATTTATATTTGTTTTGTAAGGATTATATATTAGATTTATCTTAAAATGTAATTTTTAGTAACTTTTTTGAGGATTTTTAATAGTATATAAATATGAAAGGTTCCGATGGAGGATAAGTATTTATTCATAGCAAACTCCATCTGAACCTCTTAATCACTTGATTGTAGAGTTAGTGATTCATTCACGTTAACAGTTATGCGTTGTATACGTTTTCTTAAATTTGATTTAATAGATTTAGAACTTAAAAAGATTAAAGTAAATTGTTAGTAAGGAGGTATAAAATGAAAGATACTAAAAAATTCAAAATAACCATGGAAGTAATAGAAGAATGTTTAGAAGAGTGTCTGGAAAATGATAATATATATAAAAATAAAGAAAAGCCAAATTTCGTTAGTACCAGATAACGAAATTTAACTTCCTAAAAATTGATCTTGCAAAAATATGCAATAAGTTATTTTACAGAATATTTCTTTTCTAATTGTCTAAAACCTATAACCAAAACTGAAGTTATGAGAAGATATAGGGCTGCAGCTATGAAGAAAGGAGTAATTGTAAAATCACGAGTTACCACTTCTTTTGCTGCCCTTAAAAGATCACCAACTCCGATAGTAGCTACTAGGGCTGAATCTTTTACTAAGTTTATACTTTCGTTACACACGGCAGGAAGTACATTTCTAATAGCCTGGGGAATGATTATTCTTGTTATGGTTTCATAGTAATTCATTCCTAAAGCTTTTGCAGCTTCAAATTGTCCTTTATCTATGGATTCAATGCCTGCTCTGAATATTTCTGCCAAATATGCAGCATAATTTATGGTAAAGGCTAAACTTGCAGCAGCTAGTGGCGATAATCTTATGCCAATTACAGGAAGACCAAAGTATGTAAAAAATAGCTGTAATAACAGAGGTGTTCCTCTAAAAGCCCAGGTATATAAGCTTAATATAGCTTTTAAAGGCTTGATCTTAGATATTTTTCCTACAGCAACTATACCTCCAAGAGGTATAGAAAAAATAGCCGTTATGAAAAACAATTCTATAGTTATTAAGCTTCCCTTAAGTATAAATCCTGTAATGTCCATAAGTTCAGACACGCAAATCACATCCTAATCAATTATTTTGTAACTATATTTTTACCAAACCACTTTTGAGATATTTTATCTGCGGTTCCGTCACTTTTTATAGTATTTAATGCTTCGTTTAGTTTTTCTTTAAAACTTGTATCTGTTTTTCTGATACCTACACCGTAATCTTCTACGCCAAAATTATCATCCAGTATTTTATATAAACCAGGTTTCTTTTCTATGTAATATCTTCCTACAACTTCATCTACTATTACTGCATCTGTACGCCCCTGACTTAAATCTAAGAGTGCTTCTGTGTTGTTTGAATATTTTCTAACTTCTTTTAAAGATTTAGAGGTAGAAGTATCTGCTTTTAATGCTTTTTCACTGGTGCTTCCCATTTGTAATCCTACTGTTTTACTTGATAAATCCTTTTTATTGTTTATAGTGGAATCTTTTTGTACTACTATTATCTGTTTGTTTTGAAGATATACCTCTGAAAAATCTATTTGCTTTTTCCTCTCTTCAGATATGCTTAAACCATTCCATATGACATCTATATCTTTATTATTTAAACTAAGTATTACTCCATCCCAGTCAACAGGTTTGAACTCAACTTTAACTCCCAGTTTTTCAGCTACTGCTTTTGCCATATCTATGTCAAATCCTACTATTTGACCTTTTTCGTCTCTAAATCCCATTGGAGGGAAGCTGTCATCTAGTCCTACTATAAATTTACCTTTTGATTTTATATCATCCCAGGATGTATCCTTTGACTTTTGAGTTTGTCCACATCCTGTAAGTAATATTCCCATCAGGAATATTACTATAGTTAAAATTCCAAATTTTTTCTTCATTATTTTATATATCCCCCTATTTGTATGAATTCTAATTACACTAAACATTATAATTTACTGTATTAAATTTGTAAACCAATAAATTATCAGATAAGCAATGATAATGAAGTAATTCATAGAAAAATATATGAAAAAGGAAAAACCCTTAAAGTATAGAAAAAGTGTAAATTACTTTAAGGGAATATTTAATCTTTATTTTCCTGTATCTACAATTTCATTGAATAATTCTTTGTTTTCCTGGATTTTATCACTGGAGCCTTCTAAGAAATATATATTCTGATTCAAAACTTTATCTAACATATTTCCATAATCTCTTATGTCTTCCGGTGTAGTGGAAAGAGCTTCTTTTTCGTATTTTAAAAGATCGTTAGGCGAAAAACCTGTAAGATATATTGAGTCACAGAGGGCACTTTCCACCAGTGGGCCACTGATCTTTAAATTTACAAATTCTTTAATGGCACCTATGATATATTTTGTCATTTCATCCTCTGATGCTTGAAAATTTTTAAGATAATCTACAGTATTTTTAAAAGTTTCAAAGGTTTCTTTTATGTTTGGATCTCTTATGGATGCAAGTATAACTTTTCCATCTGATGAAATGGAGATTTGTCCTCCATAGGCACCGCCGGATGTCCTTAACTCATTCCATAGATATTCCGTATTTAATATATTTTGAAGTACCATCATCTTTCCACTGTAACTATATCCTGTACCTTTTAAAGTTCCACCTTGTAGTATTGTTTGTACTTTGGCAGAAGAAGAAAATGCTATGTTTTTATTGGTTTCTGTAAAAGTATAATCTTGTTGTGGAATATTTTTAGATGTAATTTCAGAACTTATGCGATTTAATTCAGTTTTAAATTTTTTAATGGATGAATTACTTCCGCTGCAGCTTGCTATGAGATTGTTTTTATTAAAAGCAAGCTTATAGGTACTATTTAGGTTTTTACGGATATCCCCCCATTTTGAATCAAAATTATCATCTAAATTCTGTAAGAATTTATAATATGAAACACCAGAAAGTTCTTCATTATATTTTCCGCCTTCGCTCATATAAGAGTTCATAGCCATAAGTGCAGCACTTCCGGAACCAGAGGTAAAAATTGACTGAAGAGCTGTTTTGTTTTGTTCTATGATTTGTTTTATTTTATCTTTATTTTCAAAACTGCTTTCATTTACAATTTCCTTGATTATATCGAGAGATTCATCAATAGTATCCTCAGGTAGTAACATAGATACTATAATTTTAGGAGAATATTTAGTAAGATTTTTACTATCTGTTATTGCAGAAGGTATAAAGCTTATAGGTCCTCCGGCATTTTCCATCATTTTATTTGAAAGCTCCTCAGAAGTATGTTTTTTGGTATCTACACTTCCAAGTAAGGAGGATAATAAACTTAAGTAGTGTAATTCATCCTGTGGAACGCTGGATGTATCAAAGTAAAAATTCAAGGTGGATAGACCATTTAAATCTTGTACATGACTAAGAACTTTTACACCAGATTGATTTTCAACTCTATAGCTTAAATTAGGAAGTTCAAATTCAATGTCATCTAAAGAAAGTTTTGGTAAAGTGTCCAGTGCTTCTTTAGAATCTTCACTTTCTTGCCATGATGTAAAATCTTCAGTATCTTTTACCAGAGAATTAATTGTTGTTTCATCTAAGCTGTTTTTATAAGTCTGAAGCTTTTCTGCAAGAGTTTTGGAAGATGTACTATCAAGACCTACTTCAGGTTTCATTATAACTAGTGAATAATAGTTATTTGTAAGAAAATACTTATTAATGAGGTTTTTGAAGTACTCATTTTCATCTGTTTTTTTGATTTTTTCCATTATATCATCTGTGTCAAAGTACATGGTAGGATCTTTATCATATATCCATGTAGCTAGTGTGGTTTGTGACAGCAGAAGACCTGTTCCGCCAAGAGAAGGCAATATAAGTTCCTCAGAGTTAGCACTTATATCATAAGATGCCAGTGCAGACTTAAGAAAATTCTTATCAAAGCCATTTTTATAGATATCCTGTAATGTACTAAAAATGGTTTGTTTAAAAACTTCACTGGAAGACTCGTTTGAATTAGAGGCATCAATGGAAAATGTAGGCTGAATACCTTCCATATTAAAGGAGGAGGTTACATTTACTGCAATGCCTTTGGCTGCAAGAGCTTTTTTAAGTGGAGCATTATCTGTACCCATAAGCAGATAATTCAAAAAGCTTAGGGATATATTTTCTTCTCTGTTATCTATAGTTCCTGTAACAAAGTTTAAGGAAAGATAAGTTTTATCTTTTGTATCACTGTCCTCTGGTATAGAGTAGTAAACTGTCTTTACAGGTATGTTGGAGAGAGGTTCCTGTGGTTTTATGGAGGTATTTGTTTCTACCTTATCAAATTTACTTAAATAATTCTGGTCAATAAATTCAAGATACTCTTCTATATTTAATTTACCGTATAGATATATATAGCTGTTGGAGGGTGAATAATTTTTTTTGTATGTTGACACTAATTGTTCTATTGTAAGGTTTGGAATTTCTTCAGGATTCCCACCTGCATCCCATCTGTGAGAAGTATCAGGAAAAAGTGATTGCATTTTTGCGTTATGTAAAATGTAATCTGGATTTGAATAATTACCTTTCATCTCGTTGTATACTATACCGTTAATTGACAGGTTAGAATCTGCTGATGGAAGTTCATATCTCCATCCTTCCTGTTTAAATATATTAAAATTTGTAGTAAAATTTGGATAAAATACCCCGTCTAAATATACACTCATTAAATTTTTGAGATCTTTTTCATTTGTACTTGCCACAGGATATGTGGTATAATCACTGCTGGTCATGGCATTGATAAAAGAACCTAAAGAACTTTTTAAAAGCTCTGTAAATGGAGATTTAACAGGATAGTTTTTAGAGCCATCTAAAACTGAGTGTTCAATAATGTGATTTACTCCGGTATTATCTAAAGTGGGAGTGCGGAAACTTATATCAAATACCCTTTGAATGTCTTCATTGCTAACGTACATAAGTTTTGCACCAGTTTTTACATGAGTAAATAACATAACAGAAGAGTTGATTTTTGGTATTTCTTTTATTGAAGTAAGTTCAAATCCATAGTAGGTTTTTCCTATTTCATCACAAGCTGAAATATTTGTATTTGATGCATAGACAACTTTGTTGGAAAGTACCATATTAGACGAAGAAAATAACATAAAAGAAATTACCACTAAAGCAGTGATTTTTTTAAAAAATATTTTCATTACGTATGTCCCCCTTATATTCTTATATAAATATTATTTGACTTTTTGTCTAATTTAATAATTTTTTAAGGTAAAAAAATTATAATATATTAAAAGTCTACTTTTGGTATGTTTTTTGAAATCTGTATGGAGAAAAGCATTTTTTAATAAACAAGCTCCTTTTGAAACTAAGAATGATTTGATAGATGATCTAAATAAATTATAGCATATATTTTCCAAGTGCTCAAATTTATATATTAATTGCCATATAAAATTATTTATTAATTGATTTTCCTTATTGAAAAATAAAAAATGCTATTATAAAATTAATAGTAAAAACTAATTATAAAAGGTAGTTTGTAATGATAAAATTTAGATTTCCTATAAAAAAAATAAAATTTGAAATTTTAACTGCTGTATTGGTGGCATTTATATGTATTGTAACTTTATTTGTAAGACCTATAATTGGCATGTCAGATAATGGAGACTTCAATCGAATAATCAGTCAGAGTGATTTATATTATCTACAAAATAAGGATAAAGATGAAAAGTTTTTGAAATATTTTACTAAAGATTATGGTATTTACAAATATAACAATGAAAATCCGAAATTTATAGTTTCCACCCAGTTGATAGTCACAAAAACAGTTGTTTTTATAAGTAAAATTTTTACTAAAAATTATATATTTGATATAAGAATTTTGGCATTTTTGTATATCTTAATATATATTTTTGGAGCATATTTTATTGTAAAAACATTAACTTTCAATATACATTCTGTTAAATACAAGATTTTTATAACCATTTTATATATTTTTATATTTTGTGATACTGGATATATAGCTTATTTTAATTCTTTCTATGGGGAAGCTACAAGTTTAAGTTTTTTTTTATTTAGTTTAGGAATACTATTTTATATGTGTAAATTTAAAAAGTACAGTATTTTAAATTTATTTATATTTTTTTTATCATCTTTTATCTTTATAGGTTCCAAACAACAGTTGGCACCTGTAGGAATTTTAACGGCAGTTATACTTTTTAGGTTGTTTATGATAAATAAGGCAAAAAGTTTTCGTTATACTGCCCTGGGATTATCAATGATTACTCTACTTTCTTCTTTTTATTTTTACAGGGCCATATCTGGAGATTTTGATTATATAAACAGATATCATGCTATGACTAGGGGAGTGCTTTTGTATCAGTGGGATTCAGATAAGATACTAAAAGAGTTTAATATTAATTCCCAGTACTCCTTGTTACAGGAAACAATATATTTTAATCAAATACCTGTAATTAATCCCGGTGATGATAAATTAAAAAAAGAGTTTTACAGTAAGTATTCTTTTTTTAGCATACTTGGCTTTTATTTGAACAACCCAAAAGTATTTATAAAAATGATAAACTTTGCTGTAATTAATGGATATTCTATTAGGCCTAAGGTAATAGGAAACTATGAAAAGAGAGAGGGAAAAACTCCTGGCAGCAAATCCTATTTTTTTCCCCTGTGGAGTACATTGAAAGAAAAGTATATTCCACATAATTTATTTTTAACTTTGCTATTTTTTGGGATATACTTTATGCTTGCAGGTAAAAGATATATCCTGTTAAGAAAAAAGGAGGATTTGGATTTGCAGTTATATGAAGAAGTATTTGTGTATGTATTTCTAGTGGGAGTATCGCAGATATTTATTTCTATATTGGGAGCTGGAGATGCGGATCTTGGCAAGCACGTATTTATGTTTAACGTTGCATTTGATATTATACTTTTGCATTTTGTTGCACAATTATTAATGTTAAAAATAGAAAAAAGTAAACAGTAACTAATTTTAAGGTTTAGTTGAAACTGTGCTTATAATAAATATATTTTTCTGTTTTGAACAATATGAGAGTATTTTAGAAGATAGTGTTGAAATGAGGTTAAGAAGGGGGACAGGAATAGCTATGGATATTGAAAGTTATAGAAAAAGGATAGATATAGTTATAACGGTATTTATTGCCTGCTTTTTTGTTATATGCATGTCATTTCAATATATTGGGATTAAAGAAAGTTTTGAAAATTACATTATGCTGACATTAGCTATGATAGTAGCACTTATAAGTTATTATACCAATATAACTATTTCTTTAATATCGGTTTTAGTTGTAGATTTTGTATATTCAAGTTACAATCTTTATAAAAATATTGCAAAGGGAATTTCAATAGATGGTAAAGTATACTATTGGATTATTATAATACCTATAATTGCAGTAGTAGTAAGTGCTATGGCAAAATATATACTAGAACTTCAAATTCAGTCAAAAAATATTTATGAGAGTAACAAGAATTTAGTAATGATAGATGAACTTACAGGAATAAGGAACTATTCAGCTCTTTTTAATGAAATTCCCATTTATATGAGCATGGGAAAAAGATATAATATACCTGTTTCACTTATGTTGGTAAAATTTAAATACAGTAGAAAGCTTAAAAGCATTATAGGTAAGCATTTTTTTAAGGATATAATTGTGAAGAGTTCTGAAATATTTGGCAATTCTTTAAGATTAGAAGATAGAAAATATATACTCAATGACGAAGATGCATTTGCTTTTCTACTCATTTGTGATAAAAAGGGATGTGAAATAGTGAAAAAAAGATTTAAGGAAAACATAGAGAAAATAAATCTGGAAAAGGATAGTGTATTTAAAGGTTTAAAGGTGGAAGTGGAAATAGGATATCAGGTGTATAATGAAAATGTAAAAGATGTGATGGATTTTATAAACAAGGCAGAAATGGAAACACATTATGATGTTTAAAGCAAATAGAGTACAGTTTTTAATATGGGTAATAGTATTAATAGTACTTTTAGCTGGAAAAGTTAAAGCACAGGATAACAATGTGTTGATTATATATGATTCTTATAATGAATTTGGCTATAAAGAAAATAAATTGAATTCCCTGGTTCAATCAGTATTAGATGCAGGAGAAGGAGTCGATATAGTAAATATAACTGCTTATTCTGAAAATATACTTGATAAATATAAATTCCTAATTATACTTTTTAATAATTGTTTACAGGCAGTATCTTCTGATTTTAGTAAAAGTTTATTTACATTTAAGGGGAAGATAATGTGGATAGGGAAAAATTTTAATACTTCATTGAATTCTTCGGGAAAAATTCAATATATCGCTGACTTTTCTTCAGAAAGTATAGGTTACGCTGATTTTAGAAAAAAAATATATGTATTTATTAAAGGTACAGGTTGGAAAGAAAGTAATGTATATATATTAATTGATAAAGTATATCCTTTTGTGGATTTAAATGATTTTGTGAAAAAGATAGATTTTTTATACGATCAGGGAATTTCTTTTATATGCAGTGTTATGCCGGTTTATGAAAATTATAATTTTGATGCCATGAAGAACTTTTGTCAGGTACTAAGATACGCCAAAGACAAGGGAGGAGAGATAATATTACATTCTTCCGTACTTTATGGTGAAAATATACCAGGAAAAGATGTAAAAGCTAAAATGGATTTGGCCCAGCAAGTTTATATAAATCACGGAGTTTATCCTATTGCTTTGGATATACCAGAGGGATTTTTATATAAGAAGGATTATAAAGAAATAAATTATTCTTCTGATAATTTATTTATAGAAAAAGATAAAGATATAGGGGTTTTGAATTTTAATGAATATTCCATAGAGCCATTTTATAGAATAATCAATAAAGTGGATATATCAGAGAAGTATATTCATAATAATCTTGAAGATGTACATAATATTGCCTTTGTACTGAATTCAGATTTAAGTATAGGGGATTTTGAAGAGAAAGTACAGTATATTATAAATAAGGGATTTTATTTTAGTGATGCATCACATCTGGATTCTGTAATTAAATTGGGTGGAATGGAATTAAAACATACAGAGTCTGATATATTGTTAAATAATGAATCTACAGGCAAATTGAATAATGATGAGAATACAAAAAAGGCAGAAGACAAAGTGAAAGCTGTGGATATAGGAATTTTATATACACATATTATGAAAGTTACAGGGGTAATATGTATTGTTTTTATAATAATTATTCTGATAAGTAGAAAAATAGATATAAAGAAATTTTTCAAATAAAGGTGTTGTTTAAAATGAACATATTTGATGGGTTAATGCTATATTCTCTAATTGTCATATGGATAACAATATTTTTGAATGTGGTATTAGTTATAGCGGGATATATTTATTATCTGAAGACTTTAAAAATGAACGTAGAAAAAGAGCCGGAAGAGTACCCTTTTGTATCGGTTATGGTTCCTGCTCATAATGAAGCTCTGGTTATAGAAAAAACTGTAAGATCCCTGCTTAATCTGGAGTACCCGGAGGATAAGTATGAAATTATAATTATAAATGACAATTCCAGCGATAACTCTGCAGAAATATTAAAAAAGATACAACATGAGAATCCCTCCAGAAATTTGAACGTGATAAATACAGATAATATTATAGGAGGAAAAGGAAAATCAAATGCCTTAAATATTGGGTTTAACAAAAGTAAGGGAACATTTTTAGCCGTTTATGATGGAGACAATACTCCTGAAAAGATGGCTTTGAAGTATTTGATCCATACTATTTTACAGGATGGAAAATTAGGGGCGGTAATAGGTAAATTCAGATGTATAAATAAACAAAAAAATATTCTCACAAAGTTTATAAACATAGAAACCCTTACTTTTCAATGGATGGCACAGGCAGGCAGATGGCAGTTGTTAAATCTTTGCACCATACCAGGTACTAATTTTGTTATTAGAAGAAGTATTATAGAAAAAATGGGAGGGTGGGATACAAAAGCCATAACAGAGGATACGGAAATAAGTTTTAGATTGTATAGAATGGGATATAAAATAAAATTTATACCCCTTTCAGTAACATGGGAACAGGAACCACAAACACTAAAAGTCTGGTTTAAGCAAAGAAGCAGATGGGCCAAGGGGAATGTATATGTAGTAGTTAAAAATTTTAAATATATATTCACCAAAGAAGGTGGCAGCAGTAGATTTGATGTATTATACTATGTTATGATATATTTCTTTTTTTTATCTTCAGTTATAATTTCAGATGGACTGCTTATACTAGGCTTAACTGAAGTTATAAAGCTGAATATAATAGGGTACAGCTTTATATTATGGATTATGGCCTATTTTGTTTTTTGCTTGTCTATATTTATTGCCATATCTACAGAAAAAGGAGAATTAAATTTAAATAATTGTATGAATATATTTATTATGTATTTTACTTATTGTAAGCTTTGGGGAATTGTGGCAGGCCTTGGGTTGTATAATTTTATTAAGGATATTATTTTTAAAAGGGAAGTAAAATGGTATAAAACTGAAAGGTTTTAATTAAGGGGGAAAAATGGGAGTATATAGATATTTGAAGTATATATTAATAGTGCTGATAATAGGAATTATAAATATAAATTTATTTTGTTTTACAGTTGATGCCGCTCCTTACAACCTGAAGTATAAAACTTTTGCTTTAAAAAATGATGTTAATCTAAAAGGGGTATTTTCTTCTCATTCTTTATATTTTACAGTAGATAAATATATGCAGGTGGATTCTTTAGAAGCAAATATATTTTTTTCATTAAGTGAATTGATTACTAATGAAGAAAAGTCTACACTTACGTTGTCCATAAATGGAAATTATTTTTATTCAGTTGGATTAAGCTACAATGATTCACAGGACATTCAAACTTTTAAAGTAACTATACCTACTGAAATGGTAAAGTACGGTTCAAATGTATTGAATATGGAGATTTACAAAAGAATATCTGATAAGCCCTGTACAGATGACGTGAACAATGGAAATTGGATAACATTAAAAGGTGAATCCAATGTAGTAATGGCATTTACAGATAAAGAAAGTACAAATAGTATATCTGAATTTACATATTCTTTTATTAAAGTTAATGAAGAATCCCAATATAATTCTGTAATAGCAATTCCCGATAATTATAAGGAGGGGGAATTGACAGCTGCACTTATGCTTCAGACTTATTTGGGAAAAGGAAATGAAGATAAAAACTATGATGGCATAATTGTTAAATACTCCAATATACCGGAGGATAAGGATATTATATATTTGGGAGGAATTAATGATTTACCTGAAAAACTGAAACCTTTATACAAGGACTTATCAAAAGAAGATTACAACAATTGTGCTGTAATAAAGAAAAATGATTCGCCATTTAATTCTAATAATAAAATAATGACTGTAATAAGTGAAAGTTCAGATATGCTAGTAAAATCTGCAAAATTATTAATGAACAAAGATTTGACAGCTCAGTTAAATGAGGATACTTTTAAAGTAGACAAAAATATAGAAGTAGATAATAATCTGTCACAACAAAAGTCAAAGATTACATTTAAAGACATGGGGATTAAGCAATTGGATTTAAAAGGACCTTTTACTCAAAGTGCCTCTTTAAGTTATAGTCTTCCTGTAAATAGAAAGCTGTCTAAAGGAGCTAAGATAAATGTTTTTATGCGATACTCTCAAAATTTAGATTTTAATCGCTCTCTAGCAACTATATATGTGAATAATACTCCAATAGGCAGTAAGAAATTGGATAAGGATAGATGTAATGGAGATGAGTTGGAATTAGCAATTCCCACAGATATTAATGTATCCAATTTTATGGATATAAAGATTGTATTTGATCTTGAACAAGTTAATTCCAACTGTGAATTTAGGGAGGAAGAAACACCTTGGGCTCTTGTAACAGGGGAATCCTATATATATGTGCCCACCAATAAATTAAACTTTTATGAGTTTTCTACCTACCCCCAACCTTTTATTTCAGAAGGACAATTTAATGATGTGGCACTTGTAGTACCAAAAGATTTATCTGAAAATGAAATTGAAGGAATAAGCAAAATTTTTTCCTATATGGGAAGGTATATAAATTATAATACAGGTACTTTAAAGGTGATAAAAGAAGATAATTTTTCTGATAAATATAATAACATGAATCTCATAGTATATGGTACTCCTGAGAGAAATAAACTAGTAAAAAACATGAATTCTAATATGTGGTTTAAATATAATGATAGTTATAACTCTTTTACAAGAAATGAAAAATTATACTTAACAGAACCTTACAATTCAAATATATCAATTTTTCAGTTTGATGTATCACCCTACAATAAAAATAAAGCTGTTTTATTAGTAACATCACCTAAGCAGGATTTGCTTTTAAATTCCCTCATGTTCTTATCTTATGAAAAACAAATTGCAAAACTCTCTGGAGATTGTGTAATAATAGATAACTTTGGGAACATAAGTACTTTTAAATTTAAAAAGCAGAATACAGAATCCATATATGACAAATTTAAAGATATAGGAAGTTCTGCTAAAGGTTTTATGATATTTATGGGATTATTCATATTTTTTATTGTAATATCCATAGTGTTGTATAAATTTAAAAACAAGAAATTTAAGTAAAAATCATGGTAAAGTTATTTTAGCTTTTAAATTAAAAGAGGTGGGAGCTAATGGAGGTAAATCTTATTTTTCAACCTACAGGCCTCAGAGGCAAAATATCTTCGGGAGAAACTATTTTAGCAGCCTGTCAAAAATTTGGCGTTAATTTAGAGTCTCCCTGCGGGGGGAATGGAACCTGTGGAAAATGTAAGGTTAAATTGGAGAAAATATCATATAATGAACATAGTAGTTTGGGCGGGAGCAGCAGTTTCAAAATTACAGAAAAAGAAAGAGAACTTTTAACAGAAAAAGAACAATTGGAGAATTTTAGGTTAGCTTGTTGTACCAGAATAACCGAAGACATAGTAGTTTTTGTACCTGAGAAAAGTAATAGGGAAGAGCAAAGAGTTCTTGAAACTGCATCATCAAAATCAGTACCTTTAAATCCTGGAGTGAAAAAATATTATATAGAATTGAAAGAACCAACATTGGAGGACTGTAGAGATGATTTTACTCGGGTTAAAGATGAGCTGCTGCACAAATACAGAAATCTAAAAGAACATATTTTTATGGATTATAAAGTAATGCAGAATTTATCTTTACTATTGAGGAAAGACAAGTATAAGATAACTGTGACGTTGTGGATGGATAAGGAAATTATATCTGTAGAACCTGGATTCAATGAAGATATATATGGAGTAGCCGTGGATATAGGCACCACAACTATTGTAGCTGCTTTATGTGATTTATCCAGTGGCAAGGTAATAAATAGGGCTTCGGGTTTAAATCCTCAAGTTATATATGGAGAAGATATACTATCTAGAATTTCTTATTGCAGTGTTAACGAAAATGGTCTTGAAAATATGCATAATTTAATTATCAAAGAGATAAATAGATTAATAAGGGAATTAGCTGATTCAATAAATGGGGATATAAGTCAGATTTATGACGTAGTAATGGTATTTAACACTGTTATGCATCATATAGCTTTAAACATAAATCCTGAATATCTTGGACAATCTCCTTTCACACCTGTTACATCCAAGGGGTTAAATATTAAATCCAGGGAATTAGGCATAAATATATGTAAGGGGGCTTATATTTGCAGTCTTCCCATTGAAGGAGGTTTTGTAGGTTCAGATAATGTTTCTGTATTAATTTCTCAGGAAATCTACAAACAAGATAAAATGCTTATGATAATTGATATTGGAACAAATGGTGAAATAAATTTTGGAAATAGAGAAGGGGTGTTTTCCACTTCCTGTGCAACGGGTCCTGCATTAGAAGGGGCACAGATAAAGTATGGCATGAGAGCAGCCTCGGGAGCTATTGAGAGAGTGAAAATAAATTCCATGTCTTTAGAAGCTGATTTTAAGGTGATTGGAGAGGATAAATGGAATAATGCAATTAATGTAGGTGGTGTAAAAGGGATATGCGGCTCTGGAATAATAGATGCTGTGGCAGAGATGTATAAAAGCGGGATAATAGGAAAAGATGGAACTTTCGATAAAAAAATAGTATGCTCTAGAATCCGCAGGGATGAAAATGGAAAAATGGAGTATGTATTGGCATGGAAACAGCATACTTCCATAGGAAAGGATATTTCTATAACACAAAAAGATGTAAGATCCGTTCAACTTGCTAAATCAGCATTATATGCAGGGGCAAAAATGCTTATGAAAAAAAGGAATGTGGACTCTGTAGAAGGGGTTATATTGGCAGGTGCCTTTGGCAGTTATATTAATAAAGAAAATGCTCTTGTTATAGGGTTGTTTCCAGATTGTGATTTAAATAATGTAGTAGTTGTAGGAAATGCTGCAGGTGAAGGAGCTAAAATAGCTCTTTTAAGTACAGACAAAAGAACTGAAGCTGAGGAAGTGGCTAAAGATGTACAGTTTATTGAGTGCGCAGCAGAAAAGGACTTTGAAATGGAGTTTTATAATGCTATGAATTTTCCACACAGCGAGGATGAATTTCCACATATCAAGCATATTCTTGATGGTATTTCAAAGTGATATTATATCTAAAGGGCAAGAGGCTGCTTAAAGTGAAAAGGATGGGATAGATAATGAATTTACATATTGATTCCATATGTAAGGGTGAAAGAATGGAGCAAATTCCAGCATCAGTTTTAAATGAAACAGGTATATATTTTGGAGATGCGCATTTCAAAAAAGAATATATGGCTGTTGTTTCTGAAAAAATAAAAGAGTTTGATAAGAAATGCATCTGCCATGTGCCTTTTTCTGTGACTGTAGAAGCAGAAGCTTTTGGTGCTGGAGTAAGGTTAGATGAATATAGCAATGGCATTCTAATAGATGGCTTTAAGTATTCTAAAATTGAAGAACTTTCAGAACTCTATGAATTTGATCTTGATAAAGGTAGGATAAAAGAGGTATTAGATTGTATTGAAATATTAAATAAAAGGGGAAATATTGTAGCACTTAATATAGAAGCACCTTTTACCATATTAACTTTACTAATAGACAATTTAACTATTTATAGGGGACTGATCCGGCAAAGTGATATTATCTACAATGCACTTTTAACTATACAAAATAGTATTAGAAAATATATTATTAGATCCTTGGAAAAAGGTGCCAGAATAATATCTTATGCAGATCCCAGTGGTGATATAAATATTATAGGTCCTGAAATTTATAAAAAATTCAGTGGTTATATGTCCTATGGACTTATAAAGAGTTTAGAGGATTATATTGATAACTCTATAATACATCTTTGTGCAAGAACTTCTCTGCCTTTTGAAAAATCGGGTTTTTGCAGGTCAACTCCTGTGGAAATTAAAAAAGACATTACATATGGAGAAGCTATTTGTAGTGTATTAGACGAAAAAAATATTAAGGTTTTGGGTCATAATTGTATAAATTGCAGTAATGAAATAGTGAAAGATTCTATCATTTGGAGACTTGATTTAACGTAAAAAGGCGGAATTCTCCCATCTTCTATAGTTGGTCGAATTCGCCTTTATTAAATATAAATAATTATCTACTATATTTTTTAAACAAATCATCAAGAGCTTCTCTTAGAAGAAATGCTTCAGTTCTAACAGTTGCTTTAGAAAGTTTGGCAAGTCTGTCAAGTTGAGTTTTAGTAAAATAATTTGATTTTAAAACCATACTTTCTGCTTCTGAAAGACATATTTTATTTTTGCCCAATTCTTTTGCCCTAAATAAAGCACTATCTGCTACTCTAAAAAGTTCAACTACATTCTTTGCATCTCTAGGATAGCTTGATACTCCAAAGCTTAAGGTGAAATAAATGTTTTCTGTTTTAGTATTATTACTTACACTAAATGTGTTGTCTGATAGGTATCTTCTTATTTCTTCCAATTCCATAAAACTTCTTTCAGCACCTTTTTTTATAAGTAGTATATTAAATTCATCACCATTTCTACAAAAGAAATCAGTAGCAGATAAATTATTATTTAAAATTGAAATAAGTTTTTTTATCACTTCATCACCTATAGAGTCACCATATAAATAATTCAAATTTTTAAAATCATCAATATCAGCAATTGCCACGCTAAAGGGCCCTTCATTTTTAGATATTAGCTCCTCCATTTTAGATATTATCTTTTCCTTTGAAACAAATATATTATTCATAATGAACCTCCATATAATCTTTAGCTTAATAAATATAATTATATTGAAATAATAATTTAATAACAATATATTATGTATAATTTTTAATTATACGCGTTGTGCTAGTTAATATTTTATAAGAAAAACCCTAACAAAAATTAATCACC
>NZ_DAIQBT010000024.1:0-46329 GCF_036781005.1 Clostridium sp. | reverse complement strand
CTATCTCATTCTGCGATAATACATCTGCCATTTTCTTCCCCCATTTCTCGAGAAAATTTCAAGTATATGAAACTAATAAATGCAAAGGTCAATTTAATCTGAAAGAAGCTTATCTATATCAACTAAAGTAATTATTCTGTCTTTTAAATTTATTATTCCCTTTATATAGGCCTGCTTTTTTTCATCATTTTCCTTTTCTACAGCACTATCTTCTAAATCTAAAACTTCATCTACTTGATCTACACTTATTCCTACCAGTTCATCTTCCATTTCAAGTATTATTACATTTCCTTCACTTTCTTCACTTTTAGGAATATCCATTAAAAAATTTATATCTAAAAGAGATATTACATTTCCCCTTAAATTTATAAGGCCCTTTATATAAGTTGGTGCCTTTGGAACCTTAGTTATTTCCATGGCATCATTTATACTTTGAACTTTGGCTGTTTCTACAGCAAATTGCTCATTGTTCAATCCAAATATAACAACCTGCATATTTACCCCTCCCTTTATAGAGATATACAAGACTATGTATATAAATAAGATTTATACACAAAATAGCAGGTTTAAATTTTTTCATCCAATTCTGCGAATATTTATCTGCACTGCATTAAAGTTTAATAAAAATTTTATCCACATTTAATGTTTTCGTTATAAACCATGCTATCTTTATATAAATTCAAAAATTTAAATCTTAAAATTCTACTTTATTTTTAAGAAGACACAACTTTATTTATGGCTTCCAGTACCCTATCTGGCTGGAATGGTTTTACTATAAAATCTCTAGCCCCTGCTTTTATAGCATCCATAACCATAGTCTGTTGTCCCATAGCAGAACACATTATTATCTTTGCATTGGCATCAATAGCCCTTATTTGCTTTACCGCTTCAATACCATCCATATCAGGCATTGTTATATCCATGGTAACTACATCTGGAGTTTCTTTTTTATATAACTCCACAGCCTTTATACCATTATTGGCCTCTCCTACTACCTCAAAACCATTTTTTTCTAATATATCTTTTATCATCATTCTCATAAATGCAGCATCATCCACAATTAATATTTTAGCCATTTTTTTCCCTCCAAACTATTTACTACTAATATTATCATATTCCTAAAGCATTAAAAATTTTCTCCAGCGAACCAGGCATAGGTACATAGTAAAAATGTCCGCTTATCTTAGAATTATTTTGCATAAATAATGTTTCTATATCCAGTACATATTCATCAAACTGTCCAGATTCTATAAATGTAGTGGAAAGTATTGCTCCCAGCATATCACAGGTAACTGCAGGTACTGAAGGTATAAGATAAAGCCCTGTAAGTTTTGATATGGCATTCATGTAAGAACTGGATGTTATGTTGCCCACCTCACAGAGCACTGAGTTTCCCATATCATTTAAGTATTCTTCTTTATGTCCCATCAGCATGGATATAAGCTCAAGGGCAGTTTCCTTTTCAAATATGAATAGTATATTTCCAGGTGCATCTCCTAAAGTTCTTACAATTACTCCTACAACTATTTCATCTCCTTCAATACTGGTAAAAATATCATCAAAAGGCACTATATTTACATCAGGTACTGTAATATCAACTTTTTTATTTATAAGTTGGGATAAGGCTGTAGCCGCATTTCCCGTGCCTATATTTACAACTTCCCTTAGTGCATCAAGCTGCATGGATGTAAGGCTTTTGTAGTCCATATATATCCTCCTTATACCAGAGCAGCAACATCCAATATCAATGTTACAAGGCCATCTCCAAGTATTGTTGCTCCCATGTATTCCTTTAAGTTTTGTAACGTCTTTCCAAGAGGTTTTATAACAATTTCTCTTTGTCCAAGCAGTGAATCTACCATAAGTCCTACGGTTTTTTCTCCTACTTTCACTATTACTATATAATTTTTATTGTTTTTAGACTTTTTAACTCCTAGTTTATCATATAGTCTTACAAGAGATATTACATTGCCATTGTATATTATGACCTCTTTATTGTTAGTCATTTTTACCAATTCTTCTTTATAGTCTATAACCCTATCCACATAACTTAAGGATATTGCCATAGTCTCATCTCCCACTCCTACAAGCAATACCTGTATTATCTGAAGTGTGAGAGGAAGTCTTATTACAAAGGCAGAGCCTTCATCTTTTTCACTTGTAACATCCACTGTCCCCCCAAGGGCAGATATCTTTGTCTTCACTACATCCATACCTACTCCTCTGCCTGAAATATCTGTTACTTCGGTATTGGTACTGAATCCTTGCAAAAATATAAGGTTCTTTACATCATTATCTGACATACCTTCTGTATTTATACCCATATTTTCTGCCTTTTCCCTTACTTTATCCACAGGTATTCCGCTTCCATCATCTACAACTTTTATTACTGCTTTGGTGCCCTCCTGATAGGCAATAAGACTTATCTTTCCTACAGGATTTTTACCTTTTGATACTCTCTCCTCTTTTGATTCTATACCATGATCCGCTGCATTTCTGATTAGATGAATCAAAGGCTCTCCTATCTCATCTATTACAGTCCTGTCAAGTTCTGTGTCTGCCCCTTCAATTACAAGTTCCATTTCCTTGTCTAACTCTACAGATAAATCCCTTATCATCCTTGGAAACCTGTTAAATACTGTATCAAGAGGAAGCATCCTTATTTTCATTACCAGATCCTGAAGATCTGAAGTGGTTCTTGCTACCTGCTCCAGTGTCTCATTTAATTCAGTCAATTTATAATTGCTGCTTATCTGCTCCAATCTTGTTCTATTTATAACAAGCTCTGATACCATATTCATAAATTTGTCCAGTCTTTCTAAATCCACTCTTACAGACTGGTGTATCTTTTTATGCGGTTCTTTTTTTGCCGTCTTTTTATTTTCCTTGTCTTTGTCAGGTACAAAAGCAGGCTTTGGTTTTATATCTTCTGATTTAGATGAATCTTCTTTTTGAATTATAGACTTTATTTGCTCACTTTGTTCATCTTTAACCTGCATCTTCTTTAATTTTTCTGATTCTATATCTATTCTTTCTATGGACACCTCTTCCACTTCAGATATATTCATCAAATTTTCATATACTTTATTTTCATCACTGGTGGTAACAAAAGTAAGGTCTACTTCAAAATCAAAGTTTTCATTTTCTAAGTCTTCCGTATTTGGAACGGATTTAATTATCTCCCCCATTTCCTCAAGACTTTTGAATATAAGAAATACTCTGGCAGATTTTAACAGAGTATTTTCACTGATAGTTACCCTTATCTGATAAGAATTAAATCCTTTATCTCGAGCCTGTTTAACCACATTTATATCATACTCATTTAATTCCACCTGTATGTTTTTAGCACTCTCTGTACTGTCACTTTGTTTTTCTTCCTGTATATCTTCTTTTTGTTCTTTCTCTTTATCATTATTTTCTGAATTAGCTATATTTTCCAACTCTTCTATAATACCCTTTATGGGAACTTCTTCTTCCACACCATCTTCTATATTTTTTATCATCTGCTCAAGGGTATCCAGACATTTAAATAAAATTGTCACCACATCCTGAGTAACCTTTAGTTTGCCATCTCTAAATTTGGACAATACATCCTCCATTTTATGGGTTAACTCTCCCACTTCATTAAATCCCATGGTAGCGGCCATTCCCTTTAATGTATGTGCAACTCTAAAAATTTCATTTACCTTGTCTATGTTGTGAGGCTCTTGTTCAAGCTGAAGCAGTGACTCATTTAAAATCTGTAGATTGTCCATTGCTTCTTCCAAGAACATAGACATATACTGTGATGTATCCATTTCTTTCCCTCCCTATAGCTTTCTATATATAAAGGTAGAAGCTTTCTCAAAGCCATAATCCTTAAAATTATATATACTTTCAGTAGCTCCAACAAACAATAACCCGCCTTTTTTCAAGGATTGGCTAAACTTTTTATATATGTTGTTTTTTATATCCTGATTAAAATATATTACCACATTCCTGCATACTATTAAATCAAAATTACTTTCATAGCTCTCTAATATTAAGTCGTGCTTTTTGAAATTAACTAAACTCTTTATGTCAGAATTTATAATATATTTATCATCTTTTAAAGTAAAGTATTTGCTTAAATATTCCTTCTTTACATTTTTTACTTCAGATGCTGTATATTCTCCTTTCTTAGCTCTTTCAATTATAGTATTATCTATATCCGTAGCCAGTATTTTATGCCTTCCCCCTCTAGATAATTCATTTAGATATATGGCTATAGAATAAGGTTCTGCCCCAATTGAACAAGCTGCACTCCATATTTTTAAAGAATTGTTTCTAGGAAGCAGTTCTTCTTTTATTATACTTTTAAGTTCTTCAAATATATCTGGATTTCTAAAAAATTCAGATACATTTATTGTAATAAAGTCCAAAAATTTTTGTCTTTGAGTGCTATCCTTTTGAAGGAGCCTTATATATTCATCTATACTGCTTACTCCTACTCTAGACATTAAGCTATTTATCCTTCTATGCAATTGATTGGATTTATAGGCTGACAGGTTTATATTAAACTCTTTTAAAACCCACTGCTCAAAATAAGCCATATCCATAAAGTCTACCTCCTACCAGATGTTATTATTTTCAATACTTCTTTTGATATGTCATTTAGCGGTAACACCAGATCCACTTTTCCTGTTTCATATGCAACTTTAGGCATACCATAAATTGTACAGGTATCTTTATCTTGTGATATAGTAATACCTCCATTTTTCTTAATTTCTACAGTTCCTTCTGCACCATCTTTTCCCATTCCCGTTAAAACCACACTGACTATATTTCCTTTATAAACCCTGGAAGCAGATATAAATAGCTTATCTACTGCAGGTCTCACTCCCCAAATTGCAGGTTCTTTATTTAAATGTATTTTTTTATCATTCCATACTTCCATATGATACCCGCCTGGAGCTATGTATACAACATTTGACTGTGCTTTCATTCCCTCCTGTGCTTCTACTACTTCTACATGAGAACTTGAATTCAATCTCTCTGCAAAAGCCCTGGTAAAGCCCACAGGCATATGCTGTACCACAAATACAGGTACTCCTATATCTTTTGGCAGTTCTGTTATAACTGAAGTAAGAGCTTTGGGACCTCCTGTAGATGCTCCCATTACCACGGCATCTATTCTCCCTGCTTGAAATTTTCTCTCTATTGTTTTTCTGGTGTCTTCTGTTTTTTTGGTATTTTCATCTAAAATGCGTACTGTAGCAATTTCTTTATAACTTTTATTTTCCAATCCCCCTATGTTAATAGGACTGTTCTGATTGGATATACTATAGTAAGCTACTTTAATCTTTTGTATTAATTCAACTTTTACTTTGTCTATATCAAGGGATATGGTTCCAGAGGGTTTGGGTAAAAAATCAAAAGCTCCTGCTGCCAGGCATTCCATGGTAAGTTTTGTGCCCTCTTTCGAAATGCTGCTTAAAATTATCACAGGTATGTTTATATTTTTCTTTTTGAGTTCCCCAAGGGCAGTTATACCGTCCATTTTTGGCATTTCTACATCCATGGTTATTACATCCGGCATAGTTTTATAAAAATCAGAGGATAATTTATCCATAAGATCCTGTCCATTTCTGGCGGTGCCTATTACTTCTATAGAACTGTCCTCTTTTATCATGTCTGAAATAATTTTTCTCATAAGTGCTGAATCATCCACTACTAAAACTTTAATCTTTTTCAAAGTATTATCACTCCATTAAATTTTAAATTTCTTTTATTCCCATACCTACCGTACGTATTTTTACCCCGCCCTGGAAGGTATCAAATATCATAGTTCTCCCTTTATTGCCTCCCAAGTCTTCAGATAATATAGGAATAGAGCATTTTTCTAATATTTTTTTCACTGCAGCACTATTTCTATTACCTATATCCATAATCATGCTCTTATCCGAAAAGTTAAACATAGATGCTCCCCCTGCTATCTTGGCTTTTAAATTTCTCCTATTTACTCCTAATTTTTCTAAATCTTTTATTAAAAGAGGGACAGCCAAATCCGCAAATTTTATAGGATTTTTTATATTAGTGAATTGTGTGCTGTCCGGCAGCATTATGTGTGCTAGTCCACCTATACTTTTCATCTTATCATACAAAGCTATGCCAACACAGGAACCCAGGCCTATAGTTATAAGTCTATGAGGGGAGCCGGCAGTATTCATATCTGCTATTCCTACCTTTATCTCTTTTATCTCCATAAATATTTTGCACCTTTCAATTTTAAATTATATAAGTTCCTTCTCTTCCTCTGTTAATATTTTAGAAAGATTTAAAAATATTATTATTTTATCATTTATTTTAATAAGTCCTTTAATATATCTTTTGGATATTCCAGCTACTATATCTGGCGGGGTTTCAATGCTATCCATATTTACATCTCTTACCTCAGATACCACATCCACTATTATACCTATTTTATTTCCATCCTGTTTTGTAACTATGATCTTGGACTCGTCCTTTTTCTCCACTTCACCAAATCCAAATTTTTTGGTAAGACTTATTACAGGAAGTATGTTTCCTTCATAATTTATAACTCCATCTACAAAATCAGGAGAATCCGGTAATTTTGTAGTTTCTTCATATCCTAGAATTCTCTCTATTTCCATAATATCTGTAGCATAATATTCTTCATTTATGCTAAATACTAATACTTTTATTTCTTCCTGGCTCATTTAAATATCCTCCTTAAATAATATTTAAAACTAGCATTTAATTCAATTTATTACACAATTATAGCATAATTTGATGTATTTATAATAGGTTTTTAGAGAAGAAATTTGTCCACTATAATATTACCTTCATTGAGATAAGCGTGCAAATTTTTACTTGGAGAATCCAACATAAGCTTTTTCTTTCCTACTTTGATTACAGTATTGTGATATGCAATATCCGCCCATATATGTCCTTCATCTTCCACATGAAGAACCGTAGACACTCCTGCCATGCTGCCTACAATTTTACATTTAATCTCTTTTTTCGCCTTTAATGTTCCCCCTCTTGCCACACTTCTGTCCTGTAAAAATTCAATAGATTCATTTGCGGTAATATCGGATATATACTCCCCTTTTCCAGTAATCACTACACTGCCAGAGCTTTCTATATGTGAATCCTGACAATAGGTTATAGTTAAATTCACAGGAAGGGCAAGACATTCATTCAAATGTTCAATTTCAGTCTCAATTTTTTCCTCTAAGTAGCTTAATTCCAAATAGCTTTTTATGTTTATAGGACCTATGCCCATGAATTTTTCTCTTATAATTTTTACTATTTCCCTGCCTAGATTCTCATTACACTCTTCAGGATCCATATTCAAGTCCGCAATTATATTTATGCCAAGCTTTAAAAGTCCCTTGAATTTATTTTCCAATAATATCTTTATTATCTCTCCATCTTTTTTATTTTTGCCAAGGAGATCATAGGTCTTTATTTCCCTTATAGCCTCATTCATCTCTTTTAGGTTTACATTAAATTCTTCAAGATGATCTATTGCCTTGATTTTATTTACACAATCTCCTCCTCCATATATGTGCGAGCCTACAATACTGCCATTTATCAAAATATCTCCCAGTGCTTTTATTTTGGCCCTTTCCACTTCCTTGTATATGGTAAGGTTACCTCCACACTCAATTTCCATTCCCTCTCTTACATTTCCCTGAACTATTATATCTCCTGTAAACTTTACATTTCCCGTACTTAAATCCACATCTTTGCTGATTTCATGAACCTTGTGTACATAAAAAGTGCCATTTTTCACAAAAGGTTTCCCCTCTATAACTGCTTCAACTTTATCTTCCTCTTTAATAACAGTTCCTTGCCCTGCAGTAAGTTTCTTATGTTGTCCCTTTTTAAATTTTAAAGTTTTTCCTCTTACATCAAATCCATTTTCCCCCTCAAATCCTCTATGTCTCTCTGCGATTATATCTCCTTTTTTTACAGTACTCACAATTCCTATGCTTTTAAAATCAACATTTCCTACCAAATCTTCTTTTAGATCTACAGAATCTTCAAAATTGATGCTTATAATATCGTCCTTACCATCTACGGCTTCTTTCCCTTTTGCTATCAGCACCCTTTCTCCGCTTTGCAGCACATCCTTGAGATTGTCTTCTAATATGCCATAGACAATTTTATTATTTACAAGTTCATTTTTTATATCATTTTCATTGTATTTAGGAGGTTCTACGGTTTCAACTGCATAAACCTCCAGATTTAATTTATTACTTTCTGTGGTATCTTTAAGGACATAAACATTTTTAGGCGTGTAGACGATTTTCGCATAAGCCTCCATGCTATCCTGTGAAATATCTATTTGAAGTTCTCTTTTTGGAACATTTTCTTCTAAAACCACTTCTATTTTGTTCTTTTTTAAAACCTGACATTCCCTTTTTACTTCAACTCCATCCACAAAAATAGACATATGATTTCCCTTTACTATTACAGCAGGCTTTTCCCCCTCTATAGGGTCTTTTACAATTATCCTTCCTTCTATAACCTTAACAGTACCTTGGTTTTTGTTTAATTTATCCCCTTCTTCTTTAGAGACTTCTTCTTCCTTTTCCCCCCCATAGGTAACTTCTATCACTACCTTTTTTCTAAAAAAGCCTCTCTTATTTTCAAGCACTTTATAATCCAGTTTATCCTCCGGTATATTTAATTCATATCTTGCAAGCTGCAGACAATTTTCCAGTGAGGTGTCTTGAAACACTTTTTTCATATTTTCCCTCCTTAAATTAAGAATATGTAAAGCTTTTTATGTCTTTTTCCATTTCATCATCATAGGCTTTCATTATACTAACAAGCACCTTGTTTTCAGAAGAACAAAATCCTATATCCTCTACACTTTTTATGGGCAATACCTTAGGAGAAGTTCCCGATATAAAAAGGGCATCAAACTTTTCTATTTTCTTGTAATTTACTTTTTCCTCCATAACTTCAAATCCCATATTCCTACAGATTCTCATTATAATATTTCTCGTAACTCCCGGAAGTACATCTCCTACAGGGGCAGTTATTACCTTTTCTCCTTTTATCATAAATATATTAGACTTACTTCCTTCTGTAATATTTCCCTGGTTATCTACAAGTATTGATTCAAACACACCCTTTTCTTTAATTTTTTTATTAACCTTTTCCCTGAATGCAGTATTTATCACTTTGGCATTTGGCTCTTCTCTTTCTCCATGAAAAAAAATGGTATCCACCCCTACTTTATAATATTCCACAGGGGGATAATAATACTTCGAAAAATATGTCAAAAATACATTTTCAGAAGAAAAATTAAAAATAATTTTTATATTTCCCCTATAAACCTTGTTTACTTCCACTAACTTTTTTATCCTGTTTTTAATCTCCTCCCCTGTAAGCCAAATTTTCAAGCCGGTTATTTTACAGGAGTTTTCCATGCGGTTTAGATGAGGTTCCAAAAAAAGAGGCTTGCCATCTATCATCCTTATAACCTCATAGATGGATTTTCCTTTATAGGGTACATACTGCAGAGATTCTTCCCTAGCTTTTATTTCGTCATTATACAAAAAAAAATTATTTAAATATTCTTCCATTTTAATCCCTTCTTTTAATTAAATTTAATTAAATATTAACATTGTCTATAATTTATTTTATCATTATCTGAAAAAATTTTCCTTACACTTTTCTATTTATTTTATCGATATTATTTATTTAAAATACACTTCATATAAAAATATAAATTATATTTTTATATATTCTTAAATTTATGATATCATATTGTATTATGAAGGAGTGATTTACTTGGAAAAACTGGCCATATTCGATGTGGATTTTACTTTGACCAAGAGGGAAACCTTAATGGAGTTTTACATATTCATGGTAAAAAAACATCCTAAACTTATAATATATGCACCTTTTAGCATTTTTTCTTCTATATTATATCTTATAAAACTATTTCCTGCCTCAAAGGCCAAGGAAAATTTCATAGCATTTATAAACGGAATAAGTGAAAATGACATGAAACTTTTAGTAAAAGAATTCTATGAAAAAAGGCTGAGTAAAATAATTTATAAAGATGCACTAAATACCTTAAAAAAATTTAAAAATAAAGGTTATAAAATATACCTTATATCTGCTTCTGCAGAGTTCTACCTGAATGAATTATATAGAATAAAAGAGGTAGATAAAGTAATAGGCACCAAATTCACCCTGTCAAATGGCATTCACTGCAAAAAAATTTCAGGAGAAAACTGTAAAGGGGAAGAAAAAGTAAAAAGACTTATGAAATCTTTGAAAGAGGACAATATAGAAGTGGATTTTAAAAATTCCTATATGTTTTCAGATTCACTATCTGATCTGCCTCTCTTTAATATGGTAGGAAATCCCTATCTTATAAATTACAGAAAAAAACACCCCTACATAAAAACACTAAAATGGAAATAGTAAAAGACTGCAAACAATAAAATTGTCTGCAGTCTTTGATTCCAGATTAGCTATTTCATGCTCTTTATTCTTCGGATTTTTCTATGAGTTCTGCATAGTAAGCAGATACTTCTTCAAATTCCTTATCCTCTGGTATAATAAGTTCTTCCCCATTGTCTGATACATCCACCTTAAATAAATATACAGAATTATTCTGAGGATTTTGAACTAAAACATACTGGTTATCTTTATATTCAAAGTCATCAATTATTTCACAAGAAACTAAATTTCCATTTTCATCTTCTAAATCCACTACGAGATTTTCATGTTCTCCACAATCACAGCCGCAGTCACAATCATGTTCGTGTCCATGTTCTTCACAACCACAACTCTCTTCTTTGGAACCACAGCCGCAGCTATTTAAATTTTCATTATTATCCATAAAGTCTACCCGATTTACTTTTCGGCACAATTATGTTAAAAACTAGAATATTTTTTGCCGCACAGTCTATCAGGAATCTTCACCTCCTTTTACTATTATGTTCTAATTTTAACCTTAATTGCACTATAATAAAAGTATTTTTAAAAAATATTTTCAAATTTAAAAAATACCGAACTTATAGTCCGGTATTTTTTATATATTAAACTTCCTTTGACAATTTCTCATAACCTGCAATTCTATCAAAAGCATCCTTTTTAGTCTTTTCAAATAATTGTTCCGCAGTTTCAGGGAATTGTTTAGCCAGGGAAGAATATCTCACTTCGCCCATTAGGAATTCCTTAAAGTCTGCAGTTGGTTTTTTAGAATCCAGACTAAAGGATTTTTTACCCTGTTCTTTTAATTCTGGATTGTATCTGTATAATGCCCAGTATCCAGACTCCACAGCTTTCTTTGCTTCATTTTGACTCTTGCCCATTCCATCTTTTAATCCATGGTTTATACATGGAGCATATGCTATTATAAGTGATGGTCCCTTGTAAGCTTCTGCTTCCTGAATAGCTTTTAATGTCTGATTCTTATCTGCTCCCATAGCAATTTGTGCTACATAAACATAACCATAAGTTACAGCCATCATTCCAAGGTCTTTCTTTTTAGTTTTCTTACCACTGGCAGCAAATTTAGCCACTGCAGCTGTAGGAGTTGCTTTTGAAGATTGTCCACCTGTATTTGAATAAACTTCTGTATCAAGTACAAGTATATTTACATCTTCTCCAGATGCCAGAACATGATCCAGTCCGCCATAGCCTATATCATAAGCCCATCCATCTCCGCCGAACATCCAATGGGATCTCTTAACTAGAAAATCCTTGTTTTCATATATTTCATTTAACAGGGCATCTTCTTTCTTTTCCTTCTCCAATAATTCCACTATTTTATCTGCTCTTTTTCTAGTGTCTTTTCCATTATCTACATTTTCCAGCCAGTCTTCAAAGGCAGCTTTAAGTTCTGCAGTTATATTGCTTTTTAATGCCTCTTTTATTTTTAATGCAACCTTATCTCTTATCTGTTTAACTGCAAGGAACATTCCAAGTCCATATTCAGCATTGTCTTCAAACAGGGAATTAGCCCAGGATGGTCCATGACCTCTGTGGTTTGTTGTATAAGGAATAGCTGGAGCTGATGCACCCCAAATGGAAGAACATCCTGTAGCATTTGCTATCATCATTGTATCTCCAAACAATTGAGTTACAAGTTTAATATATGGAGTTTCTCCACATCCTGCACAAGCTCCTGAGAACTCAAGAAGAGGTTTTTCAAATTGACTTCCCTTTACACTGAACTTGTTAAGAGGATTTTCCTTGTAGGATACAGCCATTGCATAATCCCAAGCATCTGCTTTATTTAACTGTGTATCTATAGGCTTCATAATAAGTGCCTTTTCCTTTGCAGGACATACATCTGCACAGTTTCCACATCCTGTACAATCAAGAGGTGAAACAGCTATGGTGAAATTTAATTCCTTTGCTCCTGAAGCAGCTTTTGCCTGAAAACCTGCTGGTGCCTTGGTTAACTCCTGTGCATCTGTAAGAACAGGTCTTATAGCGGCATGTGGACACACAAAGGAACACTGATTACATTGTATACATTTATCTGCCTGCCATTCTGGAACATTTATAGCTATTCCTCTTTTTTCATAAGCTGCTGTACCCTGCGGAAATGTACCATCTTCCATGCCTACAAAAGTACTTACAGGAAGTTTGTCTCCATCTTGTCTATTCATTGGATAAACTATCTTTGATATGAATTCCGGCACTTCAAGTGCAGCTGCTGCTTCCCCTTCTTTTGCATCTTTCCATGAAGCTGGAATATTAACTTTAACCAGGGCATTAACTCCCTTGTCTATAGCTGCATTGTTCATATCTACAACTTTCTGTCCTTTTTTGCTGTAAGAACTTTCAACAGCATCTTTTAAATATTTCACAGCATCCTCTACAGGTATTATATTTGCAAGTTTAAAGAAGGCTGCCTGGCATATCATGTTTATTCTTCCGCCAAGTCCAATTTCCTTAGCTATTTTAATTGCATCTAGTATATAAAATTCTATATTGTTTTCTGCTATATATTTTTTCATAAAAGCTGGTAATTCACTTTCCAGTTCTTTTTCTGTCCAGGTAGTATTAAGCAGGAATTTTCCACCTTTTTTCAGTCCTTCAAGTACGTTATATTTATGGACATAGGACTTATTATGCACTGCAATAAAATCAGCCTTGTCTATAAGATAAGGTGACTTTATCTGAGACTTACCAAATCTTAAATGAGAAACTGTTATACCACCGGATTTTTTGGAATCATAGGCAAAATACCCTTGAGCATACATATTTGTATGGTCTCCTATGATCTTTATAGCACTTTTGTTTGCTCCTACAGTACCGTCAGAACCAAGTCCCCAGAACTTACAAGCTGTAGTTCCCTCTGGTGTTGTATTTATATCTTCTGCTGCAGGTAAGGATGTATTAGTAACGTCATCAACTATGCCTATTGTAAATCTGTCTTTTGGAGTATCTGCCTTTAGGTTTTCAAATACTGAAAGAATGTGTGATGGAAGTGTATCTTTTGAGCCAAGACCATATCTTCCTCCAACTACTACTGGTTGTCCTTGTTTTCCATAGAATGCATTTTTAACATCTAAGTATAAAGGTTCTCCTGTGGAACCTGGTTCCTTTGTTCTATCCAAAACTGCAATCTTTTTAACAGTGTCTGGCATTTGATTTAGAAAATGTTCTATTGAAAATGGCCTATATAGGTGAACAGTAATAAGTCCAACCTTTTCTCCCTTGGCCATCAAATAGTCTATTACTTCTTCTACAGTTTCACAAACAGAACCCATAGCTACTATAACTCTCTCTGCATCCTTTGCTCCATAATAGTTGAATATATGGTATTCTCTTCCTGTAAGTTTAGTTATTTCACTCATATAATTTTCAACTATTTCAGGTAACGCTTCATAGTATTTATTTGAAACTTCTCTTTCCTGGAAGTATATATCAGGATTTTGAGCTGTACCACGAGTTACTGGATGATCAGGATTCAAAGCTCTTCTCCTGAAGTCATTAACCGCTTTATAATCAACTAATTTTGCAAGATCTTCATATTCAAGCACTTCAATCTTTTGAATTTCATGGGAGGTTCTAAATCCATCAAAAAAATTTAAAAATGGGACTCTTCCCTTTATAGCAGATAGATGTGCCACTGCAGCAATATCCATAACCTGCTGTACTGAACTTTCAGCAAGTAGTGCAAATCCTGTCTGTCTTGTGGCCATAACGTCCTGATGATCTCCAAATATGCTAAGAGAATTTGCAGCTATAGCCCTAGCAGTTACTTGAAATACGCCTGGCAAAAGTTCTCCTGCAATTTTATACATATTAGGTACCATAAGCAATAATCCCTGAGAAGCAGTGTAAGTAGTAGTAAGTGCACCTCCCTGCAGAGATCCGTGTACAGCTCCAGCAGCTCCTGCTTCTGATTGCATTTCCATAACTTTTACCTGCTGTCCAAAAACATTCTTTTTGCCCTGGGCAACCCATTCATCAACATGTTCTGCCATAGGGGATGATGGAGTTATCGGATAAATAGCCGCTACATCAGTAAAAGCATAAGATATATAAGCTGCTGCGGTATTTCCATCCATAGTTTTCATTTTACTCATAAAAATTCCTCTCCTTTTTGATATTTGATATACAATTGAACTTTTTATAAATTAAGATTGCAGTATAAAATAACTGCATTTTTATAAACCAGATAACTTACTATAAGATAATAAATATGTGTATAAACACTAGCTCTGTTTATTTAAAAATAATATAGCACAAAGTATCATATGTGAGTTATATTAATCTATAATATAACATTTATAGCCATATGTACATACTATTTATTTTATTTATGCTAAATATTTAAAATTATTTGTATTTTTCTATTAAATTTATAATTTTATTTGTTGCATCTTGCGCATTACTTGCCTTCATTTCATTTATATAGGTATTCTTTGACATCTCCAATTTTTTTAATTTATCCAAAAGTTCCTTTGGGGTAAGCTCCTCTTCCTGAAGCACCATACTATACCCACTTTTTTCAAAGGATGCAGCATTTAAAATCTGATCTCCCCTACTGGATTTTCTAGACAGTGGAATAAGCAAATTAGGTTTTTTAAGAGCCAGAAGTTCAAATATCACATTTGCCCCGGCTCTTGATATTACTATATCTGCTGCATTCATTATGTGGGGCATCTCTTCACTTACATATTCAAACTGTACATAGCCATTCCTCTCTGTAAGTTTTTCTTCTAAATTTCCTTTTCCACATATATGAATTATATTATAATTCCTTAAAAGTTCATTTAAACAGTTTCTCACTGTATTGTTTATAAATTTTGATCCTAAACTTCCTCCTATTATGAGCAGCACCGGTTTATCATTTTCAAAACCGCACATTCTTCTTCCTATTATTCTGCTTCCATCTAAAAGTTCCTGTCTTATGGGAGTTCCCGTAAGTACAGCATTGTCACCTTTTATGGCCTTTAAAGATTCTGGAAAGGTAACACAAACCTTGGTGCAATAAGGGGAGGAAAGTCTATTTGCAAGTCCTGGAGTTATATCCGATTCATGTGCAATAACAGGAATACCATTTATGTATGAAGCCAAAACTACCGGTACCGACACAAATCCTCCCTTTGAGAATACAATGTTTGGTTTTTCCTTTCTCATTATGAATATAGCTTGAAACACACCTTTAATGACTTTAAAAGGATCTGTAAAATTTTTCAAATCGAAATACCTTCTGAATTTTCCGCTGGAGATTACATGATATTTTATTTTCTGATTTTCTATTATTTCTCTCTCAATGCCGCTTTCTGTGCCTATATATTGTATTTCATAACCTAGTTCTCTTAACTTTGGAAGCAGCGCCAGATTTGGTGTAACATGCCCTGCAGAACCTCCTCCAGTTAATATTATTTTTTTCAAAATGTGATTCCCCCTTAGTACAATTCACAGTTCACAATTCACAGTTCACGATGCACAAGTTTTCAATTCACAGTGCACAGTTTTCAGTTCACAATGCACGATTCACGGTTTACAGTGCACAATGCATAGTTTATTGTTGGCCATTTTTTTGTACTTAATTATATTCTTAAACAGTTAGTATATGCCGTGGCCTTTTAGATTGTATTTCTGAGATTTAAGGGAAATCTTACAACTTGCAAGTTTAATTTTATAATTCTTGTACATACAGAAAATTCTGTGATTTTTTTAATGTATGATAATATTAATGGAATTCCATTATAAAGAATTTTAAAATTATTATTTTAAGGTGTCAAGTGTTACTGTACACTTTAAATTGTCTCATGTCAACTGCATACCAGGTAATTATATGTTAAATTAAAAATTTATTTAAGTCTACCTTTTTTTATTTATTTTTTTGACGTGAGTCTAAAATCCTTTATCACAAGTTGAAGATTTTTGATACCGTTAAATTCATTAATACAGGGTAAAAATATAAAATCCATTTTTAAACTGGTAAAATTATTGCTGAAAATTTTATTTGCACCACTACTTCCATAAGTGTCCAGTATTAATTTTTTAAATTTTTCTCCCCCATCAAAGGCTATTGCATCAATTTTTTTCAAGTTATTTTTCAATCTGCAAAATAGCTTTAACACATTTTTATCTTTTCCCATAAAATAAATTTTGAATATATCTACATTTTTTTCTCCAAACAAAGGAGTAGAATTACCTTTCCCAAAAGGTTCCAGTTTTTTTATATCCTCCAGTATATGAAAAGACAGGTTTTCAAGAGGTAATTTGCCGTCTATCCTTATTTTAGGTATTAGGTCTTCATCTGTAAGATTACAGTTTTTATTCAAGTTTTTCCTTAATTTATCTACATTTTCTTCTGCTATGGATAATCCTGCCGCCAAAGGATGTCCACCGAACTTTTCCATTAATTCTTTGCATTTTACAAGTTCTTCAAACATATTGTATCCCTCTATGGATCTTCCTGAACCTTTTGACATACTTCTCCCTGAAGTTATGACTATGGATGGTACATTATATCTGTCCTTTAGTCTTCCTGCAACTATGCCGGCTATACTTTCATGAGTTTCTTTTTCATATACCACAAGTACTTTATCCTTCTTTAAATTTGAATTTTCAACTTTATCTATTATGTTATTTAAACTTTTAACCGTCATATTTTGTCTTTCTATATTTAACTCATGAAGTTTTTTTGCAAGTTTTGAGGCCTCTTCTGAATCTTTACACATCAAAAGTTCCAGGGCCAAAACTGCACTTTTAAGTCTTCCTGTAGCATTTATGCAGGGTCCTATAATAAATCCTATATGATAGGCAGTGATGTTTTTCCCCTTTAGGGAATTTTCTTCTATAAGTGCCTTTAGTCCTATATTCTCAGTATAGTTTATCATATTAAGACCCTTTTTAACTATAATTCTGTTTTCATCCACTAGATCCACCACGTCACATATAGTTCCTATAGCAGCATATTGAATGAATTTGTGGCATTGTTCTTCTTTTAAATGAAATTTTTTATAAAGTACCTGAATAAATTTAAAAGCTACCCCTGCACCACAGAGGTGTTTAAAAGGATATGTACAGTCCTCTCGCTTGGGATCTATAACTGCATCTGCCTCAGGTAATAAATATACCTTTTTGCCATTTTCTTTTTCCTCAAAAAATATATGATGGTGATCTGTAATCACCACAGTAATGCCAAGTTCTTTGGCTCTCTTAACCTGATTAAGTGCTGAAATACCATTATCACAGGTTATTATAACTTCACAGCCTGCCTCTTTTAACTTTTCTATACTTTTTACATTTATGCCATAACCCTCTTCTATTCTATCTGGTATGTGATATGTAACTTTTGCACCACACTTTAAAAGTCCAGAGTATAATATATAGGTACTCATTACTCCATCTACATCATAATCCCCATATATGGCTATATTTTTATTATCCATTATGGCCTCATATATTATATCCGTGCCTTTCTCCATGTCCTTCATAGACAGAGGATCTTGTAGATTATCTATAGAGGGATTTAAAAATTCTTTTATTTTTTTCTCTTCTGAAATACCTCTATTTGCAAGAATAGTTGCCATAATTTCACTTATTCCTGCTTTTTTTGAAATATATTTTATATCTTTATTACACCTTCTAATCATCCATTTTTTCTTTAAAATATTACATCCCTCCCTGATCTTAAAAATATTCTTTAAAACTCACCCTCTTAAAATCTGTATGGAAGGCTGCTTCATAAACTTACCGGCAACCTGATTTATGTGCCAGGCTTCAATTTTATATGTGTCTTCTTGGAGAAAATAGTTATCATTCATAAGTTCTCTTATAACACTTTCCTTGCAAAACTCAATAGATTTTTCTCTTTTAATTTCATATTTTAATTTCATATTTTTAATTTTGAATTTTATCTCCTCATTTTTAAAATCCAGGGGAGAATGTTTAAACTTCTCTATAACACTATCTACTGTGGATATTACTTTATCTATATTTTCTATGCAAGTTCCTATTTTTATAGAAAAAAGCTTTATTCCCCTTTCATTTTTTATACTACTTCCCACCTCATAGGCAAGGCCCTTATGAGTCCTTATTTCATTAAAAAGCAGGCTTCCCCCTCCCTGGCCAAAAACAGTATTAAGCAGGGGAAGAACCCTGTTTTCTTCAAAATTCAAGTTATGAATGTCAAATATATATTGTATTTTTACTCCTTTTATACCTTTCACATTTTCTACAAATATACCTTCTTTGTTTTTTTCGTACAATACCTTTAAGTCTCCTCCCGTTTCCTTGAGGGTTTTTTTATAGCTCCTTTTCCAATGTCCAAAATACCTCCCTACAAGATCACAGACATAATTAAATTCCAGAGAAGAACAAACACATATGACACAATTTTCAGGTACATAGAATTTATGGTAAAATATTTTTATTTCATCTAAAGTAATATTTTTAATACTTTGGTCATTTCCTATTATGGTCTCTCTTATGCGCCTGAGTTTAAAGGAATTTTTAAAGAGCAGATCTTCACAGTGTTGGTAAGAATCATCCTTCCATTCTTTCAGTTCCTGAAATATTATATTCATTTCTTCTTTAAAACCCCTCTCTTTAAAAGAGGAATTTAAAATAATATCACTGTACAGTTCAATTCCCCTATACAAATCCTCTGAAAAGCAGGTTCCATAGTAAATTGTATAGGGGTAGTTTGTCATAGCATTTTCAAATCCAAATATGCTGTCAAGCTGCATATTTATATCATTTTCATCTCTATTTTCAGTTCCTTTGGATATAACATGCTCCAATGCATGGGCAGTGCCTTTTGAAAAATACTCTCCTTCTTCCAAGGCTCCCACATTAAATCCTATACAGATAGAAGATAATTTTCCAGGTCTGTATTCATATAGTAATTCAAGTCCATTTTCAAATATGTATTTCTCCATTTTTTCACCTGTATTTTATATTTTAAACCAAATTCAAAAGTATATCTTTCTTTAAATTTTCTACAACTTCCCCACCCTTGAGGTTTTCTAAAATTTTAAGGGCAAAATAAATTGCCGTAGCAGGTCCTCTGCTTGTTATTAAATTTCCTTCCTGAACTACTATTTCTTCACTGTAATTATAAGCTTGAAGTTCCTCCTCAAAACCAGGATAAGAAGTTACTTTTCTGTTATAAATTATTCCTGCCTTCTTTAAAACTATAGGGGCTGCACATATTGCCGCTACTATTTTATTTGCTTTGTCAAATTTTTTTACCATTTCTGTAACTTTCTCGTTATCTCTCAAATTCGTGGCTCCCGGCATACCTCCTGGAAGTATAACAGCCTCATATTCATCTCCATTTATATTTTCAAGTAAAGTTTCCGCTTTAACCACTACCCCATGTGCCCCTTTTACATCCTCTTTGCCATTTATAGAACAAAGTATACAGTCTACCTCTCCTCTTCTTAAAACATCTACACAAGTTAACGCTTCTATTTCTTCAAAACCTTGTGCAAGTAAAACAACAACTTTTTTCATTATTAAGAACACTCCTTTTTTACATATTAACTTCTGCAATTTTGTCTTCCATAACTACAAGCATAATATTTGCTCCTTTTCCTCCCCTGTTTTGGAGGGCAATATCCTTTATTTTTATACTTTTTTTATTTCCCTTTACAGAAGTCAAATTCAACTTGTAATTTATTTTTTCTTCCATAACCATAGAGTACATTACACTATCTTCTTCATTTAAATTTATAGCCGTTACCCCGCAGGCCGACCTTCCCATGGAATTTATGGAATCCCCCTGAAATTTTATAGCCATGCCTTTTTCAGTTACTATAAGTATTTCATCTTCTTCTCTGCCACACTCCACATTCACAAGAAAATCCCCGTTGATTTTAAATTTGTGTACCCTATTCCATCCATTTATATCTTGAAACTCATTTAGTTTCGTCTTCTTTATCATACCATATTTAGTAAAAAAATAAATGTGTCCACAATCAAAATTTTCTACAGAAATCATTTTTAATATATCTTCAGCATCTATTCCCATCAGTTTTTCAATATCTATACCACTGTTTTCAATTTCCTGAAGCATAAAAGAGGGCATGGAAAAAACATTTCCCCAAGCTGTAAATACCAATATGGTACTTGAAGAGTTCGTAAATATCTTTTTAAAGGTTCTGCCGCTGTTGGAAGTTTTAATTATACCTGACTTATTTATATTTATATAAAAATCCCTATAATCAGCTTCTTCTGAAAAATCTGCTTTTATTACCTTATCCCCTTCAACCAGCGGAAAAATCTCAGTGGTAACTATGTTTCTGTCCTCTCTTGCTATTTCTTGTACCTTTGCAACAAATTGGAGTCCAATTTCTGTTTCTACTCTGATAAAATCTAGAGATTTGTTGCTATTTACAAGTTTTACACCTATAAGTTCTTCCTCTTTTTTTAATCTCAATGCCATAAGTTTGGTGTATTTTGTAACAAAGGCATTAATACCAGTCCTTTTTATACCTGCCATGTTTGTAAAAAATATAAACTCTGCAGGGAAATCAAAACTTTCTATACTGTAAACTGCTACAACTCTTTCCTCTGAAAGATCAATTCCTTTTATTATACTTTCCAGTTTTTCTCCTTTTTCTCTCCATTTAAACTCTGGAATATCTATTCCCTTTATTTTATATACATTTCCCCTGTTTGTAAAAAACATAATTGTATTTTTTGTACTGGAGTTTATCACATATATATTGAAATCTCCCTCTCTATATTCTATATCCTTAACATCCCTGCTGGATCGATTATAACTTTTAAGGGAAATTCTCTTTATAAATGCATCCTTGGACATGGTAATTACTATGTCCTCATCTACTAAAATTTCTTCCACATCTATTTTTGCCTTTTCTTCCTCTTCAATTATGATAGTCTTTCTGTCCTTGCCATATTTTTCTAAAATTTCTGTGAGTTCCTTTTTTATAACCTTTAAAATTTCCTTTTCACTATCTAATATTTTTGTGAGTTTTTTTATGGTTTTTAAAAGTTCTCTATGTTCCTTTTCAAAGGATATTACTTCAAGTCCTGTAAGTCTATAGAGCATAAGTTCCAAAATAGCTTCTGACTGCTCCCCTGTAAATTTGAATTTTTCCATGAGATTCAAAGCTGCATCTTTTTTTGATTTGGAACTTCTTATGGTATTTATAATCTGGTCCATAAGTCCAATAGCCTTTATAAACCCTTCCACAATGTGAAATCTGCTTTTTGCTGCCTGTAATTCCTTTTCAGTTCTCCTTTTTATAATTTCCTTTTGATATTTAATATAGTGCTTTAATATACCCTTTAGCCCCAGTGTTACAGGTTTCCCCTCTGCCAGAACTACCATGTTGAAAAATATATTGCATTGAAGTTCAGTCTTTTTAAATAAATATTTCAAAACTTTTTCAGCTAAGTTTCTATCTGTTGATTTTTTAAATTCTATTACCGCCCTTATACCTTTTCTATCAGATTCATCTCTTATATCAGATATGGGTTCTAATGCCTTTGCATGCCTCTTATCTGCCGTCATCTCAGAGATGGTCTGAAGTAATTTTGCCTTGCTTCTTCTGTAGGGAAACTCTGTTATAACTATTCCAAGTCTTCCATTATCAAGCTTTTCTATGGAGGTTTTAGCTCTTAGAGTAACTTTTCCTTCTCCTGTGGCATAGGCGGAAGCCAGTGATTCTCTTCCTATAATTATTCCCCCTGTAGGCAAATCAGGTCCTTTAATATACTCCATAAGTTTTTCTGTGCTTATATCTTCACAGTCAATATAGGCACAGACAGCCTGTATCACTTCTCTTAAATTATGGGGTGGAATATTGGTTGCAAGTCCAACAGCTATTCCAAAAGCTCCATTTACAAGCAAATTTGGATATCTTGAAGGAAGCACCTCCGGTTCCTTTTCAGAACCTGAATAATTGTCTACCATATTTACTACACCTTTTTCTATGTCCCTTACCATTTCCATAGCAATAGGTGTGAGTCTTGCTTCTGTATAACGCATGGCAGCAGCACTGTCTCCGTCCTGACTTCCCCAATTACCGTGGCCGTCTATAATGGGCATTTGGGTTGTAAAATCCTGGGCCAATATTACCATGGCATCATAAACAGAAGTATCTCCATGGGGATGATATTTTCCAAGTATGTCTCCCACTATCCTTGCAGATTTATAATAGGGTTTATCTGGAAATGCCTTTAACATATAGGCCCCATATATTATTCTTCTGTGTACAGGTTTTAATCCGTCCCTCACATCTGGAAGGGCTCTGTCCTTTGCCACTTCCACAGCATAGGGCATATAGTTATCCGGCATAGCTTCTTCTATGGGAATTCTTATTATATTATTATCTTTTGGAATTAATGTATTTTTCGCCAAGAAAATCCTCCTCTTTTCAGTTCACAATTTACAGTTCACAATTTAATTAGTTTTTCAACTTAAGCTGAAAAACTAATTAAATTGATTTTACCTGAAGGCAAAATTTCACCAATTGTGAATTGTGAACTGTACTTGTGCATTGTAAATCGTGAATTCTGCATTGTGCATTGTGAATTGTCTAAAATTCTGCGTGTTTGTACATATATTTTTTCCTAGGTGCCACTACGTCTCCCATAAGTAAAGACACCATTTTTTCTGCCTTCACCACATCTTCTATGGTTATTTGCTGCAATGTTCTACTTTCAGGATTTAAAGTAGTATCCCAAAGCTGATCTGAATTCATCTCTCCAAGACCTTTATATCTCTGTATCAAAGCTTTAGAGCCTACTTCTCTTTTTGTCTGCAAAAGTTGATTGTCACTGTAGGCATACTTCACTACTTCTTTGCCCTTTACTTGTTTGTAGACCTTGTAAAGAGGTGGAAGTGCTATATAAAGATGTCCATTTAAAATAAGCTCTCTCATATATCTATACATATAAGTCATCCAAAGGGCCCTTATATGGTATCCATCCACATCTGCATCACTTAATATTATGATTTTATTATATTTAAGATCTTTTTCATTATAATTTTTCAATATTCCAGTGCCTATGGCAGTATTAAATATCTTTAACTCCTCACTGCCTAAGACATTTTCAAGTTTTTGTTTTTCTGTATTCATTATTTTGCCCTTTGAGGGCATTATGGTCTGAAACCTTCTATCTCTTGCCTGTTTTGCAGAGCCTCCTGCAGAATCCCCTTCCACCACTATAAACTCACATTTTGAAGGATCTTTTAAGGTGCATACTGCAATTTTTCCCGCAAGAGGTGCCGTTCCCTTACCTATCTTTTTCTTTTCCGCATCATTTATTTTTTTTATTTTTTCCCTTCTGGCAGCAGCATAGAGAGCATTATTTATTATGATAGAGGCAGTACTCTTATTATCCTCTATCCATTCTGATAATTTGGTGTAGGAAAGATCATTCATTATGGTATAGGCTTCACTATTTCCAAGCTTTGTTTTAGTCTGACCTTCAAACACAGGATTGTTTATGCTCACCTTTACTATAGCTGTCATTCCCTCTCTCAAGTCCTCTCCTTCAAATTCCCTGTCTTTTTCCTTTATGAGATTTAATTTTTTAGCCCACTCTTTAAACGCTCTGGT
Organism: Clostridium sp.; assembly: GCF_036781005.1. GTDB lineage: Bacteria > Bacillota > Clostridia > Clostridiales > Clostridiaceae > Clostridium_B. Next base: position 22,291 of record NZ_DAIQBT010000024.1, on the reverse strand, counting down.
CATACCTGTTTTAAAACCGCTTTCATGAGTTCCAGACTCTGTAGTTGGAATATTATTTACATAACTTGCTATATGATATGTAGTAGAATCCGTAAACTGTATACACACCTCCCCTTTCATCTTTATACCTTCGACACTTCTCTCCCCTTGAAACAGTATAGGTTCTTTGTGAAGAGGTGTTTTACTTTCATTTAAATATTCTATAAAATCCAGGAGCCCTCTATCTGAATGATATTCTTTTTCAACTTTATTTTTTTCTTCCCAGTATATAAATTTTAAAGTTATTCCCTTATTCTGAAAAGCCAGTTCTTTAAGTCTTTCCTCTATTATATCAAGTTTAAAATCTACTGTAGAAAACACCTCTTTATCCGGCATAAAGGTTACTTTAGTTCCAGTATCCCCGGTATTTCCTATTATATCAAGTCCTGTTACGGGAGTTCCCGGCATGATTTTTTTAAGTGATTTATCATAGGCATGCTGGAACCTTTGCCTATATATATGTCCATTTTGTCTCACTTCCACCTCCATCCAGCTGGAAAGGGCATTTACCACTGCCCCTCCAACCCCATGAAGTCCTCCGGAAGTCTTATATATATCATTATTAAATTTACCTCCTGTGTGAAGGGAAGTAAATACCATTTCAACTCCATTTTTTTTAGTTACAGAATGGGTTCCTGTAGGTATTCCCCTGCCATTATCTATAACAGATACACTTCCATCCTGATTTAATATGACACATACCTTATCTCCAAATCCATTGGAAATTTCATCTATAGAATTATCTAATATTTCCCATATACAATGATGAAGACCTTTGGTACCGGTGGAGCCTATATACATACCCGGTCTTACACGTACTGGTTCAAGTTTTTCCAATGAAGTTAATGAGTTAACATCATAACTGTTGCTTATTTTATCTCCCACAAAATTCCTCCTTCAAATACCTGCGCTGCTCTAAGAAAAATACCCTCTAATCGCTAAAGAAGGCTTACAACTTTAAAATTATTATATAAATAATATTTAGAACATGCAAATTTATTTTACAGGAAAGGTAATTTTCATAACTGTCCCTATATCAAGTTCACTCCACACGTCTATTTTGCCCTTATGTATGTCAAGTATCCATTTTGCAATGGAAAGTCCAAGTCCCGTGCCTCCGCTGGATTTTGTTCTTGACTCATCTGCCCTGTAAAACCTTTCAAATATATGTGGAATATGCTCTTTGGAAATGCCTATGCCTGTATCCGCCACAGTTATGACAGCAGCATTTATATCCTCTGCAAAATAGCAGTCCAGTTTAATAATTCCCCCTTCCTTTGTATATTTGATACTGTTATCCATAAATACCCTCAATGCCTCTTTAATAAGTTTCCTATCTGCATATACACTGAATTTTTCATTATGCTCACTTTCTATATGATGATCTTTATGCACTAATTTTGTCTCTTTTATCAGTTCCTCAATAAGTTCACCCAGTATAAACTCTTCTTTTTCAACTTTTTGAGCCTTTTTATCTCCTCTTGCAAGAAATAATAGCTTTTCTATCAAGTCTTTCATATTTTCGGATTCACTTTTAATTGCACAAATAGACTCTTCCAGAATTTCTCTATCATCCTTTCCCCATCTATGCAGAAGATTTGCGTATCCCTGAATTACGGAAATAGGAGTTCTCAGCTCATGGGAGGCATCAGACACAAATTGATTCTGCTGCTTTACAGAACTTTCAATTCTATCTAACATTTCATTAAACGTCTTTGCAAGATCCTTTAATTCATTTTTTGAACCCTTTATATTAAGACGTTTATTTAGATCATTTATAGATATTTCCCGTACAGTATTTGTCATTTTTTCCACCGGAGATAAAAATTTTTTGCTGGCCTTTGAGACTACAATTGTAGTAATGGCCAATGCTACACTATAGGCTATAAACATAATTCCTGTCAAAACTGAAATATAATCATTATTTATTCCTCTGCCCATATAGTATTTAAAGGCCGCAATTATACACACTCCTATCAGTGAAAAAACCAGGATAAATGTAAATACATAAGTTACTGTAATTTTGAAAGTCAAAGAAAATCTAAATTTCTCCAAGATTCTCCAGGCAATGTCTTCTGTAATATCATACAAAAACTTAAAAATTACTTTTGAAAATGAAAACAGTATTTTTACAATTTTAAATATTATCTTATAGAGAGGTTTTTTATCACTCATTCCTAAATTGATACCCCACTCCACGAATGGTATATATATACTTTATATTAAATTTGTCATCAATTTTACTTCTTAAATAGCGAATGTACACATCCACTATATTCGTGTCTCCCAGGTAATCATATCCCCAGACCTTATCCAGTATATTTTCCCTTGAAAGTGCAATATCTTTATTTATCATTAAATATTTTAAAAGATCAAATTCTTTCTTTGTTAAATCTATGGATGTATTTTCATAGGTAACAACATGCCTGTCAATATCCATTTGAAGATTACCTGCACTTACAATATCATTAGTTTTTACATCATTATTGCTTTTATGCTTAAATACTACCCTGATTCTTGCAAGAAGTTCCTCTATGGCAAAGGGTTTTGTCATGTAATCTTCAGCACCTATATCAAGTCCCATAACCTTATCCATAATTTCATCCTTTGCAGTAAGCATTATAACGGGAACATTAGAGGTCTGTCTAAGTCTTCTTAGTACTTCCATTCCATTCATAGAAGGAAGCATAACATCAAGTATAACAAGGTCATATCCCCCATTTAAAGCTTTTTCAAGTGCCGCCCTTCCGTCTCCCACCTGCTCTGCTATATATCCTTCATGTTCCAGTTCAAGCTGAACAAATCTGGCTATTTTTACTTCATCTTCCACAATAAGAATTCTCTTGCCAGTCATTATATCGCCCCTTTTCAGTTCACGATTTACGATTTACAGTTCATAATTTACAATTTATGGTTCACAGTTCTCGATTTGCAGTTTACAGTTATTATATTTTATTTTGTAAAAAATTTAAAGCCTGCCATATGATAAATCATAAGCAGGCAGACCTTTAGGCATTATTAAATTCTTTTGTTATTTTATCTTTAACATCTGTCACCACATTTGAAACCTTGTCTATTTTGCTGTTGATATTTAAATCTTCCCCATCTTCCTTGCGAAACCTTATCTTACAGCCTGTAACCAGGGCAATTATAATAGATACCACTGCAGCTGGCATTGCAAATATAACAAATATTGCAGCTAAAGTGGAAGGTATGTTAAGCAGTGTTTTTTTATCTTTTGATATTACAAGTCTTATTTTATTGGCCTTTATAATCAACCTTTTTATTTTTCCCATAAAATTTGAACTTCCCAAAGGTTCTTTTTCAGGTTTAATCTTATTTTGTTCCTCAAGGTAAGAAAGTGCTTCAACTATATCTCCATTGCACTTTTCCAGTGCTTCCTTTGCTTCCTTGTAACCTACATTTGCTCTTTTCCTTAAAAGGTCAATCTGTTCAATACTAATTGACATATAAACTTCCTCCTATTTATTTTTATTTGATATAAGCTTCTATACTTATATAATAAAAACATTTCATTAGAGTAAAATTAGTAGAACATTAAAATTTAATTAGAAAATACAAAGTGAATATATAAATAATTTATGTAAATGAAGAGGATCAAACCTACAAAATTGGCTGCACGTATAAAAAAACAGTTATGAATATTTTGCAATATCATATTGACAAAGTTTTTACAAAAGTTTATATTATAACTATTAATAAATAATATTTGTAGACTATATATATTTTATAATAAAAAATATTATCAAATTGTAATTAGGAGGATTTATTATGTCAAATAACAAAATCTGTGAATCTGCTGATAAAATTCTTGAAAATTTTATAAGTTCCCTAGAAGATGTACAAACTTCACATCATAGAGTAGATAGTCAAAAAATTAAATGTAACTTTGGCCAAATGGGAGTATGCTGTAAATTATGTGCAAATGGTCCCTGTAGGATAACCCCTGCTTCCCCAAAAGGAATATGTGGAGCTAATGCAGACACCATAGTTGCCAGAAATTTTCTGCGTGCTGTAGCTGCAGGAAGCGGTTGTTATATTCATATAGTAGAAAACACAGCTAGAAATGTAAAATCCCTGGGAGAAAGTGGCGGGGAAATAAAAGGAATGAATGTTTTAAATAATTTAGCAGAAAAACTAGGCATAACAGAAACTGACCCCCACAAAAAAGCTGTGTTAGTGGCCGACGCAATACTAAAGGATTTGTATAAACCAAAGTTTGAAAAAATGGAGGTTATAAATAAAATAGCCTATGAACCTAGACTTAAAAACTGGAAAGAATTAAATATAATGCCAGGCGGCGCAAAATCAGAGGTATTTGACGGTATAGTAGAAACTTCCACAAATTTAAATAGTGATCCTGTAAATATGCTGTTAACCTGTTTAAGACTTGGAATATCCACCGGTATCTATGGACTTACCCTTACCAATTTATTAAATGATATTATCTTAGGTGAACCCGAAATAAGGGCTGCAAAGGTTGGTTTCAAGGTAGTGGATCCTGATTATATAAATTTAATGATAACAGGTCATCAGCATTCCATGATTGCCCACCTTCAGGACAAACTTATAGAACCTGAAATTATCCAAAAGGCCAATAAAGTAGGTGCAAAGGGATTTAGACTGGTAGGATGCACCTGTGTAGGACAGGATCTCCAGCTGAGAGGTAAACACTATACTGAAGTCTTTTCAGGTCATGCAGGAAATAACTTTACCAGTGAAGCTCTCATAGCTACAGGTGGAATAGATGCCATAGTATCAGAATTCAACTGTACACTTCCTGGTATTGAACCAATAACAGATAAATTTATGGTTAAAATGATATGTATTGATGAGGTAAGTAAAAAATCCAATGCAGATTATATAGAGTATTCCTATAAAGACAGAGAAAAAATAAGTGATTATATTATAGATAAGGCTCTTGAAAGCTATACTGAAAGAAGAGCCAATGTTAAAATCAATATTCCTAAAGATCATGGTTTTGATGACGTAATAACTGGTGTAAGTGAAACTTCTCTTAAAAAATTTTTAGGGGGGAGTTGGAAACCCTTTGTGGATCTCATAGCCTCCGGTAAAATAAAAGGTGTGGCAGCCATAGTAGGATGTTCAAACCTAACTGCCAAAGGACATGATATATTTACAGTAGAACTTGCAAAAGAACTTATAAAGAGAAACATAATCATACTCTCTGCGGGATGTTCCAGTGGTGGCCTTGAAAATGTAGGACTTATGTCACCTGGTGCTGCCCAACTTGCAGGAGACAGTTTAAAAGAAGTATGCAAGAGCCTTGGTATACCACCTGTACTTAATTTTGGTCCTTGTCTTGCTATTGGAAGACTTGAAATTGTAGCAAAGGAACTGGCAGAATACTTAAACATTGATATTCCGAAACTGCCCCTTGTTCTTTCAGCACCCCAATGGCTTGAAGAACAAGCCCTGGCAGATGGAAGCTTCGGACTTGCCCTTGGACTTCCTCTCCACCTTGCCATATCCCCATTCATAGGAGGAAGTAAAGTTGTTACAAAAGTTCTCTGTGAGGACATGGTAAATCTTACAGGCGGAAAACTTATAATTGAGGATGACATAGTAAAGGCTGCGGACATACTGGAGGAAACCATAGTTGAAAGAAGAAAAAGCCTGGGCCTTCATTAGATTTAAATAGCGTTTAGAGTAATCTATTGATTTCCAACATAACAAGTCCCCCTCTATTTCCATTCTTGTTTCTACAACGGGTACAATCTGTATTACAGTTTGTACCCCCAATTACCTTTCTAATATACCCATTATTTTCAAGATATTCCAGTTGTGCTTTTACGGTGTTTACTTCTACCTTTAACATATTTGCAATATCTTCTAGGGAATAAGTTTCTCCCTGATTAAATATATTCAATAATTTAATCAACATAAAAAATATATTTTCCACTCCAAAAAGCCAATTATTTTTTTCTATATTCCAGAGGAAAGCTGGAATAACAAACCTGATTTTCCAGCGTATTTATGAACATATCTCCTCTCATTTCTTTTAAAGTGGAAAAACTTATACAGACTGCATATTTTTAATTATAAGCTCTGCCATTTCCTCTGTGCCTACAATTTTCGAGCTTTCTGTAGCAATATCTAAAGTTCTATACCCTTCTTTTAAAACTTTAGATATTGAATTTTCTATATTTCTAGAAACCTCATCCATATTGAAACTATATTTAAACATCATGGATATACTCATAAGGGTGCCAATAGGATTAGCTTTATTCTGCCCTGCAATATCCGGTGCAGAACCATGTATAGGTTCGTATAATCCAAAAGAATCCTGACGTACACTGGCAGAAGGCAACATTCCAAGGGAACCTGTAAGCATTGAAGCTTCATCACTTAAAATATCTCCAAACATATTTTCTGTTAAAATCACATCAAATTGCCTAGGATCTTTAATAAGCTGCATAGCAGCATTATCCACATACATATAGTTAAGTTCTACATCACCATATTCCTTGGAAATTTCTCCTACAACTTCCCTCCACAATTTAGAACTTTCAAGTACATTGGCCTTATCTATCAAAGTAAGTTTTTTATTTCTCTTTCTTGCAATTTCAAAAGACCGCCTGGCAATTCTATCTATTTCAAAGGTGGAATAACTTATGGTATCCCAAGCTTTCTGTCCCTCTTCTACCTCCATCCTTCCTTTTTCCCCAAAATATGCCCCTCCAGTTAACTCCCTCACTATCATTATATCAAGTCCTTCTCCAAGCACTTCAGGTTTTAAATTTGAAGCGGATTTAAGTTCTGGAAACAATATGGCAGGTCTTAAATTTGCAAATACACCAAGGGCTTTTCTTATACCCAGAAGTCCTGCTTCAGGCCTTAAATTGCCCGGTAATTTATCCCATTTAGGTCCTCCTACTGCCCCTAAAAGTACCGAATCACTTCTTTTACAAACTTCTATAGTCTCCTCTGGAAGAGGTGTGCCTTTTTCATCTATGGCACTCCCTCCTAAAAGTACCTTTTCACATTGAAGATCAAACTTATATTTATCTGCTGCTACCTTTAAAACTTTTTCTCCCTGGGTTATTATTTCCTTCCCTACTCCATCTCCTGGTATAATAGCTATTTTCACTTGCTTTCCACCTCTTTTTTTATATAGTTTATAAGTCCTTGAGACTCTATTATCTTCTGCATAAATTCTGGAAAAGGTGCCGCCTTATAAGTTTTATTTTTAGTTATATTGGTGATTACTCCTGAATTTACATCAATGGATATTTCATCATTTTCTTCTATATCCTTTGCAGCTTCCTCACATTCCATTATTGGAAGTCCTATATTTATAGAATTTCTAAAAAATATTCTGGCAAAAGTTTCTGCTATCACGCAGCTTATCCCCGATGCCTTAATAGCTATAGGAGCATGCTCTCTGGAGGAACCGCATCCAAAATTTTTACCTGCTATAATTATATCCCCCTTATTTATTTTTTTTGAAAAATCCTTATCCAAATCTTCCATACAGTGAGAAGCAAGTTCCTTTTCATCACTGGTATTTAAGTATCTTGCCGGAATTATAACATCTGTATCAATATTGTCTCCATATTTAATAGTTTTCCCCTTTATCATTTTACAACCTCCTCTGGTGATGAAATTTTTCCTGTTACAGCAGAAGCCGCTGCTACTGCGGGACTTGCCAAATAGACTTCACTTTCTACATGACCCATTCTGCCTGTAAAATTCCTGTTTGTAGTAGCTACCGCCCTTTCTCCTTTTGCAAGTATACCCATATGTCCTCCAAGGCATGGTCCACAGGTAGGAGTACTCACTACTGCTCCTGCCTCTATGAATATCTCAAGAAGTCCTTCCTTTAAGGCTTGAAGATATATACTTTGAGTAGCAGGAAATATAATTGTTCTTACATTTGAGTTCACTTTTCTTCCCTTTAATACTTTGGCTGCCTCCCTTAAATCCCCTATTCTTCCATTGGTACAGGAACCTATAACTACCTGATCTATTTTCACCTCTCCCACATCATCAATAGTTCTAGTATTTTCAGGTATATGAGGAAATGCTACTGTAGGGCGAATTTCTGACAAATCTATTTCTATGGTTTTAATATAGTCTGCATTTTCATCTGCTTCATACACAGTATAATTTCTATTTGAATGTTCTTTTACATATTCTATGGTTTTTTCATCTACTGGGAAAATTCCATTTTTAGCCCCTGCTTCAATAGCCATATTAGCTATGGTGAACCTGTCATCCATGGATAATTCCCCTACACCCTCTCCTGCAAATTCCATTGAATTATAAAGAGCTCCGTCTACTCCTATCATTCCAATAATATGGAGAATAATGTCTTTTCCACTTACCCAGGGCTTTAATTTACCCTTTAGTACAAATTTTATAGCTTCTGGAACCTTAAACCAGGCTTCTCCTGTGGCCATTCCTGCTGCCATATCCGTACTTCCAACCCCTGTGGAGAATGCTCCTAGGGCACCATAGGTACAAGTATGAGAATCTGCACCTATTATTACATCTCCACATACTGCTAATCCTTTTTCAGGGATAAGGGCATGCTCAATTCCCATCTGACCTATTTCAAAATAATTTTTAATACCTTTGTCCTTCGCAAATTCTCTTACACATTTGCACTGCTCAGCTGATTTTATATCCTTATTAGGAGTAAAATGATCTGGAACAATTGCAACCTTCTCCCTGTTAAAAACCTCCTGGCTTCCAATTTTATTAAATTCATTTATAGCTACCGGAGTAGTTATATCATTTCCAAGTACTAAATCCAATTTTACTTTTATTAATTCTCCCGCTTTTACACTGTCCAGCCCTGCATGGAAAGCTAGTATTTTTTGTGTCATAGTCATTGCCACATAAATCACTCCTATCAAAATTTTATATTAATTATACATATTTCTTAATTGGACGAGATTTTTTTTAAATCCTTTGAATGGGTTTCATAATATAGTTTATTTACAGCATTTATAAAAGCTATACCGCTGGCCTCTACAATATCTGTACTTATACCTTTTGCAGAAAATATCTTTCCTTCCTTTTCAATTCTTACAGTTACTTCTCCCATTGCATCTTTTCCGCTTCCTACAGCCTTTATAAAATAATCACTTAAAGTAACGTCTATGCCCGTGGCTTTTTCAATAGCTTTAAATGTAGCATCTACAGGTCCATCTCCGCAAGAGGCTTCACTCAATTTTTTCCCATTACATTCAATCTCTACAGTAGAAGTAGATACAACGGTGTTCCCCGTAAAAACTTGATAATACTTTAATTTAAATACTTCTGGAACATGAAATATCTCATTTTTAACAAGACTTTCTATATCCTCATCGGATATATGTTTTTTCTTATCTGCTAGCTCTTTGAACTTCTTGAAAATTTCATCTGTCTTTTCTTTGCTTAAATCCTTATATCCCATTTCATGCAAATGCTCTACAAAAGCATGTCTTCCAGAATGTTTTCCTAAAACTATAAAATTTTTCTTAAGTCCTACAGATTCCGGTGTCATAATTTCATAGGTTTCTCTGCAGTTTAATACACCATGTTGGTGTATGCCGGATTCATGTGCAAAAGCATTGGCTCCCACTATTGCCTTGTTTCCTTGAACCTGCATGCCTGTTACATGACTTACTATACTACTGGTTTTAGTTATCTCTTCTGTAGCAATATCTGTGTGACAATTAAAACTATCAGCCCTGGTGCTAATAGCCATTACAATTTCTTCAAGGGCTGCATTCCCTGCCCTTTCTCCAAGTCCATTTATGGCACATTCAACCTGTTCTGCTCCATTTTTAATAGCCGACAGAGAATTTGCCACAGCCAGCCCCAAGTCATTATGACAATGCACACTTATAATTGCCTTATCAATATTTTTTACATTTTCTTTAATTCCTTTGATAAATGCGCCATATTCTAAAGGAGTAGTATAACCCACTGTATCTGGTATATTTACTACATCTGCACCAGCTTCTATAACCGCCTCTAAAACTTTATACAAAAACTCAGGCCTTGTTCTTGTGGCATCTTCTGGTGAAAATTCTATACTTGGACATAATCCCTTAGCATATCTTACCATATCTGATGCCCTTTTTAAAACTTCTTCAGGTTTCATATTTAACTTATGCTCCATGTGAATATCCGATGTAGCAAGGAAAATATGAATTCTTGGTTTTAAGGAACCTTTAAGCGCTTCCCAGGCACAGTCTATATCTTCCTTTGAAGCCCTTGCAAGTCCCACTATGACGGGACCTTGTATACTATCTGCAATAGCTTTGACTGCCTCAAAATCTCCATGAGAAGCCTTGGGAAATCCAGCTTCTATGATATCTACAGATAACTTCTGAAGCTGTTTTGCAATGGTAATTTTATCATTTATATTAAGGCTCACCTTAGGTGTCTGCTCTCCATCCCTTAATGTAGTGTCAAATATATATATTTTCTTTGTCATAAAAATTCCTCCCTTTTAAATTAAATAAAAATATAAAAAACAGACTTCTCCATGGGGCGAGAAGTCTGTCGCGGTGCCACCCAAATTTTTTTCTCAATCAAATAACGGCATAAACCGGTAGAACCTACTAAAAATTTCAGCCTACAACTCCAGGGTGAGTTCAACTTGTATAATTTATGGGTTTTCACCTATTCCCACTCTCTTTTAAATCAATTCACAGGTCTACTATTCCCTATCATGGTTTTTACAATTCACAATTTACAATGCACAGTTCACAATTTATAGTTTACAATACATAGTTTATAGATTTTTTATTTTTTAAATATAAAAAACAGACTTCTCATGGGGCGAGGAGTCTGTCGCGGTACCACCCAAATTTTTTCTTAATTTAATAACGACAATACTGCCGGCACAACCTACTAAAATTTCAGTCTGCAACTCAAGAGTGAGTTCAATGTGTACTATCTATGGGTTTCCACCTGACCCCACTCTCTTCAAAATAAAAACACACCTACTAGCCTCTATCTCCGTTTTTACAATCATCTATATATCTGTCAGTATATTATAAATTAAATTTTATGTCAATAGATATATAGCTTTTCTATAATAAAAATTTATTTACTTTTTCTTTTAACTCACCTGAAACCTGTTCTAAATCTACTGTAAGCTTTTTTACATCTTCCATTTTTTCTCTTACTTCCAAGGTGGAAGCTGTTATTTCCTCCGAAGATGCTGCTATCTCCTGTGTAACTGAAAGTATGGAGTCCATGGAAGAACTAACTATATCCTTATTTTCATAAACTTCTTCTATCTTGGATACATTTTTCCCAATTACCTTTGGCATGTTTTCCATAAAATCAATTACTTTTCCCAGTGTTTGTTTTGTTTCATCTATGGTATCCACCTGGGATTCTATTACTTTACTTGAAGTCTCCACACTATCTGCAGAAATATTAACTGTATCTATAAGTTCTTTTATAAGTATATTAATTTGTTTTACAGATTCAAAAGTTTCATCTGACAGTTCTTTAATTTGTTCTGCCACCACGGCAAAACCTCTTCCTGCTTCACCAGCTCTTGCAGATTCTATAGATGCATTTAAAGAGAGCAAATTTATTTCATTTGAAATTCCCTCTATGGTCTCTACTATACTCACTATATCATTGGATTTATCCAATAATTTTTTTATATTGCTGTTTGTTTCCCTGGATGCTTCTATGTTTTCCTTATTTTTGTTTTCAAGTTCACCAAGTATGTTTATAATATTTGAATTTAACTCACTAGCCTTTAATACATCTTCTCTCATAGTAATGCTGTTTTCTTTTACCATATCTATATTTTTAGACAGCATATTCATACTTTCAAGGCTTTGCTGCATATCTTTAGCAGAATCACTTATGGCAGATGATACCTGTTCCATGGCATCCTTTATTCCCGTGGAATTTTCAGTAGTAACCTGGGTAAAAGAACCTATGTTGACTATTTTTTCATCTATTACAATGGATGTATTTTTTATTTTCACAAGAACATTTCTTATTTCACCTATCATCTCATTAAATATTTGTGCTATAATTCCTATTTCATCTTCATTCTTTATATTCACCTTTACAGACATATTGCCTTTAGATGCCCTCTTCATGGAATTTATTATTTCACTTAAAGGTTTTACTTTATTCTTCATAAGAATGCCTATAAATAACATAGAAATTAGTATTATAACTGCAGATATTATAACTATGAGTATTAAAATTTTGTATAAGGGTTTATAAAAATCTTCATCGTAACACCCTACATTTATGTACCAGTCCCAGGGCTCAAAATAAGCCACAGCATTTATTTTAGGCCTTTCACGAATTTCCCCCGGGTTTTTCCAGTTAAAATGTACTATCCCTCCATCTTTGGGATTCTTGGCTTCATCCATTATAAGCTGTACCAAACTGTTTCCATCTGAGTCCTTAATACTTGATATATCCTCTCCTTCTTTATAAGGGTGCATCATTTCAACTCCCTTACTATTAACAGCATACATATATGCCTGTATACCTAATTCTAAATCTGAATTAAGTCCCCTAGTTTTTCCATCAGACTGTTTTGAATTTAACATTTTATTTTTAAATATCTCTTGAGCTTCAGTCCTAGTAAGCTTTCCTTTTTGAACCTGTTCCTCAAGTGATTCCATCATTACAATACCCATCTGTATTCTATTTTTTATAGCAGTCTCTCCTAAATTTGTAAGTTCCTTTTTTGTATTATAAAAACATACCGCTCCTATTACAATTATAGAGACCACGATTAAAACAAAGAATTTTAAATAAGAACTAAGAAAACTCCAGCTTAGTCTGTCATTTTTTAGTCTATATTCTTCAGATTTTTTTTCTTTCATAAACATTTACCCCTTCCACCATAAATACATATTGATTTACCATACTACTTTATTATAACCTATACTTACATATAATCAAATATAATATTATAAACCCCTCCACATATGCTTATATAAGGGGTTTATGTCAAAATTTATACAGGTTCTTTATAAGGATAAATTTCTTTCACAGTATTTTAAAGTGTATAAAATACCACACCATCTTTAGAATAAACTGCTAAAAAAATTTTTAATAGCTTCTATAATTTTAGAAAAAAATCCTTTAGCTTCCTCGGAAGATATGCTTCCTTTTAATTGATCTGTCACATTATTTAGTTGGTCTTTCAATTCAGAAAAGTTCAAGTTTAAACCATTTATTTTACTCATTAAAGATACTATTTTATCTACGTCTTCAGAGGATAAATTAAAGTTATAATTGTTAACCACATTTTGCACTATGTTTTTTATTTCCCCTTCTGTCTTAGGTTTTTCTTTAACTACATCTGTCTTTATTTCATTTATTAAACCTGCTGCTTCATCTTTTCCTATTTTATCTCCCAAGTTTCCTGTGGTTACCAGTTCATCATTGGCAACTTTTTTGGTTTCTTCGTCAATTTTATTTCCTGCAGTACTATTTTCAAACCCTTTTAAAATGCCTGTAAGAGCCGCAGTTCCAGATACATTAAAAGGAGCAGCCGCTTTAACATTGGCATTTTTTACCCCTGCAGTTATAAGGGCATTTTTTATCATGCTGCTGCTTACCCAATATATATTATTGGTGGATACCTGAAGTCCTCCACTGGATGTTGGCTCTACGTAAGCACAGGATATGGATTTAGTCCCTATTTGTTCACTGCTTGCCACATCTCCCAAATACTTTTTCTCTTCGTCTATATTTACTTCTATTACATTGACTTCCTGTTTATTAACCTTGAAATATTCCAGCATATCATTTTTTTGCTGTTCTGTAAGATTTCCTCCCAAGGTGACTACCTTATATGCATCTGCCTGTACTTTATTTACCCCTCCCATTAATATTACAGATAAAACCATAAATACTGTTAACAATTTACTTGTAAATACTCTCCACTTCATATTTAAAATCTCCTTTTTAATATACTAATAAATATAATATACTACATTTATTAATATAAAAAGTACCAAATTGTAAAAACATATAGCACTTTAAGAAGATAGTAGCTTTACTACCTTTGTAATTCCAATATCATTTTGAATGAATTTTAAAAAATTATTTTTTGATTTATTATAATTTTCAAATACCTGAAGGGCTCCTTCTCTGTCATTATAAACTTTCCAGTAACCACAGCATACACATTCTTTTTCATTACAATTCATAAAATATTCCACATCTCTAAGGGGTATGCCCAAAAAGATTCCCATCTCGTGAGGGCAAAAATTATATTCATATCTATTTTTAAGAAGATTCAACTTCTCAATTAGAGACATGGAGTTTGAATACCCAAATTTACTTAAAAATTCAGCATTATCCTTATCACACAATACTTCAGAGAGCATTTTTTCATTATAAAATAAAAGTACTACGGAATTTTCCTTTCTATTGATTTCAAATACTTTTAAATTTATATTATCCAAATATTCACATCCATATTTGCACCACAGATCATACATATTTTTATTTCTATTGGATATAGTAACTATAGAAGATGGTTTATATCCTGTAATAGTAGGGGATAGTGCATAGGTTATAAGACTCATCATACATTCTTTTTCATCGGTATTGTACATATATTTAATAAATTCCTGGTTCAAACTTTTCACATTTTACCAACTCCCTTTAATATAACACTAGGATTCCAAGGCAAAAAATATTTCATAAAAATATATTTAAACTTAGAATCCTACAGGTATTATCATGTATCCAATTTTAAAATTTAATCCTATAAAAATTTCGTTATTTTCCTATGTTAATATAAAAATATATTATTCTACAATATTAGTACACAGCTACTTCTCTTCCAAAATTTTTGCATTCTTCTTCTGAACTTCCCTCTGGGGCTTCTTGTACAATTAATCCTTCATTTAACAGATTGGCTCCATAGCCTTCCATTCTTTCAAACCAGCTTCTCATCCATTCTCCATCGCCCCATCCATAAGAACCAAATAGACCTAATTTTTTGCCGGATACAGAAGAAGCAATAATAACCTCTGCACCCATGGCTGGAGAACCTAATAACACTACATCTGCACCTTTTACATCATCCACACTGGCTTCTGACACATGTAAAAGCTTAACTTCAGCACCTTTTTCTTTGGCACCTTCCTCTATTAATTTAGCCATAGCTTCTGTATTGCCTGTTCCTGTCCAATAAATAATATTTACTTTACTCATTTTTATCATCTCTTCAAGTTCCTGAAATAATCGATAATGAAAATCATTATCATATATAATAATATATCTGTTTATTATAATTGTCAATAGTTACATAACATATTTCATATAAAAATAAAAAACAGAGGATTAAAAGGATTTCTCCTGAATCATCTGTTTTAAATATATTCTCTTATTCTAACTCCTTGATTAGATTAGCCATTTCTATGGCAGCCATGGCTCCATCATATCCTTTGTTTCCACTTTTAGTTCCCGCTCTTTCTATAGCTTGTTCTATATTGTCTGTGGTAAGTACACTGAATATTACTGGAATATTACTTTCCAATGAAACATTTGCTATACCCTTTGAAACCTCACTGGATACATAATCAAAATGAGGAGTGGCTCCCTTGATTACGGCTCCTAAACATATCACTGCATCATATTTTCTGGAAAAAGCCATCTTCTTTGAAATCATAGGTATCTCAAATGCTCCCGGTACCCAGGTTATATCTATATTATCTTCTTCCGCTCCATGCCTTTTTAAGCAGTCTAAAGCTCCAGACAATAATTTAGACACTATAAACTCATTAAATCTTCCTACAACTATTCCAAACTTTAGCCCTTCTGCATTTAACTTTCCTTCATAAACTTTCATATTTTCAATCTCCTTTATATATTAATAATTTAAGATATGTCCCATTTTTTCCTGTTTTGTTTTAAGATAAAAAACATCATAAGCAGATGCCTTCATTTGGATTGGCACTCTTTCTGTAATATTTATGCCATACCTAGTTAGCTGCTCCATTTTATCTGGATTATTTGTCATAAGCCTTATATTTTCAACGGATAAATCTTTTAAGATCTGTGCCGCAGCGTAATAATCTCTTAAATCTTCCTCAAAACCCAATGCAATATTTGCCTCAACAGTATCCATGCCCTTATCCTGCAATGCATAAGCCTTTAACTTATTAATTATACCTATTCCTCTTCCCTCTTGATTCATATATAGGAGAATACCTTGTCCCTCTTCTTCAATTTGGGTCATGGCCCTTGCATACTGCTGGCCACAATCGCATCTTACAGAACCGAAAGTATCTCCTGTAAGACATTCTGAATGCACTCTACACAAAACTGAATTTCCCTTTGACAAATCTCCTTTTACAAGAGCCATATGATGTTCTCCATTTATTTTATTTACATACCCATAGGCTATAAATTCTCCATACTTGGTTGGCAGTTTTGTATGCACTACTCTCTCTACGAAATTTTCTTTTTGTTTTCTGTATTCCTGCAGAGCTTTAATTGTGATAAACTTCAATTGGTATTTTTGGGCAAATTTTAATAGTTCAGAAGTTCTCATCATAGTACCGTCATCTCTCATTATTTCACAGCAAAGTCCACACTCTTTTAAATTTGCCAGTTTCATAAGATCAACAGTAGCTTCCGTATGACCATTACGCTCCAGAA
The DNA here is from genome assembly GCF_036781005.1 of Clostridium sp. Classification (GTDB taxonomy): domain Bacteria; phylum Bacillota; class Clostridia; order Clostridiales; family Clostridiaceae; genus Clostridium_B. The sequence goes on along the minus strand of NZ_DAIQBT010000024.1, from coordinate 5,596 downwards.
CCCCATATTCTTTGGCACGCAGTGGAAACATATGTCCAGGCCTTCTAAAATCCTCCGGTTTTGCACCCTCTTCTACAGATTTCAATGCAGTTATAGAACGCTCTGCAGCTGAAATTCCAGTAGTTGTACTTACGTGATCTATAGATACCGTAAAGGCTGTTTCATGGTTGTCCGTATTATTTGAAACCATCTGTGGAAGGTTTAATTTAGAAATCATTTTGCTGCTCATAGGCATACAAATAAGTCCCTTTGCATGGGTTGCCATAAAATTAACATTTTCCTGGGTGGCAAATTCTGCTGCACAGATTAAATCCCCTTCATTTTCCCTATCTTCATCATCTGTTACAAGAATCATCTTGCCTTGTTTAAGATCTTCTAAGGCTTCTTCAATACTATTAAATTTATTACTCATAATTTTCAACTCCTCTTTTAAAAATACTATTAATTATACTATTTTAGTTACAACACAAATTTAAATTTTTGTTTACAAGAACCCATTTTCCTTTAACAGTTGTTCTGTTATGCTGGAACTTTTTACTGGTTCTTTTTCTCTTCTTAAAATAAGATTTTCAATGTATTTTCCTATTAAATCACATTCTGTATTTATTTCATCCCCCACATTTTTATACTGCAAAATAGTTTGCGCCTTAGTATGGGGGATTAACGATACACTAATACAGTCTTTATGCACCTGTGCTATGGTAAGGCTCACTCCATCTAAAGCTACAGAACCTTTTGAAACCATGTATTTTAGCAATTCTAAAGGAGGCTGTATAACAAGCCAGGTGGCTATATCCTCTTTTTTTACTTCCTTTACCCTGGAAATTCCATCTATATGTCCTGTTACTATATGTCCTCCCAGTCTTTCTCCTACTTTCACCGCCCTTTCTAAATTCACACTGCTGTTTCTTTTTAAAAGTTTCAAATTGCTTTTTCTAAGCGTTTCAGCCATTACATCTACTGTAAAAGAATTTCCTGTAAAACTTGTTACTGTAAGACAAGCTCCATTTACAGCTATGCTGTCTCCTAATTTGACTTCTTCTAAAACCTTCCTGGAAGAGATAGTTATTTTAGAAGAATTTTCTCCATTTTTTATTTCTAATATTTGTCCAATTTCCTCTACTAAACCTGTAAACAATATTCCCTTCCCCTTTTTAATTATTTTTCTACATATCCTTGAAACATTATATCTTCTCCCGAACTTGAACAGCTGATATTTTTTAATTTGACAGCCTTTTTTAAATCCTCAATGCCTTTTCCTTCCACAGAAGTTTTTGCCTCTGATCCCCCTATTATTTTAGGTGCTATAAAATAGACAACCTTATCTACAATTCCCGAGTTTAAAGCAGAAAAATTAAGTGATCCTCCTCCCTCTATAAGCAAACTGTCTATGCCAATTTCCCCTAATTTTTCTATTAAAATCTTTAAATTTACCTTACCTGATTCATCCTTGGGACAAACAATTACATCTGCTCCCATTTTCTCTATCTCATACTTTTTACCTTTATTGTGCTCCTCTGTACAGGCTATTATGATTTTTCTCTGTTTTATGGTATCAAAAATGTTACAATCCATAGGTATCCTTAATTTAGAATCTAAAATTACAGCTATGGGACTTTTGCATTTTTTTTCAAGCCTTGTGGTTAAAAGTGGATTATCTGAAAGTATAGTACCTATGCCCACTGCAATTGCCATAACCCTGTTTCTTATGTGATGGACAAAATTTCTGGATTTTTCACAGGTTATCCACTTTGACTGTCCTGTAAAGGTTGCTATTTTACCATCCAATGTCACTGCAGACTTCAATATGACAAAAGGATGTTTTTCAGTAATATACTTTATAAATATTTCATTTACACTTAAAGCTTCTTTTTCCAGAACATCTGTAACCACTTCTATTCCCTTATTTCTTAAAAACTCTATGCCCCTACCTGAAACCAGTGGATTAGGATCCTTCAATGCAATCACTACCCTTTTTATTCCTGCCTTTACTATAGCTTCTACACAGGGTGGAGTTTTTCCATAATGAGAACAAGGTTCCAAAGTTACATATATCTCTCCCCCAGAAGCTTCATCACCTGCTTCTTCTAATGCATATACCTCTGCATGAGGTCCTCCATAAAATTTGTGATAGCCTTTTCCCACTATCTTGCCTTCTTTTACTACCAGAGCTCCCACCTGCGGGTTTGGATTCACAAAACCTTCTCCCTTTAAAGCCAATTCTAAAGCAATTTTCATATAATGTTCCTCTTTATTGTGATAATTCATAAAATTGAATTCCTCCCCCTGTGTTCTTAAATACAGAAAACGTTCCTCTTTAAATACAGCTGTTATCCAGTATTTTTTCCATATAAAAACCCCCTGAAAACACCTTCAGGGGGATAATAAACACACTAAGCATAACCTAGCATATAATAAAATACATACTACAAAAAATCTCCACTTTCTCACATCCAGACTTTACTGTCGGTACTGGAATTCAACCAGTTCCTGCTGATAATCAGCTCGCGGACTATACCGCCGATCGGGAATTTCACCCTGCCCCGAAAGCATATTATTAAGTTTTGACTACAACTTTAATATATACCTCTTTTTTTCACTTGTCAATAGAAATTTTTGAAAAATTACAATTTATACTACATTTTTATCCAAACAAACAAATTCCGTTTAAGTCTGAAAATCACTTCATAATTGAAAATAGCTCAATCCCTTACTATGATAACATATTTTGCTCCTGAAATCTCGTCTGAATAAGTAGTTATAGTAACTCCTTCCCAAATATTATATTTTCTGCATATTCTATTTAAAGTCTGGGTTATATTATACTTACCAGAATCATAATCCAATATTTTCAAACTTACAGACTTTCCTCCCTGTGACAATGCATCTTCTACTACACTATAGAAATCATTATAGTTATTAACAACTTTTATGTCATTTCCATGAATATCTTTTTCTACTACATTGAGATTGTCAAAACTGTATTCAGTGCTGGTACACTCTGGATAATCATCTTTATTCCACCTATGATTCTTTGCAATCTCATCATCGGTTATATTAAAATAAGAATGAGAAAGCCTATTTAAGCCATCATTTGTAACAGGATCATCCCAGGTAGAATCCAACTGATAATACTGTCCCTGTATTTTTACTATATTCCATGCATGTCCAATCCATTCAGTGCCATTATTTGCATCTCCTATTACCATACTGGACTCTATTCCCGCTGCCCTAAGAAGCCTGTCCATAGCATCTGCATAACCCTGACACACTCCAATTCCATTTATCAAAACACCATAGGCTGTATATGAATCCTTAGGCATATTACCCGTATATGCCCTTTCATCATATTTTGTATTGTTGACTACATAGTCATGAAGCACTAGCTCTTTTTCATAATCTTCCATATCAGAAGTAATTAAATCACCTATAATTTCACTAACTTTTTTTTGTACATCATTTTCCTTTTCTATTAAATTTTCCTTTGTATCTGTATATTTAAAACCTATGGTAATTTTTACAGGGTTTACATATTCAACATTACTTGTTGCTCCTGAATATCTTGCCCTTAAATCGGGGAAATCAACCAATATTTTGTTTATAACATCTAAATTGTATTGATTTTTATCATAATTGCTCACATTTAAAATTAGAGTATCTGCATAACTATATAATGCATCCTTTAAGGCATTATAGTACTGTGAGTAGTTTTCTACATCAATGGGAGTCTTTAAATTGTTTTTCTCCACTGTAAAATTATATTTTACCCCTTTATTTAATTCCTTGCCTTCCACAGACTTTAATCCACTATCCACTACCAGCACATATTGTCTTCCTGCCTCATATGAACTCACAGGAGAAACCTGTATGGTACCTGTGGATGAATTTATAATATTAACATTTAAAGGTATGGTACTTCCCTGTTCATATATTTTTATAAAATTTTTAGCAGAATCTGAATCAATATCTTTATTAAAAGTAATAGTCCAGGCCTTCTTGTTATTTACAGTAGAAATATTATTATCATTCCAAATTTTATACTCTCCTGCTGCATAACAACTTTCACCTGAAAATATGAAAATAAATAATATGCCTATTATCATAAACCTATATATTTTTTTTAACACTTTATCACCTCCATGTAATCATGTAACATTGAAATATAATTAAAATAACTATATTACAGTTGTATTACAAACCAATTAACATTTTTCAATATTTTTATTAACAAAATTTTGCACTTTAAAATCTCGGCATATTCTGTTAATGTTAAATTAATATGATTCTAAAGTTTATTTTATCCATTAATAATACTATTTCCAACATATCAATTCAAATATAATTATCTAATATAATGCAAAAATAAAGATTATATTGTATAATTATCTAAAAACGCATTTTTTTATTATGTAAACTTATATTTAATTCTAAAATTTTATTTCTAGAGGTGATGGCTTTGAATAAATTTTTAAATAAAATTTCCTATTATTTCAGAGATAGCTATGGTATGGATAAACTCTCCAAGCATCTTTATATAGGAGGATTGGTAATTCTTCTTATAAAACCTGTTTACACATTAAGTTTTGTATTTATAGTATACAGCACCTGGAGATGTATTTCAAAGAACAAATATAAAAGGTTCAGAGAATTACAGGCTTATGAAAATTTTATTTCACCTTTAATTTATAAAATTAAAAATTTTATAAATTCACAAAATCCACATAATCCTTATAAAATATTTAAATGTCCAAATTGTGCCCAGAAATTAAGGGTTCCGAGAAAAAAAGGTAAAATAACTATAACTTGTAATAAGTGTGGAACTTCTTTCAAGGGCAAATCCTAACAAATCAAAAATACAAGGTGTGCATTATTACTAAAAAATGTTCACCTTGCATTTTTGATTTAAGTATTAAATATCTTTTAAGTATTCTTGGTAACTAATTTCTGTTCCAACTTACCGGTAACCAAAGAATACACTACTGGAACAACTATAAATGTGAGAAAAGTGGCTGTTAAAAGTCCAAACATTATAGTTACAGACATATGTATTTTAGTTTGTAGAAATTAAGGTTCAACCACGACTTTTGTGAATAATTAAGGATACCATTAATTGTATTACCAATATGATGGCAAAAAGGTTGAAAAGCATCCGATATCTCCTTATGATTATCTTATAGCAAAAAAAACAAAATAAGGACTGATTATCGAATGCCTTTAGACTTTAATTTTATAGAAAATTTAATAGGATTGCAAGATATTAAAGTAAGATCTCTAAATGTAAATAATGGAGTAGTTGAAATATATGCAGAATCAAAAACTCATTCAGCTATTTGTCCTAAATGTAACAAAACAACCTATAAGGTTCATGATCATAGAGAACAATCCTATGAGCATTTACCCATCTGGAATAAAGTAATATTCACTTTACACAAAGTTTTTTAAAGGCTTATTAAGAGGTACCTGTTCAAGCACCTCAAATTTTTTCATGTAAGTATAAAAACAATTAAGTGTCCTTTACCAAACTGTCTTATCTCTGTGTAAACAAATGTTCCCATTATCCTAATTCATGGTTATTAGTTATGCTACGAAAAAACAT
>NZ_DAIQBT010000023.1:0-49019 GCF_036781005.1 Clostridium sp. | reverse complement strand
ACTTTAGATGTATGTCATAACAGGAGAATACATTCCCACAAGGTTTTCAAGGGAAATTCCAGAAAGGAGAAAGAATTCAACAGGGTGGTTTTATGGCTTCAAACTTCATCTTGTCATAAGTGACAGGGATGAAATTCTTTTTTTCTATCTGACATTTGGAAATGTAGATGACAGGAATATAGAGGTAATAGAACAACTCTCAAAAGAACTTTACGGGAAATTATTCGGGGACAAAGGTTATCTTCCTAAAAAGCCTTCTTTGAAATTGGACAAACATCCTTATTTAGCTTAGTCACAATATCACTTTAAATGTAAATAAATGTTAAATTATTTCTTCATTTGTAGTTAAATTATTTTTTAGATTTTCCATATCTATATTTACACAAAATTGTATTTTATTTTTTTCGAACTCAGGTTAACTAATACACAGGTTCAGTTGGAGTTTGCTATAGAGAAATACTTATCTCCATCTGAACCTTGAATATCTTATACATATGCGTCACTTTTTATCATTTGCAACTTTAAATGAGATAGAATATTAGCTAACACAGCCTTTAAATAAACTAAACAATCTGAAAAAACTAAATCTGTTATTCGGTACAATTTATTTTAGCTATAGCTACCACTTTTTGCTCTTCTTCTGTACGCATAAGAGTTACTCCCATAGCATTTCTACTAGTAGTGGAAATATCAGACACATTGAGCCTTATAGCTACATTACTACTATTTATCATCATCATCTCATCCTCATCTTTTACAACTCTAGCACCTACTATTAAGCCTGTCTTTTCTGTAGATTTATAGGTTATAATTCCTTTTCCACCTCTCTTATGAATAGTATATTCAGTTATTGGAGTTCTTTTTCCAAATCCATTTTCACTAACTACCAAAATATCTTCACCATTACTTGCAATATCCATAGCAACAGCAATATCTTGTTTTCTCAAAGTTATGGCTTTAACTCCTGTAGTATTTCTTCCAGTGGCCCTTACGTCTTTTTCATTAAATCTTATGGCATACCCATTTTTAGTAAAAATCAACACTTCACTACTACCCGTAGTCATTTTAACACCTATAAGTTCATCTCCATCTCTTAAATTTATAGAATTCAATCCATTTTTTCTTATAGATGCATATTGATTTATTTTAGTTTTTTTAACTAATCCCTGTTTGGTGGCCATTATAAAATAATTATCGCCATCAATTTCTTTAAAAGATATAACCGCTTGAATTCGTTCATCTCCATCTAAAGGTAATAAATTAACCAGATTAGTCCCTTTAGCTGTTCTACCTGCATCAGGAATTTCATAGCCTTTTAATTTATAAACTTTTCCTTTATTTGTGAAAAACAAGATATGACTATGAGTGGAAGTGATAAATATATGTTCCACAAAATCATCTTCCCTTGTAGTCATGGCTTGTATTCCCTTTCCACCTCTCCTTTGTGAAGAATAGGTATCTGCAGAAATTCTCTTTATGTATCCTGCATGCGTTAAAGTTATAACTACTTCCTCTTCTTCGATAAGATCTTCAATGTTTATATCATCATCGCTCATCTGTATTTCAGTTTTTCTTTCATCACCGTATTTATCTCTTATTTCAATTAATTCATTTTTAATCATATTTAATAGGATTGATTTATCCTCTAATATTTCCTTAAGATGTTTTATTACATCCATTAGTTCATTATACTCTGCCTCAATTTTTTCTCTTTCAAGTCCCGTAAGTCTTTGAAGTTTCATATCCAAAATAGCCTGTGACTGTTTTTCAGAAAGATTAAATCTATCTATTAACCCATTTCGTGCAATCTCTGTAGTCTTAGATGACCTTATAAGATTTATTACTTCATCAATGTAATCCAATGCTATTCTTAATCCTTCTAGAATATGAGCCCTTGCTTCTGCCTTATCCAGTTCAAATTGAGTTCTTCTAGTCAAAATTTCTTCTTGAAATTTCAAATAATATACAAGCATTTCTTTTAAATTTAAAACTTTAGGTTCATTATCCACAAGTGTGAGCATTATAACTCCAAAAGTATCCTGCATCCTTGTATGTTTATATAATTGATTCAAAGTTATATTAGCATTGGCATCCCTTTTCAATTCTACAACAATTCTCATTCCATCTCTATCTGACTCATCTCTAATATCTGATATACCATCTACTCTTTTATTTTTAACCAGATCTGCCATATTTTCTATAAGCTTAGATTTATTTACCTGATAAGGTATCTCAGTTATTACTATTCTGTTTTTTCCTTTTTCTTCTTGAATCTCAGTTTTAGCTCTTACTATTATCTTTCCTCTTCCAGTTTCGTAAGCACTTTTTATACCAGATGTACCAACTATTATTCCTGATGTTGGAAAATCAGGTCCTTTTATAGATGTCATAAGCTCATATACGGTAACATCTGGATTATCTATTATCATTATGACTCCATTTATAACTTCCACAAGATTATGTGGAGGTATATTAGTAGCCATACCTACCGCTATTCCTGCAGAACCATTTACAAGCAAATTTGGAAATCGCGAAGGCAAAACCACTGGTTCTTTTTCCTCACCATCGAAATTAGGAATAAAATCCACTGTATTTTTATTTATCCCCCTTAACATTTCAACAGTTATTTTATCCATTTTAGCTTCTGTGTATCTCATAGCTGCAGCACTATCCCCATCCACAGAGCCAAAATTACCATGGCCATCAACTAAGGTATATCTGATAGAGAAGTCCTGAGCCATTCTGACAAGAGCATCATAAACAGATGAATCTCCGTGTGGATGATATTTACCTAAAACATCTCCTACAATTCTGGCACATTTTCTATAACCTTTTTCAGGAGTGATTCCAAGTTCATACATAGAATACAATATCCTTCTATGAACTGGCTTTAATCCATCACGTACATCTGGAAGTGCACGACTGACGATAACGCTCATTGCATAATCTATATAACTTTTTTTCATCTCCTGACTTATGTCTATTGGTAAAATTTTTCCTTCATTAAACATCAATTACACCTCTCTACTATATGTCTAAGTTGACAACTTTCTTAGCATTTTCTATTATAAAATCTTTACGAGGTTCTACTTTATCACCCATAAGTATAGTGAAAATTTCATCTGCAACCATTGTATCTTCTACATTAACTTGTATTAAAGTTCTTGTTTCTGGATTCATTGTAGTATCCCAGAGTTGTTCAGAATCCATTTCCCCAAGTCCTTTATACCTTTGTATATTTACATTACTATTTTTTCCTCCTATTTCATCAAGTAATATTTCCAATTCTTTATCGGAGTAAGCATAATGGTCTTTTTTACTTTTAGATACTTTATACAGAGGGGGTTGAGCAATATATACATGACATTTTTCAACAAGTTCTTTCATATACCTATAAAAAAAAGTAAGTAATAATGTTCTTATATGTGCTCCATCTACATCTGCATCTGTCATTATTATTATTTTGTTATACCTTATCTTGCTAATATCAAAATCTTTTCCTATTCCTGCTCCAAACGCCGTTATCATAGCTCTTATTTCTTCATATCCCAGTATTTTATCAAGCCTTTGCTTCTCTACATTCATTATTTTTCCTCTCAAAGGAAGTATAGCTTGAAATCTCCTATCTCTACCCTGTTTAGCTGAGCCACCTGCAGAATCTCCCTCAACCAGATATATCTCACATTCAGACGGATCTTTAGATGAGCAATCTGCAAGCTTTCCTGGAAGAGATGTATTCTCAAGCACAGTTTTACGTCTTGTAAGTTCTCTTGCCTTTCTGGCTGCTTCTCTAGCACGTGATGCAATTAGTGATTTATCAATTATGGTTTTCGCAACTTGAGGATTCTCTTGTAAAAAATCACTTAAGGACTCTGACATTATATTGTCAACTATTCCTCTAACTTCGCTGTTTCCAAGCTTTGTTTTAGTCTGCCCTTCAAATTGAGGATCTACAAGCTTTACGGATATAACTGCAGTAATACCTTCTCTTATATCTTCTCCTGATAAATTTTTATCATTTTCTTTTAATATATTGAATTTTTTTGCATAATCGTTAAAAACCCTTGTTAATGCGGCCTTAAATCCCATTAAATGAGTTCCACCCTCTATTGTATCTATATTATTTGCAAATGAAAAAATATTTTCAGAATATCCATTATTGTATTGAAAAGCAATCTCCACAGAGTAATCACCTTTAATTCCTTCTACATATATCGGATCTTTATGAATTATTTGTTTATTTCTATTTAGGTAGGCTACAAAAGATTTTATTCCTCCTTCATAGTGAAATAATTCCTCTTTACCACTTCTTTCATCCTCTAGAGTTATAGCTATACCCTTATTAAGAAATGCTAATTCCCTAAGTCTTTGAGAAAGAATATCGTAATCAAAGTCTACCTCATCAAATATTTCCTTATCTGGCTTGAAATATATTTTTGTTCCATGATCCTCACTATCTCCTACTATTTCTAATCCTGTAGCTACCTTACCTCTTTTAAATACTTGTTTCCATATATGTTTTTCTCTTTTTACTTCAACTTCGCAAATTTCAGATAAAGCATTTACTACTGATGCACCAACTCCATGAAGACCACCTGAAACTTTATAACCACCGCCTCCAAATTTTCCACCTGCATGTAATATTGTCATTATTACTTCTACTGCAGGTTTTTTAATTTTATGATGTATACCCACTGGCATACCTCTTCCATTATCTGTAACTGTTACAGAGTTATCCTCATGTATAACAACGTCTATTTTGTCACAGTATCCAGCTAATGCTTCATCTATACTGTTATCTACTATTTCATACACTAAATGATGAAGTCCCCTTAAGCTGGTACTTCCAATATACATACCCGGTCTTTTTCTAACAGCTTCTAATCCTTCTAGTATCTGTATTTGATTTTCATCATAAGTTTGTTTTTTTTCCTGTGGCATACCTATCCTCCTTATCTTAAAGTTCATAATATAGAATTTCCGATCTCTTAGTCAATGTAGATGAAGATATAGGTGACAAGTAAATTTTACTTTTTTTATTTACTTCTGCAATAATAAAAGATTTAGGCTTATCATTTGTGATTTTTTGTATGAATCCATCTTCTTCAGCCATCCTTAAAAATTGAGTTGTATCAGAACTATACGTTGAAGTTTCAACATTGAATATACCAATTACATCTTTTATTGGAACAACTATATTTTCGCCTAGGTGCAGAAACATAAACAATCTCCTTTCAAAATTAAATTTTATTAACTTTACCTCTTTTTACAATAAATAGTTGAGCTTTATCTATTACATATTTTTTTATATCATCAATCCCAGTACAAGTTATAAATGTTTGTATTTCCTTTATAGAACTTAATATATATTTTTGCCTATTCTTATCTAATTCAGATAAAACATCATCCAAAAGCAACACAGGATATTCTCCTATGATTTCTTTTATTATCTCAAGAGAAGCAAATTTCATTGTTAATATTGAAGTTCTTTGCTGTCCTTGAGAACCAAAATTTCTGACGTTAATCCCATTTATATTTACAATAAAATCATCTCTATGGGGTCCATAGAGTGTACTACCTTTATATATATCTTTTTTTCTGTTATATTCTAGAATTTTAAATAAATCATCTTCTATATTGTCAAAATTTAACAAACATGTCATATACTTGAATTCTATATTTTCAATTCCAGAAGTTATATCACTGTGAATAATTTTTCCTTTTTCATTAAGTTTTTTTAAATATTTATTTCTAAGTTTTACTACAATGGCTCCATATTTAGCTAATTGTTTATCATATACTTGAAGAATATCTACATAATTCCCTTTATTCCAACTTTTAAGAATAATATTCCTTGCAGTTAACACTTTATTATATTGAACCAGACTATAATAATACTTTTTACTGAATTTACAAAGCTCAATATCTAAAAATTTTCTTCTGTAGACAGGAGATTCCTTTATTATTTTTAAGTCTTCTGGTGAAAACATAACTACATTAAGGATTCCCATAAGTTCAGATAACTTACTCACTTTTATAGAGTTTATATTTATTCCTTTTTTACCTTCTTTAAATATCTTTACTTCTATTTTTTTGTCAAAAGACTTTCTTAATATGTGTACTTTTATATATGACTCTTTACTATCCCAATTTATTAATTCCTTATCTTTATTTGTTCTAGATGACTTACCTATACTGCAATAATACATACTTTCCAATATGTTTGTTTTTCCCTGTGCATTATCTCCTATGAATACATTTATATTTTTATCAAATTCTATATCTAGTTCCTTATAATTTCTAAAATTAATTAGTTTTAAATATTTTATATACATTAAAAACACCTATTTATAATTATATCACAAATGTATAATTGACAATTAATAATAAATTCTTAATGTTTATAATATAATAAGCTACACAATTTTGTAAGTATTTACTCCAAATTCAACTACATCATCTTTAAATAGCTTTCTCCCCCTCCTTGTTTCTACTTCCCCGTTAACTTTTACCACTCCATCTTTTATAAATATTTTAGCTTCAGATCCTTGGGAAACTGCTCCACACCACTTTAAAAAAGAATCTAACTTTATCATATCTGTATTGATTTTAATTTCATTCATTTTACATTATCTCCAATTTATTTATTTTTAATTATTTGATAGTCTCACCGGGAGCACCAAATAAATACAATTATCTTTTTTGCTATTTTTTATAATACAAGGACTTACACTTCCTGAAAATTCCATTATAATTTCCTCATCTTCCATTATTTTAAGTACATCTATAAGGTATTTGGAATTAAATGCAATTTGAAGTGCATCTCCTTCTAGTATTATATTTAGTTCTTCTCTAACCATTCCTATTTGGGAATTAGAGGTTATAATCATATTATTTTGTTCTATCTTTAGTTTTATTAAATTTGTATTACTGTCTTTCGCCATCAATGAAGCTCTTTCAATACAATTTAATAATTCACTTTTTCTAGCTATTACCTTAAGACTGTATTCTTCTGGAATTATAGAATTATATTTTATAAATTCTCCTTGCAAAAGTCTAGATATGACTTTTGTATTTATTAAATTAAATAATATATGATTAGGAGTAAAGGTTATATTTACATTTTCATTATCATCACTTAAAATTTTTGAGACTTCATTTAATGTTTTTCCAGGAATAACAGCATTTATTACATTTTCATTATCTAAAAATTCAGATTTTAAAGCTAACCTATATCCATCTAGAGCTACTAAATTTAATTTTTTATTTTTAATTTCAAATAAAATGCCTGTAAGTATAGGTCTTGCTTCATCTTGTGCTGTAGCAAATATCGTACTTTTTATCATATTTTTCAAGGTACTTTGTGGTATAGAGAAGAATATATTTTCATTTATATTAGGTATTTCAGGAAAATCTTCTGCATTCATATGAATAATATTAAATTTTGATTTTTGACATAATATTTCTACAGAGTTATTCTCAGTTGTGGATATATATATATTATCATTTGGTAATTTTCTTATAATATCCCCAAATATTCTAGAATCAATTACCACAGCCCCTTCTTCTTTTACTTCTGTTTGTATAGTTGTTATTATACTTAAATCTATATCTGATCCTGTTAATTTTACTGTATCTTTATAGGCCTCTAAAAGTATACCATTTAATACAGGCATACTGGATCTACCAGTTATTGCTTTTTGAACTGTAAATATGGATTCTTGTAATTTATTTTTTGTACATAAAAATTTCATTTAAATACCTCCTCTTTTATTGATAGTATTTTAGTATAGATAGATAATTATCTATAGTAGTAGTAGTAGTAGGGACTGTGGATATGTTAATAAGTCTTAAAAATGTTGATAAAACGTTGGTATCACTAAAAAAAGAATAAAAAATAAGTGTGGATAAGTATGTGGATAAAATTTATATTATCCACATTATCCACATTATTAAAAAAATAATAATTGTAATATCTTTTTAATTAAATATTAATGAAGTTATCCACAATATATGTTGATAACTATTCCTGGGCTAATCTTTTAGTTAAATCATTTACAGCATTTTTAAGGCTTTCATCCTTTTTTAAATTATTAGATATCTTTTCATAAGCATGTATTACAGTTGTATGATCTCTTCCACCGAATTCTTCCCCTATTTTAGGCAGAGACATATCTGTAAGTTTTCTACACAGATACATAGCTATTTGTCTTGGAAAAGCTACATTTCTAGTTCTCCTTGATGATTTAAAATCAGATACTTTCAAATTATAATAGTTAGATACCACATCTTGTATTAATTCTATTGTAACTTGTTTTGATTGTCCACTTGATATTATATCCTTAAGAGCTTCTATTGCCAAATCAACACTTACTTCTTTATTTGTAAGTGATGAAAAGGCGACTATTCGTATTAAAGCCCCTTCTAGTTCTCTTATATTTGATTTGATTTTTGTTGCTATGTATGCCATTACTTCGTTTGGAATATTTAATTTTTCAACATCAGCTTTCTTTTTTAATATAGCCATTCTTGTTTCAAAATCAGGGGGTTGAATATCAGCTATAAGACCCCATTCAAACCTAGATCTAAGTCTATCCTCTAGTGTAGGTATTTCCTTTGGAGGTCTGTCACTTGATAAAATTATTTGTTTGTTGGCTTCATATAGCGCATTAAAAGTATGAAAAAATTCTTCTTGAGTTCTTTCTTTACCAGCTATAAATTGAATATCATCTATAAGTAAAACGTCTATATTTCTATATTTATTTCTGAATTCAACATTTTTATCATCTTTTATAGAATTTATTAGTTCATTAGTAAACTTTTCAGAAGAAACATATACTACTTTGCAGCTGGTGTTATTATTTAATATATGGTGTCCTATAGCATGCATTAGATGGGTTTTACCTAAACCTACTCCTCCATATATAAACAAAGGATTATATGCTTTTGCTGGTGATTCCGCAACAGCAAGAGAGGCTGCATGGGCAAATCTGTTACTATTGCCTATAACAAATGAGGTAAAAGTGTATTTTGGATTTAACATAGCTGACATTTCATCTGTTACTATTATTGAGCTTTTTATATTTTGTTCGTTTACAGTATCTAAAGTTAAAAATTCTCCAGGTAATTCAGATGAAATTAAAAATTTAACATTGTATTTTTTTGAAGTAACCATTTGAAGCGCTCTAATTATTAAATCAGTATATTTATTGCTTAGTATACCTTTTGTAAGATCATTTGGTACAGTTAGCATAAATGTATCATTTTCAATAGATATAGGAGTAATACTTTTGATCCACGTGTTAAAGCTTACTTCAGTAGTCTCACCTTTTATTATGTTTAAACATTGTTCCCATATTTCTTTTAGATGGGTATTCATTTTGTATCCTCCAGTCTTATAAAAATAATTAACAATATATCCACAGAAAATTATAGGTATATTATATTTCTTTGACACATGTGGATAAAAATATTCACATGTGGATGAAAATGTGGATATTTTTAAATAAAAAAAAGTTATCCACATTTTTAACAAAATAGATATCAACATTATCTACAGTGAATAATACTAGATAAATTGGGCAATAATGCATATATAGAAATAAGTTATACACATAAATTATTAAGTTATACACATATTTATCCACAAGTGTGGATAAATAATTTAAATCGTAAAGTTATCCACAAGTCCCTATAATATAATATCAAAACATAACTACCTATTCAATAAGTTATCCACAAAAATAAATAAAAATGTTGATATGTGAACTTTTTTATTAAATTTTATACTTTTTAATTTGTATTGACATTGTAACTTAGTGAATATATAATTTAATAGTAAAACTTTAGGATGGATTTAGTATTTTATAGATAAGTGTATTTAAAAAGCTGGATTTCTATTTTTAATGTTCAGTTTTAAATTGAATTTTATAATGTTAAATAAATATTATTAAACTTAAAGAAAGGAGTTGTGTGGATTATGTGGATGACTTATCAGCCAAAAAAGAAACAAAGAAAAAGAGAGCATGGCTTTAGAAAAAGAATGAGAACTCTATCAGGAAGAAATGTTATTAAGAGAAGAAGACAAAAAGGTAGAAAAAGATTAACAGCATAAGGCCGCTTTTGTGGCCTTTTTCTGCAAGCAGAAAAAAGGAGCAAAGACAGATGGATTTTTATAGATTAAAAAAAAATGCAGAATTCAGAGCTGTGTATAAAAGAGGAAAGTCTTTTTCTAATAATTTGTTAGTAGTGTATTTATATATAAATAAAAAAAGTATAAATAGATTAGGTGTATCGGTAAGTAAAAAAGTAGGTAAAAGTGTTGTTAGAAATAGAATTAAAAGGTTGATTAAGGAAAGTGTTAGATTGAATAGCAGTTGTATAAAAGTTGAAAATGGATACGATTTAGTATTTATAGCTAGAAAGGCATCTAGTGGAAAAAGCTACGTAGAGATAAATAATTCTGTAAAAAATTTAATTAGAAAAGCGGGTTTATATAAATGAAAAAGTTTTTGATTTTTTTAATTAAAATATATAGGAAGTACATTTCCCTTTTAAAAATACCCAGTTGTAGATTTTATCCTACTTGTTCACAATATGCATTGGAAGCTTTACAAAAATATGGTATTATAAAAGGTGGATTTATGTCTATAAAGAGAATATTGAGGTGTAATCCATTTTGCGCTGGTGGATATGACCCAGTTAAATAAATTTCAGGAGGAGTAATGTTTTGCAATATCTAAATAATGCTTTTGTTCAGTTTTTTGAGTTTTTACATCGTAATGTGACTTTACTTATACCTAATCAAAATGTATCTTATGGTATAGCAATAATTTTGATGACTATAATAATTAGGATCATAATACTCCCATTAGGTGTAAAACAGTTAAAGTCTTCACTTATAATGAATGAAATTCAGCCGGAAGTTAAAAAGTTGCAAGAAAAATATAAAAAAGATCCACAAAGAGCTCAACAAGAAATGATGAAATTATACAAAGAAAAAGGTGCTAGTCCTTTCAGTGGATGTTTACCACTTCTTATTCAATGGCCTATTTTAATTGCCCTCTACTATGTTTTTAATAATTTATCTGGAATAAATGGGATTAGTTTTTTATGGATAAGTGATTTGGCTAAAAGAGACATATTCCTTGCTATTTTATCTGGAATAACTACTTATTTATCTACATATTTTATGATGTCTTCAAATAATAGTGAACAGACAGCCAAACAGACACAAACAATGAATATAGGAATGTCCGGATTTATGATATTTATGAGTTTGGGATTTAAATCTGCATTGGTACTGTATTGGGTTGTTAGTAATTTGATTCAAATAGCACAAACTTTAGTTATAAAGAGGATTGGAACTAAGAAGAACACTAGTCATAGTAAAGGTTAGGGGGGTGGCTGCTTATTATGAAGATTATAGAGGTTGCTGGAAAAACTGTTGATGAAGCAATTAAAAATGCATTACTAGAATTAAATGTGGAAAGAGATAAAGTGGAAGTTGAAATATTAGATTCAGGAAATAAAGGTTTTTTAAACTTTATAGGGGTTAGACCTGCTAAGATAAGGGTTAAAGTAAAAAGGGATTATATAAAAGAAGCAAATATATTTTTAAAAAATATTCTACATTGTATTAAAGTAGAAGCTAAAGTACAAATTAAAGAGAATAATAATGTTATAAAAATATATTTAACGGGTTCTGATATGGGAATACTCATAGGTTATAGGGGAGAAACATTAGATGCTATTCAATATCTTGTAAGTCTTGTGGTGAATAAAAATCATGATATAGAATATAAAAGAGTTATTTTGGATACAGAAAATTATAGATTAAAAAGAGAAGAAACCTTAAAAAGACTTGCAAAAAAAGTTGCTGAAAAGGTTAGAAGGACAGGTAGAACTGTGAAATTAGAACCGATGAATCCTTATGAGAGAAGAATAATTCATTCTTCTCTTCAAAATGATTTTTATGTAAATACCTATAGTGAAGGTCAAGAACCTTTTAGAAGAGTTGTAGTAGATTTTAAGAAAGCCTAAAAGGCTTTCTTTTTTTAAATCTGTAAAAGTTATATAATTTTATTTGGAGGAAATTAAAATTATGTTAGAAATTGATACAATAACAGCTATTGCTACTGTTTTAGGAGAAGGAGGCATATCTATTGTAAGAATTTCAGGAGAAAATTCTCTTAGTATAGTTAATAGCATATTTAGAGGAAAAAATAATAGAAGTTTGTTAGATATAAAATCCTATTCTATGAGATATGGCTTTATAATAGAGATAGACACTGGTGAAATATTAGATGAAGTACTTGTAAGTTTTATGAAAGGACCTAAAAGCTATACTGCAGAGGATGTGGTAGAGATAAATTGTCATGGTGGAATATTAGCTACAAGAAGGGTAATAGAAGAAGTTATTAAAGCAGGTGCCAGACTTGCAGAACCTGGTGAATTTACCAAAAGGGCATTTTTAAATGGAAGGATTGATTTAAGTCAGGCAGAAGCGGTAATTGACATAATTAAAGCAAAAAGTAACATTTCAGTGAAGTCAGCCTTGCAGCAATCACAAGGTAAAATTTCTAAAGAAATTAATTTATTAAGAGAGGAACTTCTAGAGATAATTGCACATATAGAAGTTACTGTAAATTATCCAGAAGAAGATTTAGAAGAGGTGACTTCAGAGGAGGTTATTTTAAAGTTAAATAAAATATTGCATAAAATAAATTATATATTAAGTAATGCAGAGGAAGGCAAGATAGTTAGAGAGGGTTTAAATGTAGCAATTATTGGAAAACCCAATGTAGGGAAATCATCTTTACTGAATTCTTTAATTGAAGAAAATAAGGCCATAGTTACAAATATACCTGGCACCACTAGAGATGTTATAGAAGAGTACATGAATATAGGAGGAATTCCTGTAAAAATAATTGATACAGCTGGTATAAGAAAAACTGATGATGTGGTAGAAAAAATAGGTGTGGAGAAATCTAAAGAAAAAATAGATGAATCAGATTTGGTTATATTAATGATGGATTCAAGTAAGGAATTAGATGAAGAAGATAAAGAAATAATAGATTATGTAAATCATAGAAAATATATTATTCTATTAAATAAAATTGATATAGGTGATAAAATAGGTTTAAATAATATTTGTAATTTAAATTCAAGATTCATAATAAAAACTTCCATTAAAAATGGAGAAGGTCTGGATGAAATTAAAAACTGCATTAAAGAATTATTTTTTAAAGGAGAAATTAAGTCAGAAGATTTATTTATAACTAATACCAGACATAAAGAAGGATTAATCAGAGCCAGAGAGAGTTGTGTTGAAGCGTTAAAAACGTTAAAAAGTACTTTATCTATAGATTTAGCATCTATAGATATAAAAAATGCATGGGTTAGTTTAGGAAAAATAACTGGTGATACTTTAGAAGAGGATATAATAGATAAAATATTTTCACAATTTTGTTTAGGAAAGTAGGTAATTAGAATTGGAGTATTTTTCAGGAAGATATGATGTAATAGTTGTAGGCGCAGGCCATGCAGGATGCGAAGCAGCACTTGCTGCGGCTAGAATGGGTTGTAAAACTTTAATATGTACCATGAATTTAGATAGCATAGGTTTTATGCCATGTAATCCCAATATAGGGGGAACAGCTAAAGGTCATTTGGTAAGGGAGATAGATGCTTTAGGAGGAGAAATGGGTATAAATATTGATGCTACTTTTATACAGTCAAGAATGCTTAATACTTCTAAGGGACCTGCTGTGCATTCACTGAGAGCACAGGCGGACAAGAGAAATTATTCAGGAAGAATGAAAAGTGTACTTGAAGGACAGTATAATTTGGATTTAAGACAGTTAGAAGTGATAGGTATAAGAATTGACAATGAAGGTAAGGTTTGTGGAGCTTTAACAAAGAATGGAGCATATTTTGAGACAAAAACTATTGTTTTATCCACAGGGACCTATTTAAAAGGTAAGATAATTATAGGTGATACAAGTTATAGTTCGGGACCAAATGGATTTATGCCAGCCAATGATCTTTCACAGAGTTTATTAGATTTAGGGATAGAGCTTAGAAGATTTAAGACAGGCACACCGGCAAGGGTAAATAGACGTAGTGTAGATTTTTCTAAAATGATAGAACAGTCGGGTGATAAGAAAATAATTCCTTTTTCTTTTATGAGTAAGAATTTAGACAAAGAACAGGTGTCTTGTTATTTGACATATACTACAGAGAATACTACAAAAGTTATAAGAGAGAATATAAATAGATCGCCACTTTTTAATGGCTCTATTAAATCAGTAGGACCAAGATATTGTCCTTCTATTGAGGATAAGATAGTTAGATTTCCAGATAAGGAAAATCACCAAATATTTATTGAACCTGAAGGGGAGGATACAAATGAGCTGTATGTGGATGGTGCGTCTACATCAATGCCTGAAGATGTTCAAATAGCCATGTATAGAACTATAATAGGACTTGAAAATGTAGAATTGTTGAGAACGGGATATGCTATTGAATATGATTGTATAAATCCACTACAATTAAAGCTTACTTTAGAATTTAAGAAAATTGAAGGATTATTTGGAGCTGGACAGTTAAATGGAAGCTCTGGATATGAGGAAGCAGCATCTCAGGGTATAATTGCAGGTATCAATGCAGCACTTAAAGTTCTGGGAAAAGAACCCTTTATTTTAAAAAGATCAGATGCCTATATAGGAGTTTTAATAGATGATTTAGTTACAAAAGGAACAGAAGAACCATATAGAATGATGACATCTCGTGCTGAATACAGGCTTATACTTAGGCAAGATAATGCTGATTTGAGACTTACAGAGATGGGATATAAAATAGGGTTAGTAACTAAAGAAAGATATGATAAATATTTAAAAAGAAAGAATAGTGTAGAAACTGAAATAAAGAGAATAAAAAATCTGTATATAACACCTAAGAAAGAAGTAATTGAATTCTTAAATTCATTGAATTCCTCTGGATTAAAAAAAAGTATAAGTCTTTATGAATTAATAAAAAGACCGGAGCTTGATTATTTTAAACTTCAGTTGCTTGATACAGATAGACCTGAATTAAGTGAAGATGTTCAAGAAGAAGTAAATATCATTTCAAAATATGAAGGATATATAAGAAAACAGTTAGAACAAGTTCAACAGTTTAAAAAATTTGAAAACAAATTTATACCTGAAAACATAGATTATGGTGAAGTGAAAGGATTGAGAATAGAGGCAAATCAAAAATTAAAGAAAATACGGCCTATAAGTATAGGGCAAGCTTCTAGAATTTCAGGAGTTTCACCAGCAGATATTTCTGTTTTACTGGTTCATTTAGAAAAAAGACGTAGAGAAAAACTTTTATAAAATAATGATTTTGGAGAAAATATTATGAATTATTTTGTGAGTATGGATACTGTATGTAAAGATTTAGAATTAGATTTTAATCAGGAAAAGTACGATAAATTTATTAAATATAAGGATATGCTCAAGTTATGGAATGAAAAGATAAATCTTACTGCGATAATAGATGATCAGGATATAATTAAGAAGCATTTTATAGATAGTATTAATATATTTAAATTTTCCCCTTTAAAAAGTGTTAAAAGTATTATTGATGTGGGAACTGGTGCAGGATTTCCAGGCATACCTATAAAAATAATTAGACCGGAAGTAAAGCTCGTACTATTGGATTCTTTAAACAAAAGAATAAATTTTTTAAATCAACTGGTTTTAAATATTAAATTGGATAATATAAAATGTATACATGGAAGAGCAGAGGATTTTGCAAGAAAAATAGAATACAGAGAGAATAGTGATGCTGTGGTATCAAGGGCCGTAGCTAATTTAACGGTTTTAAGTGAATTGTGTATTCCTTATGTAAAAATAGGAGGATATTTCATAGCAATGAAGGGACCTTCTGTTGAAAATGAAATTAAAGAAAGTAGAAATGCAGTTAATATTTTAGGAGGCAAAATTCAAGATATAATAAAAATTGAAGATAATGAATTCAATCATAATTTGGTAGTAATGAAAAAAGTAAAACACACCCCTGACAAATACCCCAGAAAAGCAGGTATCTTATCTAAAAATCCATTAATGTAGATGGAGCTTTAGATATAAAGTATATAATATACTTTTTTAATGAAGGAATATATAATATTAATTGAAATTTATAAATTTCAAAAAGCAAAATGTTTCACGTGAAACATTTTGCTTTAATTTATATGTTACTAATTTTGTTATAATTTTACAAGCAGTAATACTGCTATTTTTTTAGTTTTTTTAGTATATAAATTAATGGATAAAATTATAAATTTTATATGTATTTTGCTATAAATAAAAGAATTTATATTAAAAACTCTTTTATTATTATAAATAAAAATATATAATTAAGAATAGAAAACCTAGAAAGGGGGAATTTAAATGAAAATAATATCCATATTTAATCAAAAAGGCGGAGTAGGTGTGCGTCCGTAATGGGTTATAAGAGAATGTTGTTTAATACAACCAAGGTTACAACGATACCTTGTTAACCAATAGACTTACCTAAGGATGGAAACATCAAAGGGACAATAGCATGTCTATTAAAGCATATAGTTTCTAAAAATGGTTAAGATGCTGATATGCAAGGTTAGGATGTGATAAGGTCAAGGCTGGATTGCTTGAATTCTAGTTTCTTAGCTCTAACTGCCGGGGTTTACGAAGACCATTTGAATACGTAAACGGAATATTTAAAGATAAAATTTTACCTGCGTTTTATTAACGTTGTAGATATTCCCCACATCTCCTATAAGATGTACAAGAAACGAAAGGAAGACCTAAGTCATGTTATCGCTTTTATTAATCTAAACGGAGATAGTCTAAGGTGAAATATTTTAAGCATTCATTATGACTACGGAACCTTCATAGTAGTCCGGGATAGGGAAAGCCTATTACATGGCGAAGGAAGGAAGGTTATTTTTATTGTCTGATTAAGGAGGTATGCGAAATGCAAAAAGCTGAATTAATATTGGCAATATTAAAAGATAAATCTAATAAAAATCCCAATTATAGATTTCAGAGAATATATAGATATTTATTTAATATAGATTTTTATTTAAGGGCATATTCTCAAGTGTATTCTAATGAAAATATAAGATATACCATTGAAGAAGAGGTACATAAATTCAGTATTGAAAGTACTTATGAAGTAATTAAAAAATTAAAAAATGAAAGCTATTATCCTGAGCCATTAAAAAAAACAGATAAGGGAAATAAAAAACATTGGAAAACAAAAACTCTATATGATAATTTAATACAGCAAATAATTGTGGAAATTCTTCAAGCTATATATAATATTGATTTTAGTATTAATTCTCATGGATTTATACCCAATAAAAATTGTCATAATGCTCTTTACAAGATAAAGTCCACTTGTGGTGGTTCTAGATGGGTCATAAGGGGTAATATAGAAAATTATTTTTACAATATAAATTATGATTTTCTTATAGAGCTTTTAGGTGAAAAAATATCTGATGGACGTTTTATAAATCTTATCTATAAGTTTCTTGTGGCAGGATATATGAAAGAAAAAAAAGATTGTGATACATTGTCAGAGATATCCCATAGGAAAAGTTTAGCTAGCATATTGATTAATATATATTTATATAAATTTGATAAATATATGAATGAAGAATTTAGACAAGCAGAATATACACGTTATTTAGATAATTTTATAATTTTTACTTTTGAAAATAGAGATTTGTCTGAATATATGGTAAGTGATGTAATAAGTTTTTTGCAAGATAAGTTAAATATAAAAGTCACTGAAAAAGAAATTTTTATGATTGATTTAAATAAGCGGAGGGCAAGATTTTTAGGATATGAAATAGCTAAGTTAAAATGTAATTATAATGACAATAAAAATTGTAAGCATGAAGAAAAAAGAGATAGTGGGATAATACAATTATTAATACCGGCTGATGTAATAAGAAAAAGAATTAAGCCTCTTATGCTGAATGGAAAATCAATACACAATAGTTCTAGAATTAACTTACCTATATTTAAGATAATTTCTCTTTACAATAGAGAAATTATAGAGTTATATAATTATTATTCTTTAGCATCAGATGTAAATATAAAGATTAGAAAATTTAAATTTTATCATTATTTAAGTTTAGTAAAGACTTTGGCAAGAAAAGAACAAATATCAGTTAAACAAGTATTAAATAGATATGGAATAGTATCTAAAGAAAAGGATAAAAAGATTGTAGGAGTTAGTTATAACACAGAAAATGGAATAAAAACTGTAACTTATTTTAATGAGTCTTTAAAAAAGAGAAATAAACCTCTTTATAATATAAATGATATAATTGGGAAGTAGATTGGTATAACTAAGAAGAACTTGATATAGATTTATCTTTTAATATAAATAACTGGAGAGCCGAATACATTGAAAGGTGTACGTTCGGTTCGGAGGGGGGTTCTCAAAAATCTGCTGTAATTTAATTATAGTAAGACGTTGGGTTCCTACCCTACAAAACTACTACTTGTATTAATTTAAGTGCATACTTAGCTATGCAAGGATATAAAATATTAAATATAGATATTGATCCTCAAGGTAATACTACTAGTGGATTAGGTTTTGATAAGAGAAATGTAGAGATTTCTATATATGATGTTTTGACCTCAAGGGTTAATATAAATGAAGCAATAGTACCCTGTGAGCTTATAGATAATTTCTATATAATTCCTTCAATAATGGAGTTGGCTGGATGTGAAATAGAATTAATAAGTAAGAAGAATAGAGAAAAAATATTAAAAAATAAGCTGAAAAATTTGAAACAGGAGTTTGATTTCGTATTTATAGATTGTCCACCATCTCTAGGATTGTTAATTATAAATGCACTCACTGCATCAGACAGTGTGCTTATTCCAATTCAATGTGAATTTTATGCATTAGAAGGCGTGGGACAATTGATGAATACAGTTAAATTAGTTAAGGAATCACTGAATACTAATTTAAAAATTGAAGGAGTAATTATGAGTATGTGTGATACTAGGACTAATTTATCAAATCAAGTTGTTTTAGAAGTGAAGAAATATTTTAAAGATAAAGTTTATGATACCACTATACCTAGGAATATAAGACTGGCGGAAGCTCCTAGTTTTGGACTACCTATAGTGCTTTATGATGATAAGTGTAAAGGTGCTGAAGCTTATGAGGGATTGACTAAAGAATTTTTACATAAGCAAAAGGAGTGAATGTATTTTGAATAAGAAATCTGGATTGGGAAAGGGCCTCAGGGCACTAATACCTGAAAATACTTTTGATATTGAAGAAGAAAATCAAAAAGACATTAAGTATATTAATATTGATTTTATAGTTGCAAATAAAAATCAGCCCAGAAAAAAGTTTGATGAGGATAAGATATTGGAACTTTCTCAATCAATAAAAGAGTATGGTATAATACAACCTCTTGTGGTTAATAAAATTGAAGATAACATATACGGTATAATTGTAGGAGAGAGAAGATGGAGAGCTGCCAAGTTGGCTAATATAAAAGAAATACCTGTAATTATAATGAACTTGTCAGATAATGAGATTTTGGAAGTTTCTTTAATAGAAAATATACAAAGACAGGATTTAAATCCTATAGAAGAAGCTCTAGCCTATAAAAAATTGGTTACTGATTTGAATTTAACTCAAGAAGAATTAAGTAATAAGATTGGAAAATCCAGGACTAAGATTACTAATTGTATAAGGCTTTTAAATTTAGATGATAGGGTTCAAAATTATCTTATAGATGGAGCCATTACTGAAGGACATGGAAGAGCTTTATTAGGTTTAGTAAGTAATGATTTACAATACAAGTTAGCTAGAACTATTATAGATAAAAATCTTACTGTTAGAGCTGTGGAAAAACTTATTAAAAATTTCAATTTACATAAAAAACCACCGCAGAGCGAGATTAGAGAACAGAATATTTATTATTTAGACATAAAAGACAAGTTAGAAAATTTATTTGGTACAAAGGTTTCATTAATGGATAAGAAAAATAAAGGTAAAATAGAAATAGAATATTATTCTCAGGAGGATTTACAGAGAATATTAGATATATTAAAAATCTAATTTGTTTAAAAATGTTTCACATGAAACATTTTTAAACAAAAATTCTTTTCATATATATAAGGGGTATATTGTTAAATAAATTAAGAACCATTCATTTTTAATTCCTATGAAAGGAGAAAAATATGCAAAATATCGTTAAACTAATAAATGGATTACACATATACATTATAATTGGATTAATTATAATTATAATAATATTATTTATTATGAATATAGTAATTTTAAAATCTTTGAATGGCTTAGAGAAAAGATATAGAAAATTTATGAGGGGATCTAATAATAAAAATTTAGAAGAATTTATTATTGGATATTTAGATAGCATAGACGATGTGAAAAATCAATATGAAAATATAAAGGAACTATATAATAGTTTAAATTCTAAAGTGAGCTGTTGTATACAAAAAATAGCTGTTATAAGATATAGGGCCTTTGAAGATGTAGGAAGTGATTTGAGTTTTTCAATAGCACTACTAGATGAAAAAAATGATGGGGTAATAATTACAGGAATATATGGAAGAGATGAAAGTACAACTTATGCTAAGCCTATAGATAAGGGCCTGTCCAGATATGGTCTATCTCAAGAAGAACAACAAGTTTTAGAAGATTGTATAAATAAAAGAGTATAGTAGTTATTAAATAAAAAACTCCTTGAAATACTTGTAAATTTATAAGGAGTTTTTTTATTTTTTTAAAGGGTTAATATAATCATCTAATTTTATTAATAAATAAATCAAAGATTGTTTATTTAAAAGATGCATTAAGCTTCCACGTTTTGGATAAAATTAGTATTATTTCTTCCACCAATAGTCTTTAATATGGAATGATATACGCCCTTTGAAATTATATCTGCCAATTGCATAACAGTAAATAATCTTGTATTTTGCAAGACCATAAATTCCATTGCACCACATATGTTTACAATGCCTGTTATACTTAAATCGCCCACTTTTGGAAGTGACTTATTCATGGCAGAACCAGGGTGAAGAGGTTTGGATTCTAATATTATTTTACCTACATTTTGAATATTGCCTAAACAGGCATCAATTGCTATTGTGAAAGGATCATTATATTTAGAGTTTATTTCATTTATTATGTTGGAAATATTTTTAGCGTGTACTGGATATTGAAGATTTCCATATAGTGCAACTCTATTTCTTACTAGAAATTTTAACTTATCTCCTACTATGGGACCTAAACTGTCTCCGGTAGATCTGTCTGTTCCTATACATAATATTACTATAGTTCTTTTGGATTTGACTATAGGAAATATTTCATTACTAATATTATCTCTTAAAGTGTATATTGAATTTTTGGCTGCGGGATCTATTATTAATTTTTTAATCATAAAAAACCTCCTATATTAGAATCTTTACCACATAGAGGTTTTTTATACTACAAGTTCATATATTTTGTTATAAAATTTAGAGCATATCAAGTTTTCTAAATATATTAAAAAATACCACTAGAAATATACAAAATATCATTCCAGATAGACCATTTGCTTTTAATCCTATAAACAATGCTGCAAGAACTGCTACAGGATGTATTCCCAAAGAAGATGAGACTATCTTAGGTTCAATAATTTGTCTTATTATAGAGACTAATATATAGCATATAAGCAGTCCTATAAATGTAACATAATTTTTAAATACTATTAAGTAAATAAAAGCTATAGGTATATATATGGTTCCAATCCCAAGGATAGGAAGTAAATCTGCTATAGCACATATTATACTTAATATTACGGCATATTTAACTTTAAAAATTAAAAATACTATTATGGTTTCTAAAAATGTAAATGAAATTATAATCATGTAGGAAAGTAAATAATTACCTAACATTTTTTTAGCCTCAGAATATATTCTTAATAATTTATCTGTTTTGTCATTTGGTATTAAATTTTGCATATTTATTTTGGAGGAACTTATATCCTTTGTAAAAAAATATGTAGTTAATAAAGTAAAAAGTACTACCATTAATATATATGGTATTGTAGCTATTAAATTTATTATATAAGATACTAGTTTACTGGATAAATCTACTACTATATTTGATGTTTTGGTAACAAAATTTGTAAAGTTTTTTTCTAAGGTATTTATTATATAAGGATCCAAATTATTATAATATTTTTGTAATTTATAAAATGAGTTATATATATCTGTTGAGTTTTTAGAAATATATATTTGAGTATTTTTACCAAATTGTATAGCTTCTTGACTTATAGTGGTTATTCCAAGAACCAATAAAGTTA
Source organism: Clostridium sp. (assembly GCF_036781005.1). GTDB lineage: Bacteria > Bacillota > Clostridia > Clostridiales > Clostridiaceae > Clostridium_B. The sequence continues at coordinate 26,641 of NZ_DAIQBT010000023.1, read as the reverse complement.
TTATTATTGTAAAAAATAATACAGTTGTAATTAAAGATGCAATGCTATTTTTAATTTTTAATTTTTGTGAAATAAAAATTGTAGGTCTTCTAAGTATTAATGCACATAAAAGAGCCAGAACAAAAGGTAGAGTGTAATCAAGAGTATTAAAAAATATTAAAAAGAGTATGGTATAAACTATAAAAAATATACTAATTTTATCAATTTTGTTTATTAAATCACTCATGAGTATATATCAACTCCTCTAAAATTTTTACTATTATTTTCATTATTAATAATAGTACTAGGATATATTTTATAATTTACATAATAATTATATATATTATTAAATACGAAGTATATTTGTTATATAATTATATCGTGAATTAAAATAATCTATGTATAATAATTATAAAGTAATATAATAGTATTGTATATACTTAGAGTAGTAAAATTTTACATACTTAGTTGAGTTATTTAAGAGTTTGAGGGAATTTTATTATGAAATATACGTCTTCTTCATCTAAATTTTAAAAGAACTTATTAGGGTCTATAGTAATTATTGATATGAACAACAAATTAATTAAGTCTCAAGAGAATATAAAAAAAGGTAAAATTTAAATAGAGAGAAGGTGAAAACTGCTATAAATTTATTAAAATTAATGATATTAGAAACTTCAAAAAAATAAAGTTTATTCAAAGAAAAATTTCAAAATATAAATAATCAGCATAGCATCATATTTATGGTAATGTTGATACATTATGTTTTTTATACAGAAATTTAAGTTTTTGAAGCAATATATCAAATAGAAAGAGATTTATTAATAATGTATAAATCTCTGTAGATTTTATTAGATTTTATGTAACGGAAAATATGAAAGAAAATTTAACTAAAATATATAAAAGTTTGAAAATACCTAAAGAAAGTATATATAATTTTGGTGAAACAGTGTTTAAAATAATAATTATAGTAATTGTTATGTATGTTGTTATTAAACTTGGAAATAAAATAATAAGTAAGTATGTTTCTAAACAGAAAAATTTTAAAATTTCATTGGATGATAAAAGGGCTAAAACTATAGGAGCTATCTTGAGAAGTGCATTGAAGTATGTAGTATATTTTTTCGGTATATTTAGTATTATTACTATAATATCACCTAAAATAGGTATAACTGGATTGACTTTTGCAGGTATAGGTGGAGTAGCATTGGGACTTGGAGCACAGAGTATTATAAAAGATATAATAAATGGTTTTTTTATATTATTTGAAGATCAATTTGCAGTGGGAGATTATATAAATATAGATGATAAAGGTGGTATTGTGGAAAGTATAGAATTAAGAATTACTAAGATAAGGGATTTTAATGGAGATTTACATATAATACCAAATAGCCTAATAACTAAAATTACAAATCACTCTAAAGGAAGTGCCAGAATTATTATAGATACAGATATTGCCTATGATGAAAATATAAATAGGGTTATGAGCGTAATGTCGGAATTATGTGAGAGGTTTAAAAATGAAAATTCTGTTATTGTGGAAGGGCCTGCAGTTCAGGGTATAACAAGTATTAAAGATGATAGAGTGACTATTAGAATAGCTGGTAAGACAAAAACAATGACACAATGGGATATGGAAATGAAACTTAGAAAGGAAATATGGGAAGTATTAAAACAAGAAAATATTAAAATTCCTTATTCATTAGTAAAAATTTTAAAGGAGGAATAGATATATGAAAAAAATCTTTTATATTGGTGATATAGTACAGATGAAAAAAGGTCACCCCTGTGGCAGTAATGAATGGCAAGTTATAAGACTTGGTGCTGATATAAAAATAAAATGTTGTGGCTGTAGCAGGATAGTAATGCTTCCAAGAAATAAATTTGAAAAAAATGTAAAAAAAATCATAAAGCAGAATTCACCTGATATACAAGAGTTATAAGTGTATGTTATAAATTTTCTATGCATAAAAAAATTAATTGATTTTATATAGAAAAAGTAGTAAAATAAGAAAACGTAGTCCCTGCTGTGAAAATTACAGCCATTAGTCCGAGGGGAGGAGGTGGAATTCAATGGGTAAATATGAAACTATATTTATATTACATCCGTCATTAGATGAGGAAGGTTATAAATCTAATATAGAAAAATTTAAAGGTGTAATAGAAAATGGTGGAGGTGTAATAGAAAACGTTGATATTTGGGGTAAGAGAAAGCTTGCCTATGAAATAAAAAAAGTTAACGAAGGATATTATACTCTTATAACTTTTAATGCTGATCCTACATTGCCAAAAGAGTTAGATAGAATATTTAGAATTACAGATACAGTTGTTAGACATATAATAGTAAAGGATGAAAAATAGGTGGTGTTTTAATTGAATAAAGTTGTTTTAATTGGAAGATTGACTAAAGATCCGGAATTAAGATTTACACCAGGAATGGGAAAAGCGGTTACTACCTTTACTATAGCTGTTGATAGAAGATTTACTAGAGACGGACAAAGAGAGGCAGACTTCATTCCTATAGTTGTATGGGGAAAACAGGCTGAATCTACTGCTAATTATATGAGTAAAGGAAAGCTTATAGGTATTAGTGGCAGAATCCAAACTAGAAGTTATGAATCTAGAGACGGTATTAGAAAATATGTTACTGAAGTTATTGCAGAAGAAGTCCAATTTCTTGAATGGGGACAGAAATCTGTAAGCAACAATAACACTGAAAATTTATCTGAGGGTTTTGGCAAAAACTCAGGCTTTAATGAAGATATCTATGGAGAAGATATTACTCCAGTTGATGAGGGAGATATCCCATTTTAAGAGTAAGGAGGGAGAAGCAGTATGGCAAATAGAGAAGGCGGAAGAAGAAATTCTGGAAAATTAAGAAGAACCAAAAGAAAAGTTTGTGCTTTTTGTATGGATAAGTCTGAATTTATAGACTATAAGGATATAAATAAATTAAGAAAGTATGTCACAGAAAGAGGAAAAATTCTTCCAAGAAGAATTTCTGGAAACTGTGCAAAACATCAAAGGGAATTGACTAGAGCTATTAAGAGGGCTAGAAACATAGCTTTATTACCATTTACAACAGAGTAGTTAAAAAGTGAAGAATTTGTATTCTTCACTTTTTTTAAACCTAATCTTAAATTATACATATAAGTTTAAATCATCACTTCTATTTTATTGCACAAAAATGTAAAAGAAACTAAAATATAATTAAAGAATAGGAGGAGAACTGTATGAAAAAACAAAATTTTAACATAATGTATAATGTTAAAATGATAGAGGATTTAAAGGCGGATCTTCTATGTATAATAGGGGATTTTTTTAAATTACTCACAAAAGGAAGTAATGTAGCACAACAAGCCATATTAGATTGTATTTCTGGAGCAATAATAATATTATATTTGCTTTCAGAAAGATTGGGTTACTCTCATACAGCTGTAGATGAAACTATAAAAAAGAAATTAAAAATTGGTATAATTGAAGAGGATAGAATAGAAAAAGATGGAAAAGATTTAACCAAGTTATATAATTATCTTAAAGACAGAAATTGATGGAGGTATGTATGCAAGGTAAAACATATAATGTAAAGGCTTTAGTAGAAGCCAGTATTATAACAGCATTTACAGTGGTAATAGTTCTTATGAATATATATGTACCTATATTATCTATAGTTATTAATTTTATAATACCTATTCCTATAGCAATACTATATATAAGACAAAACTATAAGGTTACTTTGATTTCTGTGGCAGCTAGTGGTATATTTATAGCAATGCTTTATAATCCTATAAGTGCATTATCCTCTATATTGTTAATAGGGCTCACAGGAATGACTTTAGGATATTGTATAAAAAATAAAAAAGGGTTTGGAAATACAATTATTTTTTTAGCTATATCTTTTGTTGTAGGAATAACATTTTATTTATTTGTTTATACCATTTTTATAAATAAAGAGGGTATATATGGATTTATCAATGAAATGTTAAAAGGATTAAAGCAGTCAATGGAATTGAGCAAAGATATGTATAAAAGATCTGGAATGTCAAGCAGTGAAGCTGCTGCAATTGAAGAAGTATTTAGAGTATTTACACCAGAATATATTATGAAGTTTATTCCAGCTGTGGTTATAATTTCAGTATTTATATTATCCTATTTAAATTATATGGTAACGTTATTTGTACTTAAAAGATTAAGATATGAAGTTAACGAAATTAAACCTGTTAGCCAATGGTATATGAATATCAGATTAGGTACATTAATTGGATTAATTCTTGTTATAGGAATGCTGCTTGATAGAAGGAATATGATTATAGGAGGATATTTGGCTAATTCAGCAGGTACTATACTTCAATTTATACTTTTATTAGATGGTATAACATTAATTACATATTATTTAATAGATAAATACAAAATATCTAAAAAGATTGTGGCATTAATAATAATATTTACAGCTATGTCAAGATTATCTTTATTTTATGTTATTATAGGATTTATAGATATGATATTTGATTTCAGAAAACTAGATCCTTATAGAAAATTAGAAAAATAGTAACCGGGGGCTTTATTTGATGCAAGATAATTATAATTATTTTATAACTAGTAATAAAGTGTATATGGTGATAATTGCGGTGCTGGTTTTATTATTAATTCTATATGGACATATAATAATTGGTAGCATAGCTATTGCTTTATATGTGCTGCTTGTAATTTATAATATAAAAAATACAAAGTTTAGAAAAAATGAGTGGAAAAAATTTATAGAAGATTTTTCTTCGAAACTTGATGTAGCCACTACAAGTACACTTGTTAAATTTCCATTTCCGCTTGTTATAATAAAAGTAACTGGAGATGTACTTTGGTATAATCAAAACTTTTCTTTTATATTAGAAGGAAAAGATATATTAGGTCAAAATATTAAAAATATTGCAAGGGACTTTAATATTAAACAGGCGGTGAACGGAAAGGAAAGTGTATTTAAATATATAAAAATAAAAGATAAATATTATGACATATATACAAATATAGTAGGAACTTCAGAAAAATCTAGGGATAAGATTGTTATATTATATCTTTATGATGTAACAAAGTCTCATAATATGGTAAGTTCGATAAATGCCAATAAAGATACTATAATGCTTATGGAAGTTGATAACTTTGATGATGTAGTTAAAGCTATGGATGAAGATGATAGACCACTTATAATAGCAGAAATAGAAAGAACTATAAATATTTATGCACAAAGTTTAAATGCAATGATTAGAAAATATGAGTCAAATAAATATATATTGTGTATACAGAACAAGTATATAGAAAAAGAAATGGAAAAAAAATTTGAAATATTAGATACTGTGAGAGAAATAAATATGGGAAACAAGCTTGCAGTAACTTTAAGCATAGGCATAGGTAGGGGAGGAGCTACTCCCTTAGAAAATGAAAAATATGCAGTATCTGCTAAAGAACTGGCATTAGGCAGGGGTGGAGATCAATCAGTTGTAAAAAATGGAGATAAATTACTATTTTATGGAGGAAAGGCCAAAGAGGTTGAAAAAAGAACTAAGGTAAAGGCAAGAGTGGTAGCTCAAGCATTGGTGGATATAATAAATGACAGCAACAATATATTTATAATGGGTCATATTAAACCAGATATAGATTGTTTGGGTGCAGCAGTAGGATTACACAGTGTGGTAAGTTTACTTCATAAGGAGTGTCATATAGTATTAAATAATCCAAATGAAAGTACAAAACTTATATTGGCAAAAATAAAGGACGAAAAGGAATATAAGGATGTATTCATACATAGTAGGGATTGTGATGATAAAATGGATAAAAACAGTCTCCTTATAATTGTGGATGTTCACAGTGAAGGCTATGTAGAAAGTATGGATTTGGTAAATAAATTTGGTAGAATAGTTATAATTGACCATCATAGAAGAACCACAGATCTTATTAAAGGATCACTTTTAAGTTATATTGAACCTTATGCTTCATCTACCTCTGAATTAGTTACAGAAATGTTGCCATATATGGTAGAAAAACCTGCCATAAAAACTATAGAAGCAGAAGCTCTTCTTGCAGGAATATGCGTAGATACTAAAAATTTCTATTTTAAAACTGGAGTAAGGACTTTTGAAGCTGCTTCATTTTTAAGAAGACTAGGAGCAGATACTATAGAAATAAAAAAATTTTTCTCTTATGATTTAGAAGCTTATTTAAAAAGGGCTGAAATTATAAAGTCAGCTAATATATATAATAACATTGCCATAGCAGTATGTCCGAAGCAAATAGAAAGTATACTGTTAGCAGCTCAAGCAGCAGATGAATTGCTAAATATTACAGGTATTCAAGCGTCTTTTGTTTTTGTTAAAATAAAAGATGAAATATTTATTAGCGGAAGATCCCTAGGAGATATAAATGTGCAAGTTATACTTGAAACATTGGGAGGGGGAGGACATATTACTATGGCAGGAGCAAAATTAGAGCATATTACAATAGATGATGCTTTATTGCAATTAAAGGATGCCATAAAGAAATATGTTAAGGAGAGTGAAAAATAAATGAAAATTATTTTATTAAAAGATGTAAAAACTCTAGGGAAAAAAGGTGAAGTTATAAATGCTTCAGATGGATATGCTAGAAATTATTTAATACCAAAAGGATTTGCAGAAGAGGCAAATAAAACTAACCTCCATATATGGAATAATAAAAGGGAAGCTGAAAGAAAACAGAAGCTGGCCGAAATTGAAGCAGCACAGAAGCTTGCGGCAGAATTAAAGGGAAAAGAAATAAGTTTATCCGTTAAATCGGGAGAAAATGGGAGAATATTCGGTTCTATAACCGGAAAGGATATTTCAGATGAATTAAATAAAAAATTTAAAATAAATATAGATAAGAAAAAAATAGCGGTTAATAATATAAGACAGATTGGTACTTATGATGTGGAAGTTAAATTATATCCTGAAATATCTACAAAAATAAAAGTAATTATTGCAGAAAAATAAGGAGGAGAACTCGTGAAGTTACAATTTATTGATGGTTTGGATAAAGAAATGAATAATTCCATACCAATAGATATTCAAGTTAAAGTATTATATGATTTATTAAAGAAAGTTATGGATGAAGCTACCATAAATGATAAGGTAGAAAAATATAATCTTCAAGAGTACATAAATAGTGATGATGTATTTAAAAGAATATATGCTTTGAATAAAATAGTAAGTAATGGAAAAGGATTAAGTATTATACCCAATCAATCTAATATATATAATGCTTTAGAGGATACCAATAATTGGCTTGCGGAGACTTTAGCAGAGAGATATGTGAGAACTAAAATTGAAAGAGAAGTAGAAAGAAATGTTACAGAACGTCAGGACAAGTACATGGATGATGTAAGATTAAGTATTATAAAGAAACAAAAAGGGCCAGAAAATGCTAAAACTTTAAAAAAGTATGCAAAACTTGAGGTACTTGATTCTAAAAATCTTAGTAAAAATATACAAAGACTTTTAAGACCAGAAAATTTTGATGAAATTATAGGTCAGAGAAGAGCAGTAGAGTCTATACTTTCTAAAATAGCATCCCCTTATCCACAGCATATAATCTTGTATGGACCTCCTGGGGTAGGTAAGACTACTGCCGCTAGAATTGCTCTTGAAGAGGCAAAAAAATTAAAGTTTACTCCTTTCAATAAAGATGCTAAATTTGTAGAAGTTGATGGGACTACACTTAGATGGGATCCTAGAGAAATTACAAATCCTCTTTTAGGTTCTGTACATGATCCTATATACCAAGGTACCAGAAGAGATTTAGCAGAAGGAGGTATACCTGAACCAAAGCTTGGACTTGTTACAGAAGCACATGGAGGAGTACTTTTTATTGATGAAATTGGAGAATTGGATGATATGCTCCAAAATAAATTACTAAAAGTTTTAGAGGACAAAAGAGTTGAGTTTTCCTCTTCGTATTATGATCCTGATGATGAAAGTATACCAAAGTATATAAAGTACTTGTTTGATAAGGGAGCCCCAGCAGATTTTTTACTTATAGGAGCTACTACAAGGGAGCCGGGGGAAATAAATCCAGCTCTTAGGTCAAGATGTACAGAAGTTTATTTTGAACCCCTTTCTGTAAAAGATATACAAAATATAGTGGAAAATGCAGCAGCAAAATTAAATATAGATATGGAAAATGGGGTATCAGAACTTATAAGTAAATATACTATTGAGGGAAGAAAAGCTATTAATATATTATCAGACGTATATGGATATGTACTTTATAATAGTGGCATTAAGGATTTAAATAATAAAATTAAAATTACAGTAGAAGATTTAAAAAAGATTATATCTATAGGAAGGTTTAAATCCTTTGAAGATGTGTCTTTAAAATCAGAATATGAAGTGGGGCATATTTATGGATTAGGAGTTAGTGGATACATAGGTTCTACTATAGAAATAGAATCAGTGGCATTTAAGGCCAAGGAAAAGGGAAGAGGAGTTGTAAGGTTTAATGATACAGCGGGAAGTATGGCAAAGGACTCAGTATTTAATGCTGCTTCGGTAATAAGAAAAATGACAGATAAAGATATAAGTGATTATGATATTCATGTAAATATAATAGGGGGAGGAAGAATTGATGGGCCTTCTGCAGGGGCTGCTATCACAGTTTGCATAATAAGTTCTCTTTTAAATAAGCCATTAAAACAGAATATTGCTATTACAGGAGAAATATCATTAAGAGGCAATATAAAGCCTGTGGGTGGAATTTTCGAGAAAACCTATGGTGCAAAAAGAAATGGAATAAAAACAATGGTCATACCTGTAGAAAACTTAAAAGAGGTACCTAATGATATTGAAGATATAGTAGTTGAGCCAGTATCCAATATTGAAGAATTAATCAAAATAGTGTTTTAATATAGTATAGAAATAAACTTTTGTAAACTTAAGGAGTGAAGATATCCATGGATGCACCTTTAGGAAGTATACCTCATAATTTGGAAGCTGAACAAAGTGTAATTGGTTCAATGCTTGTTGACAAGTCTTCTATAGTTGAATCTATGGAAATTTTAAAAGTTGATGATTTTTATAGAGAATCACACAAGATTATATTTGAAGCCATTTTAGATTTATATAAAAGAGATATAGCTGTAGATATAATAACGTTAACTGAAAGTTTGAAGTCTAAATCTAAATTGGAAGCTGCAGGAGGAATAACCTACATAAGTGAATTGAGTGGTTCTATAGTATCAACTGTAAATTTACAGTCTTATATAAAAATTATAAAGGATAAATCCACCCTCAGAAAACTTATTAAAGCCTCTACAAAGATAATAGAAGAAAGTTATAACAATCAAAATAATGTAGAGAAAACTATTGATATGGCGGAAAAGTCTATATTTGACTTATCAAATAATAGAAAAGTGTCTGATTTTGAACCTATGAATGTTGTACTTGAAAGAGGATTTTTGGAAATAGAGAGATTGTTTAATAATAAAGGTCAGACTACAGGCATAGCCTCTGGGTTTAGGGAATTAGATGCTAAAACTTCAGGATTTCAAAAGGGTGATATGGTTTTAGTAGCTGCAAGGCCTTCTATGGGTAAAACTACTTTTGCATTGAATATAGCAGAATATGCAGCCTTAAGAGAAGGTAAGAAAGTGGCTATATTTTCTCTTGAAATGTCAAAAGAACAATTGGCATATAAATTACTATGTTCTGAGGCACATATAGATATGCTAAAGCTTAGAACTGGAAATTTAGAAGATAAGGATTGGGAAAATATTGCCAGAGCTTCAGGCCCCCTAGCTGAGGCAAAGATATTTATAGATGATACTGCTGGGATATCTATTATGGAAATGAGATCTAAATGTAGAAGGTTAAAAATAGAACATGGTATAGATATTATAATTGTAGATTATCTGCAGCTTATGAGTGGCGGGAGGAGTTCGGAAAGTAGACAGCAGGAAGTGTCTGAGATATCTAGATTTATAAAATCTCTTGCAAAAGAGATGCAGTGTCCTGTTATAGCACTCTCACAGTTATCTCGTGCGCCAGAGGCCAGATCAGATCACAGACCAATGCTTTCAGATTTAAGAGAATCAGGTTCTATAGAACAAGATGCCGATATAGTTATGTTCTTATATAGAGATGAATATTACAATAAAGAAACAGAAGAAAAAAATATAGCGGAATGTATTATTGCAAAACAAAGAAATGGTCCTACTGGTACTATAAAATTAGCCTGGATGGGGCAGTTCAGTAAATTTGGAAATCTGGATATGATACATCAGGAATAAAAATAGGGAACTATATTTTTCATATAGTTCCCTATTTTACTATGAGGTTATAGAGGAAGACCCCAATTAATGTATTTCTATTTTGTTACTATTTCCCTTTCCTTTTTCTAATTTTGGAAGTTCAATCTTTAGAACTCCTTCTTCAAAAGAAGCATTGATATTTTTTTCATCCACATTATCAATATAAAAACTTCTCTTAAATTCACCATATCTTCTTTCTTGTCTTATAAAATTTTCTTTATTGTCTTCTACAGTGTCGTCTCTTTTAGCGGATATTGTTAAATAGTTGTTGTTAAAGCTTAAATCTATAGCATCCTTTTTTATACCTGGAAGATCTGCTTCAATAAGATAGGAAGTATCAGTTTCTTTAAGATCAACTTTGAGTCCATTATTAAATAAGTTCATATTAAATGGTGTTAAAAAATCATTGTTAAAGAAAGAGTTGAAGAAGTTTTCCACATCATCACCTTTTCTTATAGAATTATTTCTTTTAAACGGAACCATATCAAACATAATTTATACCTCCTTATATACTGGTTATTATTTATTAATTTTTAATACAGTTACATAATATATCAAAAGTCAAAGAAAGTCAAAGTCTAAAAGATATAGATTTCTCTACTAATGATTAGAAATTACTATTGAGAAGTATATAATTTAGTATAAACAATATATTTAAAAGTAAACTAATAATTTTAATCAATTTTACCGGTTAAGTAGATGAAACATAAAAAAATTTTTTATGTTTGATTATAAAGAAAATTTGTATTAAAATAGTATTATATGTTTTGCTCTTATAGTTCAGACGATAGGGTATTAATTTGTAATGGCATACATAAAGTTAGTAAGGTTCTGAATTATTTTAGTTACAAGTGATCTAAAAGTTAAAATTATTTTCTTATATGCTGGTGTAGCTCAGCTGGTAGAGCAACGCACTCGTAATGCGTAGGCCGCGGGTTCGATTCCCTTCACCAGCACCAAAAACCAGCCACGTGTCAGGTTTTGAAACTGTGATTATACGGATTAAATCTGCCCAAATTATAAGGCAATGGATGATAAAAAATGCATCTAAAAGCAAGAGAGACTTCCTCATAATTTTAGCTGCATCAAAGCTATTTTCAATCATTTGCACAATATGAGAGCCTGTGTTTTTATCTGATTCATTCCACTGACGAATAGATTCAACCCCATCATGAATTTTCATTGAAATTGGAACACAAAACATCCTGGAAATATCCCCTATTAAAACACCCACTGCACCAAACATATGACCAAATATATACTTAGCTTTTGAGGAATTTTCGGATTCCTGGTGCAGTCTTTTAACGCCGGGCATTTTGCGTACCTCTTTTGATTGCTTAACTCCATCACCTATAAGTACAGTCATCCCATCCTGTTTGTAGACTGGTGCTATAGCAGCTACAGTTTTAGCCCATACAGCTATTAAATTGTTTGAATTCCATCTAATAAAAATATAAATTTTTAAGAATATTTTTCAAAAAAGTAGGAAAACCTAAAATAGTAAAGTTTATTTTAGGTTTTCCTATTTTTTTATATTTAGTTATACTATTATAGTTATATTTAATACTTAATTTTAGGTAATTATTAAGGTTGATATAATATTTTTATAATAATATTATACATTATGGAGATAACTATGGTATTAGGATTGCTATTTTAAAAAAAATTCATAAAATACGCTATTTCAGGAACGATAAATACATTAATTACTTACAATATTCTCATACAAATTGGTGTTAATTATATAATATCAAATGTGGTAGCATACTTTTTTGGAATTATAAATGGATTTATACTGGATAAAATTTGGGTATTTAAATCTAATAAAAAAATTGTCCTCTTATTTAGTAAATTTATTATTGTAAATATACTCTCTCTTTTCTTTAATTCTATAATATTATTTGTACTAGTAAATAATGTTGGTTTAGACAGTATGTTTTCACAATTAATATCAACCATTTCTACAGGTATATTTAATTACATAATGAATAGAGCATGGACATTTTCTTAAATACTTGTGTAAATCAACGGAGTGATATATATGTCTATAAATCAATATAAAAGATATTTTTTAAAAGAATGTGATAATATTGATGAATTTTGGAAAGAATTATGCCCTGAAAATCCTTTAGGACATAAGAGAGGAAAATTTATTTACAGAGGTCAAAGAGATGATACATGGCCTTTAATCCCCAGCATATTGAGAACCACTAAAAAAATTAATACAAAATTCAATATAAAGTGTGAAGAACAAGTACATAATGAACTTATGATATTAAATTATTTTGTAGATCAATGCGATTCTATAGGAATAAGTATAATAAATGATTCCTTGGAATTTAGGAAAAAGTACTTGGATTTTAAAATAGGAGATGAAAATGACAAGTTTTCTATCGATCCATCCAATTGGCCCAGTGAAGAATTGCTGGAATTAATGGCATTAGCACAGCACTGCGGAGTACCCACTAGTCTGATTGACTGGTCAAGACGTTCATATGTAGCCGCTTACTTTGCCGCTTCATCCGCCTTAAAACATTATCATAAAAATAATGATAAAAAATTAGCAGTATGGGCTTTAGATATAGAAAAAGTTAAACTATACAAAAATGTTAAATTAATTAAAGTTCCAGGTTCAACTAGTAATAATCTTGCGGCCCAATCCGGTTTATTTACTTTCCTAAAGCAAGCAGGTAAAAGGGGCGATATATTTTCTCCTAAATTTTTAGAAAATGAGTTTGAAAATACACCAGATACACCTTTATGGAAAATAACACTCCCTGTTACATATTCTGTGCAAATACTAAAACTATGTAAGTTATATGGTATTTCAGGTGCAACCTTATTTCCAAATTATAATGGTGTCTCACGCTCCGTTTCTGACTATATAAATACCATTTTAATCAATTGAAATATTAAGTATCCTCTGCCAAGAATCACTTTATAATTAAACTCTAAGTCTATAGCCTGCTCCCCACACTGTTTCTATGTATTGAGGTTTAGATGGATAAGGTTCTATTTTTTCACGTATTCTTCTTATATGTACCGTAACTGTAGCATTATCTCCCATAGAACCAAGTCCCCATATCTTTTCAAAAAGTTCTTCTCGATTAAATACTCTATTGGGATTTTCAGCCATATAAAGTAAAATATCAAACTCTTTTTGAGCTAAAGTAATTTCCTGGCCATTTACAAAAACCTGTCTGGAATCTCTCAGTATCTCCAATCCTCTTATTGTTAATTTATTATTCTTACAATTAAATTTATTTTTTATTCTTTCATAATTTTTAATATGTGATTTAACCCTTGCTACCAATTCACCAGGACTGAAAGGTTTTGTGATATAATCATCTGCACCTAATGTAAATCCCTTAATTTTATCAATTTCTTCCTTCTTAGCAGAAACCAAAAGTACAGGAATATCTTTCTTATCCTGTATACTACGCAAAATACTATAGCCATTAATTTTAGGAAGCATTATATCTAAAATCAATAAATCAAATTTATTATTATTTAAGGTATTTAGACCTTTTACTCCTTCTGTACATATAGTAACTTCAAATCCTTCTAATTCAAGGTAATCCTTTTGAAGTTCTGCTATACTTAAATCATCTTCAATTATTAAAATCTTTCGCATAAATAACCTCTCCCATGCAGTTCACATTCAATATTATATGTTAAGTTTATTTTTTACATTAATTAAAATAAAGGCTGCATTAACAACAAAATTTTTAACCAACTTTCCCAATAGATATTAATATACTTGTCCCTCTTAATTCACGAGATACAGCCCATATCTTTCCATTATGACTTTCTACAATTTGTTTTGATATGGCAAGTCCTAAACCACTTCCTGAAGGATTACTTCTTGAAGAATCCCCTCTATAAAACTTATTAAATATTTTATTTACATCATCCTCATTAATACCGGCTCCATTGTCTTTTATTTCAACTATTATGCTTAAATCAGTTTCTCTAAGAAATATAATTATTTCTCCTTCTTCTTTGTCCATATATTTTCTAGAATTATCAATTATATTTAATATCACTCTCATGAATCTTTCTCTATCTATCATAACATATCTTGAATTTTTCAAGTGATTTTGTAAACTTATTTTTATGTTAAATTTATTAAGTTCTGGTTCACTCTCAAGAATACAGTAATTAAAATAATCCACAATATCTGTTTTTTCATAGTTAAAAGGAACCTGTTTTAAATTTAATTTAGAATATAAAAGTAAATCATCTATCATATTATCAATTTGAATTGCCTTTCTATGTATAGTTTTTAAATAATGCTCTAACTTTTCAGGAGTATTAGCTACTCCGTCTAAAATTCCCTGAACATATCCCTCTATAGAAGTTATAGGAGTTTTTAAATCATGGGATATACTTGAAATAAGTAATTTTTTATTATCATCATATGCCATTTTTGCATTAATTGAATCTTTCAATTTTATCCTCATTTGTTCAAAATCAACACAGAGTTCTCTTATTTCCTCATCTCCTGATTCTGCAATTTCAAAATTCAACTCTCCATTCCGTATTTTTGACATGGATTCTTTCAGTAATGTTATAGGAGTTAATATTTTCTTAGAAAATATATATGATACAAGAATACTTGTTAAAACAGAAGAAATCAAAAATATAGCTAAAATAGCTATTATAAAATTTTTCAAAACATCCATTTCTTTTCTTACAGGAAGTAAAAATATTACTTTTCCCTGCAAATCATCATTAAATTGAATAGGAAAAGATTTTACAGAATAATAAATATTTTCTATGGTTACAAGATTTTTTGAAAGTTTACTGTTTGCTTCATTTAATGAATTTTCTATATCCATTTTATCCATATTATCAGAATAAAATATAATAGTATCATTTTTTATTATTATAATCTTGCCATCTATAAGTGCAATTTTTTGATTTAAAAACTTTTCAAACTCTGTACCTTTTATGTCTTTAACATTAGATTTGGATATTTCTCTTACCGTATTTAATAATTCAGATCTTATATATGCAGATTCCTTAAATTTATCATAGTTTATACTGGTGTCAAAAAATTTTGAGGATATAGATACAAATATAATTGCAATTGCACTGGCAATTATAAAAGGAATTATTATTGTTAAAGTATTGTAAAAAATCATTCGTCTTTTTATATCCATATAAATTCACACCTTAAAAATCTCTTTTATCAAACATATAATAAGCTGTTGTAAATAATATTATAATATAACTTAACATCATTATAAAGTTACGAAGTATCTTCATAACGGGTATATTGTCCATAAGCCACAAAGTATGCCACCCCATAATAGATGTAAATAAAATTCCTGAATATATTGGAAAGAAAATGGCAAGTACTTTAAACAAAATAAATACTAGCACAGAAAGAAAAAATACAGCTATTCCGCTTTTCAGTATATTGGTAAATAAAACAATCATAAGACATAAAATTATCATAGGTATCAAAGTTACTACATATGAAATTATTATTTTACCAATGTTTTCCAGAGTAAAAGAATTAGAATTAAATATCACTCCTGATATTATAGAAAAAAACATTATAATCATTAAAGTTATAAAAATAACTATAATTATTGCATTTATTTTTATTGTAAAAAGCTTTAGTCTTGAAATAGGTTTCGTTAAACATATTTTCATAGTATTATGAGAAGATTCACCAGAAAAACTATCAATGGTAATAAGTGCTATGAATAAAGGTAATAATGTATTTATAAATATAGAAAGGACCAAAAGAGGAAATTCGGTACTAGAAACGCCTTTAAGCCCAAAATTATTCCTTACCAACAAAATAAAGACTTGACCAATTATAATAAATATTATGGACAATATGGCTACTATTAAAACTTTTTTATTTTTATACAATTTTTCTAATTCATTTATCAATGTTGCTTTAATTCTTGTCATTTCTATCTACCTCACTTATAAAATAATTTTCCAAGGAAGCATAATTATTCAATATATTTTTAGTAGTATCTACATTAATAAGATTTCCATTATACAACACTCCAATATGTGTACAAGTTAACTCAATATCATGTATCAAGTGACTGGAGATAAAAAAAGTAGTATTTTTGTTTGTTGATAAATTTTTTATTATATTTCTTACATCAATCATCCCTTCCACATCCAAGCCATTTAGAGGTTCATCTAAAATTACAATTTCAGGATCACATAAAATTGAAGATGCAATTCCAAGTCTCTGTTTCATTCCCAGAGAAAATTTTTCAGGTTTTTCATCTTTATATTTTAAGAGTCCTACCATATCTAAAGCTTCTTCAATTTTATTATTATTTACATTATCGTAGTATCTTGAGAACTGTCTCAAGTTTTCAAAAGCTGTCAAATATGAATAGGCTTCTGTATTTTCTATAATACATCCTACCTTATAGATAGCCTTTTCAAATTCTTCTAATATACTGTGACCTAGTATCTTAACATCTCCCTTATCTGGTTTCACAAGTCCTGTCATTATTTTCATAGCAGTAGTTTTTCCTGCACCATTAGGCCCTAGAAAACCAAAAATCTGGCCTCTATATATGTCTAAATTAACATTTTGTATGCCTCTTCCATTTTTATATACTTTAGATAAATTGATAAGTTCAATAACTTTTTCCATTTAAATTCCTCCTAAAATTTAATTTCACTTATTTTAAAATAATTTGCCGTCAAACTCCCGGCAAATTATTTTAAATATATATTTTATCCTAGGATTTTAGTTTAATATTTTTCTATAGGTATCATCTAATAGTACATTTGAGTTTACATCTCCATCAATGTTAAAATTTAAACTTGGCTCATTAGGTCGAATATAAATAAACCCAGATACTTTTTTATCAGCTTCCGTTGTACCAGTGAATTTGCCACTAAAGTTATCTTGGTTTTGCCCTAAAGTTCCAGTAAATTTTATACTTTCATTATCATTTGCATAATTTTCATATCCTTCTAAATATTGTTTAGAATAACTTCCTTTTATAATTTTATTATCTATACTTTCAATATTTAAAAAAGCTTCTCCTATCTTTTTAAACTTGTCATCATCTTCTATTATAATATCAGATGTGTATTTTCCTATATATTTTTCAGGATTAGATAATTTACTATAATCCTTTTCTATATTTTTCACTACTTTCTCTTTAGATAGATCAGGTTTTATTACTTCAGTTGAATTTATATTTTGTAATTTTATTAAAAACTCTAAACTAAGCTGATGTTCAACACCATTCTTATCAATGCCATTTAAAGTTCCAGAAGCTAAAATAGTTTTAACCAAACCATTTTTATCAGTAGTCATATTACCTTTTATACTATCTACAAAAATATTTTTTGTAAGTTTAGGCATAACATTTTCACTGCTAATTATATTTCCATAAGAACTTTTAAATTTAAATGATGTAAGGGCGTTTATAAGAGTAGGAATTTGAGTATTATTTAAAGAACCTGATATCTCTTTAGTTCCATCTTGCTTTTCAGTAACTGTCACAGAATCCTTTAAATTTCCTACAACGGCATCTGCTATTTTCTCAATATCAGCTGCTTTGTCTTCCTTAAAAGGATTTTCTAATACACTAAGATTTTTATCTTTTTCATTGGAGTATTCAGTTAAATAGTAAATATTTCCATTAATACTTGGATTTTTAGTTATATAGCTATTTTTATCTCTATAATAATAGCGTTCTATCTTAGTGGATCCTTTAATATCTGTATTTATACTTTCTTCTGAATTTTTATCCATATCATACTTGTTTATTGTATTTTCTGATATTATTGTATTTCCATTATCTTTTATCACAAGGGATGCGTCTACAGTAAAGTTTGAAAGGGTACTAGTACAATTTTCTGCAGTATATTTTAAAGAATCTTTTAACTGATCATAACCACTTTTAGATGCCACTTCAGCCATAGCAGTGGTAGCAAACATCATAATTCCCACTGTAAAACTTATGACCATAGCTGTTTTTTTCTTAAGTTTCATTTTCTCATCTCCTTTTTATATTTTATGGGGAAGTACTTCCTAATTATATTGTAAAATATGTATCTCTATTTTATCTAAACTAATTATAAACAAAATCTAAACTTTTTAAAGTAGTAAATTATTATTAGAGTTTTTTAATAATTCAGGTTCTACCTCGACTTTTGTATTGAGGTAGCTGACAAAAAATCTTTAATAATAGAAGAAATGTTTAAAGATTTTAAAGCTGGTGGTTTCAATCTGAAGGATACTTGGACTTATAATATTCAGTATGCAAGGACTTTATATTTGTGTATTTGTATAGCCTATTGCTGGATGATAACTCTTGGATCCTCTTGTTCTAAGGATAAGAAAAATAAAATAATTGGAGCCACAAAGGCACTAAAAGGGAATCAAGTTAGAATTTACAGTCTTTTTAGATCTGGCATTAAATGGTTTAACAGATGCTATAATTCCCTGAAAAGCCACTACTATTTAAAGATTGTTTTTACATTATATGAATCTTAATTACTTTTATTTACATTGACACAAAGCACTGTCATAAGTATAAATCCTTATTTACATTTTAATCAATTTATTCAATAATAATGAACTTAAAACACAGTTAAATTATAGAATACATAAATTAATACCAACTATTGTATCCGCTGGAATTTCATATAAATTTACTGCCCGTAGGTCAGATATTTTTGGGGTATTTTGCCTTTATCTTTCTTTGGGGCCTGAGAATGCCCATTTCTTTACATAGACGATATATCTTTTTCTTGTTGATAATCACCCAATATGTCCGCCTTAATTCTATTGTTAATTTATAATAACCATATGCAAAACAGTCTCCTTGAATCAGTGCTAGAATCCATTCTTTGATCTGCATATCGCATATTTTTTTGTAGCCAATAGTATAAGAGTATCCTGGAATAGGTCTACCACCATTTTCTTCTTTCTTTTCGCTGCTTTTTGATATCGCATAATAATATGTCTATGGCCTAAGGACTACTAACCTCAGAACTGTCGTAGATTCATAGCCTTTTGAGATCCACTTGCCGGCAATTTCTACCTTGGTGGTAACGGAATTTTCATTTTTTTTAAAAGGTCTCTTAAAATCTCTATTTCAAGCTCTTTCTCCCCAATAAGCTTCTTTAGCTGTGTATTTTGCTCAAAAGCCTTTTTTATCTCCTTCGGATCCTCAGCAAGAGTTGTAGAATCTTGTAATGCTTTATTTGTCATTATTTTCATTGGATTTATCTTTCCAACACGAACCCACCGGGCTACAATGGATGGACTGATGTCATGTTTTCTTCCAACCAAACTGGCATTACCAGTTTCAAGTGCTTCTTTGATCACCTGTTTTTTAAATTCTTCTGAATATTTTTTCCCTAGCATATTATTATCCCCCTTGCTTATTTTTATTATATAAACTTTAGGTCTAATTGTCCAAACTGATTAGGGGGCTTATGAGGGAGGACTTGTATATGTCAAGGGCAGATAACTCTTTCATGCAAAAATTAAAGACTTATACATCACCTATCACCTGACTGATACTTGACGAACCGGGACTTAAAAAGCTTAAGCAGAATAGTGTTATGATTTCTATGAAATTGTGTCAAAACGCTATGAAAAGGGTTCAATAATAGTAACATCCAATAAAATATTTGAAGAATGGGCCAGGATATTTTATAATCCTGTATTTGCTTCGGCCATTCTTGACAGGTTTGTTCATCACTGCCACTTTGTCGTTATTAGAGGTGACAGTTACAGAATGAAACAGAGTGAACAGGCTATTAAGAAGTTAAGTGAAAAATCCCAAAATAATGCTTGATTTTTTATGCTTACAGGTGAGGAATCTTTATTCCCAAAAACGGGACTTTTTTCTTGACAATAACACATGTAAATCCTTATGGAAACTTTGATTTAGATATGCAGCAAAGGATACCTATTAATATCTGATAAAAATCCGGGTAAAAACATGTATTTTCCATTGAATTTAAGACGATAATTATATATATTAGAGAAACATATAAATACTTTTTTCTAGACAGTGAATATGTATTAAACTTTAAGTTTAGGAGGGGGATAAAATGAATGTATATGTAGCTAGACAAGCAATTTTTGATACGAATAAGCAAATAATAGCTTATGAACTTCTTTTCAGAAACAGTAATATCAATAAATTTACTCCTATAGAAGGCCTAAATCCAACTTTAAATGTAATTAAAAATAGTTTTTCAATCATAGGCCTTGATAAGATTACAGAAGGGAAACGAGCATTTATAAATTTTGATGAAGCTCTTTTAAAATCAGGAATTATTGAAACCATTCATAAAGATTGTATTGTAGTAGAAATACTGGAGACAATAAATCCAGATGATACAATTATTAATTGCTGTAAACACTTAAAGACAAAGGGATATATTATTGCTTTAGATGACTTTGAATACGATTACAAATTTGATAAATTAATGAGATATATAGATATAATTAAAGTAGATTTTACTCTTACTAAAGGAAAAGGAAGAAAAGAAATCATGTATAGAATAAGGAACAAAAATATAAAATTTCTTGCAGAAAAAGTGGAAACAGAAAAAGACTATGAAGAAGCACTAGAGTATGGTTATTCCTACTTTCAAGGCTACTTCTTCTGTAAGCCAGTAATTATTTCAGGAAATGATATTTTCATTTACAAACCCACTTATATTAAGTTAATTAAAGAACTAAGCAGTGAGGTTGTAGATATAGAAAATGTTGAAAATTTAATTAAGAGTGATGTTGCTCTTTCTTATAAAGTATTAAAAATAATAAATTCTGCTTATTACAGCTTCAGTAAAGAAATTACTTCTATTCGTAATGCTATTATGATTATTGGAATTAATGAATTAAAAAGATGGGTTTTTATTATGGAATTAAAGTCTATAACTAAAAATAACACAGGAGAATTGATAAAACTGTCCTTGATTAGGGGATGTTTTGGGGAATTAATAGTAAAAGAAATAGATTTTGGAGTAGAAATATTTGATGTATTTCTAACAGGATTATTTTCTTTAATAGATGCATTAACCAATCAACCATTGGATAAGATTTTGATTGAATTACCAGTTTCAAAAAATGTAAAAGATGCATTGGCGGGGAAACAAAATATGCTTAGTAAACTGCTAGATCTAATTATAAAATATGAAAAAGGAATTTGGGAAGAAGTAAATATAATAGTGGAAAAAATTGGATTGGATAATGCATTTGTAATAAAGTGTTATTTGAAAGCCATAGAAAGTGTTAAATGTTTAGAAGCTGTATAAGGCACATTAAAATAGAAAATTTATTTACATTTATATGGAATTCTTATTTAAAAATTATTATTATTATTCCAATAATTAGTCCTACATTTTATATTTTTCACTTTATGATTCATTGATTTATAGGAGGTAAAAATTATGGTAAAAACAAATAAAGATAATTATGTGAATTTTGATATAAGTTCATTTAAAATAGAGGATATTATTGATATTAGTTTACTCCAAAAGTTTCAAGATAGCTTTGCAAAAAGTATGAATATTGCCAGTGTAACTGTAGATACTGATGGAAACCCTGTAACTAAACCAAGTTCCTATACAAGCTTCTGTATGAACTTAACACAATCTACTGATATTGGTACTAGACGCTGTGCTGAATCGCACAAAAGAGGTGGAATAGAAGCAGTAAAAACAGGAAGACCTTATATTTATACATGTCACGCAGGATTAATAGACTTTGCTGTACCTATAATAATAGAAGGCAAACACATTGGAACAATTTTAGGAGGTCAAATTTTAACTTCTAATCCAGAAGAAACAATATATAAAAAGATCTCAAAAGAACTAGGTGTGGATGAAAAGGAATATTTAAATGCTGTAAATAAAGTAACAATTACTGATGAAGAAAATATAAGAGCAGCTGCAGAAGTATTATATATTATTGCAAATGCACTCTCAAAAATAGGTTATGAAGAATTAAAAATAAAAAATACATCTAATATACTTTCTGATAATTTAAATCAAGTTTCTGCAATTATGGAAGAATTATCAGCATCTGCAATTAATGTTTCAGATAATCAACATACTTTAAATAGGGAGATTGTTAATATTAAAGATATCACTATTGAAATTAACTCTATATTAGATGCAATAAAAGCCATAGCCGATCAAACAAAAATGCTTGGATTAAATGCAGCTATAGAGGCGGCAAGAGCAGGTGATATAGGCAGAGGTTTTGGTGTAGTTGCTACAGAAATAAGAAAGTTATCTCAAAACTCAAAAGATACAACTATAAAGATATCAGAACTTACTAAAAAAATTCAGGATTCTGTAGATAGAACAGTAGAAACATCAAAGTCTACCTTGCAAACTACAGAGCAACAAACATCTGCTATTCAAGAGACTACTGCAAATTTACAAGAAATTACTCTAATCTCAGAAGAATTAAATACTTTAACTGCTTCTAGAATGCAAAATTAGTATAATACCAGTAGAGATGTCAATAGGGACAAAGTAAAAAATGTAATATAAAAATTGATATTATATTTTTACTTTTTACCTCTTATTCAAAATATGAGTGCTAAAGTCTGCTGTTATGATAATACATGTGTTTAATTATTATTGTCATTTTTGAAAAAGAAAGAAGAAGTGATTTTTTATATAAAGGGGTAATGGGAGCATCCTTCTTCTGTACTGTAAAGTAAATTGCGTAATTTGAAAATTTATATTAGATATCTTATTAAATTTAGACACTAGAAATTTTTTGTATAAATGCATAATTTCCACCTCAATAGTCATCTGTTCATAGAAAATTTAAACAATACGCTTGACTTAGAGTTAGCTCTAAGTGGTAAAGTATGAACTAAACATAGGTTATCTTCGTTAACCTAAATACATTATATAAGGAGTATATTAAAATGAACAAAAAGATTTTTATTATTTATTATTCTTGGTCAGGTAACACAGGTAATATTGCTAAGTTGATTCAGCAGGAAACAGGCAGCCAACTATTTGAAGTTAATCCCGTTCAATCTTATCCAATTAATTATGGCGTTTGCGTTGAACAGGCAAAAAAGAAATTTATTCTGGATTTATGCCGAAGCTAGAAGCGATTCCTAACAATCTGGATAGTTACGATATTATCTTTATTGGTACCCCTATTTGGTGGCATACTATGGCACCTCCAGTATTCACATTTCTGTCTCACGTAGATCTATCGGGTAAAACAGTGGTTCCATTTTGTACTCATGGTGGCGGTGGAAAGGGTGATTGTATAAATGACATTGCTAAGTTATGTAAAAACTCTATTATCTTGGATGAACTCGTGATGTATGGGGATGGCGGAAAAAGTGCAAGACTGGATGTACAGGCGTGGTTGAATAGAATTGGAATCAAAGAGAATCTATAAATTGAGTATTGCCAATGTATATCATATCGGTCAGCCCATGGGAAAACGGATTTGTTGAATCATTTAATAACATAATGCAAATAGACTAGTGGTTGAAGACGTAATTAAGTGGACACTTAAATTTCAAATAAATTAAAATATTTCCATATAGTTACTTGCAAAAAGAATAAAAAATATGCATGATAGTATTGCAAAAACCACCTAAAAAAGGAGGAAACTATCATGCATAATAAAATTATAAATGGTTTAAAAAACTTTTTCAAGAAAAATAGTACAAAAGATATTGATTTAGAATTATTAGAGAAATCAAACAGCTCTACTGTTTCCAAAAGTCTAAATATAAATAGAAAAACGGTTATTAAATGGAAACAAAGGTGGGTACAGTCTAAAATAGAATTAGATCGTATAGAAAAAGATGAACCGCGTAAATTAAAGCAAGCAATAAAGGAAATTTTAGAAGATAATTATAGATCCGGACGGCCTAATAGTTTTACAATGGAACAAATAGCATGTATTATTAATTTATCATTACAAAAGCCGGAATCAGTTGGGGTACCGATAAGTCATTGGACTGCAGAAGAATTAGCTTGTAAAGCTATAAAAGATAATATTGTTGAAAGTATATCGGCAAGGCAAATTTGTAGATATTTAAAGGAAATGGATTTGAAAATACACCAGTTTGAAGGGTGGCTAAACTCAAAAGATAAGTTAAAAGATCCAGAAGAATTTGAAAGACGTACAGGTACAGTGTGCTAGATTTATCTCAATATTAATAATCTGCAGCAAGAAGGATTTCATGTTCTAAGTTGTGATGAAAAAACAGGCATACAGGCAATAGAACATAAACATCCATCAAAGCCTGCAAGACCGGGTGAGATTGAAAGATGTGAACATGAATATAAAAGAAATGGAACTACAACATTAATAGCATCCAGAGATATAAATACATGACAAATTATAGCATCTATGGTAAATAAAACAAGGACTGAAAAAGATTTTGTAAAACACATATCAGATGTAGTTTCCAGCGCACCTGAAGATAAGTATATTTTTATAATGGACCAGTTAAATACACATAAATCTGAGAGTCTTGTTAAATATGTTGCAAAGCAATGTGATATCCAGGAGAATTTAGGTAAGAATGGTTACTGTGGAATATTAAAAACAATGTAAACAAGACAGGCGTTTTTAGAAGATGAAAGTCACCGCATAAAAATAGGATATACTCCAAGATATGCTTCATGGCTGAATCAAATTGAAATTTGGTTCGGTATATTAACCCGTAAGGTATTAGACGTGCAAGTTTTAAATCGGTTCATGAACTTGATGGGAAGATATTAGATTTTATAAGGTATTACAATCAAAATATGGCAAAGCCATTTAAGTGGAGTTATGCAGGCAAAATTTTAAAAGCATAGTTTGTTAACAATACACCTAAAAACAATTTCAGGTGGCAATAAAAAACTGCAGATGGGTATCATGAGCATAAAATTATTCTAAGAATGTATATTTTTAGGTGTGTACGGAATTAAGTCTTGAACCACTAGTCAACGAGAGATATTTGACACACTATATGAGTCTAGGGACTCCTTACTTGCTGGGTTAATAAGTACAACACGGTGGTATTGTAAATGTCGAAATGTCATACTATATCTGACGGCTTATTTTTGTAAAATAAGAAAAGAAAATCATTTTGAATGAAATTGAAAAAATAACGGTAAAAGTCACATACCCAAAAAGAAAAACAAAGAAATAATAAATATTTAACTATACGATTAACGTTCTTATTAGCATTAACTGGATGGATATCCATAACAAATCTTTATTATAATCAACTTTAACATATTAAAATTACAAAATATTTAAAGGATGTAGCTAATGCATTTGAAATAAACTTTCTTGTTGGCATCATTTCTACAGATAAGTAATAAAAAAAGGATCTATATATTATTAAACGAAGTGGTAGAAGCAAATTTTATTGGTTAAAGGAGATATTTTTCTATGATGATTGCAGAAGTAAGTCAAAAATATAATATAACAGCTGATACATTGCGGTACTACGAGCGTATAGGTTTGATTCCACCTGTTAATCGAAATCCAAGTGGGATTAGAGACTACACAGAAGAAGACTGTAATTGGGTTGAATTTATCAAATGTATGCGTAATGCTGGACTTTCCATTGAAGTATTAGTTGAGTATGTAACCATGTTTCAGCAGGGCAATTCCTCAATTAAGGCTAGAAAACAACTTTTGATAGAACAACGTAACCAACTTTCTGGAAAAATTAACGAAATGAAGCAAACATTGGAACGTTTGGATAAGAAAATTGATGGATATGAAGAAGGAGTACTGGTAAAAGAAAAACAATTAAAAAGAACAAACAACTAATTTTTGCTCTTTAAATATTCAATTTCGAAAAACTGACAGGAAACTGTCGATAGCTTTTGTAAGGGAACGTACCTAAATTTGTGTAAAACAAATCAAGGTATGTTCCCTGTATGAATGGACTCAAAGAACTTCCACAGGCCATAAAAGTAGTCTTTCCTGAAGTAAATATACAAAATTGTATAATACATCAAATAAGAAATTCTATGACATATGTACCCTCAAAAAATATTAAAGCTTTTATAAAGGATTTAAAAAATGTATACAAAGTAATTAGCCTAATGCCAGTAAACGTGTAACCAGGGGCAAAATATATTACATAATTTAGAAATTTATATTAGATATTTTATTGTATTTATACAAAAAATTTCTTTTGTCCAAATAAATATAATCTGTAGCTTGTTTTCAGACATGCCCTAATTAGACTATAAAATAGGTGTATTATTAATGTATTGTAAAATATCACAAGTGTTGATTAACTAGTTTTTTACTTCAAATTATAGACTTATTTTTGATATTATTTAAAAATAAGTTAATGGATATATAGACTTCAATCTCAA
>NZ_DAIQBT010000022.1:0-49288 GCF_036781005.1 Clostridium sp. | reverse complement strand
ACAGGAGACACAGGAGCAACAGGAGAAACTGGAGCCACAGGAGACACCGGAGCAACCGGAGCCACAGGAGCCACAGGCGATACAGGCCCAACGGGACCAACGGGACCAACAGGTCCAACAGGTCCTGTAAGTATATTATCTTCTTCAGAAAATAGTACAGCTGATGCAATTACTGCTGCCCCAACTGCACTTCTTTCGCAGACAATAACTACGACTGGACAGGAATTAAAACTGGATTCTGTAGTAGAATTGGATATAATAGTAACTGCAATACTTCCTTATAGTTATTCAATTCTATATGAGTTACGTGAAGATACAACCACTATAGCTTCAATAACAATTAATAATGCAGGTACTGCTACTTCACTTGGAGAAGCACACACAGAGATTTCTAATTTGACATGGACTCAAACTCCTGCAGCTGGTTCTCACACCTATGATATTCAGCTTACACTTACTAGCGCTACTAATATTACAAGTGTTACGGCAACCACTAAAGCATTGAATATTATAGGATAGATCATAATATAATTGATACTGGCCATTTCTTTAGGTGGCCAGTATTTTTTTATCCAAATGAGGTAATTAGTTAATACTCCCTATCTTCTTCAAAGTGGAAATAAGCACTGCTACGTACCAGGATAAGTTCTTACCCTAAAAGATATGTATTCTAAGTGCTAAAGACACTAAGAATACTGTTAATAAGAGGCTCAGCTGGAGAAAAGCATTTCCTGTAAGCAAATTCTACCTGAACGTAAGAATCACTTGATGTTATAAAGCTTGTATCACTTTGTTTGTGTTTTCATATTATATAACGTACTGACTTTTAAGGAAGTGATTATATGATAACTGTTAGTCTTTGTATGATAGTAAAAAATGAAGAAGATACCATAGGAAGATGTTTAGATTCTGTAAAAGATATAATAGATGAATTTATAATAGTAGATACAGGTTCTTCTGATAATACTAAAAATATAATAAAAAAACATATTAACAATGTTTATGATTTTAAATGGATTGATGATTTTTCAGCTGCAAGAAATTTTGCATTTAGTAAAGCAACTAAAGATTATATTTTTTGGTTAGATGCGGACGATGTACTACTCCCAGAAGATGTAGAAAAGTTTAAATCTTTGAAGAAAAATTTAGATCCCTCTATAGATTCTGTAACAATGAAATACAATATAGGCTTTGACGAATATGGTAATGTAACCACAAGTTACAGACGTAATAGGTTAGTTAAAAGAGAAAAAAATTTTAAATGGATCGGTTTTGTTCATGAGTATTTAGAAGTATATGGAAATATAATTAACAGTGAAATCAGTGTAACTCACAAAAAAATGAACTATTCTCCTAATCGTAATCTTGAGATTTTTCAAAATAAATTAAAAGAAGGGGTTGAATTTACGCCAAGAGATATATTGTATTATGGAAATGAGTTGTATGATCACGGAATATTTGAAGAAGCCTTAAAATATTATAATGACTTCTTAGATTCAAAAAGGGGATGGTATGAAGATAATATCCACGTCTGCGGAAAGATATGTGACTATTATCAATCAATTAATAAAGGTGAGGAAAGTCGTAAATATGCCTTTAGAAGTTTCGAATATGATGCTCCACGAGCTGAAGCATGCTGCAGACTTGGATTTTCTTTCTTACAAGAAAATAAGATTAATCAAGCAGTATTTTGGTATAAAACAGCTGCAAATCTAAAAAAACCAGTAAATAGTCTGGGATTTTTTAGTGATGCCTGCTGGACGTGGCTTCCTCATTTGCAATTATGTGTTTGCTATGATAGATTAGGTAATCATAAATTAGCTTATGAACACAATGAAATAGCTGCCAAATTTAGACCCAATGATAAAAGAATACTCTATAATAGGGAATATTTTAAAAAAATAGGATTTAAATAATAATGTAAATGATTTTTTTATATTATAACAAGGCTGTGAAGAATTAGATTCTGCAGCCTTTATTACTTATACTTTAAATAAGGTTTTATTTAATCAAATTTAGTCAAAGAGATTATTATTTTTTTAATAATAATCTAAAACAGTATAATCCTCCTAGTAATTTAGAATATATAGCATTAGGGTATATTTTACAATCAAATGAATCTGCAAAGTTAAATCCAGTATTTTTTAAACAGTTAACTAACAAATTTAAATTTGCAGTTGGGTAATCAATAGTTAATACGAGAAGTCCATCTTTTCGTAAAACTCTATAGAATTCATTAATAGATTTTTTTATATCCCCCATAGGAAGATGTTCAATTACTGAAATACAATAGATTTTATCAAATTTATTATCCTTATAAGGGAGATTTGTCAGACTACTATTTGAAAATTTTATTTTATCTATATATTGGGCAGCTTTTTTAACATCTTCTTTGTCGAAGTATTCACTAACTCTTGATAAGATTTTGTTTTTATCTAAGATATCAGTATCAATATCGCAGGCATATACATCTTTACATATACTGGCTAAATAAAATTTAAATGGATGAGGAGCACCACAGGCTGCATCTAAACAGATATCATTCTCTTCTGAGAAATTTGATGCCCAAGTGTATTCGTAGCATCTGCTCCACCAATCATTAGGAAATTTTAATAGGCATTCTGTTTTTTCTTCATCAGTAGTAACTATAAACCTGGAGGATTTTTTATTTATACAAGATGTTCTTTTAAAATCATTTTCTCCAACATATTTATTATATTTTCTGTATATGTCAGGATCTATTATAGATTTATGATATTCTCGTATAAAAAAACTATTGTCAGGATAAATTCTAGCTAATTCTTTTAATCCATAGGATCCATACTCTAGTTTTAATCCTTGATAATTTTTATTGAATGATTCAGACAAGTTCGGAAGTTTGAATCTTTGAAATAATGTTTTATGATAAACACAGGATTTATGATAGATTTTAGGCATCCATTTTTTACTTGTTCCCATATAATAATTATATCCTAATAAAATACTATCATCTTCATAGCCTTGGGTACCTGTCAAAAATCCAACGTCATAGGGGCATAATTCCTTTAATATACTTAATTTGTGAATAACAGGATGTACAAATCCCTGGGTGATTTTATCTTCTCCCTTTGTAGATAGGTACTTGATTTTATCCTCTAAACTAGTAGTGGTATTTGAAGAAATCTCATCTGAAAAGTCAGTTACTATTTTTGGAGATATCATAGGTTCTTCAGATGAATTCAAATAATCAATTAAAGGATCCTGCCAATTAGGAGGGAAAATCATATCAACATGAGCCTCTGTAATATAATCAATATTGGAATAGTTTTCTATAATATATCGAAATCCTATATATCTAGATAGTGTAATACCCACATTTTCACCATTACCCAGCAGCTTATAATTAAAATTAAATTTTTGTAAAATCACATCTAATTCTTCATTAGATAAACATCCTTGATTAAAAATTAATAAATTGACATCTTTAGAATAAGATAAACTTTCTAAACACTGATATGCCATAGCCATATCTTCATCATAATTTTCTTTATTTATAAAAAATGGTATCATATAAATGTTCATTATAAGAAACCTCCTGCTTACAATATTATAAATACATTATATGAGATTGTAATAATTTTAGTTAATCATTATATACAGGAAATTTTTAACTTGCATAAATCTACTTACTTTTATGATATAATGCTGATGAATAATTGATATATCCTGAAGTATTCATATATTTAAATAAAGAAATATTGATAATTGGATATAAGCATCATATGAAAATGATAAAAGGGAGGTGTTATTTTGAACTATGTAATCTTTTTTATAATGTTTTTAACAGCATTTATTGCTGCACAACTAGCTATCTATATTTTTTATAATAAAAAGAAGATCCATTTAAAAGGTTTCTTGGGTCTCATTTTATCTATTTTCCTATATAGTTTATTTTATTCATTTGAATTAATATCTCCAGATTTGAACTATATGAAGCTGTTTGCAGCAGTACAATATATAGGCATATTATCTATTCCAGCATTCTGGGTTATTATGGCTCTTGAATATACCAATAAGAGCAAGTATGTTAATATGAAGTTGTGTATAATTATGTTTTGCCTACCTGTTATTTTAGTAATTTTAAATTTTACCAATGAATATCATCATTTGTTTTATAGAAATTATTCAGCTACCATAATGTATTCCCTGTCTATTGCAAATATCAGTCCAGGTATAGGATATACAATGGCTGCCATATATATTAATTTAATGTATTTGCTGGGGAATATTTTATACACAGAATTTTTTATTAAAAATATTGTATATAGAAAGAGAAGT
Organism: Clostridium sp.; assembly: GCF_036781005.1. GTDB lineage: Bacteria > Bacillota > Clostridia > Clostridiales > Clostridiaceae > Clostridium_B. Next base: position 44,971 of record NZ_DAIQBT010000022.1, on the reverse strand, counting down.
TTTACTATTATGATAACTTCTTTTATACCTTGGATTGGATATTGGATATATATGTCTGGTATCATGCCAATAAAAATAGATATTGTTCCTGTCTTTATGGCGTTTGTTTGTTTGATTTATACTAAAGCGTTGTTGAAAAATAACATTTTTAGAACAGCAGTTATCGCAAGACATGTTATTTTTGATAATATAAAAGAAATTGTAATAGTTTTGGACATGAACAATAAAATAATAGATATAAACAAGGCAACAGAACAGTTCTTTAGTAAAAAAGCAGATGTTATAATAGGACAAGACTTAGAGAAAGCTTTTGAAAATTTTACAGCGATTATAAAACATCTAAAGAGTAATAAAGAAGTAACCTTTGATTTTGAAATGGAAGCATACGATAAATATTATTACTTTACTGGGGAAATAAATTTTATAAATAACGATGGGAAAGTTGTTACTTTAAAAGATAGTACAGAACAAGTTTTAATGATAAAGAAACTTCAACATTATGCTACTATGGATATTCTAACGGAAGTATATAATAGAAATTATTTTTGTAGTGTTGCCAATGAAAGAATACTTTATTGTATGAAAAATAATGAGCCTATATCATTGGTAATGTTTGATTTGGATAAATTTAAAGATATAAATGATACCTATGGACATCTTGCAGGGGATTTGGTGTTAAAAAATGTTGCGGCAATTTGTAAGGCTTGTTTGGAAAAAAGTTATGTTGTTGGAAGATATGGTGGAGAGGAATTTTTAATTATTTTAGAGAACCTTGAAGAAGAAGAGGTGTTAGAAATAGTAGAAAAAATAAGAGTAAAAATAATGAATTTTAATAACATATACCAAGATAAAATTATAAAAGTGACTTGTTCTTTTGGAATTTTTACATCAATAGGTTTAACAGATTTAGATGATATGATAAGAAATGCAGATGAAGCTTTATATAAATCAAAAAATCAGGGAAGAAATCGAATAAATATAAAGAATAAGAACATTTCAACTTAATTTACACTATAGTATAAGATTATAGTGTTTTTTTTATATATAGGCAATAATTAAATTTATGAATAGTATATAAGGAGAATAGTTTACTAGGCTATTATTTAGTACCCATAGTAAATTATATGAGGAGGAAAATTAATGAATGAAAATACAAAAGTTTTAATTGGAAGTCCTGTGAGGCAACCTCATGATATATTAGTAAACTTTATAAGTTTTTTAAAAAATATTATAAAAGAAGACATTACTATAAACTATTTTTTTATAGATGACAATGATGATCTAAATTCAAGCAATTTGCTTAAAAATTTTTCCCAGGAAATAAAAGATGAAGTTATTATTGAAGAAGGAGAAAAAATAGACACTTATGTACGTACAGAAGACACACACTATTGGAAGGAAAATTTAATTTGGAAGATAGCACAATATAAAAATAGAATTATACAATATGCTAAAGAAAATTGTTATGACTATTTATTCTTGATAGATTCAGATATAATGCTGCATCCTAAGACATTATCAAGCTTAATAAGTAGTAACAAAGACATAATATGCGAAATATTTTGGACTAGATGGCAAAAAAATGCAGGCCTATTACCACAGGTTTGGATGTGTGATGAATATTCGTTTGTTACTAAAGAAAGAAATGAAATATTAACTGAAGAGGAATCTAATAAAAGATATACAGATTTTATAGAAAAATTAAAAAAACCAGGTATATATGAGGTAGGAGGATTAGGGGCTTGTACTTTGATAAGCAAGAAAGCCATTGATAAAGGAATTAATTTTAATAAGATTTATAATTTATCATTTTGGGGAGAGGACAGGCACTTTTGTATAAGGGCAGCAGCGTTAGGTTTTAAGCTGTATGTTGATACCGCTTATCCAGCTTACCATATATATAGAAAAGAGGATTTAAAAGGAGTAGAACAATTTAGAAGTAAATGTATATATGAAATTAATAATTCCTTGTATATTAATAATTTTGTAAAAGATTTTTTGGATAAATTCTACTGCTTTAATTATAATAATATTGATAAATTTGAAGTAAATAAGTATCTATCTTCTAGTTATGCAGAAAAGTTTAATAAAGATAAAAGTAGTATTATGAATTATATTACAGAAAAAAAGCCAGTAAATAATATAAATATATTAGATATTAATACTGATAAGGCTAGTATAGATGATAATAAAATTAATATAGTATGTAAATTTCAATTAGAAAGCAAAAATATAACAGAAAGTTTTGTGAAAATATTTACTTGTAACTTAGAATTAAATACACAGTCTATGCTCATAGAGAGTATAAAGCTTATAAATAGAGATAACAAACCTCTTTTTGGATACAATATTTTAGATTTATTATATGAGCGAATAAGAATAAACAAAGATACAGAGAATAAACTGACCCTTGCTATGCTTGTGAGAAATGAAAGCAAAAAGTTTTTAGAAAGGGTTCTGACACATGCAGCTAAATATATAGATAATGCGGTAATTTTAGATGATGCCAGCGAAGATAATTCAGTTGAAATATGTAAAAAAGTATTTAAAAATATACCATTAACTTTAGTTGAAAATAAAGAACATGGGTTTAGTAATGAAATTGTTCTGAGAAAACAATTGTGGGAAATAACAGCAAATACAAATCCTGATTGGATATTATTTTTAGATGCAGATGAAATTTTTGAAGATAGAATATGTAATATTATTAGGACACTAATCAATGAACCTAATTTTGATTATTATGCTTTTAGGCTATATGATATGTGGGATGAAAGTCACTATAGAGAAGATTTTTATTGGGGGGCACACAAGTATTACAGACCATTTTTGATAAGATATCAGCCTAATTTTAATTATACTTGGGAAGAAAAACCGCTGCATTGCGGAAGGATTCCTGAAAATATATTTAGCTTGCCTGGCTGCATATGCTATGTAAGATTAAAACATTTTGGCTGGTCAACTATTGAATTAAGGCAGTCTAAATATATCAGGTATTTAGAGGCAGATCCTGAAGGTAAATATGGAAATTTACAACAATATCAATCTATTATGGATGAAAGACCAAGATTAATAAAATGGGAAAACTAAGTATGTTAATCATACTTAGTTTTCCATTTTAATTGTTTGCCATATTTTTATCCGAACGCTACCATTGCTAACACCCCTCAGCTTCTTTAAAGTGGATAAGCACTGCTCGCGCTTGGATAAGTTCTTCCCCTAAAGGATAATGTAGTCTAAGTGCTAAAGACACTAAGAATACTGTTAATAAGGTTCAAGTGGAGAAAAGTATTTCTTTTAAGCAAACTCCACTCTAGTTATTCCAACAGTTACATTTATTAGATGTGGGTATATATTTGCATATTGATAACTTTCATTTATTTAATGTAAAATAGATTTTGACAATAATAAATTGGTATAAATAAATAAACAGAAAAGAGGTAAAAATATGGATTTATCACTATTTGAAAAAAGTAGTTTACCAATTATACAGGATTTTGATGTTTTTATTAAGTATATTGAAGAAGAAAAACCTGTTTTAACTGCAAAAAAAGGGGTATTAGGAAAAAAAGATTCTTTTAAACTTAATTCCAAACTTAATTTCAAAAGAGATGTAACGGCACCAAATTATAATCAAGATCAATATTTAGTCATAGATTTGATGTTTTCTTTAGCGGTGGATAGTAATCTATATGTGATAGGAAGTAATGATAAAGGAAAACTCTCCTTGATGAGAACTGCTAAAATTGAATCATTTTTGGAACTTAATAATTTTGAAAAATATGTATTTCTTTTTGAAACATATTGGTCAGAGTATGACTTTGACGGAAAGGATTTAAGGTGGAATAATGTATTAGCTTTAAGTAGCATTATACAACTTATTGCTAAAAAAAACTCAGGAAAACTTATTTTAAAAGAACTAAACCTGCAAATGTCTTTTTCAACAGTTACTATTTTTTTTCATCATTTGTCTTATTTTGGACTGTGGGATTTAGAATTAATTGAAGGTGTGAAAAGTAAATATGAAGCTTCAATTAAGGCTATTATTCCAACAGAATTAGGAATTTTAATTTGTAAAAAGTTATCAACTGAAGCTTTACCTTTTTGGAATATAGAGGATGTAGAAATTATAATGGAGCATCTTAGTATAAAGAAAAAAAATAAAAGCTTATTTTTTGTACTTAAAAGTATATTCCCGGATAACTTAGTGGAAAAAACTATTGAGAATGAAGTTGAAATAGACAAAAGTGGTTTATATATTTTTAAAGTTAGCCTATCTAGAGGATTGTGGAGAAAAATAAAAATGTCATATAAAAATACTTTTGAGGACTTACATAATATAATTCAAAAAGCCTTTGATTTTGATAATGACCATTTATATGAGTTTTATATTGGTCGAAATAGACGAACTGCAAAAATTACTTATGCAGGAAATCCTTACGAAGGAATAGTAAATGATATTGCTATAGGCGAGGCTAGTCTTTACAAAGGCCAAAAGATTAAATATATTTTTGATTTTGGAGATGAATGGGAATTTGACATAACTATAGTAGATATTGATAAAAACGGTGTATTGCCTATAAAACCTGAAATTATAGAATCAAAAGGAGAATCACCAGAGCAGTATGCAGAATGGTAACCTTACAAGAATATAAATATCTGAAATAGGAATACTAATTTTGAGGTGGTAATTAGTATGTCTAAAAATAAAAATTCTGTTAATAAAACATTTGAAAATCCAGTAAATGATCAAGAAAAACTTGCTAATATTGAAAATTGTATCCAGGTTAATGGTTCTAATATTAATGAAACACATAATTCCAAAAAAGAATCATTAGGATCTAATAATAAAAGATAAGGAGAATAATATGAGCGAGCAAAACAAGAAAAGAAGTACTAAAAACGGAAAAAAAGAAGATGGAAAGTTTCATTCTAAGCATATAAAGCATAACCCTCAGGCAGAAAGTGCAAGAGCTGTTTTTGATATAAATGATATTAATGCAGAAGATAAAAATGAATCCCGGTAAAATGCTATTTCAGGATTTAGAATATCACTTATTAAATGATCAAATGCCATCAAAGTATCTAAATAGTATACGCAGTCAGCGGGAATTCAGAATGCACCCCTTTAATATGTTGTATGAACTTCAGGATACCAAACAGTCACCACAGTACCATCCTGAGGGCAGTGTTTGGAATCATACACTTATGGTTGTGGACGAAGGGGCTAAATTGAAAAACAAAAACAGGGATGTTCCGGCTTTTATGTGGGCCGCATTGCTTCATGATATTGGCAAAGCTGTTACGACAAAAGTTAGAAGAGGTAAAATAACTTCTTATGATCATGATAAAGTAGGAGCAAGACTTTCAAGAGATTTCTTGCGTGAATTTACGCATAATAATGGATTTATAGATAAGGTTTATTATTTGATAAGATACCATATGCAAATACTGTTTGTTGTGAATAATTTGCCTTTTGCAGATATAAAAGGCATGAAAGAACATACTGATATTTATGAAGTAGCTTTGCTTGGTTTATGTGATAGACTGGGGAGAATCGGTCATAATGAAATTGAAGAGAAGAAGAATATAGAATTGTTTGTTGAAAAATGTATTAAAAGTCAGTAGATATGTAAATGATTTAGAGACTACTATACTGGTAATTTTAAAAATTTCTGGTGTAGTGGTTTCTTTATTTTTTAGATTTTTGAAACGGAATTTTATGTTTAATCGTCTAAATTTATGAAGGTATAAAACTTGAAATCTAGAAGGTTTATACCTAGAAATAAATTTTAATTTATTAATATAAAAATGTGAGGAGTGTTAATTTTGAAAAGTATTAACTTGTTAAAAAGGAAATGGCCATTAATTTTCACGTCTACACTTATGTTTCTCTTCTTATTTGCAGCAATTTCAACTTCCAATTGTAAGGTGTTAGCTGCGGAAACTAAAACCATAAATGTTACAGGAGATGGTGAAGTTAATGTAGTACCTGATATTGCCCATTTATCTTTAGGAGTAACCACAGAAGACAGTACGGTAGATAAAGCACAGAAAAATAATTCTGTTGCAATGAATAAGGTTGTTGAAGCTGTAAAGGCGGCAGGAGTGGCAGCTGAGGATATTAAAACTTCAAATTATTCCATTAATCCTAAATATAATTATAATGAAGAAACAGGAACTAGTACAATTATTGGATATACAGTTGATAGTACTTTGAATGTTACAGTTAAAAATATAGATTCAGTTGGAAATATAATTGATATTGCTGTGGCAAATGGAGCAAATAATTCAAATGGAGTAACTTTTGGAGTTAGCAATTATGAAAAATACTATAATAAAGCCCTGGCAAATGCCATAGTAAATGCAAAGGCTAAAGCACAGGCAATAGCAGATGCTTTAGATGTGAAACTATCAACTTTAACTACAGTAACAGAGAATTCAAATGGTGTTCCTAGTGAATATCCTATTTTTTATGATTCATCATCAGTAAAAAACTCTGGAGGACAAGGTACTATTATAGAAACAGGACTTTATAAAATAAGAGCTAATGTAGGTTTAGTTTATCAGTATTAAAAAATACACAGAAATATACAGACAATCTATTTTTTACCTAAAAAGAGTTGAAAAACAGGCTATAAACGATTTAAAGAATTGTTTGTAGTCTGTTTTTTGTGGAAAGTTTTTATGAATAATAGTTGCTTTAATCTGGCATAAAAGTATGGGGGAATTTTTTACGCTTACATATAAAGCGATTTCATAAAAAATCTTAGGAATATCAATAACTTCATTATGCGATAAAAATAAAAGTAACATTTACACTTATGATTAATATTATAGAAGTATAGAACACATGATAAAAAAAAAGAATACCTAAATAAATTATTTAAAGATGACAAGGAGGGATCTTTATGTCAAGATGTGGTTGTAGATACGATAGTGGTTGTGGTGGATTTGGACGTGGAAAAGAAGTACTAGTTATAATAATACTTTTATTATTATGCTGTGGTGTTAATTGCGGTAGCATTTGCTAAGGAGGATGTTTTAAATAACTAAGGAGGTAAAAAAAGATTTAATAAAAAGATACATGTTTTTTATTAAATAAATTTTGTGATTCACCAATTCACCTTATAGGCTTATAAAGCAATAAGGTATGAAACAGATGATGATAAGTTAGATAACTTAAAATATGTGTTTAGGATAACAAGGAGGGATCTTTATGTCACGCAGATGTTATGGTGGATATGGACGTGGACGCGGAAAAGAAATAGTAGTAATAATAATAATATTATTATTATGCTGCGGATGCGGATGCGATTCATGGTGCTAAAATGAATTATTAAAAGGGAAACGAAAAATTTTTCGTTTCCTTTTTAATTCTTAAAATAAAACATTTCTTAGGGCGTCCAAGTCCTTTATTACAATAAAATTTTTTTGAAAATCTATCAGATTATCCCTTTTCATATTTATAAGTTCTCTTGAAAGTGATGGCCTTGGAATTCCAAGCAGTTCTGCCATTTCTTTTCTGGTACAGGATAGATGTATCTTCAAATTTTTTTCCCTTTTATGCTCCTCTAAAATATAAAAGGTAATTTTTTGGCGAATTGTTTTATAAGATATATTTTTAAGTTTTCTATTTAACATTAATATTTTATCAGATAATAAGGTCAGGAAGTTATTTAAAAATACAGGAAATAAAGTAGATGTATTCAATATGTCTTCTTTGGATATAAACATTATGATAGATTCGCTTGATGAAACTATGGTAGCAGGATAGGTATTTCTATTAGAAAATATTATAACCTCTCCAAAGATATCACTTTCTTCCAGTCTGCTTATGGTGATAGTTTTTCCAGAGGCAAATATTTTTTGTGCTTCCACATTTCCTTTTATAATTATACCTATTTTAAAGCAGTTCCATTCTTCCATAGCTATAATTTCTCCCTTAGAGTAGGAGGAGAGAGTGTAGTTTATATTCTTTAGAAAATGTTCTATGGACTTTTGGGAAAAATTTTTCATAAGTATGCAGTTTTCTAGTGTACTAATAAGGTTTTTCATGTTAATCTCCCATTATCTAATATAATATTTTCATACTTAATTATTAAATCTGTAACATAGGTTACAGATATTAAAATTATATTCTATTATAATGAACATATCAAGATAAGGGAGGAATATAGGGATGATAAGAAAAATTGTTGATATAAATGAAGAAAAATGTAATGGATGTGGACTATGTGCTGAGGCCTGTCATGAAAATGCTATAGAACTAGTAGAAGGTAAAGCAAAACTTATAAGTGATGAATACTGTGATGGACTGGGGGATTGTCTTCCAGAGTGTCCAACTGGTGCTATAACTATAATTGAAAGGGAAAGCAAAGCATATGATGAGGAACTTGTTATAAAAAGAATTGAAGAAATGAAAAAGATCAAAGAAGAAAAACCAATGCCTTGTGGATGTCCCGGTACTGCCGCGAAAAAAATAAAGAGGGTTTTGAATAAAAATAAGGTAAAGGCAATAAATACAGAAAATGTATCAGAAGAGGAAAATAATACATCCCAATTAAATCAATGGCCTGTTCAGCTAAAACTTGTAAATAGCAACGCAGACTACCTTAAAGAGTCAAATTTACTTGTAGCTGCGGACTGCACTGCTTATGCCTATGGCAATTTTCATCAGGATTTCATAAAGAACCATATTACGGTAATAGGGTGTCCTAAGTTAGATGATATAAAATATTATGAAGATAAATTTGTAGAAATTATAAAAAACAATAACTTAAAAAGCATAACTGTAGTTAGAATGGAAGTACCTTGCTGCAGTGGTATTATAAATGCAGTTAAAGCTGCAATGCTGAAAGCACAAATTATACTTCCCTACAGAGAAGTTATAATATCTACAGAGGGAAATATAATTAAAGCTTAATTATTTTCAAAGGTACCGTAAACCAGAGGCTTGTAATTTTGAACCATTATTTTACCTCTGCTTATAACAGTATTAATATTTAATTTATTGTCCAGTAAGATTAAATCTGCATCATAGTTTTCCATTATTTTACCTTTGCCTTTTAATTTAAGAAGTTTTGCAGGGGAAGAAGTAAGGGGAAGAAGTGCTAATTCAAGGGGTATACCAAGTTCTACAGATTCTCTTATTGAATTAATGTTTGTATTTGGTATACCTCTGGTAAGTTTAGTTAGGTTGCCCTTATCATCAAAAAATGGCATACTGCCTCCAGCATCAGAGCTCATGGTTATATGGTAGGGGGAAATATGTTCTTTTAGCAGTGTATTGTAGAGGGTGGAGGCGCTTAAAGCATCGTCACCTTCGTTCTTGATCCCGGTGGTTATATCCACAAAACCGCCATTTTTTGCATATTCTATGCACTGTCTGGAAAGCAGACTATTTCTGTTAAGATGCGTAGGTAATAAATTCTCGAAAGGTATATCTGAAGTATCTATCAAATCAAATACAGGATTTAACCCTTCTTTTCCATCTCCCAGATGTAAATGCAGCACCCCGCATTTTCCAGAAATAAGCCCACCTACTCTGGTCTCACAGGCAAGATGTATTAAGTCATTGTCGGAAGGATGACTTCCACGGTGATCTGAGAGGGCTATTTCACCTGCTCCTATTATTTTATCTATAAGTATTATATCCCCCCTTACGCTGTCTGTAAGTGTTCTTGTGGGAACAGCATAACACCCTGTCCAGCAGTATGTAGATAAGCCCTCTATTTCAAGGGCTCTAGATTTTGCAAGTAATGCACCCATGTTCCTTGTTATTCCATCTGTACCTAGAAGACCTATACAGGTTGTTATTCCGTTTAAAGTAAAGTCCGTGAGATTTAATTCGGGGGTTCTGGTATTAAAGCCTCCTTCCCCGCCGGCACCACTTATATGTATGTGAAGATCAATTATACCTGGTATTGCTTTTAAACCATCTCCCTCTATTATTTTAATTTCAGAGAAGGTGCCCTTTGGTATACAGGTATTTTTAGATATACAGGCTATTTTGTCAAAGCATATTAATATATCCTTTTTCCCAAAAGATTCGGGAGCAAATATTTCTACATTTTTTATTAAAATCATAATTTAACACATCCTGAACATATTCTAATATATATATATTATGATTTACTATTTTCATTTAATTTAAACATAGAAATATAAAGTCTAAATATATCCATTTAATGCTCTTATGGAAATTTCTCCAGATATAAGATTTTCAAGGGTTCCATCTTCATATTGAACTATAAGTCCTCCATTTTCATCTAAATTCAGAGCTTTTGCAAAGGTTTCGTTTTTCCCTCTAATTATTCTTATAGTTTTTCCTATAACAGCAGAATTGTTCCTGCAGATTTTTATGGAAGATTCAATACTTTGGGTTTTATCAAATTCCCCATATAAGTATTCAAATTCGTTTATTAAATTTCCAAGGAAAGATTTTCTATCTAAAGCAGTTCCTGTTTCTATTTTAATAGATGTGGCCTTATCCAGCATGTCTTTTTCAAAATCATCTTTATCTAAATTGGCGTTTATGCCCATACCTAATACTACATAATGCACTTTATTCATTTCTGCATTCATTTCAGTTAGAATACCACATATTTTTTTGCCATTGATTATTATATCGTTGGGCCATTTTATAGTTGCTTCTATTTTAAAATTCTTTAGACTGTTTATTACAGCTGCGGCAGCTATTTGAGTAATTTTAGGTATTTGCATGGGATTTATATCAGGCTTTAAAATCATAGATAGCCATATACCTTTATATTTAGGAGAACACCAGGCTCTTCCAAGTCTTCCTCTTCCTCCTACCTGTTCTTCAGCTATTACTAAGGCACCATGAGGCTCCCCATTACTAGCTAGTTCTTTAGCTTTATTGTTAGTGGAATCTAGCTTTTCAAAATGGATGATTTTTTTACCTATATAATTTGTTGTCAAATATTTTTCAACTTCTTCAAAAGATAATATGTCTGGAGAATCCAATAGTTTATACCCTTTTTTAGAAGAAGAGTCTATTACATAACCTTCTTTTTTTAAATTGTTTATGTATTTCCATATGGCAGTACGGCTTACACCAAGTTTGTCGCTTATTAATTGACCGGATACGAATGTATGGGTATTTTCTTTTAATATATGAAGTACGTCATATTTCATATAAAAAACCACCTTTTTATAGTATTTATATTTAAAGGTATTATAACACAGTTACACATCTTCTAGAGATGTTATAATATTATTAATTGTATATATTAATAATGTTTAATTGTTTTTACAATAAGGTAATACCTGTGTAAACTTGTATAGATATAATTTGCATATTCAGAAATTTATTGTTTAAAAAGAGGGGGAATTATATGAATGCATTATCTAAATATTTATATGTTATTTCTTTAGACGGTTTATCTACTTTGGATTTCCAGTATATAAGTACTTTACCTAATTTTAAAAATTTTCTATCTGAAGCTTCCTACTGCAAAAATGTATGCAGTGTATATCCTACCTTGACTTATCCGGCCCATGTATCCATTGTTACAGGAAAATATCCCAAAAATCATGGAGTAGTAAATAATACATTGCTGCAGCCTAATAGGAAATCTCCAGACTGGTATTGGTATAGAGATGATATAGAAGGGACTACTTTTTATGATCTGGCTATAGAAAAAGGAATGAAAGTAGGAGCACTTTTATGGCCTGTTACTGCAAAGTCAAAAATACAGTACAATATGCCAGAGATTTTTGCTAATAGATTTTGGAAAAATCAGACTCTGGTGTCTCTGTTAAACGGTACTCCTTTATTTCAATATGAGTTAAATAAAAAATTTGGATATTTAAGAAATGGTATAAGGCAGCCTAACCTTGATAATTTTGTTCACCAGTCATTATTGTATACTATAGAAAATAAGTGTCTTGATTTAACTTTAGTGCATTATACGGATTTGGATAGTACAAGACATTATAATGGTTTCAATTCAAAGGAGGCAATACTTGCACTAAAAAGACATGATAAAAGAATAGGAGAAATAGTACAGGCACTCAAGGAAAAGGGCATATATGAGGAAAGTACTATTATTATTTTAGGTGACCACAGCAGTTTAGATTCAAACAAAATAATTAATCCCAATGTACTCTTGAAAGATAAAGGATATATTAAAGTAAATTCAAAAGGCAAGATAATTGATTATAAGGTTATATTTAAAAGTTGTGATGGCTGCGGATATTTATATTTAAAAGAAGATAATTTTGAAATATTAGAAGAAATTATAAAGTTAATTAAGGATTTCAATAGGTCATATGAATGTATAGAGAATATTTATTCCAGGGAAGAAGCTTCACAATTTGGTGCTGATAAAAGTTGTTCCCTAATGATTGAGGCAAAACCTCCATATTATTTTAAAGATGAGATTTTGGGGGAAGTAATAGAGGAATTTAATGGAGAAGAACTGCAGAGGCAAAATGGATGCAAGTTATGTAACCACGGCTATTCACCTTTTAGAGCTGATTATACTACCATATTTATAATATCAGGCAGAGGGGTAAAGAAGGGGGTAATTGTGGAAAAGATGGATTTGGTAGATGAAGGACCTACTATTGCAAGATTATTGGGAGTGGAGTTAAAAGATACAGATGGAAGGGTTTTAGAAGAATTATTGGATGAAAATCCGATTTAAATTAAGCATGAGTTAAATAGAGGTTAAGTTTAAATTAAAAATGCAATTTCTTAACTTTAACTTAAAGTTCATATATTACCATAGTATATAATGGTATTTTCCATATATAGAATTTCATTGGGAGGGAATTGCAGTGTTTCAAATGAGACAATTAAAATCATTAAATGTACCTGACTTTATAAAGAATAAGATGAAAAAATTCAATATATCCTCTTTGGCAAATAAAATAAGAAAATTTCAGTCTCTATTTTTAAAAGCTAAAATAAAAAGATTTGGATTATTATCTTTTAACAGTGTAGTTGTTAAGATAATTGTCCAAATAGCAGCATTAGTTGTATTAATCTGTGGTGTTCTTGGAGTGATAGCTTGTTATAGTTCCTATAAGACTATGGAAAAAAGCATAGATTCTTCACTTCAAGATAAAGCTGTGGAGTCCTCTAAATTAGTAGCATCTATGTTACTTCAAGAATCTAGAAGTATGGTTGAAATATCAAAGAGAGAAGGGATAGAGTCCATGAACCCCGCTCTTTATGTACCTATTTTATCAGAAAGGGCAAAGGCATTAAATTATGCAAGTCTTAGTGTAATGAACTTAAATGGATTGGCTTATATGCAAAATGGGGAAAAAACACAAGTGAATTTAGAAAGCAGTGATTCAAAATATCTTAAAAATGCATTAAAGGGAAATGTGGAAATTGAAGGTCCTTATTTTAATGTTAATGGAGAACAGATAATTTCAGTTGCTGTTCCTATAAAAGATAATAGCAGCAAGGTTTTGGGAGTATTATTTTCAAATATCAGTATGGAAAATCTGAATAAACTTGTTCAGAGTATGAAGGTTGGTAAGAGTGGATATTGTTTTATAATCAATAAACAGGGCACTAAAGTAGTACATAAAAATCTTACTCTGGTTTTAAATGGGGACAATACCATAAAAAATGCCAGGAAAGATAAATCTCTTGCTCCTCTTGCAGAATTGGAAGGGAATATGATAAAGGGGAAAAGTGGGTCAGGTTACTATAGGGAAGGAACAAAGGATATGTTCATGGCATATTCACCTATACCTGATTTACATTGGTATCTTGGAATCACCATAGATAAAAAGGAAATATTTAATGAAGTACAGGTACTTAAATACAAAATAATTTTTATAACGGTTATATTTATAGTTGTAGGGCTTGTTATGGCACTTCTTATAGCAAGAGGTATAAAGAAGCCTCTATTTAAAATAAGGGAATACGCACTGGAATTATCCAAATTTAATTTAAACTATAACATACAAATTGAACCAAAAGATGAATTTGGAGATACGGCTTCAGCTTTAAATTATGCCATGGATGACATAAAAAATATTATAGAAGGCATAAAAAAAGAGAGCAGACAAACACTTCAAGTTACCAACAGTGTAAATGAAATGTTTGAAAAATCCAATAGAGAACTAAATTTGGTATGTGATAAATCCTCTAAAATATGCTCTAATATATCACAAACATTATATTCCATAGAAGGAGTAGACGAAAAAATTTCAAAGGTAAAAAGTAAAATACAGGGTATAGTAAAAGAAGTTGATGAAGGAAGGATTCTTGTAGAGAATATAAAGAAAAAGGCTGTAAATATAAAAAGAAATACGGAAAAGTCAAAATGTAATTTGGAAGATTATTATATTAAATCCAGTGAAAAGTTAAAAAAATCACTAGAAGCAGTTAAAGTTGTAAGTACTGTTTCGAAAGTTGCGGAAAAAATAAAGCATATATCAAAAAATATAAATTTACTGGCTTTAAATGCTCGTATTGAATCTGTAAGAGCAGGAGAACATGGAAGAGGATTTATGGTAGTGGCAGAGGAGGTGGGAAAACTTGCAGTGCAGTCTTCTGATATGGTAAATACCATACAGCACAATGTTAAAGATATCTTATTGTCTGTAGTGGAGTTGTCAGATTCAGCAGAGGGGATGTTAAAAATGATAGAAAATAATATTCTATCGGATTATGAAAAAGTTATAGAAATAAGTGATGAATACGAACAAGATGGCAGAAAATTTGAATCTGTAATAGGAATATTTTCAGAACTTACGGAGGATATAAATAACTCATCCATAGAAATTAGTAAAATAATGTATTCAATTGTAGATTCTGCAAATCAGTGTACACAAAACTCCATAAATATTTCAGACAATATAGAAAAGATAGAAGATCAGAATAAATCCATAGCAATGTTTACTGTGGAAAATGCATCAAAGGCTGGTAATCTTCTTGGCATATTGAAAAAATTCAATACTTGACAAGGGATGAGGTAAAATTTAATATGGATGGGAATAAAGTTCAACTGTAATTTTATATTAAAAAGTAGTATAATTAAAAATATAAAAGTTAATATTAAATTAGGGGGTTTTCTTATGTTAAACGGAAAAAAAATTCGTGATATAAGGGTAAGTTTAGGATATACTACTCAGGATATTCAAAATATTACTAGAAATACCAAATTTGAAACTTCGATCTCAAAGTCTTATTTAGAAGAATTGGAGAGAGGGGATAAGAAAAATCCAAGCCTTGAAAAAGTTGTTGTAATTGCAAAAATACTTGGCTGTAAGATTGATGATTTAATATTAAGCGCATAGATTTAAAAATTAATTTTTATAAATTTTATATAAGTATGGTAACATAAGCTGCAGGTATATCTGCAGCTTAATTGTTTAATATATATTTGAGAGGTATATTATAATATTAAGTTGAAAGAGGGGATAAACTGAGAGTTATGTTAGATGTGTGTTTATTGGGATGTGGAGGAAGCATGCCTATTCCGGGTAGAAATCTCACCTCAATGGTAGTTTCCTATCAAGGGAGAAAATTGCTTATAGATTGTGGTGAAGGTACTCAGGTGAGCTTGAAAATATTGGGGTGGAAAATTAAAAATATAGATGTGATTTTATTTACTCATTTTCATGCAGATCATATAGCAGGACTTCCGGGATTATTGCTTACTATAGCAAATTCAGGAAGATTAGAACCTATAACTATAATAGGTCCTTATGGACTTATTAAGGTTGTTACAGGACTTAAGGTAATAGCACCGGTACTCCCCTATAGTATAAAGTTAGTTGAACTTTGTGGAGAGGAGAAGTATTTTAAAAAAATAGGATACTTCAATATAAATATATTATCTGTGGAGCACAGAATACCTTGTTTTGCATATTCAATAGATATAAATAGAAATAGAAAATTTGACAGGGGAAAGGCTTTAAAGAATAAAGTACCCTTAGTTTTCTGGAATAGACTCCAAAAGGGAGAAGAAATAAAACAAGAAGATAAATTGTACACACCTGATATGGTGCTTGGACATGATCGCAGAGGATTAAAAGTATCCTATTGTACAGATTCAAGACCTAGCAGTGAATTGGTTGAATTTGTAAAAGAATCTGATATTTTTATATGTGAAGGAATGTATGGGAATGATGAAAAAAAGGATAAAGCTGTTTTATATAAGCACATGATTTTTGCAGAAGCGGCAGTTATTGCTAAAGAAGCAGAGGTGGGAGAACTATGGCTCACCCATTTTAGTCCATCTATGACAGAACCGCAATCCTATATAGAAAATGCCAGAGGCATATTTGAAAATACTATAATAGGAAAGGATAGGTATGTGAAAAGTATTAGTTTTGAGGAATAAATATAGTATGATAATTTTATAGTATATGCATTAAATTAAATATACCAAAATAAATACTATTAATTTTAGTAGAAATATTGTAGATTTTACCTTATAATATTATTATGCAATTAGTAAGACAAAAACGAGATACATAAACAACAGGAGTTATGAGGTGGTTTTGCATGTTGGAGTATCACAATAACCATAATAATATAGCAGCACTCCTTGAACATTTAAATATGGATATAATTCTTTCTAAGAATATGGCCTATAAAGACGTAATCAAAAATATGTTCAGGCTGTACTGGGAAATTGGAAATTTAATTTTAGCCAAGGATGATGAAGGCTGTGGAATAGAATTTATAAATATTTCAGCAGGTTACCTTAAACTTAAATTCCCCGGTAACTTGAGTTTTACAGAGAAGAATTTAAGGAATATGGCTGCCTTTGCAAGAGAATACAGTTCTCAGGATATAGTGGATAAATTAGCTTCAAAAATAAGTTGGTCCTGTAACATAATCATAATGCATAAAATAAAAGATATAGGTAAAAGATTAAAATTTATAGATAAGGCTGCGGAAAAAGGATGGAAAGTTGAAGAGGTAATTGATAATATAGATAAGGAATATGGCATAACAGATGAGGAAGAAGAAATATTAGAAGAGGATACCTGTTATGAAGATTTGGAGTCTATTGAAAGCAAGAGCATTATTACAGAGGAAATTAATTCTCAGGAAGACGGTTTGTTGGAAGAAAAGGATAACTTGAATTTAGATAGTTATCCTTTTATCCAAAATGTAAAATTAAAAGAAGATGATTTGAAAGATGAAAGTGAATTGAAAAATTACTTTTATGTATTGAAAGATGAATATCTTTTAGATTTTATGGAAATTTCCGATGAGGTAAAAGAAAAGTATTTTCAAGGACAATTTATGAAAAACGTGATAGAATTTTTTCTGGATTTAAAACGTGGATTTGCACTGGTGGGAAAAAAATATCACATAGAATTATCTGGCCTGGATTATTATGTGGATTTGCTTTTTTACAATTTAAAGCTCAACTGTTATTTAATTGTTGAATTTAAGATAGGAAAGTTTAAACCTGAGTATCTTGGGATTTTAACATTCCATCTTTCCATAGTGGATGATTCAGTTAAGGGAGAAAGAGACAACCCTTCTGTGGGTATAATTCTTTGTAAAGATGGAGAAAAATTGATTGTGCAATATGCTTTTAAAGATAAAGAGGCTACAGGGGATGGAGAATATAAGCTTAATGGGGATATTCCAGAACAGTTTGAAGGGATACTTCCTACAGTAGAGGAAATAGGTTCTGGAATCAAGATGAAACTTAAGGTAGAATAATTTTTACAGTAATATATTCAATGAAAAACTTCAGGATCATAAATGAACCTGGAGTTTTTTGGAGAGTGCTGTTAGGTTTGGAAGGAAGTGAATTTTAACATGGATTTAGATAGAAATAAAAGAAATATAATTATTGCCAGTATGGTGGCTATGTTTCTTGCAGCGGTGGAGGGAACTGTTGTAATTACAGCAGTTCCAACTATAGTAAAAAGTTTAAATGGATTTCACCTTATAAGCTGGGTGTTTTCTACATATTTACTCACATCAACCATTACTACTCCTATATATGGAAAGTTGGCAGATCTGTATGGCAGAAAAAATATTTTGACTCTTGGAATAATAATATTTTTAATAGGCAGTTTTTTATGTGGACTGTCTCAAAGTATGTATTTGCTTATATTGTTTCGTGCTGTCCAAGGAATTGGGGCAGGTTCTATATTTACTTTAACCTATACTATAATAGGAGATTTGTTTTCTGTTTCTGGAAGAGCCAAGGTTCAAGGATGGTTAAGTACGGTATGGGGAATTGCAAGTCTTGTGGGGCCCTTTCTTGGAGGATTTTTAATAGACACTTTGTCCTGGCACTGGATCTTTTTCATAAACATACCTTTTGGAATAATATCTGTAGTGTTTATTCAAAGAAACCTTAAAGAAAATTTTGAAAAAAGAGGGGTATGTATAGATTATTTGGGAACACTCATTTTAACTATTTCTATTGTACTTTTTTTATATGGCTTTTTAGCGGGAGAAAAGAAAGAAAGTGGAAGTATATTATTTGTACTTATGTATGTATTATTGGCATTTATATTCCTTGTCGTATTCTATTTTGTAGAGAAGAAGGCAAAAGAACCTGTTATGCCCTTTGAGATATTTACAAAATCAAGTACTGTAGTAAATATATTAGGTTTTCTCCAATCTGCTGTGCTGATTGCAATGAATGTGTATGTGGTTTTATATATCCAAAATGTACTTGGCTTTAGTGCAACTATTTCAGGTCTTTGCATGGCAGCTATGTCTTTTACCTGGCTTGTATCTTCAATGTTTTTGGCAAAGTATATAACTAAATACAGTAAAAAAAATATAGTTTTGTCAAGTTCCATAATATTATTGATTGGAAGTATGGTACTATCTGTTCTTGATATAAATTCTCCATTAATTTTAGTAATAATTGCAGTGTCCATACTTGGCTTTGGCTTTGGGGGAAATTTAAATACCCAGACTATAGTTATACAGGATTCTGTGGAGTATTCTACCAGAGGAGCCGCAGTTGCAGTTAATACTTTATTTAGAAATTTGGGTCAAACCATAGGGATAAGTGTATTTGGCAGCATATTTAATTTTAGTATAATAAAATATTTCGAAAAATTACATATAGGAGGAATAGAACCTAGTAACTTATATAATACATCATCATTAAATAGTAATCTTTCAGCTGAACTTATAAAGGAGTCTTTAAATTCAGGATTACATATTCTATTTATGTGTTTTGTTGTATTGAATGTAATTTCATTGATAATTTCACTGTGTTTACCTAGAAGAATTGAAGGAGAACAGCTTGATATATGAGTCAGTTTACGATTTATAATTTACAATTAGCAGTTTACGATTGAAGTATGGAGCAGTGGTAATTATAAGTTTGGATAAAAGTATTTATGACATGGATTAAAAATAATGATATACTAAATTTTGTAGCAAAAAAACATCTCTTTTTTTGGGATGCCAAAGTAAAATAATTTTTAGGAGGCAGTTTATATATGGGTGATTTAAGGGAAAGAGCCTTAAAATTTCATAGTGAAAATCAAGGCAAGATTGCATTAAAATGTAAAGTACCTGTAAAAAATAAAGAGGATTTGACTCTTGCATATACTCCAGGAGTGGCAGAGCCTTGTCTTAAAATAAAAGAGGATGAAAGTAAAATATATGAATATACCTCCAAGGGGAACTGGGTTGCTGTGGTTACAAATGGTACAGCAGTGCTTGGTCTTGGAGATATAGGAGCAGGAGCAGGAATGCCCGTTATGGAAGGAAAATGTGTATTGTTTAAGGCCTTTGCTGGAGTGGATGCTTTTCCTGTATGCTTGGATACAAAAAATGTACATAAAATTGTAGAGGCTGTAAAACTAATGGAACCCACCTTTGGGGGAATAAATTTAGAGGACATAAAAGCACCTGAATGTTTTGAAATAGAAGATAAATTAAAGGAAATAAGCAATATTCCCATATTTCATGATGATCAGCATGGTACGGCAGTGGTTTCTTCTGCTTGTATTATAAATGCACTAAAAATTGTGAATAAGGAATTTTCTAATATAAAAGTAGTGATAAATGGGGCCGGGGCAGCGGGTACTGCTATTACAAAGCTTCTTTTGAAAATGGGAGTGAAAGATATAGTAATTTGTGACAGTAGGGGCACAATATATAAAGGCAGAACTTCAGGTATGAATAAATATAAAGAGGAACTGGCGAATATAACCAATAAATCCCTTGTAAAGGGAGACTTAAAAGAGGCCTTAAAAGGAGCAGACGTGTTTTTGGGAGTATCTAAAGCCAACTGTGTTACTGAAGAAATGGTAAGGTCCATGAATGCAGATCCAATAGTAATGGCAATGGCAAATCCTAACCCTGAAATACTACCGGAGATTGCCCTGAAAGCAGGAGCTAAAATTGTATGTACTGGAAGATCGGATTTTCCCAACCAGGTTAATAATGTACTGGCTTTTCCAGGTATATTCAGGGGAGCACTGGATGTTTATGCTTCACAGATAAATGATGAAATGAAAATAGCTGCAGCTTATGCCATAGCTGATTTAGTGGATAAAGATAAACTTTCACCAGAGTATGTCATACCGGAGGCTTTTGATCTTAGAATAGCTCCTAAAGTAGCTGCTGCAGTGGCCAAGGCTGCTATTGATACCAAGGTTGCAAGAAAAACAGGGGTCACCCCTGAAGAAGTTGAAAATCACACCAAAAATCTTTTGGGTATATCAAGTGATTCTTAGGTTCAGGTGGAGTTTGCTTATAAGAAATACGCATCCTTAATGGTAGCGGATAAAATTAAGAACAACTAAGTGATTGTGGTTGTTCTTTTTATTTTGCATAAATCTTCAAATAATATTAAAATGTTAACATAATAGATTTATTATTGACAATTTATTTGTATAATGATTATAATTTAAATAATGTATTAGATAGGAGAAGTTATTATGAGTAAAAATCATTTGCCAGATGTTTCATTATTTCCTATTAATATAAGTATTTTAAATTTATTTTTTATGGGGAGTGAAAGGTATGTTTGTAACTTGTAAAAACATATTGAATCTACCAGGGCTTGAAAAAATGAAAGTTGTAGCAGGAAAGAAGGGGTTGAATAAAGTAATCAGATGGGTACATGTTACTGAGATTCCTGATGTGTCTAATTGGGTAAAGGGTGGAGAACTTCTGTTTATTACAGGTGTAGCTATAGGGAATAGCACAGAGTTACTGCTGCAATTTGTGAAGGATATTAATATGAGAAAGCTTGCAGGACTTGTTATAAATATAGGGCCTTATATTGAAAAAACGCCCAAGGAAATATTGGATTTTGCAGATAGTGTAGATTTTCCCATATTTGAACTGCCTTTTGAAGTTAGATTAATAGATATAACCCAAAATATATGCAGAACTATTTTTACAGAAAAACTGGAAAAAGAGTCTATGAGTAATTTTATGAGAGAAATAATTTTTGAAGATGTAAATGTTACTGAAGATATGTTAGGAAGAGCGGCTTTATATGGATACAATGAAAATAAAAACTATTGTGCTATGGTAGTTGATATAGATAATTTCAGACTTTATTTAAAAGAAAATCAGCTGCAGGATGAGGATACAATTTCTAACATAAAAAATCGTATTCAGGAAGCTATTGAGTATGTAATGTATAAAAATAACAAAAAATGTCTTTATACCATGCAAAGTGATGCCTTCTTCTTTATGGTCCCTATGGAAAAGGAAAATAACAATATAGATTATATTGCAGAATCTATAAAAAATCAGATAAATAGAAACAGGGATTCCATTATGGTAAGTATAGGAATTGGAGGGATATGCAATCATTTAAGAGGCTTTAACAAAGTTATTTTAGAGGCTAGGAAAGCCCTTGATATGACAAAACTATATGAAAAAAACAATTGTATTATAAAATACGGTGATTTAGGTATATTTAGGTTATTCTTTGAAATAAATGATTATACTGAGATGAAAAAGCTATTTAATGAAAACTTATTAAAATTGAAAGAGTATGATAAAAAAAATTCTTCTAATCTGCTGCAGACGTTGACTATATATTTAAGGGAGAATAGAAATCTAGGAAAAACTGCAGAAATATTGTATATTCACAGAAATACCATAAAATACAGGGTAAAAAGAATTGAGGAAATATTAGATTGTGATTTGAAAGACGAGGAGGTAATATTTAATATCAAGCTCTGTATAAGAATAGGAATATTCTTGAATTTAATCAATTGATTAAATAATTCATATTTGTTTTGTAAAGAGTGAAAATTGCAAAAGTATATTTTGTGATTTTTATTTTTTTTGTAAATTTATAATGTACAAAAAAATAACAGTACATTTGTACATGGCGGATATATGATTGTATTTTTATATATGATAATTTATATTCATAATATTTATTATATTACTAAAAAACAATATAATAAATTAATGAATATTAAATAAACTGAGGTGTTTTTATGAATTATTCTATATTCCAGTGTCCAAGAGACATAATTTACGGGGAGGATACGGTAAATTTAGTTGGAGTTAAATCTTTGAAATTTGGAAAGAAAGTATTGGTGGTAACAGGGAAACATTCATCTAAAAAAACTGGAGCTTTGGATAAGGTTTCAGATAGTTTAAAAAGATCAGGCTTGGAGTATGTAATATTTAATAAGGTGGAATCAGATCCAAGTGTAAATACAGTAAGACTTGGAGTAGAAACTGCCAAAGAGGAAAATATAGATGTGATATTGGCACTTGGCGGAGGAAGTGCATTAGATGCTGCTAAAGCTATAAGCATGGTATTTGCCAATGGGGGAGATATTCTGGATTATGAAAAAGGGACTCCACAGATGGAAGGAATTCCTATAGTGGCAGTACCTACTACTGCAGGTACAGGGAGTGAAGTTACAAAATATTCCATAATAACAGATACAGAGAGAAAGATTAAAATGCTTATAGGCAGTGATTTTCTCATACCCAAAATAGCTATTTTAGATCCAAAACTTACTAAAATGATGCCTCCGGGTATTACTGCAGCTACAGGTATGGATGCTTTTACCCATGCTGTAGAAGCATATATATCCAAAGCTGCCCAGCCTATGTCTGATGTTTATGCAATAAAAGCTATAGAACTTATTGCAGGTAATTTGATAAAAGCAGTATTCAAGGAGGATGATATGAAAGCCAGGGGCAAAATGATGCTTGGACAGATGTATGCGGGTCTTGCATTTAGTAATGCGTCTGTGGCACTTGTTCACGCTATGTCCAGGCCTCTTGGAGCCTATTATAAAGTTCCTCATGGTCTTGCAAATGCACTGCTTCTTCCTGAAGTCATGAAATTTAACAGGGCTGCATGCTCAGAAAGATTTAAGGTGGTGGCAGAAGCTATGGGAGAGAATACAGAAGATAGATCTATAAGAGAAGCTAGCTATTTAGCTATAGAATCTATAAAAAATTTATTTTTAGAAACAGGACTTCCAAAAAGTTTAAAAGAAGTGGGAGTAGATAAAGATAATTTTCACAAAATGGCAAAGGATGCCGTAGAAAACAAGAGTACTACACTTAATCCTAGAAAACCTACACTAGAGCAGCTTATAGAAATATATGAAACCATATATTAAGGGGGAATAAAAATGGGAATTTTACAAGACAAGGAATTGACTTTAGACAGCAACAAAATAAAAGAATATGACAAAAAGTATAATTTACATTCCTGGAGTGCACAAAAAAAATTAGATCCACTTGTGGTTACAAGGGCTGAAGGAATCTATTTTTGGGATAGTACGGGTAAAAGGTATTTTGATATGTCCTCACAGCTTGTAAATTTGAATATAGGTCATGGAAATAAAAAGGTGATAGATGCCATAAAAAAACAGGCGGAAAAAATGGCTTTTATAGGCCCGGGATATGCAGTTGATGTAAGGTCAAAGTTGGCGGCTAAGGTTATAGAAAAAGCTCCTAAAAATATGGGAAAAGTATTTTTTACATTAGGGGGGGCAGATTCGAATGAAAATGCTATAAAAATAGCCAAAATGGCGACAGGGAGATTTAAAATATTTTCCAGATATCGTTCTTACCATGGAGCAAGCTTTGGAGCTGCAAATTTAACAGGAGAGCCAAGAAGATATACTTGTGAACCTGGGATACCCGGATTTGTTAAATTTTTTGATCCTTATATTTATAGAGAAAGTATAAAATTTGAAAATGAAGAAGAAGCCTGCAAATATTATCTTGGGAAATTAAAAGAGCAGTTAATATATGAGGGAACAGAAACTGTGGCAGCAATTTTTTTAGAAACTGTAACGGGAAGTAATGGTGTAATTATCCCACCTAAAGGATATCTTGAAGGTATAAGAAAGTTATGTGATGAATTTGGAATAATGATGGTGTGTGATGAAGTTATGGCTGGATGGGGCAGAACGGGAGAATGGTTTGCCTGCAACAACTGGAATGTGGAACCGGATATTATTACTTTTGCCAAAGGTATTACCTGTGGATATGTACCTATGGGAGGAGTTATTGTAAGTAAAAAGATAGGAGAGTATTTTGATGACAATGTACTTATGTGTGGCCTTACCTATAATGCCCATCCACTTGGATGTGCAGCAGGATGTGCCACTATAGAAGTGTACGAAGAGGAAAATCTAATAGAAAATTCTAAAAAAATGGGTGTGATTTTAGGAGAAAAACTGGAAAAGATAAAACAAAAACATGCAAGTGTAGGGGATGTTAGATATATAGGGCTGTTCTCTGCGGTAGAACTGGTTAAGGACAAAGATACCAGAGAAGCATTAGTTCCCTATGGAAAAGACCCTGAAGGGATAATGGGTAAAATTATAGGTATGTTAAAGGAAAAAGGATTTTCAACTTATTCTCATGAAAATTGTATAATGGTGGCTCCTCCACTTATTATCAAAAAGGAAGAACTGGAAGAGGCCATGGATATATTAGACAAAGTATTGAATTTTGTGGATGAATATATAAAGTAATTCTTAGGTTCAGGTGGAGTTTGTTTTTAGGAAATGACTTTCTCTATCTAAAGATTATTAAAAGTATTCTTAGTGTATTTAGCTAGATACCTTATCCTTTAGGAGAAGAATTCATAAAGGATCTTAGAGGCGATTATATCCTATTTTGAAGAGGATGGTAGTATTAACTGATTGCTACATTGAAATAAAAAATAAGTGCCTTTTAAAATGCATAAAGACACCTATAAATTAAAAATAATAGCGTATTATATTTTAAATCAATTTAATAAATTTGTAAAGGAGATTTACTTATGGAAGTAGAGGAAATGAAAAAAGTTACTTGCAGTAAAGAGAGAATGGAGAATAAAATTTTAACTTTCAGTAAATTTGGTGATACTGGAAATGGAGGAGTAACTAGGTTATCTTTAACTGAGCCAGCACTTCAGGCAAGAGAAGAATTCTCAAAGAGAATGAAAACATTAGGTGCAGAAATTATAACTGATGATATGGGAAATATGTATGCTACTTTTAAGGGGGCAGAGAATCTTCCCCGCATTGCAATGGGATCTCACTGTGATTCAGTGGTGCAGGGAGGTAACTATGATGGAATTTTAGGGGTGTTAACTGCAATGGAAGTAGCAGAAACAATAGTTACAGAAAAAATTTCACATCGTCATCCAATTACAGTTATGATTTGGACTAATGAGGAAGGGGCACGCTTTGATCCTGCCATGATGTCATCTGGTGTTATTACCGGTAAATTTGACAAAGAAAAAATGCTGGCATCAAAAGATATAGAAGGAATAACTTTTGGAGAAGCTCTTGAGGCCAGTGGATATAAAGGTGATGAAAAAAACAGGATAAATCCAAAGGAGTATAAGGCGTTCCTTGAACTTCACATTGAACAGGGGCCGGTGCTTGAGGCTTCAAAAAAGGATATTGGAGTGGTAGAAGGTGTGGCTGGAATGGTTAACTATGAATTTGAATTTACAGGTCAGGCAGGACATGCGGGAACCGTTCCCCAAAAAATGAGAAAGGATGCTCTTTTAGCTGCTTGTGAGGCTATTTTATATCTTCACAGAGAATTGGATAAACTTGACGGAAAATTAGTGTACACTACAGGAAGAATTAATTGTCAGCCAAATGTACACACAATTATACCGGATCATGTGAAATTTACTTTAGATGCAAGACATCAAGATCCTAAAGTGGTGGAGCAGGTAGTTGAAATTATTAAAAACATTCCTGTTGAATTTGCAGGATGTAAGGTGGATTATGAGGAATTATGGTCACGTAAAACTGTCAGTTTTAATAAAGAATTAGTTGATTTAGTAGAAAAAAATGCGAATATTTATAAGTATTCAAATATGAGAATGTATAGTGGCCCTGGACATGATGCACAGTTTGTAGCGGACATGATGCCTGTAACTATGATATTTGTACCAAGTATAGGTGGACACAGCCATTGTGAGATAGAGAAAACTTCTCTTGACAATTGCGTAAAAGGTGCTAATGTATTGCTTCAGACTATATTAGATATGGATAAGATATAAGCCTTGCATTTTTTTATTAATTTTCAAAAAAGAAAGAAGGGATTTAGATGGAACAGTCCATGGAAAAAGAAATATATGAATTGGACAGGTCAGATATAAATGTTACAGAAAGTAAATTGTATAATGATGATAATGCTCCTGTACCTGTTAAAGAGAGAACTTGGAATACCTATAATTTTACTGCTCTTTGGATTGGAATGGCTCACTGTATACCTACTTACATGTTGGCAGGGAGTTTAATATCATTGGGGATGGATTGGAAACAGGCCTTATTTACTATTACTCTTGGGAATATTATAGTTTTAATGCCTATTTTGTTAAATGCCCATCCGGGAACCAAATATGGAATAAATTTTCCGGTTTTTTCACGAGCAGCTTTTGGAGTATTTGGAGCCAATATACCTGCCATACTGAGAGCTGTTGTAGCCTGTGGATGGTTTGGGATCAACACCTACATAGGCGGAAGTGCATTGAATGTGTTATTTTCCGCCATGATTCCAGGGTGGAAAACTCTTGGAGGAAGCTTTCAAATAGCAGGATTGAGTCTGCCCTCAGCTATAACATTTATGATATTCTGGGGTCTGCAGATGTTTATTATATTTAAAGGAATGGAACAGCTTAAAAAGTTTGAAAACTGGGCGGCACCAGCAGTAATAGTTTTAGCATTACTTTTGGTAGTTTGGACAGTCAGCTCTGCACATGGCTTTGGCCCTCTTTTAAGTGAGGAAAGCAAGCTTAAAACCATGAGTGATTTCATGAAAGTGTTTCCAGCAGCACTTACCAGTATGGTAGGATTTTGGGCAACTCTTTCTTTAAATATACCTGACTTTACAAGATTTGCAAAAGGACAAAAAGAGCAGGCGGTAGGACAGTCTTTAGGACTTCCTATAACTATGACTATATTTTCAGCAATGGGCATAATAATAACTTCTGCTACTGTAGTTATATATGGCAAGGCCATGTGGGATCCTGTAGATATAATAGCTAAATTTACTAATCCCATAGCAATGTTGATTGGATTTTTCGGAATAGTGGTAGCTTCTCTTTCCGTTAATATAGCTGCAAATATTGTGTCTCCGGCAAATGATTTTTCAAATATGGCACCTAAACACATAAGTTTTAAGATGGGAAGTCTCATTACAGGCATTATAGGAATAGTTATAATGCCGTGGAAACTATTGGCAGACCCTAGTGGGTATATATATGCATGGCTTGGAACTTATTCTGGAATTCTTGGACCTGTAGCTGCAATAATTATTTGTGATTATTGGATTATAAAAAAGAAAAATTTATTTCTTAGGGATTTGTATATGGTAAAAGGTAAATATACTTATAACAAAGGGTTTAATACAAAAGCCATTATTTCACTGGCTGTAGGTATATTTGCAGCACTTATAGGAAAGATAGTCCCAAGCTTAAGCGGACTTGCCAATTATGCCTGGTTTGTAGGCTTTGCAGTATCTTTTGTGATTTACTATTTATTAAATACTTCTTCAAAGGAAGTACAATCAGCTGCAGAGATTGTAAATGGATAAACAATAGGTATTAGGAGGAAGGTAAATACCACTTTTCTCCTTTAGATTATTTTATGAGGTGATAGATAATGAATATGATTATTAAAAATGGTATTATAATAACGGCTTTAGATACTTATAAGGGAGATATAGGTATAAAAAATGGAAAAATTGCAGCTATAGCAAGTTTGTTGGAAGATAAAAATGCCAAGATAGTTGATGCAGAAGGAAAATATGTACTTCCAGGTGCCATAGATGCACATACCCACCTTGAAATGCCCTTTGGAGGGACTGTATCTGCAGATGGCTATGAAGCAGGTACAAGAGCTGCTGCCTGTGGTGGAACAACTACAGTTTTTGATTTTGCACTTCAAAAAAAAGGAAATGGACTAATTCAAACTGCTAAGGAAAGAGATGAATTATGTGCACCTGCAGCTTGTGTGGACTATGCTTTTCATCTGGTGGTATCGGATTTGAGACCTGAAATTCTAGAGGAGTTAAAAATTTGTGTAGACTATGGAATACCTAGTTTCAAAGTATTTATGGTGTATAAAAAAGAAGGACTTATGGCAGATGACGGAGTACTTTGTCAGGTGCTTGAAAAGTCTAAAGAAATAGGTGCTATTATAGCAGTTCATGCAGAAAATCCTGATTTGATAGATATAAAGACGGAGCAATTTTTAAATGAGAGAAAAACTTCTCCTTGGTATCATTACCTTTCAAGACCGGAATTTGTAGAAGCAGAGGCAGATAAAAGAGCTATACACTGGGCTAAAGCCTTAAATGCCCCTTTATATATAGTTCATCTTGCAAATAAGGAGGGTATGGAAGAAGTCAAAAGAGCCAGAGATGAAGGATATGAGATATATGCAGAAACTTGTCCACAATATTTGTATTTTACCAATCAGGTTTATAAAAGGGAAGATGGAAGAAATTTTGTATGTTCCCCTCCAATAAAGGGAAAAGAAAGTCAGGATGCCCTGTGGCAGGGTATAAAAACCGGGGATATTGCAACTATAGCTACAGATCACTGCCCTTTTCAAAGTTATGAAAAGGATTGGGGAAAGGATGATTTTACCAAGATACCAAATGGATGTATGGGAATAGAGAATATGTATCCTTATATGTTAAGTGAGGCTAATAAAGGAAGGCTCTCTTTTAATAAAGTAGTAGAAGTGTGTTCTACAAATCCTGCCAAAATATATGGATGTTTTCCTGAAAAAGGCAGTATTGCAATAGGTTCAGATGCGGATATTGTGGTGTATGATCCTCACAAGGATTTTACTATTTCCAAGGAAAATATGCATTCAGATGTGGATCATACCATATGGGAAGGAGTTAAGTTAAAAGGATATCCGGTTATGACATTTTCAAGGGGAAGATTAGTATTTAAAGAAGGAGAATTTTTAGGAGAGCCTGGTTGGGGGAAATTTTTGAAGAGAAAGGGGAGAAAATAATTTTGGAAGATAAAATAAAGTTTAAAGAGGTAGTGGAAGAAGTAACAAGATGCCTTTTATGCCATGATCCTCCCTGCAGTAAGGCATGTCCTGGTAAAAAGTCTCCCTCTGATATTATAATGTCTTTAAGATTTAAAAATTACAAGGAAGCTTACTGTAAAACCATGGAGGATTTCACTAGGGCAGGAGAGTGTGGACTTGCCTGTAATAATAAGATGTACTGTCAGAGAAATTGTATAAGAGGCAAAATTGACAGGCCTATAAAAATAAAGATGATACATGAATTTTTATATAAAAAATATTCAAAATTGAAGGAGGGTAGATAAATGAGAAATCTTTCAATAGAATTTTGCGGTATAAAATGTGAAAATCCATTTTTTCTATCCTCCTCTGTAGTGGGAAGTAACTTTGAAATGTGTTCTAAGGCATTGGATATGGGATGGGCAGGGGTGGCATTTAAAACTATAGGATTTTATGTTCCAAATGAGGTATCTCCAAGGTTTGACGTAATAGGTAAAGAAAATTTGCCTTTTATAGGTTTTAGAAATTTAGAGCAGATTTCAGACCATCCTTTAGAAGAGAATTTGGAGCATATGAAAAAATTAAAACAAAAATATCCTGAGAAAATTTTAGTTGCATCTATTATGGGAGAAAGGGAGGAAGAGTGGACTGAACTGGCCAAGTTAGTTACCCAAACAGGAGCAGATATAATTGAGTGCAATTTTTCCTGTCCGCAGATGTCTTCACAGTCCATGGGGGCGGATGTGGGTCAAAATTCTAATCTTGTGAAAAATTACTGCAGGGCAGTAAGAAAAGGGACTTCCCTGCCTATACTTGCTAAAATGACCCCTAATCTTTCAGATATTACAATACCTGCAGCTGCCTCTATAATAGGAGGAGCTGATGGAATAGCTGCTATAAATACTATAAAAAGTATAACCAGATTAGATTTAAATAAATTTTCACCTTATCCTATAATAAGTGGAAAATCATCTGTATCTGGATATTCAGGAAAAGCTATAAAACCTATAGCACTGAGATTCATACAGGATTTGGCCAAAAGTCCTAAACTTAGAGGAGTTCCTATAAGTGGTATGGGTGGAATAGAAACATGGGAAGATGCAGTAGAATTTATACTTTTGGGAGCTTCAAATATTCAGGTTACTACGGCTGTTATGCAATATGGATACAGAATAATAAAAGATTTAATTAGTGGGTTATCTTATTATATGGAAGAGAAGGGCTTTGATAAACTAGAAGATTTGGTAGGTTTTGCACTTAAAAATGTAGTTCCGGCAGATGAACTGGACAGAAGTTATGTAGTGTACCCAAAGTTTACATATGAAAATTGTGTGGGCTGCGGAAGATGTTATATATCCTGTTATGATGGAGGTCATCAGGCCATAAAATGGGATTATGAAAATAGAAAACCTTCATTGTTAGAAAATAAATGTGTAGGATGTCATTTATGTGTGAATATATGTCCCGTAGAGGACATAGTATCGGGGGAAAAGACTAAAAAAATTATCTGACCCAGAGAAACAAGCTGTAAGTAATTTTACAGTTTTGTTTTTAATTTAAGGAATAATTTTATATATATTATCAAATTAGGAGAAAAGCTTTCATACAATAATAATAGTAGTAATATGGAAAGGTATGGATTATGGCAAGGAGAGATGGGTATTATGTTCAATTAGATGAAACAGCTGAAAACATGTTGAGGGCAGGAGATTTTTTAGGCTGTGGACACAATGGTATAGTGTATTTACTTAAAGATAATAAAGTTATTAAAATATTTAAAGATAAAAATATCTGTAAAAATGAATATGATCTTTTAAAAAAAACTGAAAAAAGCAAATATTTTCCCAGGGTGTATTTCCATGGCCCCTACTATATTATAAAGGATTATGTAAAAGGCGAGAGACTTGACTATTATATTAAAGAAAATGGCATAAATGAAAAAATATGCTGTGAGGTTATTGAACTGATCAAGGAGTTTCAAAAACTTCAATTTACTAAAATTGATATACGCTGTAAGGATTTATATATTGCTAATGATTATTCTATGAAAGTCATAGATCCCAGAAATAACTATTCAAGAGGAGGAAACTACCCAAGACATCTTATGAAGGGGCTATATAAATTAGGGGTATTGGATGAATTTTTAAAAATAGTGAAAGAACAATATAATCAGGTATACAGAGAATGGAGCTTTAAAATCAAAAGATATTTATATAGAGGAGTAAAATAAGTAATCATAAAGGAACTAATTTATTTACCCTTTAACACATATTTGAGGTATAATTATTTGGAAACACTGTTAAAGGTAATAGGATACAAATGAAATTTTAAGGAGAGGATGAAAAATAGAATATGGTTTTCATAGTAACAGCATTATATTGTGAAGCAAAGCCATTTATAGATGGCTTTGCTTTAAAAAAGTATAATCTTATAAATAAATTTCAGGTGTTTAAAAATGAAGAAGTTGTTCTTGTAATAACTAAAGGAGGGGCTATAAATACTGCCTGTGCATGTATGCATATTATAGATAAATTTGAAGCTAATGCCTATGATACTTTTGTAAATATAGGAGTGTGTGGCAGCAAATATAGTACTGTTGATATTGGTACTACAGTACTTTGTAACAAAATAACTGAGAATACATCAAAAAAGGATTTTTATCCAGATATGATTTTTAAGCATCCTTTCAAAGAAGGAAATTTGGAGAGTTTCCCAAGAATAATTAAAGAAGAAGATGCTAAACATGTAAAAGGGGATTTTGTGGATATGGAGGGAGCTGCTTTTTTTCAGGCGGTATCCATATTCATTCCTCCTCACAGGATATACTGCTTGAAAGTAGTGTCTGATTATTTAAAGGGTGAGAGTTTAACATCTTTGCAGGTTACGGAGTTAATTTATAGGAATTCGGAGAAAATATGCACATGGATAAGGGATGTTTATAAACAGTATGCAAAGCCCTTTGATATATTGGATGAAAAAGATATGAATTATATAAATGAAATAGCAAGTAATTTAAATTTATCTGTTTCCATGCAGCATAAACTGAAAAGACTGGCCAAAGGATATAAACTCAGAAATGACAATTTAATATTGGCTCTTGAACCCTTTACCCAAATTTATTGTAAAACTAAAGTTGAAAGGAAGATGTATTTTGAAAGACTTGTATGGCAGTTGGAATCTATATAGTTTTTCTCATATTTATGTGGAAGAAAAAGCCTTAAATAATGAAAATACAAAATATATATTATCTAAGTTTAAAAATTCCAGTATAGTAAAAATACATCATTACAAAGATGTTTTTTCAAGACATAATCAGGATTTTGTACTTCAAAAGAAAAGTCCAAAACTAATATTGGCTTGTAAGGAAGGAAGTCTTATTTATAAGGGAGCCAGGGTATGTGAAAGCTTTGGAAATAATTATTTTTATTATACCTCTTCCATGATGAATTGTGTCTATAACTGTGAATACTGTTATCTTAAAGGAATGTATCCTTCTGCCAATATAGTGATATTTGTGAATTTAAATGATATTTTTAATGAACTTAAATGTTTTTTAAGAGAGCATCCCATATATTTATGCATATCCTATGATACAGATCTTCTGGCTTTTGAAAATATAACCGGATTCACTAGAAAATGGATAGAATTTGCTTCTCTCTATCCCAATCTGAAAATAGAAATCAGAACTAAAAGTTCTAATTTTAAGAGTATAGAAGATATAGCACCAGAATCTAATGTAATACTTGCCTGGACCCTTTCTCCAGAGGAAATTATAAAAAAATATGAACAAAACACTCCAGGGCTAAAGTTTAGATTAAATAGTTTGAAATCCGCTCTTTCTAGGGGATGGAAAGTGAGAATTTGTTTCGATCCCCTTCTTTATGTACCTGGATGGGAGAGGGATTATGAAAAATGTGTGGAGGATACCTTCAAGGATATTTCTGCATGGCAGTTTGAAGATGTAAGCATTGGAGTATTTAGAATTGCAAAGAATTATTTTAAGAAGATGGAGAAAATTAATCCCTGGTCCCCTCTGCTTTCATATCCTTTTAAAAATGTAGAAGGGGTGTATACTTATTCAGAGGAACACCATAAATCTATGGTGGATTTTATGTATAATGCGGTAAGTAATTATGTTAAAAGAGAAAAGATATTTTGTACATAGGGAAGGTGAATTATGAAAACTGCGATTGTGACAGGAGCTTCTTCGGGAATAGGATTTGAAATTTCAAAAATGCTTCTATCTATGGGTTATAAAGTATACGGCTTTGGAAGAGATTTTTCTAAAGTGGATTTTTATGATTCCAATTTTGTTCAGGAAGTTTGCGATATTACAGAGGTAAACGCTTTTGTAAAAATTATAGACAAAATTAAAAAAGAAAACCAGGTATGTTTATTGGTGAATAATGCAGGGGTGGGATATTTTGGACCCCATGAAGAATTGAATCCTGAAAAGATACATAGTATGGTTTCAACTAATTTGGAAATACCTATGGTGCTTTGCAATGTTCTTTTAAGGGATTTAAAGAAAAATAAAGGAATAATTATAAATATATCTTCAGTTACTGCAAAATATATAAGTACCTATGGCTGTACTTATGCTGCCACAAAGGCAGGATTAACCCACTTTTCAGAAAGTCTTTTTTCAGAAATCAGAAAAACTGGAGTGAAGGTAGTTTCTATTCATCCCGATATGACAAAGAGTAACTTTTATAGAAACGCAAATTTTAGTGAGGATGACAGTGACAGTGATTTCTATGTAGACAGCCAGGTTATAGCAGATATAGTAAAATCCATATTAATGCAAGACTCCAATATAGCTGTAACAGATATTACCATAAGGCCTCAAAAACATAGAATAAGAAGAAAATAACTTCCACAAAAGTCATGAAATATTTAATTAATGGTGTATAATTTTAATTAGACATTATTAAAGGAGGTATTTTTTATGAAAAGAAAAATAGGCATTATTGGAATGATGCTGGTGTTTGTCATTTCTATTTTATTTGTTACTGGTTGTTCTAGTAAGAAGGGCAGTTCTGGAGAATCCACTAAGATTAAAATAGCAGTTTTAAAGGGGCCTACCGGCATGGGCATGGCAAAGCTTATGGGGGATAAAGATAATTATGACATTACTGTATACGATTCCTCAGATGAGATAGTATCTAAAATTGTAAATGGACAGTTGGATGCAGCTGCTGTTCCCTCTAATTTGGCATCTGTATTATACAATAAGACAAAAGGACAGATTCAACTTGCAGGTATAAATACACTGGGAATTTTATATATAGTGGAAAACGGAAGTACCGTAAAGGATATAAAGGATTTGAAAGGTAAAACTGTTTATTCCAGTGGAAAAGGTTCTGTACCTGAATTTGCATTGAACTATATATTGAAAGAGAATGGATTAACTGCAGGAGAGGATGTAATAGTGGATTACAAGATGAATCACAGTGATTTGGCTGCTGCAGTGGCATCTAAAAAGATTAACCTGGCAGTATTACCAGAGCCTTTTGTAACTACCGCTAAAATGAAGGATAGTGACCTTCAAGTACCTATAGATTTGACAAAAGAATGGGACAAGGTATCCCAGGGAAAAGGCAAGCTTATAATGGGAACTTTTATATTTAGGAAATCTTTTATAGAGGATAGATCAAAGGATGTAGATGCTTTTTTAAAGAAATATAAGGAATCTGTGGATTTTGTAAATAATAATAAAGTAGAAGCATCAAAACTTATAGAAAAATATGGCGTCATTCCAAAGGCAAAGGTAGCAGAGGAAGCAATTCCAAAGTGCAATATAGTATTTATTAGTGCTAAAGAAGGCAAGGAGGATCTTCAAAAATTCTATGAAGTGTTAAATGAAAATGATCCAAAGTCTATTGGAGGAACAATTCCAGATGAAAACTTCTATTACATCGGAAACAAAAATAATTAAAAAGATAGGTATATTAATATTTTGGATATTAATTTGGCATGTATGTTCTGTTTTTATAAATGAGGAACTTCTTTTGCCTTCTCCTTTTCAAGTATTAAAATCTCTTGTATTACTTATGGGTAAATTTTATTTTTGGAAAAGTGTCTTAAGCAGTGTAATAAGGGTTATAATTGGAATTTTGCTCTCTGTGATTATAGGCATTGTACTTGGGTTAACAGCTGGGCTTAACAAATTTTTTGAAGAACTTTTGGAACCTGTTATAGTTACTGTAAAGGCAACTCCTGTCATATCCATAATTATTATAGCCCTGGTGTGGTTTAGTTCATCTAATGTAGTGATTTTTACAGCTATACTCATATGTTTTCCCATAGTATATACTAATGTGATTCAGGGAGTAAAAAGTATAGATAAAAGCCTTATACAGATGGCCGTTGTATTTAAAGTAAAAAGGAAATATATACTTAAAGACATATATTTACCCTCCATAAAAAATTATATTGTATCGGGAATACTTATGTGTATGGGAATTGGATGGAAGGTTTCGGTGGCTTCAGAGGTTTTGAGCATCCCAAGGTACTCTATAGGGCTGAATCTTTTAAGTGCAAAGACTACCTTGGAAACAGCAGAGCTATTTGCATGGACTATTGTAGTAGTTATTTTAAGCTTTATGTTTGAGAAGGTATTTAAATATTATTTACAAAGGTGACAGAGATATGGTAGTGGAACATGAACATAATTATGAGGTGATAATTAAAAATTTGAATAAATCCTATGATGGAGCTTCTGTTTTTTCTAATTTGAATATGAACTTTATAAAAGGTAAAATTGCAGTTATTTTGGGGCCATCAGGCTGTGGAAAAACCACTCTTTTAAATATTATAAGCGGCATTGAAACAAATTACAGCGGAGAAGTCCTATTGAGAAATAGGAGTATATCCTATGTGTTTCAAGAAGACAGACTTATCCCTTATTTCACAGTATATAAAAATGTTGAATTTGTACTAAAATCCACCTTGGATAAAAATGAAGTGAACATAACTGTAAATAAATTTTTAGACATGGTTGAATTATTGGAGTATAAAGATAAGCTTCCAGATAAATTGAGTGGGGGAATGAAAAGAAGGGTTGCCCTAGCAAGGGCCATTGCCTATAAAAGCAGCTTGATTTTAATGGATGAGCCTTTTAAGGGTATGGATGACAGACTGAAAAGCAGTGTAATAAAAAAATTTTTAATTCACCAGAGAGAAACAGGCAGAACCGTTATATTGGTAACTCATGACAAGGGTGAAGCTGAGATTATGGGAGATAAGGTCTATTTTCTGTAATTAGTTGACTAATAACCTATTATAGTGTAAAATTACACTATAATAGGTTATTGTTATTTTAAAAGGTAAAATTGCTGTTTTGATTTAATTGACTTGCCATTAATTATCCACACTTTCAAGAAGATGGAGGCCTTGGCACAGTGTTCAGCCTTGGGATAAATTATTTTATTGCTCACTAAATGCTTCATAAGGGGGAAAAATCAATGAACAGAAAAAAGGTAAGTGGAATTATTGCTATAATTATGATTTGTTCTATTTTAGGTATTTCAAGCAAAAAAATATATGCTGATAATACTAAAAATAGCCAAATTTCAGTAATTACACCCGTGAAGGAAAGCAAAATATCAGTTCCAACAGCAGAACAAATTAAAGAAAAAAAACATTTTCAAAAATTAAAGGATATTTGTAAAGAGACTCAGCCAGAATCATTGCAAACGATGGATCCAATAAAAAGTGCAGATCTGATAAATACAAAAATAAATACATACTTAAATGCAATGGATACCAATACATTATTACTCACTATAGCAGAAACAGCAGATGAATTGTCTCAATATAATGATTCATCAGGTTTAACTATATTTTCAGCTGTTGTCCAAAATAAATTGGTACCTAATTTATCATCAAGGGATTATATTCAACTTCTGAATTCTAATGATGTAAATACATATTTTAAGGTATTTATGATAGACACTGCCATATACTCTAAGAAAAACGATGAAAAATTTAATAGAAAGCTTAGAGAATTGGTTAAAGAAAATATGAATAATGATGAACTATTACAAAGTAAAGGTTCAAGTAAAATTACAGATGATTCATCCGCATTAAATTCTAAAGAAGAATTATTTAATTATTCTCTCCAAAGTATTAGCGATTATAATGCTAAAGATGTGCCTATGTTAAAAAACGTTTTGGATTTTGATAGATTTAATGATATGGCAAAAATGACGGCGTTATATAAACTAAGTGATATAGATAAGAAAACTACTGATAAATACTTAGATGATATTGTAAAAAATAAAGATAAATATACTGCCGGGGAAGAACAAGCCTCTTTGTTCATTTTATCTAAATATTTTAGAATATATGATGATAAGGAAAAATATAAAAGATTATTAATCAAAAATGCAGATGATATTTTTAAAAATAACCAATTATCTAATAGCAGTGAGGACTCCAAAAAATTAGTTGATGCAGCTGTGTTTGCTCTGGGAGAGACAAAAAATAAGGATTCCATAAGATTAGTTGGAAATAATATGAACTCTATTAATGATAATGCCATAGTAAGCTATTTTGTAGATATGAATTTTGTAATTATTAATGAAATGTTAGAGGATAATAACTCTAAGAATGATATAAAATTGGCTTTATCTCTGGCGGATACATCAAGATATATTGAATTTTCAGATAATTTGGAAAAGTTAAAAAACAATCCGGATAAAGAGATTTCAGAAAAAGCTGCAAGTATATTAGATAAATTGGATAAAAATTCCGACCAGTATGCTGGGTACTTATGGGAGTAAAATGTGTGCTGTTGAACTCCCTTTTATAGTATAATTGTTATAAAAGGTGATTTATAATATTTTTTTATAGGGTTATTAGCGGGAGGCAAGGAATGATACCAGCACTAAAGGAATATAAAAAGAGAAAGAAAAAATATAATCTATTGCTCAAGAAGCAGGAAAAATATATAGATAATTTGAATAATTTGAGATTTGTTACTTTTGTACTGGGATTTATAATTTTAATAAGAATGTATATATTAAAAAGACATTTTATGTTTAATTTTATAGTTTTAGTTGTGGTTATTTTGCTTTTTTATCTAACGTATTTATATAAAAAAGTGGAACGTAAAAAGAACTATTTGAGTGTATTATATGAAGTAAATAAAACTTCAATAAAACGATTGGAAGGGGAATGGAAAACTTTTCAGGATATGGGGGAAGATTTTATAGATAAAAACCATAATTATTCCTATGATCTTGATGTTTTTGGAAAAGGTTCTTTATTCCAATGGATAAATACAGCCCATACTCACATTGGAAGACAAAAATTGAAGAAAATATTGACAGAAAAACCTCAAAACAAACAGAATATATATGATAGACAATCTGCAGTTTTAGAACTTGGACAGAAAATATATTTCAGGCAGAGGCTTGAAGCAGAAGGAAAAGTAATTTGCAATAATAGACAGGATCCTAAAGAACTTTTTTTATGGATGAAACAAAGAAATAATTACATATTAAAAAATAAAGTAATTTGGATTTTGAGGATTTTGTCAGTAATAACCACAATAACTACTTTAACCTTACTGGTGAAAATGCTTTATTATATATTATCTGTTTTTTTTGGAACTTACAAAAGTGCACCGAAAATAT
Organism: Clostridium sp.; assembly: GCF_036781005.1. Classification (GTDB taxonomy): domain Bacteria; phylum Bacillota; class Clostridia; order Clostridiales; family Clostridiaceae; genus Clostridium_B. Next base: position 5,876 of record NZ_DAIQBT010000022.1, on the reverse strand, counting down.
TCTATATAATTCCTTATTACAGTCCTATTTTTTTGATTTTCATTCAATGTATTATTTTAAGGATAAAAAAAGAAGGCAGAATTAAAAATTTAATTGTTGCTGAGAAATACAATTATAACATAAAAGCATATAAAAATATGCTTACACATATAGAAAAACATAAATTTAAATCAGAGTATATTATGAATTTATATAAAGAACTTTATAATAACGGTGAAAGTGCATCTAAACAGATAGATGTTTTCTCCAAAATTTGTGAATCTATAGCCAATAGACGTAATATGGTATATTTCATTTTGAATCCTATTCTTATGATAGAATACCACTGGACTATTTCTATTGAAAGATGGAAGATACAATCAGGAAATAACTTTCAAAAGTGGATTAATATAATAGCAGAATTAGAAGTCCTATGTAGCATTGCAGTTATCAAATATGATAATCCTAATTGGAGTATGCCTAAAATTATAGATGGACCATCAAGAATCATAGCAAAAAATATGGGACATCCTCTTTTAGGAGAAAAAAGGGTATGTAATAATTTAAGGCTTGAAGAAACTTATCCAGTTATGCTCATAACAGGCTCTAATATGTCTGGAAAGAGTACATTTATGAGAACTATAGGAATTAATGTTATATTAGCTTATGCTGGAGCTCCCGTATGTGCAGAGCAATTCTATTGTACTATTATGGAGATGTATAGCTGTATGATAATAAATGACAATTTGGCACAAAATATATCTTCTTTTTATGCAGAAATATTAAAAATTAAAAGTATTGTTGAGGCCTCAAAAGAAGGGAAAAAAGTATTGTTTTTATTAGATGAAATTTTTAAGGGAACTAACTCAGGAGATAGGTATATTGGAGCTATAACTTTAGTAAATCAATTAAACAGAACAGGAAATTTGGGGGTTATATCTACCCATGATTTAGAACTAGGTGAAATGGTAAAGAATAAGGACTTAAAGATTAAAAACTATCATTTTTCTGAATATTATAGGGAGAATAAAATTTATTTTGATTATAAATTAAAGGATGGAATTTCCTCTACAAGAAATGCCGTATATTTGATGAAGTTAGCTGGGATTAAAATAGAATAAATTAATGAGGACGAATAGCATTTTTGTAAAAGGATTTACATACCTGATGAAAATATGGATAAGTCATCTAATATAGTGAGTATTGTTAATGTCAATAATTCTAAAATTATCATTTTGATATACTATTTTTGTTATGCTTGCATTTTCTATCTTTGTTATTTCGCTAAGACGATGTGAAGCGAATATAGAGATTAATGTCTTAATCGTAAATGCGTGCGTAACAACTAGAACGTTTCCTCCACCATTTAGTGAGGTGGTAGCTGCCATATTTTTAAAAACAGATCTCAATCTATTTTGTATTGTATGAAAGTTTTCCGCCCATGAAATTTTGTCAGAGTGAACAATTACTTCGGAAATTTGTGGCAAATTATCATTGAGTTGAGCTATATTGATTCCGGGTATACTTTGTAATATAATATTTAGTAAATTTTTATTAGATGTTCCTTCTAAGCTTCCAAATCCCCATTCTCTTAGTCTTTTATCACGGCATAATTTGATTTGCTTATTGCCACTTTCATTAAGTATAATTTCAGCTGTTTCAACTGCTCGTCCACTATCACTAGAATAAGCAGCTGCAAGTGGTGTGTCTTTTAATCCTTTTCCTAAAAGTCTTGCTATTTTGATTCCTTTTGGTGTTAATGGAGTATCTGACCATCCCTGAACTCTGTTCAATATATTGTACAATGTTTCACCATGTCTGGTCACATAAAATATTACTTTTTCATCCATACATATTCCTCCTTGTATAATTTAATTATATTAGTTATAGAATAGTTTGAACCGTTATTATTTAATAACTATAAACTTAAGAATATTCCTTTTGTCAAGACAATTTTTTAGTATATTTTTAGGTCAACAAACAGTATTCTAATGAAATATATTAATAATACTTTCTCCAAATTCATCTTACTTTCAAATGGAAATTATGTCAGGTATTTGCTATCATTAGGTTAGTATAATCAAATTTGACATAATATTTATTTAAAAGTATAATTTTACCATATAAAAGTAAATGACCGAACTTTTAAAATATATTTCGATAGGATCACTATACTTAAGACCTTGGTATGGTTTTTTGTAATTATAATAATTTAGGGATAAGCTCTAAATTTAATTGTTCCAGATAGTGATAAAATAAATGATTTACCTGATAATCCTTTGTATGTTGGTTTCACTTCAGGCACTACATCTCTTCCTAAGGCATTTTTACAAACACAGGATGCGTGGCTTAATAGCTTCAATGCAAGTACTGAGGAATTTGGAATAAAAAGTGGAGACTCGATCCTAATTACAGGACGATTAAACTATGGTTTTTCCCTATACCCTGCTATAGAGGGATTATTTAGAGGAGCGACTATATATATACTTAAAAAGCATGATATTTCTAAAATAAGTAAAATAATGACGGAAAGAACTAAACTTACGATATATTCTGTTCCGACTATACTCTTTGACATCGTACAAGAAATTGAAGAAAAAGATATTATCTGCAATAATGTTAATAAAATTATTACATCAGGGGCAAAGTTAGAAAATATTTTGAGCACTAAAATTAACAAATATATGCCAAATGCTAATATATTTGAATACTATGGAGCGTCTGAACTGGGTTTTGTTTCAGTTAGAAAATTATCTGAAAACAAAAATGCTAAGGGATCTGTTGGTGTACCATTTAAAGGTGTTGAAATACAAGTACGTAAGAGAAAAGACATGAATAGTAAAATCGGAGAGATATGGGTAAAGAGTAAATACATATCATTTGGATACCTATTTAATAACGGTACGCCAGCATTTCATAAAGATGGAGAATGGGCAACTGTTGGGGACTTGGGTTATATTGACAATTCCGAATTGTTTATTATAGGGCGCCAGGAAGATATGATCATATCAGGAGGGAATAATATCTATTTTTCGGAAATTGAAGACGTTTTAAAAAGTATGGATGGAATATCTGATGCTGTTGCAACTTGGAAAAATGATAAACGGTTAGGTCAATTGTTATGTGTAATTTTAATTACAAGTAAATCAATTACCTATACTGATATTTACACATATTGCGAGAAACATCTTCCACATTATAAAATACCTAAGAAATTTTACCAATGTACCTCGTTTTCAAGAAATAATAACGATAAAGTATCTCGTAAGATTATAACTGACAATATTGAGAGGGGAGAATATTATGAATTGCAATGAAAAATTAAAAGTTGAAGATATAAATGATAATTTTTTAGAAAAGATAAAGACTTTTGTAAATGATGTTTTAATTCCATCTGAAATGATTGTAGAAACAGAAGATACAATTCCAGAAAGCATTATAGAAAAAATGAAAGAGTTAAAACTTTTTGGTTTAACTATACCTAAAAAATATGGGGGACTAGAATTATCGCCTTGTTCTGAAATGGAAGTATTATTTGAATTTGGGAAGACATCACCTGCATTTGAGGCATATTTTGGTACAAACATCGGCATTGGTTCTCTTGCTATTCTATTAAATGGATCTGAAACACAAAAAGATAAATACTTGCCTGCAATAGCCAAGGGTGACATAATATCATCTTTTGCTTTAACAGAAGAAAATGCAGGTTCTGACGCTCATAGTATTCAATGCTTGGCAGAAAAAAAGATAATGGTTGGATATTGAACGGTAAGAAACGTTTTATAACTAATGCACCTGAAGCGGATCTAATTACTGTCGTGGCAAAAACCAATGATGATAAATTTGCTATTTTTTTAGTAACTAAAAACAATAAAGGGTTGAGTATTGGGAATATCGATAATAAAATGGGACATAAAGGTTCACATACTGCAGAAGTTGTATTAAAAGACTGTTATATTGACAACGAAGATATAATTGGGGAAATAGGAAATGGTATGAAAATTGTTATGGAAACTCTTACAAAAGGACGATTAAGTATTTCTGCTATAGCAGTTGGTATGTGTGAAAGGCTATTATCTGAGTGTACTATATACTCTAAAAAAAGGAAGCAATTCAATAAATCCATAAGCAGTTTCCAGTTGATCAAAAATATGCTAGCAGTTTCCGCTACTAAAACCTATGCTGCTAAATGTATGGTAAGAGATGCCGCTAAGAGATTGTCAAATGATGAAGACATTAAGGAAAAATATTCCATGTGTAAATATTTTTCAACGGAAACCTTGTGTGAGGTAGCTGATAATGCAGTACAAATATTCGGTGGAAATGGTTACCTGGCAAATAGCATTATTGAGAGCTTTTACCGTGATTCTCGACTTTTCAAAATTTATGAAGGCACAAATGAAATACAAAAGCTTATTATAGCCGGAGAACTTTTAAGAAAAAAAAGTGTGAAATAGCTATTTAAGTTTCGCATAGAATAAGTAGTATAGCAAACAAGCCCCATATGATTATTAAAAAATATCATAGGATTCGCTAATTCTAATCTAATGGGCTCATTATGTTTTGCATTATTAGATATCAAAAGGAGTTGTTATAAAAAATGAAAGACCAGTGTAAATTTCATCATACTTTCAGAGTCAGGTTCACAGAAACTGATCCACATAATCATGTGTTCAATGGTGTATACTATACATATTTTGATACTGCCATTACGGAGTATTTTAGGAGTCTTAAACTTTTAGATTGTCTAAACATGAACTCAAATAGCTTGTTTTTCGTATTAAAAACATCGGCTCGTTATTATCAGCCAGTAATGTTTGATGATTTAATTGATGTATATGTAAAAACATCACATATGGGCAATTCAAGTTTAACGTTTAATTTGTATGTATATTGTAAAAACGATGATTCATTAAAATGCGAAGGTGAAGTAGTGTGGGTATTTACAGATGCCGTTACACAAACTAAAAAGTCAATTGACAATAATATCCGAGATGTAATTTCCAACTTTGAGGGTTGATTTACAAAAAATTATAAAGATAAATCAAATTTTAGGAGAACTAATATGGATACAATAAAAGCAATAGAAGAACGAAGAAGTATAAGGAAATTTCAAAATAAAATGGTATCAAAAGAAATACTAGAAAAATTATTATTATTAGCAACTAAAGCACCTTCCGGTAAAAACCGTCAACCATGGAGATTTATCATTCTTCAAAACGTAAAAAAAAATGAGTTAGTAGATATTATGAAGAATGTGTTGAATTTACACAAAGAACAGAACACATTTATTGGAAGTTTCGAATTAAGCATCAATTCAATTAATGAAGCATCGGCGGTAGTTTTAGTCTTTAATGCATTTTCCAATTTCGAAAAAGACTATAACCACCATAGGTTGCTTACTGATATTCAATCAATAGGTGCATCTGTTCAAACACTCCTCTTAGCCGCACAGAATTTTGGATTAGGTACTCTTTGGATTTGCGATATTTTTTATTGTGATAAGGAGATATGTTCATGGCTAAATCGTAAAGATGAACTGGTAGCTGCGGTGGCTATAGGCTATCCAAATCAATCTCCATATCCACGTCCACGAAATTCTCTACAAGAAATTGCAAAATGGTTATATTAGGATAATTAAATTTGATTGTTCTTCTTTCTCGTATGGTACTCCGAACTCCATAATGGTGAGTATTGGTTTTATAAGGAGATGAAAAAGAAAAAATACAACCTTAGCATAATATATAATATATTTACACAAGGCAAATATTCTCTATAAATAGCTATATATTTTCATAAGGTTAACTTTATTCGATAGAAATAGGCTTTATTTAAAAAGCCTATTTTTAGGCGTAGTTCAAGTATGATGGAGATTTTCATTTAGAATAATATGGATG
>NZ_DAIQBT010000021.1:0-49296 GCF_036781005.1 Clostridium sp. | reverse complement strand
CCATTACAGGTTGGAATTGGATAGTTTCTATGTTTACTAAAGAAAATTAGTATAACCTAGCAGGTGGAAATCCTGTCTGAGCAAGGTCTAACCAACCAGCAGTAGCGAGTCTTGAGTTGTCATCAGTAATGATGGGAGCTAAGCGTAGACAGCGAGAAAGTAGGGTTGAAATGCTATTGAGCCTCGAAATTTTGTATATCAGAGGGCTGACGTCTTAATTGGTGGGGAAAGCAAAATCACATAGGTCGTAATGGTAAGAACTATGTGGCACTGCGGGGTCAAAGGGCTAATCATGCTTTACATTGTGGTTAATTATCAACTGGGGAGAGCCTGCCGTTTCTTAGTAATAAGTATGATGAACAACAATAAAACGGAGGATGTCAAATGAACGACAGGCAGCCGGGTAGTCTCATAGTACCTCTGAGGTTGGGTAATGCCAATGGAGGGAAGGGGACTACATAATAACAATCTTTCTGAGGACACATTATCTGTACTCAGGGGCAGGAGAAATAATAGGAACAAAATTAGAAAGAATAGCAGAAATATCAGCAAATACAAGAAAGTCAGAATTTACTTCACTGTATCATCATATTAATGATGAGATGCTTAAGCAGTGTCACAGAGAACTGGATGGGAATAAGGCAGTAGGCATTAATAAAGTTACAAAAGCAGAATATGAAGTCAATTTAGAAGGAAATATATCAAATTTATTAAAAAGGCTAAAGAATAAGTCATATAAGCCATTACCATCATTAAGAGTATTTATACCGAAAGGTAATGGTAAAAGGTGCCCATTAGGAATTGCATCCTATGAAGATAAGATAGTACAACTTGCTGTGAAGAAAATATTGGAGGCAATTTATGAGCCAAGATTTCTAAGAAATATGTATGGGTTCCGTCCAAGACGTGGCTGTCATGATGCTATCAAGGAAATTCATAACAGAATGTATAGTGGAAAGATAAGCTACGTTGTTGATGCGGATATTAAAGGGTTCTTTGACCATATGAATTATGATTGGAGTAGGAAATACTTGAAAGCTGGTGTTATTACCGATGGAGTATTCCAAGAAAGCGTAGATGGTTCTGCACTTGGTAATACAATTAATGGTATCCTTAATTATTCACAAAAGTCGTGGTTGAACCTGTTTTTATTGCTGAAGTATTAATAAGAAAATTTCCTAAGAGAATCAGGTATTGGCTTGGAATATAGATAAAGTTTACATGGTAATACGGAAGTTACATTGAGTGCTGATATTCTGAAATTAATGGTACCAATCATCTGTTAGTGAAAATTATATAGATTATTAAAGATTGAACCTTAACAAGAGTTGTCGTAACATTCTCCATTTAACAAGACAAAAATTACCTCCTTATCTTTTAGAAACAGAAATCAACCCAAAACCCCTACTCAATTCAACTGGAGAGTTTTAATCATAAAAAAGAGAGCTAATGCTCTCAAATTTTTTTCCAAGTATGATAGAACCAATCAGTTTTTTCTTTACCAAACTGTCTTGCCACTTCCTCCTTAACCTTCTCATCATATATACAATCAGAATTATAGTTACTAGCAATTTCAAATACTTTATTGTATATTAAAGCAAATAATTCCCTGTTGGACATTACCATATGATCATCCCCTTTTTATTCCATTATACCTAATCTAATCAACTCGTCAAAATCCCTGTATATTCTGCAATTTTTATCCGAAGGCTAGAATTAGCTGACACTCCCATCTTCTTTAAGTTGGGGATAATCACTGCTGTACCCCTGGATAAGTGATTCTAAGGCTTATTCTAATAAGATTAAAAAATTTCAACAAAATTCACAGACAAAACCGCAATGAAATCACAGTTGCAGATTTAATATTTTGAGGTAAGAGTATTTTTTATAATGAGAAATCTTTTGTTTTTTAAAAATTAAAAGTACATAATAGTAACGATAATAATATAACAAAAAACTATATGATAAAATCATGATGCCGTTAAACAGGTGAGGTGTTTTATATGAAAAAATTAAAGGTGGATAAGGAAAATATCTCCTGATATAATATGTAAAGAGTAGATTAATTTTAGATCACGGAAAGGGAGATTATATTGTTAAAAGAATTTAAGGATTTTGCTATGAAGGGAAACGTTATGGATTTAGCAATAGGTGTTGTTATAGGAGGTGCATTTGGCAAGATAGTATCTTCTTTAGTGAATGATATAATAATGCCATTAGTAGGACTACTGATTGGTAAAATCGATTTTTCCAATTTATTTATAACATTAGGCAATAGTGACTTTAACACAATAGAGGAAGCTAAAAAAGCAGGTGTTCCAACCTTAAATTATGGAACATTTATAAATAACGTAATTGATTTTCTTATAATATCATTTTGTATATTTATAGTTATAAATCAAATGAATAAGTTTTTAAATAAGAAGAAAGAAGAAAAATTAGTAGATACTAAAAAATGTAAGTATTGTTCAAGCGATATACCCATAGATGCAATTAGATGCCCGCATTGCACTTCGCACCTTGATTAATAAATTTACTATTAACAATGATAGTTTATCTAGAACAAGGCAAACCATATTCAATAACATAGTTATTGGCCTAAATATTCTTTATTTATTTTTGGCTGCCTATTTTAAATCGGATTCATTAATTATTGTAATAACGATGCCTATAATTGCTATCGTAGATATTATAGCTGTAATAATTTTAGGCGTTTTTGCAAGGTTAAGAAGGTGGTTTTAGAAAATAGATTACTTTACATTCTTTAATATATAACTAGAGTTTATATCAAACGGTATAGGCTTTTTATATATAGACAGTAAAAGAGAACATTTAGACAGAATAATGATGAAAAGTGAAAAATATATTTGATATTATTTCCTAAAGTATTGACAATGTGTATAATAGTGAATAAATGTAGGATGGGGGAATGAGTAATGGAATATGAAAGCATACTATTTGACCTTGATGGTACACTAACGGACTCTGCAGTAGGCATAATAAACTCAGTTATATATGCTCTTGAAAAATATGATATAAAGGTAAATGATAGAAAGGAATTAAATAAATTTATTGGACCTCCTTTAAAGGATTCTTTTGAATGTTACTACGGATTTTCAAAAGAACAAGCAAAAACTGCTGTAGAATATTATCGTGAGTATTATAGAAAAAGGGGTATATTTGAGAATTTGATCTATGACGGAATTGAGGATTTACTTAAAACATTAAAATATAATAACAAAACACTGGTTGTTGCAACATCTAAACCTGAAGTATTTGCACAACAAATATTAGAGAATTTTCATATTGCCAAATATTTCATGTATATTGCGGGAAGTAATCTTGATGGAACAAGAGTTAAAAAAGATGAGGTTATTCAATATGCGTTAGAAAGCTGTAATATTACCAATTTACCAAAAGTAATAATGATAGGAGATAGGGAGCATGATATTAATGGTGCAAAAAATGTAGGAATAGATTCAATTGGTGTTCTGTACGGATATGGTGATAGAGTTGAACTTGAAAAAGCAGGCGCAGATTTTATTGTTAATACTGTATTAGATATTGAGAAAATGTTAATCTAATGGAAAACTTAGTGCTCTAAAAGAAGTTTTAATAGTCTTTAGTTAAAGAAACACTATAAATATCAAACTCAGTTAATAAATAATAAAGATAGGTTTTGACATTTGGCTGCTAATCCATTTTATTTTTAGAGTAGCGATTATATATCAAATTATAATATAATTATTATATGTTTTGGGGTGAGTATATAAGTGAAAACAGTAGAAGTAGTAGCTGCAATTATAAAGCAGGGTAATGAAATATTTGTTACATGTCGTGGCTATGGTGAGTTTAAGGATATGTGGGAATTTCCAGGTGGCAAAATAGAATCTGGAGAGACAAGGGAAGAAGCTCTTGTTCGTGAAATTAAAGAAGAATTAGAATTGGATATACATGTTTCTAAATATGTAACTACTATTGATTATGATTATCCAAATTTTAATCTTATAATGCATTGTTTCTTGTGTGATGTGTGCGGAGGAAAAATTCATTTAAATGTTCATAATGATGCTAAGTGGATACCATTAAATGAATTGGACAAACTTACATGGGTTCCAGCAGATATATTAGTTATGGAGGAATTAAAAAAAGTATAAAATAATAGCATTTATAGATATAAGATATGTATTACATACAGATGACAATAAGCATTGCTTTTTTATATGAAAATATTTGTGTTTCATGTGATAAGCGTTGATTAGATTTTTAGTAAAATATTATATGATGTGTTCTCTGTATAAAAATATTAAATTAATACAGGTGATAATGTGAAATCAATATTTGATAAAATAAGTAATATAGAAAAGCAAGATAGTAATGATTTTTATATTAACAGTAAAGAAATAGAAGATAGCAGGTTTGTTATTAATAATGAATTAATAGTTAATTCACAAAAAGGGAATCTGTTACAAGAACTTAAGGTATGTTTAAGCCAATGTGATGAATTTTATTTCAGTGTAGCATTTATTAATTTTAGTGGTCTTCAACTTTTATTGGATAGTTTTGAAGAACTTCATAAAAAAGGTGTTAAGGGAAAAATATTAACTTCAACATATCTTAATTTTACTGAGCCCAAGGCGCTTGAAAGAATAAGAAAATTTAGTAATATTGATTTAAGGGTTTTTATTGTTGATAAGGATAAGGGGTTTCATACTAAAGCTTATATCTTTGAGAATAGAGAAGAATATAAAATAATTATAGGCTCCTCTAATATAACTCAAAGAGCTTTAAAAAGTAATGTTGAATGGAATGTAAAAGTTGTTTCAAAAAGAGATAATAGTTTTACGCGTCAGGTTTTAGAAGAATACTTGGGATTATGGAATTTAACCACTATTGTAAGTGATGACTTTCTTAATAGTTACAGAAGTTTTCTCAAGGAAATTAGAAAAAGTGAGATTAATAAGGCTTTAGATTTTAGTAATTACGAATTAATAAAACCAAATCAAATGCAAAAAATGGCAATGAAAAGTTTAGATAGATTAAGGCATTCAGGTGAAAATAAGGCATTGGTTGTTGCAGCTACTGGTACAGGTAAAACATATATGTCAGCTTTTGATGTTATAAAATATAATCCCCAAAGAATGCTTTTTTTAGTACATAGAGAAGAAATTTTGAGAGATGCGGAGGAAACATTCAAGAAATTAGTAAAGAATAAAAATAAGAGTACAGGACTTTTAACAGGTACAATTAAAGAAATAGATGCAGATTATGTATTTTCCACTGTACAATCAATGAATAATTATCTTGATAATTTTAAAAAAGATGATTTTGAATATATTATTATAGATGAAGCTCATCATGCAGCTAGTGCATCTTATAAAAAAATCATGGATTACTTTAAACCTAAATTTTTACTTGGAATGACTGCAACACCGGAAAGGTGTGATGGTGGGAATATATTTGATGTTTTTGATGGTAATATAGCTTTAGAAGTAAGACTTAAAGAGGCTTTAGAACAACAATTAGTAGTTCCATTTCATTATTTTGGTATAATAGATATTGATGGCATAGACTTAAGTGACGTAAGTTTACAGGATATTGATGAAATAGTTAAAAGATTGAAAGTTAATGAAAGAGTTGACTTTATAATAGAAAAAATGATGTTTTACGGATATGACGGAGAAAAATGTAAGTGTATAGCTTTCTGTGCAAATATAGATCATGCAGAGTATATGGCAAGTGAATTTAATAAAAGAAGTATAAAAAGTGTATGCTTAACAGGAAAAAATTCTCCTAATGAAAGAGAAGTTTATATAAAAAGATTAGAAAATGATAATGATGAATTAGAAGTTATATTTACGGTAGATATTTTTAATGAAGGTGTGGATATACCATCTATTAATTTAATTTTAATGCTTAGACCTACTAGCTCACCTATTATATTTATACAACAGCTTGGAAGGGGACTTAGAAAACATGAAGGTAAAACCTTTTTAACCGTGTTGGACTTTATAGGAAATCATAAAAAGACATTTTTAATAGCTATAGCATTAAATGGTTCAAGGTATTATGATAAGGATAGTTTAAAAGTAGTGGTATCAACTCAATTTGCAAATATACCGGGATGTACTAATATTCAAATGGATAAAGTTGCTGAAGAGAGAATTTTAGAGCAATTAAATAAAGAAAATTTTAATTCTATGAAGTATTTAAAAGAAGAATATTTGGAATTTAAAAAAATGAATAGAGGAAAAGTACCATATTTTCTTATGGATTATATAAAGTATGATGGAGCACCAGATCCCTTAAGATTTTTAAGCAAGGAAAAAACTTATCTCTCTTTTGTAGCTAAAATGGAAAATAATAAAAATTTAAAAAGGATATTGGAAGATGAGGATTTCTCTAAAATATTGAAAGAGATTGCTGATAAGTTACCAATAAAAAGAATTTATGAGTTTAGTATATTAAAGTATCTTTTGAATCATGAAAAAATAAACTTAAAGCAGGCTAGAGGTGAAATATTAAAATGTATTGATTATGTAGATGATAATAGTATTATACATGCGTTTAATTGTCTAAATCAAAGTTACTATGATACAGCTCAAATAAAAAGTACTGTTAAATTAGTTGAATTTAAGGATCAAATATTAGTTTGTACTTGGAAGTTTAAAAAAGTGATACATAATAAAGAATATAGATGTTATATTGAAGATATTATAAATTATGCACTTATAAGGTATGAAAAAAACTTTTCAAGTAATTATTATGGAGTTCCATTTTTAAAACTATATGAGCAGTACAAAATGGTAGATGTGGCGTTGCTTTCAAATTATACTAAAATCCATAGCTCTTTTAGAGGAAGTGGACTTATAACTAATAAAAATGAATATTTTATTTTTGTGGATTTGCATAAAGAAAAAGATATAAAAGAAAGCATTAATTATAAAGATAAACTTATAGACAGAAACTACTTTCAGTGGCAAAGTCCTAATAGTACATCACAGAGTTCAGAAAGAGGAAAAAATATTATATTTAATAAAGAAAGAGGTATTAATTTGCATATCTTTTTAAGAAAATATAAGAAAATAGATGGAGTTGTTCAACCGTATATTTACATAGGAAAAGGGTATGTAGTAGAATATAAAGGAGAAAAACCTATAACTGCTAAAATAAAATTAGAAAATGAAGTACCAAGTACTATATATACTGAGTTTATTAAAAAGATATAAATATTTTACAATTATCATTAATGTATATAAAAGTAATATTAGGGAGAAGGTTTATATACAAAATTAATATAGTGGGGGCTGTAGTTATACCCCCACATATAATTTGAATTATTTTGTTTTGTTATGGGTAATTGGGAATTTCATGTCTGGCCTTTCTTCATCTAATATTTTTATAAATCTTTCCAATAATCCCATTTTTTTTAGCTTTCTTAAAAAAGATTTTGGATAAGGTATATTTTGTTCATAGCTTTTTCTTGGATCTATTAGCATAAGTGTTCCATCTTCTTGAATAAATAGGTGTGGAAATCTTATTTCTAATTTTGTAAATTTTAGTTTCTTCATATGGTCAATTAATTCTGCTATTCTTATAACAAAAGATTTGCTTAAACCATATTTTATGAGATAATCTTTTACATTCATTCCTTCTACATATTCTCTAATTATATAATAGTTGTCCATTTTATAGGCTTTAGGAAAATGAGGGCTTTCTTCTACTGACTTTAATATATCAAATTCCCTTTTACAACTCTTTGAACTTTTAAATATTTTTAGAACTTTTCCATTTGGCATTAAATATACTTGTCCACTATGACCTTCTCCTAAATATCTGCAATATTTTAAATTGACTGGAATATTTTTATTATAACCATGTTTGTTTTTCACAATAACACCTCCTTTGTTTTTATGTATCATAAAAACAAAGGATTCAACGATAAAATAAAGAATCATTTAACATATAATATTAAAGTAAGTTCATTATGTTACTGATTGTTTAAGTTAGTTATTTCCAGATTCTTATGGAACATAATCTGCCAGAGGACAGTGCGACAGTGCTGTATGTGCAAAGGAACTGGCTGCCCAGGCTAAAAAACTTAATTTTCTAATGATGTCTTTAGTTAAGATATTTCGTCTGGAAAGCGAAATCATCGCCATAAATCTTAAAAAAGAAGGGTATATAGAGATGGAAAAAGCAATTGAAATGAAGTTAGGTGGGATTTTAACCTCTCTCAGCTCCAATGGTGCAGGTAAAACTATTATGACATACTGTTGTCACATTTAGTGTGGTACTATTAAAAAATAAAAAAGTAATTATTCATATAAGGAGAGGAATAAAATCATGTCTTATAAATTAAAGGAAGTAACAGTGAGAACGAATAATACTCAAGAGGGAGCAAAAATAATTAGTGAAGTTTGGAAAGATGTTATCAGTGGTAAACTACCTATTATTTTTGATAGTGAGCATGTATTTCAACAGGGGATTTCTCCAGTTTCAAAATACAGTAACTATTCCAGTGATGAAAATGGAGATTATGATCTTACTATAATGACTGTAACAGCTGATTTTTTTCGAATAATGGAAATAGAAGTAAATAAAGGGTTGTATAAAAAATATGATGAAAAAGATAAAAATGGAGAGATAGATGTATGCACAAGAAAGGCATGGGAAAAAGTGTGGCTTGAACAAAAAACAGGAGATATAAAGAGAGCTTTTACTAAAGATTATGAAAGCACTGTTCCAGGTGAATATACCAAAGATGGAAAAGCACATTGCTATTTATATATTGCCATTAAGTAGAATGAAAAGACAAGATTTTAATATAGTATCAATAATAATACCAGTAGGTTTAAGCAAGTTATCTAATGGAAAAAAGGATTTTATATGATAGGGGGTGTAAGAATAAATTCGGTAAAATATAATCAATATTTAAGGTGTGTTGAATTGTGCAGAAAAAATATATAGTCACTTTCTAAATATCCATATTGCTTATCCCCAATAAAGAATTTATCTGTGTTAGAGTTCCATCCAAAAGTAACATAATTAAAGTTGGACAAGAAGAGGATTTTAAGCTAAACATTGATTTTAAAACTGGTAAAAGAAAAAATAGCAAAAGTAAAAGCCTACTTGAACGTCTTTCTTTACATAAGGATGAAGTACTAAGATTTATGAATGACTTCGATATACCATTTGATAATAACCAGGCAGAACGTGATATTCGTATGACGAAGGTAAAGCAAAAAGTTTCTGGTACATTTAGAAGTTCACGTGGTGCAGAATTCTTTGCTAGGATCCGCGGATATATATCTACTGTACGTAAGCACTCTAAGAATATTATGGACTGCTTAGAGTCTGCTTTTACAGATAATCATATAGATCCTACAGTGACTTAAGCTTTTAATAAAAGGGATATTTTTATTAGGATATCTCTTCTTGGCATATCTGAAATTCAGGTAATCATGTCATCATGGCTGAATAGTCACCTTTAAACATATATCTCCTAATTTTGTCAATTCTTCAGGTGTCCATACACGTCCGCTGGGATTATGAGGGTTACAGAAAATACAGAGGGAGATTTTTTTTATCTTTTGCTTTCTCTTCTATGTTATCAAAATCCATAGTATAATATCCATTGTTTACAATTAAAATAGATGTTACTAATTCCAAGTTATTATATTTTACAGCATATTTAAAGAAAGCATAAGGGAGTTACTATTAAAATTTTTTCATCTGGTTTACATATATATTCCACTAGTTCATACAATGCAGGAATAATACCTGGGGAAGTAAGTAGATGATCTTTTTCAAAAGTCCAATTATAGTGACGTTTTGTCCATTTAGAAAATGCTTTGTAATATTCAGTATCAAATATTTTTGTATAACCGAAGATTCTGCGATCTAAACGTTCTTTTACAGCTTGTATAATTTCAGGAGGTGTGGCAAATTCCATATCTGCTATCCACATGCGAATAAATTCGTCATCAGCAAATGGAAACTTCATTGTTGGAGCTGAGTGAAAAATATAATCACGAAAGCCATCTGTATTCATGGCGTTTGTACCTTTTCGGTCAATAATTTCATCAAAATTGTAAATCATGTTAACACTCCTTATAACTTTTTTACAAAAAGGTTCAGATAGTGAAGCCTATGCCTTATAGGCAAACTTCACCTGAGCCAAAGAATCACTTGAATAGAATATATAAGAACTAAAGAATTTTAATAATAATACTTTGATTTAATAATAGTATGACATTATTATTATATATTATCAAAAAAATTATGTAGTGGATATATTAAGATAAGGAAGGTGGAATAAAAAATTTGTTTAAAGAGCAAGTGGATAAAGAACTGAAATTATTGGGATTAAATCTTTTAAAACAACCTATATTCTATAATTGTCCTTATGGCATTCGCTTTGAAATAGGTATTGGCGATGTATATGGCAAAAATATGATCCCACGAAAAGAATATGTTAAAAATGCTTTGAGGCGTGCTATGACCATATATAATAATGGAATAAAATCTCTAGGTATTTTAATGTGGGAAGTGTATTCTCAACCTGAAAGAAATAAGGGAGATTTTCAAATTCTTTTTTCAGAAAGAATTACACCAATCTTACCACAGGAAGAGTATTTAAAAGATATTAAGAGTGATGGGGATATTATGAAGAAAATTGAATTTTATTGGGATTTAAAAAAATGTAAAATTCCAATAAACAAAGTATTTACAGAAATTATTCTTGGAGATTTGGGGGGGATGCAGGAGTTTGTTGCGTCTGTATATTTATTTGATATTCAGAACCATATTATGCTGCATTTATATGATGATAGAGGTCTTGATATTGTTGCCCATGATAAGAATACTTTGATATCATTTTATAAAAAATTAAATACATGGATACTTTATTATGATCGTAAACAAACAGATAAAATATTTCTTTAGTAACATTATAATCAAGAAATTTCATGATATACTAGAATTAGTCATAGAAGAATTATGGGGTACTGTATACTAATAGAATATTATTGGGAGGAGTATTATGAAAATTTATGATATTTTGTTTGGTTCAAGGCCAAAATCTGTTTTAACAATAATAGAAGAGGGAAATTTAGATGAACTTAGAGTTTTTATAAAAAATGGAGGAGACATTAATTTAGAATATGATGGTAAAAGTCTGCTTCATTTTGCCATAGATAACTGTGAAAATAATTATTTTAAAGTAATAGAGTTTTTAATTGATAATAGAGCGGATATAAATAGTCACCAAAGTTATTTGAAAGAAACACCTCTGCATAGAATATGTGCAAGAATAAAGCCTAAAATTGATGTTGTGCAATTATTGTTAGATAGGGGAGCCAAAGTAAATGCTGAAAACATATCTGGCAAAACCCCGGTATTTTACTGTAATTTTAGTTATTCTGTGGATCTTTTGAAGCTTCTTGTAAAATATGGAGCAAATGTGAAGCACACCGATAAATACAACAATACTCTTTTACATGATGACTATTTGAATTGTAATGCTGAAACTTTTGAAGATTTTTTAAAAGTACTTATCTCCCTTGATTTCAATATAAATTCAAAGAATAATGCAGGACACACCCCTCTTTATCTATGTAAAAATAAATATATTGAAAAAATATTTATAAGATATGGTGGAAAAGTAAACCTTTAGTTACATTGTTAGGTTAACACTCACATCTGCTATTTAGGAAGGAGTTTTTATATGCAAGTTGATTATGGAGTTATTATCTGTACTGTCATTAATTTTATTTTATTATTTTTAATTATGGTAATAATATATAAATCAATAAGAGGGTTTAAAAATTTTATTGATAGAAATAAAGAGATGGATAAAAAAATAGATAGTATTTTAAATAAATTAGAAAATAAAAAGGATAATTAAATTTAAACTACTCTTTGAATTTTTAAATATTTTTAGAACTTTTCTATTTTCCTTTTAAATTAAATAAGACAATACTTAAAATAATAATTGTTCCACCAATAAAAGTACCCATACTTGGAACCTCTTTTAACAGCATAAATCCCAGCAGGCTGGAAAGCAGCGGAGTAATAAACATAAAATTGGTGACTTCATTTGTTTTCTCTGCAAGGGATAGAGCTGTACCCCAGAGAAAGTACGCTATTGCGCTTGGCATTATACCCAGGTATATAACTGATAAAATATGTTCTGGTTTAGAAGTCAGTGTCTGTGTAACTACATCTGACAGGAAAACTGCCAGTAATATGGTACCACAGACCATACTGTATGTAGCGATTTCCAGTGATGTATATCCCATAGAGGAGAGTTTTCTGTTTAAAATGTTATAACCACAAAAAACAATAGCGGCACCTATAGTCCAAATTAAACCTATATTCACGGAGAATATACCATCCCACAGAAGAAGAATTAAAACGCCTATAAAGGATAATGTGATAGCAAACCAGCCTATAGCTTTAATCTTTTCTCCATAATAGCTAGAAGCAATTACTGCAGTCATGATAGGAGTGAGTGCTATAATGATACTGGAGGTGGCAGAGGTCAATGTTTGAATACCAGTATTAAAAGTAACCATATATAGGGTAAATCCAAGGCAGCCAGACAGGAAAAACAAGGGTATGTCCTTTTTTTCGGGTTTGCGTATATTATTAAATATTCCAATTATAATCAGAAAAATAGATGCCACAGTGCATCGTACAAATCCTAGTGCATTTGGGGTGTAATGAGCCATTGCTACTTTTGTAAGTGGAAAGGCAGATGCCCACAGAAAAACAGTAAAAAATCCTAATATGTTCACTTTGAGTTTTTCATTCATAGTATAGTTCAACTCCATTTCTAATTGCATAAAAGAGACATTTGTATTTATTATTGTTCTATATTATCATAGGACTACTTATTAGTAAAATTGTAATATATGATATTAATAACTAAGTAGATAAAATATAGAAAAGGGGAAGTAGTATGTGTGCTTTAGTAAAAAAAGTAATATCTAGAGAAGAATTAACCACAGAAAGAGTGATATGTAAGAATGCTGTCTTGCCAAATGAAGAATATGTACTTCTAAAAGGCATAGTTTACAGTCCAAAGAAAATACCGTTGCCCCATGCAGCTATTGATATAGTTCAAATTGACAGTAATGTAATACCAAAAGCAGAGAGAAATATAGGTGTAACTTTTACACTGGATGATGGTTCCTATGGGGTGTCACTTTTATGGAAAAGTGGATATTCTTATAAATTAACTGCATATTCACCGGCATAAGAACTGTAACTAATTCATAAGAACTGTAACTAATTTCACAAGCTATATATAATATATAATTAGAGTGATTAATGCTCAAAATGTAAATTAAAAGGAGAGAGTGCTATGGCTAACTATAGACCAAAAGCAGTTACTGTTGAAGCATCTCTTGCAGATTCAGGAACAGCCTATACTAAAGATATCAGTACAAGTACCTGGGGAATGTTTCTATTAAGAGGAACAGCCATAAGTCCTACTGGAGCAGCTATGCAAAGTGGCGCTGTTCAGGTTTGGGAAAGTACTGCTCCAACAACTGGCGAAGCACAACACACCACTTTTACAGATGCAGTAGGTAGGTATGGGGTAACTTGTAAGGCTAATGTTGCCCTAGTAATTAAATTCTTTGGAGTTTAATAATTAGATTTTTAGTAACAATATAATTTAAAATACAGCTGTTCCAAAATAATTTTTAAATTTGTTTTGGGACAGTTTTTTATATAAAGCTATGAGTAACAAACAGTGCATTTTTTAATATTATAAAATTAAAGAAGAAAATATTCTAAAGAGATAATATTAGGGAGATACTATGCAAAAAATTGAAACCTTGGACGGATATCATGTTTATTATATAAGAAAAGGAAAAAAATATAATTATTTAGCAGACAGGGATAATTATAAAAAAGATATCAATGCTTTATTAAAAACTGTAGATGATATTAAGTTCGATTCATTAATCATTATCTTTGGCATTGATACAGGAGAATATTTAGAGGATTTATATAAGCTTTTGTGCAGTAAAAATAGAATACTGATTTTTGAACCCAATAAAGAAATATTTGATGAAAATCAAAATAATATAAATAGTGATAATGTAAAATTAGTTTTTTATGATGGAAATTCTGTAAAATCTAAATTGTACAGCATAATAAATATTACAAACTTTAATAATTTATATGTTCATGCCTTTGGAAATTATTCTAGTGTATATAGAGAAGAATACGAAACATTTATGGAAAATTTGGAATGTGTTTATTATACAGCATGTTCTTCCATAAGTATTGCAAATAGGTTCAGAGAAGTATTTATCAGAAATTTAATAGGCAATCTGAAATCTTTAAATAGTGCAGTACCCCTTAATTTATATGAAAATATAAATAGAGGTATTCCGGCAATAATAGTATCAGCAGGGCCTTCTTTAGACAAAAATATTCAGCAGATGGTTAAATATAAAAGATATCTGGATAAATATTTTATAATAGCAGGAAGCAGAACATTAAAGGCAATGCTTCAAAATGGTATAAGACCAGACATGGTTGTATCCATAGACCCTGTGTATGACAATTATGATATGATGAAAGATTATTTGGAGGAAGATATACCCCTTGCATTTTATGAATATAGCAATAGATATCTGATAAGAGATTATAAAGGAAAAAAAATATATTTATCTACACTATTGTCAAAAACCATACC
Source organism: Clostridium sp. (assembly GCF_036781005.1). Lineage (GTDB taxonomy): Bacteria > Bacillota > Clostridia > Clostridiales > Clostridiaceae > Clostridium_B. The sequence goes on along the minus strand of NZ_DAIQBT010000021.1, from coordinate 34,580 downwards.
TAAGTTAAGCGGACTTAAAGGAGTGTATCTTGGAGGATCTGTAGCTCATACTTGTGTGGACATTGCAAATTTTATGGCATGTTCTCCCATTATATTAGTAGGACAGGATTTTGCCTTTACCTATGGTAAACATCATTCAGATTCTTCTATTTTCCATGGTGATAAAAAAAATAGATATGATGCTGATTTCAATGTTAAAGATATATTTGGTAAGGAAGTAAAAACCAATGTAACACTGAATCAATTCAAGACAAAAATAGAAGAGTATATAAGTTTTCAAAGCAGAGTAAATAATGTAGAATTCATCAATGCATCTTATGGAGCAGAAATTAAAGGTGCACCCCACATGGAATTATGTGATGTATTTAAAATATATAAGGTTCAAAACACGAAAAAAAATTGTGTTGTAGATAATAAATTCATTGAAATAGACGCAGAAAATATAGCTTGTAATATATTGGAATATGTAAAAAGATGCATAGATGCAGCCAGTGAAGGGGAGGAACTTTGTAAAGATTTATTATCTGTAAAATCCTATAAGTCTTTAATGGATATGGATGAAGATGATGTAGAACTTGAAAAGTTTCTGCATGTTATGGGGATAGTAGGTGGATTTGAATCATCATTAGGAAGACTCTACCTTGGCGGATATTTTAATAAGTTCTTATTTGACATAAAGGAAGAAACTTTTAATATGTCTGCTAAAGAGTATGATTCTCTTACTTCAAACTTAAGGTATCAAAGCAAATGTTTTTTAGCTTATTTCAAAAAAATGAAAGATTTCTTAAGAGAAGTTGAATCCATAATGGCAGAAATTATGGCAGAGTTTTAGTAATGGAGGTAAAGTAATGGAAAAGGTAATAAATGGTAAGGTATATAAACAAGTAAAAATAAGCAAGATGGTAATCGACGGAAAAGAAAAGAAGGGATCGATAATATCATCAGAAGATACTGCTGCGGGTAAGGATACCACAGTGACTATATTTACAGAGGATATAGATGAGGAAAATGATGATAAATAATATAGATACTATAGAGTTATATAAAAAAAATCCCATAATAATAAATTCTAATAATTTAAATCCATGCAGAAAATATAATTTAAATCTGATTTTAAAGGAGCATGAAAGGGTAATTATTAAAGGCACTGTATACAACTTGAATAAAATGCCAAGTATAGGTGCTGCCATAGAGGTGATTCGAGTTAATTATAGCAGTAATGCCAGAGAAACAATTGGCTATGCATATACGGATAATAAAGGAAAATATTTATTTTCTCTGGAGATTTTATCGAATATATTTTATGAAATGAATATATATTCTCCTTTAAATATGTAGTGAACAGTAAAGGGGAGGGTAGAATTTTGAAATCTTATGCAGAGATTATTATAACCCCACAGGAATTAGGATTATATAGGGTATTGGATAAGAGAATTGTATTAGAAAGCAGTCAGGATATATTAATAGAAGGAAAGGTATTAAATTCAGAGTATAACCCGGTGGAGGGAGCTGTTATTGGTATCAAAAGTATAAATTACAATTATAGACCTCCTAAAGAAACAGATATTGGATATGCAATTACCAATAATTCTGGATCCTATGCCATAAATGTTAACAAAATCAACAATGTAAGCTATGAACTATATGTATATGAACCGATAATTAAACCTTTATGTTAGGAGTAAATTACAAGTTAAGTGGAAGGAATGCCAAAATGAAGAGTTGTAATAGGGTACTTATAAATGGAAAAGTATGTTATAGAAATGGAAATCCAGTTAAAAATGCAATAGTTATATTGGAAGCATTTCTTCCACATTCAGATTATAAAAAGTTTTGTGGATATACACTTACAAATTGTAATGGAGAGTTTTGTTGTTTAATTTACAATAAAAGATATTATTATAAATTAAAAGTTTTCAATAATGAATGTTTAAGTAATGAAGATTGCAGTATATACTTTGAATAATGTATAGAGTATAAGTAGGAGGCAATTAATGAAGAGAGTTTTAGTAACAGGAGCAGATGGATTCATAGGAAGCCACCTGGTGGAAAAACTTTTAAACTTGGGATATAAGGTGAGAGCTTTTGTATATTATAATTCCTTTAATTCCTGGGGATGGCTTGATACACTGCCAGAACATATGTTAAAGGAAATAGAAATATTCAGCGGGGATATAAGGGATCCAGCTAGAGTAAAGGATTCTTTAAAAGACATAGATGATGTTTATCACCTGGCAGCATTAATAGCCATTCCCTTTAGTTATTATTCCCCCTATTCTTATATGGATACTAATATAAAAGGTACATTAAATGTGCTTCAAGGGGCTAGAGAATTAAATGTAAAGAGAATTATTATAACTTCCACTTCAGAGGTTTATGGCAGTGCCAAATTTGTACCAATAACAGAGGGGCACCCTTGTCAGGCACAATCACCTTATGCGGCTACTAAAATAGCAGCTGATAAACTAGCTGAGTCTTTTTATAGAAGTTTTTCACTGCCTGTAACTCTAGTAAGGCCTTTCAATACTTATGGTCCCAGACAATCAGCAAGAGCTGTAATACCTACCATAATAACTCAGTTATTGTCAAAAAAAGAAGAGATAAAATTAGGTTCGTTAACGCCCACAAGGGATTTTAATTATGTAAAAGATACTGTAGAGGGCTTTATAGAAGTTTGTAAAAGTGACAAGACAATAGGGGAAGTGATAAATATAGCTTCTCAAAAGGAAATATCCATAGGGGAACTTGCGGAAGAACTTATTAGGCAATTGAACCCAAAAGCTAAAATTATATGTGAAACGGAGAGAACACGGCCTGAGAAAAGTGAAGTAAACAGGCTATTGGGCTCTAATGAAAAAATTAAAAATTTAACGGGTTGGACTCCCGGGTTTACCTTTCAGGAAGGTATTAAAGAGACTATAAAGTGGTTTAGAGAGGAAAAAAACTTAGAAAAATATAAAAGGGATATATATACTATGTAAATTCTTTAATTGAGCAATGACAGGGAGGATAACCTTTGGAAAAAATAATATTGATTGGAGCAGGGGGACACTGTAGAAGTATTATTGATTCTATAAATGAGCTGAAGAGTTTTGAAATTGTGGGTATTGTGGATAAGAAAGAAAAAAAATACAGTGAATTAAACACAGATAAGGTCTTCTATGATGAAGAACTTTACTCTTTATATAAATACGGTATAAAAAATGCATTTATTGCAATTGGATCCATTGGATATCCAAATCTTAGAATAAAAATTTATAATTTGTTAAAAAGCATAGGATATTGTTTTCCGACTATAATTGATAGTACCGCTGTGGTATCCTGCAGTGCGAAGGTCGAAGAAGGCGTATTTATAGGAAAAGGGGCAATTGTAAATACAAACAGCATAATAAAAAAGCAATGTATTATAAACTCAGGGAGCATAGTAGAACATGACTGTAAAATAGATGAATTTGTTCATGTGGCACCTGGGGCAGCATTAAGTGGAGGAGTTTCTATTGGAAGGGGAACACATATAGGGACTAATGCTGCAGTAATACAAAATATTCAGGTGGGAAAAAACGTACTTATAGGGGCAGGTTCTGTAATTATTAAAAATGTTAAAGATGGAATTAAGGTTTATGGCAATCCAGGCAGGGAAGTGAATTTATGAGCCATATTTTTATAATCGGGGAAGCGGGAGTAAACCATAATGGAGATTTAAACACCGCAAAAAAAATGGTGGATAAAGCAGTGGATGCAGGGGTGAATGCAATAAAATTTCAGACCTTTAAAGCAAATAATCTGGTTACAAAATATGCAAAAAAAGCCCCCTATCAGATTAATAATTCAGGAAAAGAAATCTCTCAACTGGAAATGTTAAAAAAACTTGAACTAAGCTTTGAAGAATATAAGGAATTAAAAAATTATTGTGATATGAAAAAGACAATGTTTTTATCCTCTCCCTTTGATTTAGAGAGTATTGATTTTTTAAACAGTATGGATATGTCAATTTTTAAAATACCCTCCGGTGAAATAGATAATGTGCCCTATCTTATAAAAATAGCAAAACTTAAAAAGAAAGTTATACTGTCAACAGGTATGAGTAATCTAGCGGATATAGAATTTGCACTAAATATTTTAAGGGAAAATGGTACAAAAGATATTGTGCTACTTCATTGTAATAGTGATTATCCAACTAAAATGAAAGAAGTAAACTTGTTTGCCATGAAGACCATGGAAAGTGCCTTTAAAGTGCCTGTAGGATATTCAGATCACACAGAGGGAATAGAAGTGGCTATAGCAGCTGCAGCATTAGGTGCAAAGGTAATAGAAAAGCATTTTACACTGGATAAAAATATGCAGGGACCGGATCACAAGGCGAGTTTAGGGCCTTTGGAACTCAAGTATATGGTAAAATGCGTAAGAAATATAGAAAGAGCTCTTGGAGATGGAATAAAGGCTCAGACACCTTCGGAAAAAGTGAATGGATTGGCAGCAAGAAAAAGTCTGGTAGCTAAAATTTCCATAGCATCTGGAGAGGTGTTTACAGAAGAAAATATATGTGTAAAAAGACCAGGAACGGGAATATCACCTAAAAATTGGAGTTATGTTATTGGAAAAAAGGCAAAAAAAAGTTTTAAAAAAGATGAACTTATAGAACTATAAAGAAGGTAAGTTTAGTGGAATTCAAATTTATAGATAGAACTGAATATTTAAAGAGGATAGGAGAATTTCAAGGATTGTTTAGGGATTGTTTTAATAGAGAAATATCTGAAGAATTTTTAACATGGAGATATTTAAATAATCCCCTGGAAGATATATTGGTTAATGCTGCCCTTGAAAATAATAAGGTAATAGCAAATTATTCTGTATCACCCTGTAAAATTTGTGTTAATGGAAATATAGAAAAAGCTGCGTTATCTATGACTACAATGACACATCCTGATTTTAGGGGAAGAGGACTATTTGTTAAACTAGCAAATAGCTTGTACGAGAAAATGAAAGAATATGATTATAGAGCAGTAATTGGTTTTCCAAACAGAAATTCTCATTTTATTTTTGTAAATAGATTAAATTGGAGAGATGTATGTGAAATGCCCACTATGAAATTAAATTTATCTACAATAGGAAGCCTTGTAAATTACAGAAGTTTTAATATTATTAATGACAAAAAGTTTTTGCTTGATTATTCAAAACTTATAAATAACCATAATGAAAAAATGAGAGTATATAAGGATTTGAAATATCTAAAATGGAGATTTAGAGATAATCCTGTTAACAAATATGACAATTATGTAATAGTTCAGGGACAAAGTGTAGTTTCCTCAATAGTTACTAAGAAGTTTAATAATAGTGAAATTGATATAGTAGAAATTAATTCTTTAGAGGATTATTATACAAAGCAGATATTAGAAAGGGTTATTAAAAAAGGGAAAAAAGATAATTTAAAATATGTAAATATGTGGTGTCAGTTAAATGATATCATGTATGAAGCGGTAAAAGAGTATGGATTTGTTAACTGTGAACCTATTTCTTACTTTGGTGTTAAAGATTTTAAAGAAAAAAGCACTGATTTAAGTGCTTGTGATAATTGGAATATACAAATGGGGGATTCGGATGTGTATTAAAAAAGTTTTAGCTTTTACTGGAATTAGGTCAGATTATGAACTTATGAGTGTTTTGTATAAAAAGTTGAATAAAGCAGAGGACTTTGAAATAGAGCTTATTGTATCAGGAGCCCATTTATCGGAAACCTACGGATATACTTTAAAAAATATAGTGGAAGACGGAATACCTATAATAGCTAAAATTGAAAATCTTATTGACTCTAATTCAAGAGCTTCAAGAGTTAAATCACTGTCCATACTATTACAGGATTGTATTCATATAGTGGAGGAGTATAAACCAGATATTATTTTATATGCTGGAGATAGAGAAGAAGTGGTTGTGGGAGCATTAATAGGAACATACCTTAGAATTCCAACTATACATTTTTTTGCCGGAGATCATGCTGTGGATGGAAATATTGATAATCCAGTGAGGCATGCAGTATCTAAATTATCATCTCTTCATTTTGTCAGTAATGAGCAGTCAAAAGAAAGACTAATAAAGATTGGAGAAAATAAAAACAGGATATTTAATGTGGGAAGTCCATCACTGGATAAGTTTGTTTCCGCTAAATATATGAAAAAAAGAGAAGTAGTTCATATTATGGAAAGATCACATTGGAACAATTATGCAGTTGTTATGTTTCACCCCCTGGCAGGGGAAGAAGATAAGGCAGGCAGGTGCTTTGAAGAAATATTAATTGCCCTTGAAAGAAAGTTTGTAAATGCATTTGTAGGTTATCCAAATGTAGACAGCGGCAACAAAAAAATTATAGAAGTAATAACAAAATACCATGATAAAGAAAATTTTAAATTCTATAAAAATGTTCCCAGAACTTTATTTATAAATTTACTTAGAAATAGCATGTTTATCATTGGAAATTCCAGTGCAGCATTATATGAAGCACCTTTGTTGAAATTAGGTGCAATTAATGTGGGAAATAGACAAAAAGGGAGGTTGTGCGGAGAAAATGTGATTTTTGTAGATCCGGGGGTGAGTAATATAATAAGGGGAGTAGAGAAGGTTTTAAGTAAAGAGTTTAAGGCCTCATTGGATAAGGTGCAGTCACCCTATGGCAGCGGAAATTCAGCTGATAAAATTATAACTTTGATGAGGGAATTGGATTTTAAAAATTATGTAGCTAAAAGGGAGGACCCTTTATTGTAGGGAGGAGAATAATGAGTAATGTGGTAATTATAGCACCCCATGCAGATGATGAAACCCTTGGCTGCGGAGGAACTATATTAAAGTATGTAAGAGAAGGTTATAAAGTTTATTGGGTTATAGTAACTTCAATGACAGAGGAGCTAGGTTTTTCTAAAGAAAGAATAAATAACAGAGAATCGGAAATAGAAGACGCAGCAGATGAATATAAGTTTGAAAAGGTATTTAAATTGGAGTTTCCCACTATGGAATTAGATAGAATACCTTTTAAGGATTTAGTGGATAAAATATCAAGGTGTATTATTGATACAAAATGTGAGATTTTATATATTCCAAATTACGGTGACATACACAGTGATCATAGAATTGTTTCAGAAGCTTCCCTGTGTTGTACCAAGTGGTTTAGATATAATACAGTTAAAAAGGTATATGCTTATGAAACATTATCTGAGACTGAGTTTGGAATAAATAATTCTCTAGAGAGTTTTAGACCCAATGTATTTATAAATATAGAGGACTTTATAGAAAAAAAGTTAGAAATCATGGGTATATTTAAAAGTGAAGTAGGAAGAGCCCCTTTCCCCAGATCTGAAGATGTAGTAAGAGGGCTTTCTATATTTAGAGGAGGGGCTTCGGGTTATAAAAATGCTGAAGCATTCATGTTATTAAGAGAGAGGATAGAGTAGCTTTATCATATGGGTTAAAGATAATATTTTAAGATAAGGGAGGAAGATAATCATGATCCCGTTATCTGTACCAAATTTGAAGGGGAATGAAGAAAAATATGTATCACATGCCATAAGAAGTGAATGGATTTCTACTTCAGGCAGCTATGTGAGTGAATTTGAAAATGACATAACAAAATACTTGAATGTGGATAATGCTGTGGCCTGTGGAAGCGGTACTGCAGCAATTCATTTAGCTTTAAGGCTTTCAGGAGTTTCTGTAAACTGTGAAGTTATAGTGCCAACGGTTACATTTATAGCTTCTGTTAATCCTGTTAAATATTTAGGGGCAGAACCTGTATTTATGGACTGTGATGATAGCTTGAACATGGACTGCACAAAGCTTGAAGAATTTTTGAAAAATGAATGTGTAATGACTACAAAAGGATTAAAAAACAAGAATACTAAAAGATATATTAAAGCACTAATATTGGTTCATGTATTTGGGAATATGGCCCAGGTTGAAAAGATAAAAGAGTTAACAGACAAGTATAATATAAAATTAATAGAAGATGCTGCTGAAGCCCTTGGAACCTATTATAACTGTGGAAAGTACAAAGGAGAGTTTGCAGGTACCATAGGTGATTTTGGAGTGTACTCATTTAATGGAAATAAAATAATAACAACTGGAGGGGGTGGGATGCTAGTTGGAAAATCACCCAAGGACATAAAAAAAGCCAAGTATTTATCAACTCAAGCTAAAGATGATGAATTATATTATGTGCATAATCATATAGGATACAATTATAGAATGAATAATCTGCAAGCTGCACTGGGAAGGGCACAATTTGAAAGATTAGAGGAATTTATTGAAATAAAAATTAGAAACTATAATTTTTATAAATCTAAGATAGATGACATAGAAGGATTGAAACTTCTAGAATTTAACAATGATGCAAGAAACAATCACTGGTTTTATTCTTTGTATATAGATAATTATTCTTTAAATAGAGATGAACTTTTAAGGTATTTTTTAAAAAATCAAATACAAACAAGACCTATCTGGAAACTAATTCATACCCAAAGACCCTATATAAAAAATCAATCATATAAAATTGAAAAGGCGGTTAAATATTATAATAAAGTATTGAATGTTCCCTGCAGTACCAATTTAAAAAGGGAAAGCATAGAATATATCATAGATGTGCTGGAAAAAGTCAAATCAAATTAGGAGTGTTTTTATGCTTATTCAGAATCTTTTTATAAATAAAAATATATCAATACGGCAAGCAATTGAAAAGTTAAATAAAACTGCAAAAAAGATTCTTATTGTAGTGGAGAATGGAAAATTGAAAGCTGTAGTTACAGATGGAGATATAAGAAGGTGGATTGTAAAAAATGGGGACCTATCTTATCCAGTAGAAAATATAATGAATGTACGGCCTGTATATTTAAATATAAAGAATAGAGATAGAGTAAATGAATTAATGAAAAAATATCGTGTTGAAAGTGTACCTCTAGTAAATGAATATAATGAGGTCGTAGATATAATATTCTGGGATGACCTATATAAAGATAAGTTTAATTACAATAATACAAGAGATATATCAGTGGTTATAATGGCTGGAGGAAAAGGTACCAGACTTAATCCCTATACAAAGATTATTCAAAAAGCACTTATTCCAATTGGAAAAATACCTATAATAGAGAGAGTAATAAACAAATTTTTAGAATTTAAATTTCAAAATTTTTATGTTACGGTTAATTATAAAAAGGAAATAATAAAGGCGTATTTTAATGAAAAGCTGCCCTATAAAATAGGTTTTTTAGAAGAGAAAAAACCCCTTGGCACTGCAGGGGGATTGAGTTTGCTGGATGGCATCATAGAAGATACTTTTCTTGTAAGTAATTGTGATATATTAGTCAATGCCAACTATTCCAAAATATTAGAATACCACAGAAACCACAACAACAAGGTAACGGTGGTTACAGCCCTTAAAAATTATATAATTCCCTATGGGGTTTTTAATCTAAATCAAAAAGGGGATATAGAGTCCATTAATGAAAAACCTAACTATGAATTCTTAATTAATACAGGCATGTATGTGTTAGAAAAGGATGTATTGAAGTATATTCCAAGAGATATATATTTTGATATGACAGATCTGATAAATACCTGTTTATCAAAGGGCGAAAAAGTAGGGGCATACCCTGTAACTGATAATGACTGGTTGGATATGGGGGAGTTTGAAGAGATGAAAACCATGATAGAAAAATTGAATATTTGATAAAAAGTACTTGTAGGTTGAGGAGTTGGTGAATAAATGTATATGAATAAAAGCTTTTTAGCCATAATACCTGCAAGAAGCGGCTCAAAGGGTATAGTTGATAAAAATATAAAAGAAATGAATGATAAACCATTGATGGCCTATACTATAGAGTCCTGTATAAGATCTAAAATATTTGAAGATATAATTGTATCTACTGATTCTAAAAAATATGCTAAAATAGCAGAAAAATTTGGAGCTTCGGTTCCATTTTTGAGACCGAAGGAGTTGTCTACGGATACTGCTTCAAATCATGATGTTATACTACATGTATTAGATAAAATGAAAAAAATTGGAAAATACTATGATTATACTGTTTTGCTGCAGCCTACATCACCTCTTAGAAATGAAAATCATATATTAGAAAGTGTAGACAAGTTATTGAGTTTTAATGCAAATTCAGTAGTAGGTATGTGTGAAGTTGACTATCCGTCAGGTATTAATGTAATTTTAGATTCAAATATGCGCCTGGATTTTTTATTTGATGACAGTAAAAATAGAAGAAGACAGGATATAAAGAGGGAATATAGAATAAATGGAGCTATTTATATATGTAGAACAAGTTATTTTTTAAAATATAAGAGCTTTTATAAAGAGAAAAGCTACCCATATATAATGGATAAAATATCATCTATAGATATAGATGATATGTATCAATTTGAATTTGCAAAATTTATACTGAAAAATCATAGTTTTTTAAAGGGGGAAATATGAATAACAACCAGGATTCAATTAGTATGAACTATTATATCAATGGGTTAAAATACAGCCATTGGGAAGTTATTGAGGATAACTGTCTAGGGGAGTTCATAGATGATGAATCTTTACATTGTTTTAATCAAAAGTGTTCAGATAATTATAATTCCAAATATAATTTTTATAATATTTGTTCTCCAAAAGTTGCCAGGCAAGCTGTAGGCAAATATTGCATGGCAGGATTAAGAGCTGTTCTAGGATATTTAAAGAATGTTGGGGCAACAGATATAATAGTTGAAACAATAGCTTCTCAGCCGGTTGTAAACAATCAAAGTGTAATTAGATTTTATCCTGATAGAAATAATGAATGTACAGCATTATTGGTGCAATTCTCCAGTGGAGAAATTGTATCTATCTGTCAAATAGAGATAATACAGAGTAGTGCTTTAGTCGATAATTCTTCTGGATTTATGTTGAGTATGTTAAAAGCTGCCTTGGATAGGACTATTTTTAATATGCCCAAAATATGCAAAACATGTTGTCAGGAACAATTAAGAATACTTTTTGTAGATAATATAGGAAAGCAGGTTTCCAATATAGATACAAATAAAAATAGTGTAATTTCAGGTGGCAATAATGTAGTTATTGCAACAGGTGTAGGTATAGCACTGATTAGTTTATCGGGAAATGATGGAATTGCGGTGAATCTATGTTTTGTATCCTCTGTGAATTTCTGAATGATATATAATACTATATAATTTACAATAACACATAGCTAATCTTGAAAAAACTCTTAAATAGCTGGTAAAGTTATTAAGAAAAATTTTTGTAGTTATCTGTTAGTGAAAACTATATAGTTTCTTTTTATTTTTTAAGTAGTGTCAAAATTATGATCGTAGTCATAGAGACTTCAGCAATGGCAGTGCTAGGATAAAGTTTATGATATTTGGGGATAGTATTGTAAAAGGAGGATATAAATATGGAAAATATAGGTATAAACAATTTTATTTCTATTATTGTGGGAATATCTTTAATCTTATCATGTTGTATAATTTCTTATCTTTTTCAAAAGCATCTATTTAGTAAGTATAGAAATAAAGTGAAAAATATAGTAGGCAAAAATGACAAACCTATATCTTAAATTATCCTCTTTTCTTTAAAATTAGTGCCATAAAAAAAAGAAACATTTCTAATCCAGTCTGAATAAATATAGCCATAAAAGGATATGAATAAAGACCAAAGTTTACTAAATCCAGGCTATTTTTAAATGAGGTAGTACTAATAACAAAAGAAAGAAGTATAGCTGGAAATATAAGAGGTTTATATGTACTTAATCCTATAATTTGAGATATTCCTAAACTAAAAGCCCATATCATATTTGATGAGACCATAATTGCTGCTCCAATAAAAATCATAAGCCAGATAGCTTCTACACGTGTGAAGAATTCACCAATATGAACAAACCTTGTAAGTTCAAGGGTAGCATTAAGCATATTTTTGGCTTGTGGATAACTAAATATTCCTATTGTACTAATAATAAATATAATAATAATAAAAGTACCGATACTGACAGCAGTGAACTTTGCAATAAAGCCATTTTCAGGGTGATTACAAATAGGAATATACATTCCCATGATAATACATATCCCTATAAAAGATAAAATAAGGGGAGTACCTGTTAAAGCTGGATATATACCAAGCTCAAATTGTGGTTTAAGCCTATCTATTTTTATATCAGGGATAAGAAATAAAAAAAGTACAATGGAACTAAATAAATATATAGGTCCTAAAATTTCACATACTCTTCCTATTACTTCTATCCCTTTTATAGCAGCATAACCAATTGTAATATAAGAAGCAATAAGAAATACTATTTCTGAGGTTTTAGGAAAAAACACTACACTGAGAATCATACTCAATCCTCTTTGTAGTGTAGCAGAAATTAGTAAAAAGAAAATGGGAAATAATATTCCTATAACTTTACCTAATTTTTTCCCAAGAATAGTTATACTATACTGTACCATGTTCTGCCCTGGAAATCTTATACCCATATAAGCATACACTACAGCAAGAAGAACATCCAGAAACCAGGCTAAAACTACAGATAACCAGGCATCTCTTCTTGCTTGAAAGATCAATAGTCTTAATACCTGCAGACCGGTAAAAGAGGTAATGATACAAAAAAGCATCCATATAAATTGATTTGTACTGATAACTTCTTTTTCATGCATATTTTATTCATCTCCCATTTATAATTTATTGAAAAATATTCTTCCCAAGGGTTCAAATAATTTTCCTATAAGATTTATTGGAGTAATTATACCTAAACTTTTACCAATTTGAAGAAATAAGCATATTAATAGTATGAACCCCACGGACAATAATTCTTTCCACATTTTTTTTTCATTAAAGGAATTCCTTCCAGTATACATATTAGCAATATTGAAATAATTATGATTGCTATCATTTAGCTTTTTCCTCCTTAAGGTACTTAAAATTAGTAAGTATACTCAATCATTTGATATAACAGAGTCTTTAATTATACCTATATTAGTTATTTTAATTTTAAAATTAATTTTATAATTTATATTTGGAAATATTTTATCCCAATCTTTTTTCATGGTAATCCACTTTTGGGGATAATTATTATATATTTTTGTTGAAAAACCGACAAAGTCTGCATTGAAATGTTTCTGTGATTTATCTACCAATTCACCTAATTGATTTGTCAGTGCTATTTCAATGTTATGTTCTAACTTATCTAACATTTCAGGACTCATAGTAATATTTTGTATTTCTCTAATAAAGGCATCTCCTGTACATTCAATTTCTATATTAACTTTATCTCCAGTTATATGAGGAATAATTTTATTGGATTTTTTAAAAATATCTGCAGTTATATTCTCATTATTTTTCATTAATTTATCCAGGAATATAACCATATGACCTTTTGAATAATCAATTAACCATAATAAGTTTTTAGATTCTTCATTTGTTAGAGTTCCAATTAAACGATTATTTTTAAAAATAGCTGTTTTTTCAATTATGATTTTTCCGCCAGTATTATCTTTTGAATTTTTAAGTTCGATTACAGGAGCAAAACTTGTCTTCGATTCCTTTTTTGATTCTATAATAAAAGTATTTAGGGTAACAGGTAAAATAGATGGATCCTTTTTAAATCGTTCCATCATATTGGTTATACCCATTGAAGTGGTATCTTCTCCAGGTATCTTACTCTCTAAAATTTCCCGGGCTGTTTTATTGGCAACAAGTATCCAATTAATACTACGAATTTCACGATTTCTATTTAAATAGTCCATTACTTCACAAACTTTTGATTCACATAAATTTTTTGAAAGAATGATTGTTTTAGTATGTGAAAAATCTACAATCGTAGAATTGTTTTTTGAGAAGTTTTGGATTGCATCAAAAATAGATTTACCTGTGCTTATTTTTATAATGGATCTATTCCCCTTTTGATACGTATTATTGTCACTTCGAGAAGATTTGGGATCAATAATTTCTAATGTTACAAGAAAGGGTTTATCGCCAGATATTTTATCAATACCTATACCCATTACAATAGAAGTTTCATTCAACTCAATTTTATCGTTACCGCACCCACAAAGTAAAATAAAAGATATAAAAATGAAAATATTAAATAATATCAATCTATGCCTGATAGTATCTTTCATATTTTAGTATCCTTTCTTATTTTTAGTAGGTGGGTGAGGTTTTAAATGAGATCCCTGGCGGCGTGAATTGATGGCATAATGTGGTCTATGCCTCATATGCCACCAAGGAAATCTTACTATGAAATCTTTAAGCCCTCTTAAATTTAAAGGTGAAATAGGGGAAAGATAATTTACGCCAAAGGATCTTAATGATGACAGATGAATTAAGATTAGAATAACACCTAACATAATTCCATATAAACCCAAAAATGCCCCTAAAAAAATCATAAAAAACCGTAAAATGCGAATAGTGTAACCCATATCATAAGATGGAATACCAAAGGAAGCTATTGCTGTAATAGCTATAATGATAACCATAATAGGCGAAACAATACCGGCTCTAACAGCCGCATCACCAATGACAAGTGCACCTACCATACCTACAGTTTGATTAACAGGTGCAGGAAGGCGAATTTCTGCTTCTCTAAAGGCTTCAAAGGTTATCTCCATCATTAATACTTCCAAGACAATAGGAAAAGGAACTCCCCGTGCAGCTCCAAGGATGCTAATAAATAGGGGGGTAGGAATCATTTCCTTATGATATAAAATAATTGCTACAAAAGATCCGGGAAGTAAAAGTGAAATTCCGAAAAAAATTAAACGTATTAAGCGAATGAGTAAAGCAATTGGGTATCTTTCATAATAATCTTCGCTAGCTTGTAGAAATTGAATCATAGTGGCAGGAAGTATAAGAACACAAGGTGTACCATCCACTAAAACTGCTACTCTGCCTTCTAAAATCCCAGCTGCTACTTTGTCTGGCCTTTCACTATGTTGAATTTGTGGAAACAGTGTATAGGATGTGTCCTCTATTAATTCTTCTATGTATCCACTTTCCAAAATAGAGTCTACGTCTATTTTTTCAATTCTTTCTCTTACCTCTTTAACAATATTGTCATCCACTATACCTTTTAAATAAGTAATATTTATTTTTGTTTGGGTCTGTCTACCAACTATAAATTCTTCAATTTTTAATTGGTAGGATTTGATCTTTCGTCTAAGCTGAGAAACATTAGTAGAAATATTTTCTGTAAAGCTTTCATTTGGTCCTCTAACTACCTTTTCAGTGTTTGTTTCTGATATGTTTTTTTCCTTCCAGCCTGGTGTTGTGATTTTTAAAGCATTAATATCTCCATCTAGTAAAAATACAGTATTTCCATTTAGTAAAGTATATACAACTTCTCCAATAGTTGATAGTTCACTTGTATCGGCAATTTTAAGAAAATGTTTTTTTGCTATTTGCGTAATATGGTCGGATGTTAGTAATTCTGAAGGCATTTCTTTAATATTCATAATTGATGTTATTATACTTTCATTAATTAATTTAATATCTGCAAGTCCATTTATAAAAATAAGAACAGAAGAACGTTTAATTGTATCTATAAAAAATTCATGATAAACAATATCAATACAATCTGAAAATAAGCTATATAAAATATTTAAATTATCTGAAAGAGATTTACTTAAAGGTAAATATTCTTCGGCATAAGATGATTTTTCTGTATAAATGGGGGCTAAAGTTGAGGTGCTTTTAGAATTAAAAAATTTCTTCACAATTAAAATCACTCCTGCTATAAAAATTAGTTTATAACTTATAATTATTGTGTGTATTATGAGCGAAAATATTCAATATGGTATTCAAAGGTGATAAGATGAAAAAATAAGTAAAAGATTGTTTAAAAATAGTTAATTAGGGTGCTTGGATAAAAATATTTTTATTCTACTGATAGTAGCCTAGAGTTCATTTTCTGAATTGCCATATTTTTTATGGTCAATAGTGTAAAAGTATGGTAAAATACTCACAAGTAACCCTCCACTAAGCTCATGGTAACCCAGGAAATACTACATCTTTAGTGCGAGGGATATTCTTTTTTATCAAGTTATTCTAAGATTCAGGTGGAGTTTGTTCATGAGGAATGCATATCTTCATCTGAATTTTAGAAAAGCCTATCCAGGTTACTCACTACTTTGAGGAAGATGGGGTGTTAGCAATGGTAACGTTGGGATAAATATTTTTTAATTGCTTAGGAGGAATGAAAGATGAATTTAAATAATTTTAAAAACCATATAGATAAAAAAATTTTAGATAGAGGATGTGCATATTATGACGCGGGAAATATACTTGAAACTTATAGTCAGGGGAACAATGAATATATTTTTCAAATTCAGGGAAGTAAGGATTATAAGGTTGTAGTAAAGTTGGATGATATGGGAGAAATATTGTATTCTCAGTGTGATTGTCCTTATGAATTTGGGCTTGTATGTAAACATGAAGCAGCAGCTTATTTTCAGCTATATGATATTTTAAATAATGAGGATAACATAAAAAGCATAAAAAAAGAAACAGTGAATCAGCCAACATTCAAGGAAGTGTTAGACAATATTTCTAAAGATGAATTAATCAAAATTATAATAGACATAACGGAAAAAGATAAAATCTTGAAAAATAGTATTATTGTCAGGTACTCAAAAGGTAATCACAAACAGGAACTTGAAAGGTGCAAAAATCTTATAGATTCTATTGTAAGAAAATATACGGGAAGAGAAAGATTTATAAAATACAGTGAAACCTATGGCTTTGTCAGTGATATGGAAGACTTATTAGGAAAGATAAAAAATACAGAGGATATATTATTAGCTTTGGATATTGCTTTTTTACTATTTAATGAAGCTGTTGAAGCTTTCCAGTATGCAGATGATTCTAACGGAGAAATAGGATCTTTAGTAAATGAAACTATAGATATGATAAAGGAAATTGTAATGAAAATAGATATTTCAAATATAAACTTGAGAGAAAAAGTATTTAATAAGATATTAGAAGAAAGTAATAATGAGGTTTTCGGAGGATGGGATGAATATAAAATTGAGATGCTTAGGCTATGTACAGAATTTGCTGATGTAGAAGAATTCAGGGAGAAATTAAGGGAAAAAATAGAATATTTACTAAATAAAAATTTGAATAAAGAATATGGAAAATACATGAATGAAAGTATGATGAGAATATTATTTGATATGATAAAAAAATATGGTACAAAAAAAGAAGAAGATAATTTTATAAGAGATAATCGTGTATTCACATATTTCAGAGAATTACTTATAAATAAATATATTAAAGAAAAAAATTACCACAAAGTAATAGAATTAGCTTTAGAAGGAGAAAAACAAGATAAGCAGTATAGAGGGCTGATATCAACATGGAAAAAAATAAGATACACAGCTTATAAAGATCTCTCATTAAAAGAAGAACAATTCAAATTGGCAAAAGAACTCTTACTTCATGGAGATTTTGAATATTATGATGAATTAAAAGAATTAGCTGCAGGAGATAAAGAAATATTATATAATAATTTAAAACAAGAATTGAAAAATGACAGAAATGGATATGGAACAAGTATTTACCTTAAGCTTATAGTAGAGAAAAATGATTTAGATGAAATAATGGAATTTGTGAGAAAAAATCCAACAAGTATAGAAAGATACGCAGATATGCTGGTAAATAAGTTTAAAGATGATGTTATAGATATTTATAGTAAACATATAAAATCCTCAGCAAGTTTCTCATCAAATAGAAAGGATTATCAGAGAGTGTGTGAGATACTGAAAAGGTATAAAAAAATAGCTGGAGAAGAGAAACAAAAAGGCATGATAAATGAACTGAATGTTTTATATAGGAAAAGACCGGCATTTGTAGATGAACTTAATAAAATCAGATAAATGAAAAGATATTATTAAAAAACGTATAATTAGGAGGCATTTAATTTGAAAAACCATCATGAACTTGAAAAATTGTTGATGTCTATAGATGGGCGTGGGTATTCTGCTTATAAACAAATAAAGGGAGTATATAATTTTAGAGGCTACAAACTTTTGGTTGACCATGTCCAGGCAGATCCATATGCTCCTCCCTCTAAAGTCCGCATTGTAATTAATCGTGATATCACAGGTATACCAGATGAGCTAGTTGATTCTAAAGAAAAAATAACAGCTGTTTCCGATTTTCTCATAAGGGTTTTTGATAATAATATTAAACATCTAAACAAGGGTGTTGATGGAACAGGGGGAAGCGGACTGTTGTCAATTGATCATTGCGGACAGGAAATGCTTGAGAGAACAGCAGTTTTGATTAAAGATAATCACATTGAAGTTAGATTTGAAATTGGTTTGCCTGCTGCAGGAAGACGGGTTTTAGGTAAAGCTGCCAACCGTATTTTTCAGGATGTTCTTCCTAAAATAGTAGATAGTTCTTTGTTATATAAAAATATTGATGAAAAAGCATTAAAAAATCAGGTAAATTTAATTCAGGATCAAATGTATATCAGAAAGGAATTGAAAAAAAAGGGGCTTGTTGCCTTTATTGCCAATGGGTCTATTTTGCCAAGAAAAAGTGGTATATCTGACAAACCCTTATCTAAGGAAGGGATTCCTTTTAAAAGTCCTAAAAAATTTGAGACAGAAATTTTATTGCCTTATAATGGCAAAATTACAGGAATGGGGATACCTAAGGGAATAACTTTAATTGTGGGTGGAGGTTACCACGGAAAATCCACATTACTTAAGGCACTTGAACTTGGAGTATACAATCATATCCCCGGTGATGGCAGGGAATTTGTAATCACCTTGGAGGATGCAGTAAAAATTCGTGCTGAGGATGGAAGAAATGTAGAAAAAGTTAATATCAGCACCTTTATAAATAATCTTCCGGGCAATAAAGATATTTTCCAATTTTCCACGGAAAATGCAAGCGGAAGTATTTCTCAAGCGGCAAATGTGGTGGAAGCTTTGGAAGTTGGAACTTCTCTTTTACTGATTGATGAAGATACCTCTGCCACCAATTTTATGATAAGAGATGGGCGAATGCAAAAACTGGTTTCAAATGATAAAGAACCAATAACACCTTTTATTGACAAGGTAAAATCATTATATGATGAAAATGGGGTTTCAACTATATTAATAGTGGGAGGTTCAGGAGATTATTTTGATGTAGCCCACCAAATTATTATGATGGATGAATATGTTCCGAAGGATGTAACAGCCACTGCCAAAGAGATTGCAGCTTCCCATGGATACAGACGGGAAGGGATCATAAACAGTAAATTTGGAGAAATTACACATAGAATACCTTTAAAGACGGGATTTCCAGGAAGGGGAAAAGAAGAGCGTATTAAGTGTAAAGGAAAATATAAAATTTTATATGGAAAAGAAATTATCGATCTTTCTGCTTTGGAACAATTAATAGATGACAGCCAGACCAATTGTATTGCTGTGATGATTGATTTTTTGAGAAAGAGTATTTTAGATGATAAGATATCTATTTTCCAAGCTGTAAATAAATTATATGAGCAGATAGAAAAGTATGGGCTAGATTCTATTTCTCCCTATACAGGCCACCCGGGCAATCTGGCACTGCCTAGAAAATATGAATTTTGTGCTGCTTTGAACCGCTATAGGAGATTAAAGATAAAAATATCGAAGGTGAATTTTAAATGAAACTTAAAAGTAGACCACTATTTAAAATAAGTGAAATTCAAATTTTAATATGGGGGTTTTTGTTAATAATTATGGTAGGTGCTATTTTATTATGTCTCCCTATATCCTCTCAAAATCATAAGTATACTAATTTTATAGATTCATTATTTGTAGCTACATCTGCGACCTGTGTGACGGGACTTACAACAGTGGATACAGGGACTCATTGGAATTATTTTGGGAAAACTGTGATTTTAATTTTAATTCAAGTTGGAGGGCTTGGATTTATGGCATTTTCTACGCTTATTGCATTAATTCTAGGAAGGAAAATTACATTAAGAGAAAGACTTTTAATTCACGAGTCACTTAATTCTTTTAATATACAGGGACTTGTAAAAATGTCAAAATACATATTGCTGTTTACTTTTTTAGTAGAGGCCGTAGGTGCAGTTATTCTATGTTCTCAGTTTGTTCCCCAATTTGGAGTTTATAGAGGACTTTTTTATTCAATTTTTCATTCTGTGTCTGCTTTCTGTAACGCTGGTATAGATTTGGTGGGAGAGGGTAGAAGTTTAATGCCTTATTATGATAATTTTACAATAATATTTACCATAAGTATATTGATTATCATTGGAGGATTGGGGTTTTATGTATGGCAGGAAATATATAATTTAAGCTTTAAATATACAAAAAGACTTTCTTTTCATTCAAAGGTTTGTATAACAATGACTATTATACTCTTAATTTCTGGAACTATACTTTTATTGCTATTTGAATTTGATAATCCAGTTACTATAAAAAATATGAATCTACAAAATAAGTTATTATCTTCATTTTTCTTTTCAACTTCTTTAAGGACCGCTGGATTTAACTCGATTTCTATGTCTGATATAAGTGAAAACAGTAAACTTTTATCTATTGTATTTATGTTTATAGGTGGGGCACCAGGTTCTACCGCAGGGGGAATAAAAACAACTACAGCGGCTCTAATTATAATGACAGCTGTATCCATAATAAAAGGCAGGGGGGAAACTGAAATTTATAAAAGAACTATAAAAAAAGATTTGGTTTACAGAGCTGTTGCAATATTTGTAGTTTATATAATTTGTATTTTAACATTTTGTTTCATATTGGGTGTAAGTGAAAAAAATCAATCTTTAGAATCTATAATTTTCGAATGTGTATCGGCCTTTGGAACTGTAGGATTAAGTTTAGGAATTACATCTGAGTTAAGCAGCATAGGAAAAATTATTATAATTGTGGGTATGTTTTTTGGAAGACTAGGTAGTCTTACAATAGTATTGTCTATGGTAAATAGAAAAATACCTAAATCCATAAAATACCCCCAAGGTAAAATGTTAATTGGATAAAATCTAAAAACTGAAGGTGATTTTATGAAAAAAAAGCAATACCTAGTAGTAGGCTTGGGCAGATTTGGAAAATCAATAGCTAGGACTCTTTATGAGCTTGGAAATGATGTACTTGCAGTAGATTTAAGGGCAGATAATGTTGAGGATATAACTCCTTATGTTACACAGGCAGTTGAAGCAGATGCTACTGAAGAGGAGAACCTGAAGGCTCTTGGTGTGAACAATTTTGATGTAGCTGTAATAGGAATAGGTACCGATATTCAAAGTAGCGTTATAGTTACTTTGCTGTTAAAGGAAATGGGTATGAAGTTTGTACTTGCCAAGGCCAACACAGATTTGCATGCCAAAATCTTATATAAAATAGGAGCTGATAAAGTGGTTTTTCCTGAAAAAGATACAGCGGTTAGAATTGCCCATAATCTGGTATCAAATAATATACTGGATTTTATAGCGTTATCCCCGGAATATAGAGTAGCGGAAATACTATGTATAAAAAAATGGATTGGAAAAAATCTAAAACAATTGAATATAAGGTCTAAGTATGGAATAAATATTATAATAATAAAAAGAGGTGACGATATAAATGTATCACCTGCTTCAGATTTTGTATTTTTAGAAGGGGATATAATTGTTGCTATAGGAAGACAAAAGGAAATTGAAAAATTAGAAAATAGTATTTGATTGGATAAGGAGGTATGTATTTATGAAAACCAGAGTCGATATTTTTTCGGGGTTTTTAGGGGCAGGAAAGACTACTCTTATTAAAAAGTTGATTTTTGAAAAAGTATATGCAGAAAATGTAGCTATAATAGAAAATGAATTTGGGAAAGTGCCTATAGATGGAAGTTTTTTAAGGGAAACAAATGTGAAAGTAAAGGAAATAAATGCAGGCTGTATATGTTGTACCATTACCGGGGATTTTAAAAGGGCTATAAAGGAGGTATGCAATAAATACAAGCCCTCAAGCATTATAATAGAACCTTCCGGTGTTGGGAAACTTTCAGAAATATTGAAGATTATAAATAGTGATGACCTTAAAAAAATAGTGAATTTAAATCTGGTTATAACTTTGATAGATGTAACAAAATTCAATGCTTATATAATGAATTTTGGAGATTTTTATAAGGATCAGATTAAAAGTACCAGGTGTATTGTTTTAACTAGAACAGAAAATCAAAGCAGTGAAAAGATTCAATCGGTAATAGAACAAATTAAAAAGTTCAATGGGAAGTGCAGTATTGTTACCACCCCTATTCAGCAGCTAAAGGGGGATAAAATTGTCAAAGCTGCCAGGGAAGATTTCAAGGGTGAACTTTTAAACCAGGCAGTAAGGATTAAAAGGACGAAATTAAATATAATTGGTACAAGAGTTTCAAATAAAAAACAAAATGGTGTAGATGACATTTTTGACAGTTATGGAATGGAAACTTCATTAGTATACAATAAAAACAAATTGATTAATAATTTAAATAAGTTGGGAAATGAAAAACTTACTGGAAAAGTGCTCAGGGCAAAGGGGATATTTCAGGTTGAAAATGAAAAATGGATAGAGTTTGATTATGTACCAAATGAATTGAATATAAGGGAAACTACATCTGATTTTATTGGAAGAGTATGTGTAATAGGATGTAAAATAAACAAGGATTATATAGATAAGCTGTTTACTGCTTAATATGAGGTATAATGTATGATAAAAAAAATTAATATAGAAATAGTTACAGGATTTTTAGGGACAGGAAAAACTACTTTTATAAATGCTTTCCTTGGCAATACCTTATCTCAGGGGGAACGAGTGCTTATATTTCAAAATGAAATGGGAGAAAAAAGTATTGAAGACAAATATATAAAAAGTGGACAAGTTACCATGGAGAATGTAATTTCAATGGATGTGATTGAAAGTTATAAACCTCATAGGATTATTATTGAACATAATGGAGCAACCTTATTGCAGGATTTGTTAGATGTATTAAATCAGGATGAAATAAGGAGTACATGCAGTATATCAACTATATTCAACATATTAGATGCAGAAAGTTTTGAACTTTATTTGAGTAATATGGAACCTTTTATTTTTCCACCTGTGTATAATAGTAATTTAATAATGATGAATAATTTTAAAGGAATGAATAAAGAAGACCAATGGAGGATTAAAAAGAAGGTTGAAAAAATTAACTCCCATGCAGTTATACTGGGAATTAAAGATATTCATTGCCTGGAAGAAGAACTTTTGAAAGCAGGTATATTCAAAAATAGAGTTTTTAAAAATATAAAAACAATTATAAGGGATTACTTTTATGGAGGAAATAACAATGATTCCTGTCATATGGAAGAAACTCAACGGAGCAGTGCAAAAATAATCATATATATGATTTTAGGGGTATTGCTTCTTTTTATGTTTAATGGAATAAGAGAATTCACTGATTTTAATTTAAGCTTTGGTAACAGTTTTTTTGTCATATTTATCAGTATAATGCTGGAGGCTATTCCATTTATACTTTTAGGCTCTTTTATTTCAGCAGTGATACAAGTTTTTATATCAGATAAATTTATTTCAAAGGTGCTTCCTAAAAATAAATTTCTAGGAATTATGGGAGCTTCCTTAATGGGATTTGTATTTCCAGTATGTGAATGTGCCATTGTTCCTATAACAAGGAGGCTTATGAAAAAAGGCGTTCCAGCCAGTATAGCTGTTACATTTATGCTTGCGGTACCTATAGTGAACCCTGTTGTACTATTAGCCACCTATAGTGCTTTTTATAATAGACCAAGTGTTGTATTGTTAAGGGCAGTATTTGGAATTTTAGCAGCTGTAACCATAGGTTTCCTCGTAGAAATTGTTCAAGGCAGAGAAATTCCAGTAAAAGAAGAAATGTTTCAGAGCCGGGGTGACATTTTCTGCGGATGTGGTTATAGTCATCAATATAGCTTAAAAAATTCAAAAATTTCAAGTGTTTTAGAGCATACCACAATTGAATTTTTTGATATAAGCAAGTATTTAATAATAGGTGCGCTATTGTCCTCGGTATTTCAGGCATTTGTACCTAGAAACATTATAACTTCTCTTGGAAAACATAATTTATATTCTATAATTGTAATGATGTTTTTAGCATTTGTGCTATCAGTTTGCTCTGAGGCAGATGCTTTTATTGCAAGGACATTTTTAAATCAGTTTACGCTGGGGTCTGTTTCTGTATTTATGATTTTAGGACCTATGCTGGATATAAAAAATACCATAATGCTTGGGGCAAGCTTTAAAAAAGGTTTTGTCATAAGATTGATAATATGTATTTTATCTATTTGTTACATAATCGGCTGTATAATAAATATATTAGCCTCTTTGGGGGTGGTGTAATGAGAAGGTTTAATACGGAAGAGTTTATAAAATTTATTATTTTTATAACTTTTAATGTTTTTTTATGTTATTTATTGAAAACAGGAAAGATTAATGGCTTTATTAACCCTAAAATGTCTATGTATATAAAGATTACCGTAGTGGCAATTTTTATATTGGCTTTATTTCAATTCACAAGAATATTTACAGTAATGACCAGAAATAAATTTAGAGTAAGTTATTTAATGTTTTTTGTAGTGATTTTAATTGGATTTACCACAGTTCCAGGTAATTTGAATGGAGAAATTACTGACAACAAAGGGGTAACGATAGCTAATTCAAATAATAACAGTTCAGCCAGAGAGAATATAAATAAAGATATTACAGGAGATGTAATTTTATTTCAGGATCACAATTATTATGAAAATATTTTTAGATTGGAAGGCAATGTTCAGCAGTATATTGGAAAGAAGATAATAATAAAAGGTTTCGTGTATAAAGAAGAGGGTTTTGAGGAAAATGAATTTGTTGTGGCAAGAATGATGATGAGCTGTTGTGCTGCTGATGCTCAAGTTGTAGGATTAATGTGCAGATGGGACAATGCACCACAGCTTAACAGAGAACAATGGATAAGTGTAGAAGGTACCCTTGAAAGTACTACATATGGAAGTGGCGGTGCAAATAAGGGAGACATAATACCTTTAATAGTTGTACAAAAAATAGAAAGTATAGAAGCCCCAGAGAATGTATATATTTATCCTTGATTTGTTTTACACAAACCTAGGTACGTTCCCAATTAGAAAAGACGGCATGACTATTAGGAAAATCTATATGTTAATGGCACTGGCATGAAAGTGGTTCTTTCCAACTTTATAAAAAACCACTCCTTTATGCCAATAATTATAAATTTATCATTTGAAATTATTGCTTTAAGGGAGTGTTTTTTATTTGCTTTACCCAAAGTTTTTCATAGATTTATCTAGGTACTGAAAATTAATAATACAGACTTAACAACAGTCCAGCTGCAAGCAGTCCCAACCAGGAACTGTTTACATGCCCCAATCTATGCCCCTTCATGTCATGAACATGCCAACCATTGAAATAACAGGCCGGATGGCCATTACGTTTATATATGGTTCCATTTTTTACATATCCGACTTGTCTGTAATCTGCATCGTAAAGCACTGGAGCATCAATATATCCTACAACTCTATGATATCTGTCATAAACAGTATCATTATGCTTTAAACATCCTACTCTTATATCATTGCTATCGTATATTTTTTCCATATAATTCTCACCTTTTTCTATTGTGTTTCAATAAGTTGTAATAGTCAAATTTATATGCTATATTATATGAAGAGTCAGTCCTATTGCTACAGATATTAGATGATTTTATAAGTTGGAAGTTATAGTAAAAATAGAAACATTAAAATAACCTGAGTTCGAAAAAAATAAAATACAATTTTGTATAAATATAGATATAGAAAATCTAAAAAATAATTTAACATTTATTTAAATTTAAAGTAATATTGTGATTAAGCTAAATAAGAATGTTTGTCCAATTTCAAAGAAGGCTTTTTAGGAAGAAAACTATATGTTGCCAGTCCTGAAAACTATATTTACCATAAAATTGGTACAGCTTCTATGGCGGCTGTGCTCTATTTGACATACATTTATAAAATGGCTCCGGCAGTATTCTTCAAAAGCTATACATTAGTTATCAACTGAAAATTCTGCGTTCATGATTCTCTCTGATCTGCAAATGAGCTGCAAGTTCTTTGTGAAAATCACAAATAAGCCACTGACCCTTGAATCTTGTCTTATAACGAGTTTGTGTTTTTCCGTCTTCGTCTGTTTCTTCAATTTTTTCCTGGTGAAATAGTTTAAGTTTAACATGAATTTTATCTTCTGTGTGAACTATTAAGAAATCTTAATAACTTTTTTAAAAAACAGATTGGAAGTGTAATTTAACTTCTTAAGCGGGGCTTAGAGCAGAAAAAAAGCCGTAAAATATAGATATATTCTATGGCAAATTTTTAAAACCAAAAACATTCTTATGAAATGGGAATTTTCTATTTTCAGGACTTTTTTAATTTGTCTGTTTAAGAGAACTTTTCAAGTCTTCTTCAGGAGTACTAATTGGCTTTATATCAAAGGTATCCACCAGATATTGAAGTATATTAGGGGATATAAATGCAGGCAAACTTGGTCCTAAGTATATTCCTTTTATTCCAAGGGACAGTAATGCTAATAAATCCGCTACTGCTTTTTGTTCATACCAGGATAGTATTATTGTCAGCGGAAGAGAATTTACATCTGTATCAAAAGCATCTGCAAGGGCTGTAGCTATTCTAACTGCTGAGTAGGCATCATTGCATTGGCCCACATCAAGTAATCTTGGAAGGCCTTCAATGGTTCCAAAATCCAATTTGTTGAATCTGTATTTTCCGCAGGCTAAAGTAAGTATTACACAGTCCTTTGGCACCATCTGTGCAAAGCTGGTATAGTAGTTTCTGCCAGGCCTTGCTCCATCACAACCACCTATTAAGAAGAAATGTCTTATGATGCCTTTTTTTACTGCGGCTACTATTTCATTTGCATGAGACATGGTTTCCTTATGACCAAATCCTACTAAAATTTCTTTTGGGTCTTCATCTTCTTTAAATCCTCCAAGTTCCAGGGCCTTATTTATTATTACACTAAAATCTTTTGTTCCATCTTTATTTACATCTATGTGCTGGACTCCATCCCACCCTACCACACTGGTGGTAAATATTCTATCTTTATATGTTTCTCTTGGTCTCATTAAACAATTGGTAGTCATTAAAATGCATCCAGGTATTCCGTCAAATTCTTTCTGCTGGTTTTGCCAGGCTGAACCATAGTTCCCTACCAGGTGTTTATATTTTTTCAGCTCTGGATATCCATGTGCAGGTAGCATCTCTCCATGGGTATAAATATTGATTCCCTTATTTTCTGTCTGTTTAAGAAGCATTTCTAAATCCCTTAAATCATGCCCTGATACAATTATAAAAGGACCTTTTTTTATGCTTACATTAACTTTATGAATGGATGGATCCTTATATCTTGATGTATTTGCCTTATCCAATGTCTTCATAACCTCTATACTCATATCACCAGTTCTCATTGTCATGCGGATCATATCCTGCAGGGTTAAATTATCATTGGTGGTGGCTTCTAATGCTAAAAAATAGAATTGATCTACCTGTTCGCTGTTGTATCCTATAAATCTTGCCTGATGGGCATAAGCACTTATACCTTTTAATCCGTATAATATGGTGGAACGCAGGGATCTGATATCCGCATCCAGATTTTCGTCATACATAATTCCAGCTTTAACTGAATCCTTTAACATATCTTCCTTTGTGTCACTTAAATTATATGTAGCTGCATCTGGATAGTCTTTTTCTGGGGATTTATTCCTCAGTAATTCTTTTACCTTCTGTGATTCTTTTAGTAGTTTTACATGAGAGTCTGAGTCAAAATTCACATTTGTAAGGGTAGTGAACAGGGAATTTTCTAAAAACATTACTATATTTTTATCTATGGTTTTTCCTCTGTCAATTAGGGTTTTTGCATAACAGGATATACCTTTTAATTGATATATCAATAAATCTTGTAAATTTGCAATTTCTGGAGTTTTGCCACAAACTCCACTTTTTGTACATCCTTTTCCACCAAAAGTTTGTTCACATTGATAGCAAAACATAGGATTTCCCATTTTAATATCGCCTCCTGTAAATAATTATTTCATATAGTTATTATTATATTTTTAATAATAATTATTCCATGTATATTTTCGTGGGTGTTAAAATTGTACCCAAACTTCATTAACTATATATAGGAGGAATTGGAAGGGAGATTAATCTCACTTGTTTCAGATGACAGGGATGAGGATATGGGAAAGAAGTAAAATTAACTTCAAAGGAGTACGAGATTATATTTTTAGCTTCAAATCCTAATATAGTATTATATATTCGACAGCATATGGGGAAGTGAGTTTATTGGTGATCTGGCCACTGTAGCAGTACATATTCAGAAGATAAGAAAGAAAATAGAAAAGGATCCCTCAAATCCAGAATTTATAGAAACATTATGGGGAACTGGGTATAGGTTTAAGTTATAAATACAATTTTTATTTATAAAAAAAGGTATAAATTTTATGGAAGCACTATTTATACAGTATCTGAAGCCTGTTAATTCCTTTGGAGCGTTATCAAAAACATGGCCAGCCCGCAGTTAGATTGTAAAATATTAATATATACTTATTATAACCATAATAGAAGTGAACTAAGATATTAAATTATTTCTTTATATTAGAATTATTTGATATTATTTAAAGTGGATAGAAGATTACTCGATTATATTTAATAATAAACTTTTCAAAGTTTTGTATTTTAAGATTTAAAAATGGAGGTATAATGATGATTGTAACAACTACAAATTGTATAGAGGGAAAAAAAGTTTTGGAATATAAAGGGATTGTCTTTGGAGAAGTAATTTCTGGTGTAGATGCTATTAAAGATATTGCAGCAGGGTTTACTAATTTTTTTGGAGGACGTTCAAAATCTTACGAAGGAGAACTTATACAGGCTAGACAAGAAGCGTTAGAAGAATTAAAAAATAGGGCATACGCTGTTGGAGCAAATGCTATTATTGGAGTAGATATTGATTATGAGGTATTGGGACAGGGCGGAAATATGCTTATGGTAACTGTTTCTGGAACAGCAGTAGTAGTTGGGTAAAAATAGATTTAATTGAAGGAGGACTGTAGGTGGAAAATCAAAATAAAGTACAACAAAATTTTGGAAAAAATGCTTCTAATTATAGATATAGTTCAGTCCATAATAATACTCGGGATCTTGATAGAATGATAAAATTATTAGATCCACAACCTGAAGATAGGGTTTTAGATGTGGCAACTGGTACAGGTAACACAGCTATAAAACTTGCACAATATACTCGGCAGGTTGAAGCAATTGACATTACACATGAAATGTTACATGAAGCAAAAAAACAGTCATATGAAAATGGAATTACCAATATAAAATTTCGTATTGAAGATGTCCATAATATGAAAATTCCAGACAGCACATTTGATATTGTTGTTTGTAGATTAGCTGCCCACCACTTTTCAAATATTAAAATCGCCCTTAAAGAAATGTGCAGAGTTTTAAAAATAGGAGGAAAATTATATATTTTAGATTGCTCTGTAGTT
Source organism: Clostridium sp. (assembly GCF_036781005.1). Taxonomy (GTDB): domain Bacteria; phylum Bacillota; class Clostridia; order Clostridiales; family Clostridiaceae; genus Clostridium_B. The sequence goes on along the minus strand of NZ_DAIQBT010000021.1, from coordinate 4,996 downwards.
GATGGAGATGAATCTGAAAAGATATTTAATGAGATTGAACTATTGAGGGATAGTTCTCATGTATTTTCATATTCACCGCGTTTATGGACTAAATTACTAAGAGAGCTTCCTTTAGAAGGAGGACAATTGAATTTACATAAAGTTTCATATGAACTACCTCAATGGTTTGAGCGTATGGAAACAGAACAAAAAAATAGGGATAAAGTATTTGGAATTTTAGATAATTTACCCCAAAAAGTTAAAGATTATTATCCTTACAGTAAGAATTATATAACCGCATATAGAGTAGAAATTTTGAAAAAGAAAATTTGAACCAACGGTATTTGCTGTAACTATATAATTTACACTAACAGATGATTATAAAAATTTTTCTTAATGACCTTACGAGCTATTTAAGAGTTTTTTCAAGATTAGCTATGTGTTATTGCAAATTATATAGTTCTTAAAAGAAGAAATGCTATAAGAATATTTTTAGAAAATACATTTTAACAGCCCAGTCTTTCTCATAGGGTATATTTAAATGGTTTGGAGTATGCTGCGATATTAGGGGAGAATCCTTGTAAAAAGAAGTTATTATTGCTGAATGTTGAATTTTACCTCTTTTACTTTTGTAAAATATGATATCCCCAATATCAAGCATTGATACGGAATCAACTTCTATACCTTTGGTACCGTATAATTTTTCATCAGCATTAATTTTCAAATACCAATAAAGTGAACCGGCTACAGTCCATGAAACCGACCATCTGGGACCGCTGTACCACCATTGATTTTTATGTGAAGATACCATTGGGGATCCGCCGGCTTTAAGACATTGAGATACAAAATTTGTACAGTCACCTCCGTTGTCATCGTGTACTGGAAAATATTTATAAGCAGGGTTTGGCGATTTAGCATAATTTAAGGCATAATTTACAGCGTCTATTCTAGAATAAGATAAATTATTTCTATAATTCATAAGTACTCCACAAAATTGTTTACTTTATAATTTATGTGAATATATAATAAAAAATTACTTTCTATCTAATGGAATTTGCTCTGATTTTTTAAAATATTCTAGCATGGCAAAAATAGATTCATTGCTGATAACGTGTTCTATAGCACAGGCATCTTTATCTGCGATATCTGGATTAATATTTAAAATCTCAATAAAAAATTTGCGGAGAATATGATGTTTTTTAGAAGTCTGCTCTGCCAGTTTTTTCCCCGCTTCAGTTAAAAATATTTCTTTATATTTTTCATTTGTAATTAATCCTTTTTCGCTTAATGTAGTCATTGCCCTATTAGTGCTGGCCTTTGTAACACCCAGACGATATGCTATGTCAGATACTCTCGCTCCTGATTCTTCTTTTGAAAGTTCATATATTGCTTCTAGATAATTTTCCATTGTATAGGTTAATTTATTCATTATTATTCGTCTCCTTATTAAGAGTAGTTTTAACAGTTCTATGATATAAATTTTAATAGTTTATTCGAAGGCTACTACTTATCAACATCCCCATCTTCTTCAAAGTGGTGGATAAGCACTGCTGCACCTCTGGATAAGTTCTTTCCCTAAAGGATAACGTATTTTATAGTGCTAAGGACACTAAAAATACTGTTATAGGGTTCAAAGGCAGAAAGTCCTTATAATCAAACTCCACCTGAATCTAAGAATCACTTGATTGATAGAATTTTAAATAAAGTCCAGAAGTTTAAGGTTAAATACATCTTCATCTGTGATTCTTTCCATTGAAGGGGAAAGAACTTCTACAAGTATCATTTCAATAAGAAATTGAACTTTGCCACCAATAAAGTGGCTTGTATGTGCTGTAGCAGAACTAAGTCTACTTCCAATGCTTATATGGAAATGAGGAAGTATTTTACCAGTTTCTTTATTATAGGCTATAGTGCCGCAGCCAAAGGATTCTACATTTTCGAAATATGCTGGTGAATTCAGCATTGGTGCTTCAGGATGTTCAGTTTTGTTGCAGGTGCCAACTATAGTTATTTCGATGAAATCTCCAGAGAAGAATGGTACGTATCCTTGCTTTACATTATTTACACTACAGAATTCTTCAAGCTCAGTCATAAAATCTTTTCCATGCTCAAACCTTATCCCAAAAGTTCTTCCTATTTTTAATTCTGATGATATCATTTTTTTATCCTTTCTTATCATATATAATTATTTTGTTTATAAAATAATTATATTATTTAATGTGTTTTTTTACTATTTAAAAAGGAATAAATATTTTTTATTGTATCCGATTTTATTATAACAACATATATTATAATAGCCTAATTATAAATATTGTCATAAAAGCAAAAGAGAATAAGGAGATGAAATCATGCCAATTATACAAGTTAATCCTAGTGATGATGCATATATATCTCAATTGAATCCTAATACAAATTTCGGTAGTTCAAGTCTTTTATTTACAGGAGTATTTGTTCCACTTAATGATATATTTAGAAGTTTACTGAAATTTGATTTGTCTAATATTCCTTCTGGAAGTAGTATATTGCAAGCTTCACTAGAATTGTTTGTTTTTAGAAAAGATACACCTGATTCAGTATTATCACCGCAAACTGTTAATGTATTTACGAATGTAAGTGATTTTTCAGAGGATACAGTTACGTGGAATAACGCGCCTGCATTGAATGCAACAAGCGATTTTGTGAATGTAACGGATGGTGATATTGGTAGTTTTATTAGTATTGATATAACAGATTTAGTAACTGATTGGGTTAATGGCTCAATTACAAATAATGGAATTACGTTGGTTGGGATAGAAAATGTCATTGATACTATAATAGGATATTTCTCCAAGGAATGGCAAGTTCCTAGTCAGAGACCATTTTTAAATATAGAATATACTACGTTAGGGCCAACAGGACCAACGGGTCCAACAGGTCCAACAGGACCAACAGGCCCGACAGGTCCTACTGGAGTAACCGGCCCAACTGGAATAACAGGCCCGTCAGGAGGAGCAACAGGAGATACCGGTCCAACAGGACCAACAGGACCAACAGGTCCAACGGGAGCAACAGGGCCAACCGGAGCAACGGGTCCAACAGGACCAACAGGTACCTTTGAACCTAATCCATTTGAAGTATTTGTTCAAGCAGGAGCAGTTGGTGGAGATGGAACTCAGGCCAAGCCATTCGGAACAATACAACAAGGTATAACAGCTGTATCACCAACAGGAACTGTTCATATATTAGGGGGCACTTATCCTATTACTTCTCAAATAACAATTAATAAAGCTGGAGTAACATTAAAAGGATATCCTAATACACTAGTGGAATTACAAGCTGCAGTTATTTTGTTTCTTGTTACTGGAAGTGGTGTAACAATAGATGGATTAACAATTACCAGCGATAATCCGTATGCCGTTGAATTCATACAATTTGCTGGAACAAATCATAAACTTGTTGATAATGTTATTTATGGACCACCTCAGGCAGGTCCATCAACAGGATGGGTAGTGAATCGTGGATTTGTGACTCAAAGCAATGTAGTGGATTTGATAGTTCAGAACAATATCTTTTATTCTTTAAGGCAGCCAGCTTATTTAAATCCAGATTCCACAGGCAATATAGTCGATAATGTAGTTTATAATACTCGCGGATTTGTTGTTGATGGAGCAGTATTTGTGTTCTCAGGCAATTCATGGGGAATTCCGGTAAATGCCGTAGATATTGCATTATTAGTTGGCACAATAACAGGTGCACCATATGATCCTTTACAAGAATTGATTGATAATAATAGTGTTGCTTCAATCAGTGATCAAAGATAATACTGGAGCAAATTAACTAAAAATTATTTTTAAAATTATTATTTTTTAGATCGCATATCTAAATTGATGTGCGATCATTATTTATTCTCATGCGTTGTAAATATTTAGTTAATATATCTAACTTTAGAATAAGAACATATATTATAATAGTTAAAGTATAAATAGCATTATAAAATTAAAATAGAACGAGGATATAAAATTATGACAATTATACACGTTAAGCCTAGTAATGATGCATATATATCCCTGTTAAATTCTAATACAAATGACTATTGCACAATTAAATTAAATGATTATTGATCCTCTGCGTATTGTAGGGCTTTTTTAGTTGAGCTTTAATTGTACCAATTTTATTATAGAAACATATATTATAAATGGGCTAATTATAAATGCTGTCATAAGAATCAAAAGAGAATAAGGAGATGAAATTATGCCAGTTATACAAGTTAATCCTAGTGATGATGCATATATATCTCAATTGAATCCTAATACAAATTTCGGTAGTTCAAGTCTTTTATTTACAGGAGTATTTGTTCCACTTAATGATATATTTAGAAGTTTACTGAAATTTGATTTGTCTAATATTCCTTCTGGAAGTAGTATATTGCAAGCTTCACTAGAATTGTTTGTTTTTAGAAAAGATACACCTGATTCAGTATTATCACCGCAAACTGTTAATGTATTTACGAATGTAAGTGATTTTTCAGAGGATACAGTTACGTGGAATAACGCGCCTGCATTGAATGCAACAAGCGATTTTGTGAATGTAACGGATGGTGATATTGGTAGTTTTATTAGTATTGATATAACAGATTTAGTAACTGATTGGGTTAATGGCTCAATTACAAATAATGGAATTACGTTGGTTGGGATAGAAAATGTCATTGATACTATAATAGGATATTTCTCCAAGGAATGGCAAGTTTCTAGTCAGAGACCATTTTTAAATGTAGAATATGTTACGTTAGTACCTACTGGTATTACAGGCCCAACGGGACCAACAGGTCCAACCGGAGCAACGGGAGACACAGGAGCGACGGGAGACACCGGAGCAACAGGAGATACCGGAGCCACAGGAGAAACTGGAGCAACCGGAGAAACTGGAGCCACAGGAGATACCGGAGCCACAGGAGAAACTGGAGCAACCGGAGAAACTGGAGCCACAGGAGATACCGGAGCCACAGGAGAAACTGGAGCAACCGGAGAAACTGGAGCCA
>NZ_DAIQBT010000020.1:0-50537 GCF_036781005.1 Clostridium sp. | reverse complement strand
ACTCCCATGCTTAATATTTGTTCTTTCATTTTCTCATTCCTCCATAATTTTTATAATTTAAAAAGAGAGCCTTTCAGCTCTCTTTTCTATTCCCCTACTTTTTCATAGGTCTTTTTAAATATATCAGGTTTACATGGATAAAATTCTCCATCTACCCCTTTTATTATATAATCGCCCACACTGGCGGCCATTACACCTTCTAGTGTAGCAATCATTATTACCGGTTTATCTGGATTTTCATAACTTACTTCAATCTCTCCCATAAAATTACTTAATTTATCTAATTGCTCTGGTGTATCAAGAAACTGTATTGCCTCTATTGTTACAGGTTTCTTTCTATACTTAGCCATTGTTTATCATTCCTCCATTAGTTTCTTATATAGTAAATATGCAAGTTTTTCATTTATAAACAATAAAATTTAAAAATTATTTTAAAAAGAGAGCTTTTCAGTTCCCTAGTTATTCAAAAATATACTCCATGTCTCCGGCTTTAGTATTCCATCCGTTGGCCTTTCCCACTTCTTTTGGAGTTCAGTTACAGCTTGAAAAGTTGCTTCGTCATATAGCATATCCGTGTAGGAACCTTTCTTTAAATAGCCCCACATTTCTAGTTTCTGCTGTAACCATAGTACTATATGGGACTTGTGGCCCTTCTTAATTATATTTCCAATACTCTTCAGGTTGTCCAAGGTTTCCTGATAGATATTACCGTCAGCATACTTCAGTTTTGCGTTGTAATCCAAATTCATATAATATTGAAGTGATGCTATTTGTGCTTTTAATTTTGTATTCTTTACGTCAGTAATTAAATCAGAGCTTGTACTATTTACAATTTTACCTGTTAGCCCTTGAACTATGGCAGATGCTATTTTCTCACTTCCTAATGAATTATATAAATCCGAATCACTTTTAGTATCTACAAAACAAACTTCTATCAGTATGGCTGGAGGTTTGCTGTGTTTTATTACATACAAATTGCTTCCATCCTTTACCCCTCTATTGGTAAATCCTAACCCTATAAGAGCATTTAATACTTTGGCTGCCAGTGCCTTTCCTACTGTACTCATAGCAAACACTTCCGAACCTTTGCCCCCACCTGCATTAAGATGAATACTTATCAAGTAGTCAGCACCAGAAGCCGCATCACATCTTTTCTGTAAACTATTTAAGACACTAGATGCACTAGAAGGCCTTACATTATAAGCTGTATGACCTAGAGATTGGAGTTTCGATATAACTTTAGTTGCTATATCCAATGCACAATCCTGCTCAACTAAATATCCTACAGCTCCTCCATCTCCTCCCAAGCTTCTATTTACATTTCCATGCCCTGGATCTATTGCGAACTTACTCATAAAATCAATTCCTTTCTTTAATTTAATATATTTAGCATCTTAATTTTTGACACTATTTTATTTATTTTTTAATTGTTCCAGTGCGTTTTTTAACTTCTTAGGTACCGGAACGCCTAATTTAACTGCATTTTCTAATATGCTTATACCTTCCATTGCCACATAAAAATATATGGCCATAGTTCTAAAAATCCACTGCTGCCCTAGAAGCCTGTCTAAAAGTACTGCCAATATTAAAATTAAAAGTATGGTAAATTTCTTTTTAAGCCCCTTGAATCCTCTGGAACTATTTAAACGGTCTTCTTTATATCCACACATAAGCCCTGTAATATAATCCAAAACCATACAGGACACCAATACTTTTATCCCCATTTCCCACCCACCAAAACACCATGTAAACAATGCTCCCAGTGTAGAACTTGTAAACCCTATGGCCACTGATTTCCCTGTAAATTCTTTGAAATAATTTATTATATAGTCCACATCACACCTCCTTGTAAGTATTTTTAAGCATTGAAAAAGAGCCTTCTACAGCTCTTTTATATTGTTATATTACCTATCGCTAAGTCTAATTTTTGTAAAAACATTTCTTCTGTTTTAGTTAGATTGTCTTTATCTAATAATTCTTTTCCCAGTTGAAGGCAACTTTCTAAGAAGTCATCCATTATTTTCTTATTCTCCATTGTCAAATTCATATATTTTTCACCTCTTCGTTGCTTTAATATTTGTCTAGCTAAGATTTTCGAGATACAAAAAAGACTTAAATTAATAAGCCTTTACGTCGCAAAATTTTTCGTTTAACATATATATCCATCAATACCTACAAGTATTGATTTATCTGGGTTTATAGATACTAATAGATATGGGTATTCCTATTGCGACATAATTCAGGGCATAGAAAAAGACACTCTTGAGTGCCTTAAAGTTTATATTCCTTTTTTTAAATTGAAGGATCATTCCAAAAAATTTGATGTTCATCAAAATCATTACATACATCAGCAGAAGCCTTACATTTAGGATTACTGCATATGTAGGTATCATATTCAACGTCATCCTCTGTACTATTTGATCCTATATGCTTCATAAATTGCCCACAATATTTACATTTTAATTTATGATTGTCCATTGCATCAAACTCATTATACATACATCAACCCACCTCCCAAATATCTTACATAATTATTAATTGCCTACTATATATCATTATTTTATACCAGGAAGGTGTTTTGTTCAAATTGCATTAAAACTTCTTTTCACTTTTTAATTTTTCAATAGCCTTTTCCTCTTCAATGAATTCCTTCATTTTCGCAGCAACAAATGGAGAAATCATAACACCTTTACGTTCTCCATACTTTTTAAATTCTTCTAATACATCCGGTGGAAGTGTAATATTAATCCTTACCGCCTTCTTTCCCAATATAATCACCTCTTAGAAATGATTATATATTTTAAATTTAGCTTTGTCACTTTTATACTTATTTATACACATATATACATACTAATAAGTATAAATAAGTACGCATTATTTTTCTATTGTGTAATAAAAAAGAACCTACCTAAGTAAATCCTTTTTTACATTTTATTTCACATAAACATATGTTTTACTTTGTATTTCTTTACCATTCTTACTAACAGTTATTTTATTTCTATAAGGTTCTTCATCATTTCCAAATGAACGATAATTATCTTCTGTTTCAATTTCTAAAGTTATTATATATCCATCATTCTCTTTTTGTGCCTTATAACAAATATATGGTTCGTTTATTTCTTCGTTTTTATGATTTAAATTAACATTTTTAAATCCGTACTTATGGCCAAAATCTGATATAGGTATTTTTTTAGATTCACATTCATGTATCTTAGATACTATCTCATTATAAATATCCATTATACCATCCCCCTAAATTATATACTTATTAAATAATTATACATCTTTAACAAATACTTTCAACACTCTTTTACTATTTTTAAATTTCAATAATTTAATTTTCTGTTACTAAATCTTTATAATTTTTTAATAATCCTTCTGGTTTCTTTTCTCCAAATAATTTATATCTAAGAAAATCATCTACATAAATACATGCTGGAACTAGCAAAAACCATAGAAAAGCATAAGGTAAACAAACCTGCCCAAATAAATTAAAAGGTTCTGTGGAATAATCCCATATATCTAAACCTAACCATACATTAAGTATCATTCCACTTGTAAACTCTAATATAAGAATTATTAAAGTGCCTATAACACACTCTTGCCACATTTTACGATCATAAAATTTTGGATGCTCATTCAACCTACCTATAAAGAAAGCAGCTAATCCACCAACTACCAACATGCTTATATGTGTCCACCCACGCCAAAATCCTTCTAATACCATGTATAAAGCACCCATTATAAAAATTAAAAGCAAGTCCTTTTTTAAGTAGTTGTTGTTGGAATTACTGTATCCCATGTTATTTTTTGTACCTCCTCTATAGAATTTAAACTATTAATATATATTTTTAAATCTTCATATTTATTTGTATTTTTTTCTATATGTCTTTTTAAATCTAATCCTAAATCCAACATATTTTTAGGTTGCCATTCTGTGCATTTATCAGCTTCTTTATTCTTATAATAGTTTATAGGTTCTGTAGTTAAATTTGATAACCTCAATTGTGCTATTGTTACAAGTCCATTTATTCTACTTTGGTCTGTTAATTCGCAAGAATAATCCTCTATAGTTGTTCTATCAAATGCTGTTGATTGAAAAGTATTTATTATAGCATTTTGACATGCTGTATTCATTTCATTTATTTTATTTTGTTTTATTTCATCTAATGTTAATACTGGTTTTGATGGTGTTTTCTCATTATTATAATCTACCTCAGTAATTATAATAACACCCATTGGCAGAGTTGAAATATCTTCATTTGTTGCAAATACCCCGTAAGTATCTTTATATATTTGACTTCCTGCTACAAATTGACTTATGTCTAACCCTTTATAATCAGGTTGACCAAATTGATTTAATAGATTGTTTATTTTTATATATACCATATTTTACCTCCTATATTGATAATACATTTGTAAGTAAATTATTATTACTATTTGTGAATGTGTAAAAACTTGTGTTATCGCAAAATATTGATTGTCCAACTGCTAACCCTACTACACCATTTTTACATGGAATAAATGCTAATAATGAACTATAGTAAGTATTTATATATTGTTTTATTATAGTCCCAGTAAAATTTCTTATATTAGTAACTGGCCCATTTATATATGAATATATTTGTTGCATTGCTTCATTAATAGTTATATTATTTATTGTATTTCCTTCTGAATAAGAATTTAATATAATTGTTCCATTATGGTCTGTAATAACAGCATAATTACTATTAACCCAACATATATATGATGGTGTCACTGTCGTTGGAATATAAGCACTTGATACAGGGTAGCTTACTGTTTTAATTACTGTTCCACTTGGATTTATTACTTCTGCAACACCAGTTACCGTATCATAAACCCATAATCCTTCGGAGGTAAAACCAATCGGTCTATAAATAGTATTAATATTTTTTAGATAATTACTAAAATCTTGCTTCCCAGATGTATTACTACCAAACAACTTAGAGTTACTCAATAATTCATTACTTAATAATCCTTGCATTATGAAGTCACCTCATTTACACCCCAAATATAATAATCCATATCAGAAGTAACTGCACCAGTAAGTTTAATAGTTTTCCCTGTTGTTATTGCTATATTTAAATCACTTCTAATAAGTGTATCTTTAGTTGGTATAGCCTTTGTAGGGATTAATCTCTTATCATCTATTTTCATTGTAACGTTTTGGTCTGTAGCGTTAGCATTGCTTATCCAAAACCCTTTCATAATAAAAGTAGTATTTGCTGCTACTGTAACTATAGTAGTTTCAGTAGTTGCCAAAGTCCCACTATACACCTGGTCACTATATGTTTTAGCCATTATATCTGCACCCCCTAACATTTAAAAATTGCATATCTGACATTGCTGTATTTATATTACTGAATTGTGTCGCATTTTCTGCCTTATGCGACTCAAAATCATCAGCTAAAGTAGTTAAATTATCCTGCTTTGCTACCCCTCCAGTTACCCCTATTTGTGAATTTGCTATTGCCCCTATATCACTTGCATTTTTAGGTATACTATCCTTTACGGTTTCTAAATCCTCTTTGGTTGCAAGTGTCACAGTAGGGTCTATCTTTAGCGTTACAGCAGCAGTATTAACTACTTCCAATATAGTCCTTATTCTTAAATCCTTAGAACTTCCCTCTGAAACAACGGGTTTATATGTTTCTGGATATTTACCAACTGCCAAAAGATTACCTTCATCATCAGCTATACCACATTCTCTTATCATGAATCCTCCCACATTTGCAGGTATAACTGTCTCTAGCACTATCCAGTTGGAATTATCGGTGTCCACTATTATATTACCTATGTTTCCACTCCACACTTCATGTACCAATGCTGTCTGCGTTTCTGTAGGATTATAATAATTGCCCCCACTATCTCCCAATTTCAATGTAGTAAATTTAACCTTTGTCCCTAAAGCACTTGCATTTGCTATTTGTGCTTTACCTATATTAGTTAAAATTGTATAAAAACTTTCTGCCATGTTTATCATCCTTCCTTTGGATATACTGTAATATTTTCAATTCCTGTATTACTTCCCATAGCAATATTAATTTCCCCAGTACTTTCAATCACCTTTGGACTCCATGGATAAACCGTTATTGTCTCCCCAGTTACTAAATAACTGGCAATATTAGCTAACCCTTGTTTTGAATCAACCGATATATCGTAATCTAAATGTGCTGGTTTAATTTCTTCTAAAGCTTTTTCTAGGCCGCTTAAATCTCTGGGAATTATTAAATTACCTGTAAATATTATTTGAATTCTACCATTTTTAAATTTTACATCTGTATATCCATCATTTCTCCAACTATTTACAATAGATTTTAATAAATTAAGATCACATTTATTATTACTTTTCCATCTAGCTTCAAGTTGTGACCTTCTATCCTCTATGGCCGTATTAGGGTTAGTCTTAAAATCTAATAACTTCTCTAATATCGCTATTGTATCTAAATCCATAGTGTCGAACCAATAATTATTATACATTTGCAGAAGCATACTTATTATTCCATCTAAACTCAATCCTGCACTATTAAATATTTCAATGATCCATTCATCATTTCTATAAATTTGGTGCAAGTTGTTTATTAAATCGTCTTTCATACTCATAACAGTGTCACCGTCCCTACCACTGGGACTTCAGTCAGCAGAGCTGTCAAATTTAATATTATGTTCTCTTGCCCATTATTTACTTCTAAAGTATTACTTTCATAATCGGATATACCTGGGGTTTGCAAAAGTATATTGCCCTCTCTTGCAAAAGAAATATAATTATTATCAGTATTTAGTGCTACACTAGAAAAATAAGTACATAAGCCCTCTTTTATACTTTCTATAATTTCTTCATCTGTGTAATTACTACTTGTTTTTATTACTTTAACTTTCATATCTATTGTTTTTGCTACTGCACTTTCTACTGTACAATATACCCCAATCTGTGCTTCCCCTGTTCCTATTCCCCATGTACTCCATACACCTGTATTAGAATCATAAGTGCCTTTAGGGTCTATATACTCTTGCACATCTTGTACTATATCTTCCGATGCAGGTTGGTTATTACTATCAACTATTATAACTTTTACTGTATTATCCCCATTCCAAAGAGGATAACAAATAGCATTACCAACACCTGGCCTACTTTTTGCCCACGCAATATAACTATTTTTATTACTACCTGTCACTGGTTTTCGTAATGCATCATAATATCGTGTTCTTAAAGAATCATCACTTTCAGAATCATAACCATCATATCCCTTTTCATTATTCGTTACACCAGATATGCCTGCTAACGTTATAGGCATTTGAGTAATTGCACCTGCTGGGACATTACCTGTAACTCCTGCCAAAACTGCTTGTGCCAATATTGTATCTGCACCATTTATAGTCTTGTTTTCCAAAGACTTAAATTGTATACCTGCAGAAGTGGCAAATAAATCTCCAGTATTTATAAACCCAATTCCAGTAACTGTAAGTATTGCTTTGGCATATGTTGCTGATTTTCTCACTATACCTTTCCTCTGCAGCACATATTTTGTTAACTCATCACCTGTAAGGTTATTTACATCCAATTTATTAAATAGTTTTTCTAAAACCAAGTAAATGTCTGATTCAGCAATAGCAAAACTCCTAGTTAACTCATAAATCAGATAGCCTGCCTTTTTTTCATAGACATCTGAAATAGTAGCAAGTAAATCAGCTTGAACATTATTAACTGTTTTATTTTCAAACACTTGTACTCACCTCTAATTCACTATCATCTATTAATTTAACCGTTAATTTTACTATCACCTTATTTTTTATTTGTTCTATATTAAAATCTTCTACGCTTTTTACATATCTATGCTTTTCAATTCCTTCTGTAATTTCTCTTTCCAACTCCGCTTTTTTATAAGCGTTTAACTTTCCTCCTATTAAATCATCTATATTTACGTAGAAATCAGTATTTTTATAAACATTATATTTATCTTTACGTGTAGCTAAGAGCAACAATATCCACTGTTCTACTTTCTCAGTATCATCTGTAATTTCAACTAACTTCCCATCCACTGTAACAAATTTATTTTTCTTAAAATCAAATTTAAAGCATCTGCCCAGTTTAGTAACATTGGTAGATGCTTTATTATCAATATTATTTACTTGTTCTAATAGATCTTCTGTTAACGTTGGAAACATATTATATCACCTTATCTATTACAAAAAATTTTTGATTGGATTCTGTGGCTACAATTGCAACTCTTTCTCCATTTTTAAGTCCCTCATGAGTAATGGTTCCACTAACCATGCCATCAGGGGATGATAGTATAAATGGTAATTGATATTCTGTAACATTTTCACATATATACAAATCTTTATCAGTTATAAAAGCTTTTCCTCCATATATAGAAATCTTTAGAGGATTGGTTTCTATTACAGTCCCCTCTAATATCCCTATATACTCTATATTTTCATTATTTTTAAACATTTTTGCCAGTTCTACATGCCAATTATTACTCACTATTTATCACCTAACTTTCACCCGTTACCCTAACAACTGCATTACAATTATCTTTATAATAGCCTGAAAATTGAGATATTTTTACAACATCTCCCGTTGTTGGACTGTGTATAAACTGATCATTTCCAATATATATTCCGACATGCTCAGAACCATAGAAAAAGACTAAATCACAGGGCTGGATATCTTCCATATCTACTTTGGTTCCCTCATTAACCATGTCATATGTATAAGCTGTCAGATTATATCTAAAATTCTTAAATACATATGCTACAAATCCACTGCAGTCAAAGCCATCTGGGGTTTTGCCTCCCCAGACATATGGAACTCCTAAAAACTTTTTAGCATATTCTATAATTTCATCCCTTTTACTACTTTCACTGCTGGAACTATCCCCAATGTTTTGTGCCTCTGAATATTCCACAGGATCTTTAAATGAAGCACTTGAAAAATCTATGGTTACATTAATTTTGTGTGCATTATTAGCCAACGTATGCTGTGCTGATTTAACCTTATAATATCCATCCACCCCATATTTAGAAATAGTAATGGGTATCATCCTTTTTGCCCTTATATCTTCACAATTTTCTATGTCTAGCAATGTAACAGTCAATTCTCTTTTTGTAGCATTATAACTATCTAAATATTTATCTGCAACATTTTGTGCCTGGCTTATATTCCCCTTGTCTATACTTAGAACTTTACTAAGCACTCCAAATACACCTATACTATTTTTATCCTGTGCATTGGCATAAGAATTTTTATCGCTTTCCTCACTGGTTATTACATATACGTTGTTAACCATATCTTCCATACTTCTGGTAATAGAAAAATCATTGCTGACTTTATACTCACAAGTTACTTTTAAATTGCTCACTCTGTCTATCCAAAGTACATTTCCACGCATCTCTTTAACGATTTCTTCTCCCAGTTCTTTTGTACATTGATCTAAAATATCGTCTATAATTTCAGAAACTTTTTTACCTTTATATAATTTACTAATACTTGTATTTAAAGTTGTACATGCCCCTCCTATTCCATATTTGCCAAGTAAACTATATATAGCTTGCTTGGCACTACTACCATTAAATTGTATTATATCTTCCTCATTTTTATTTAAATAAAATGCATAATCCTGTGCTGTATAACTGCTTGTTTTATCTTTGTTAATCTTTTGTGTTACCAATCCAGCAAAAACTACTTTATCAGATTTTTTCAACACTAAATGACTGCGTCCTTCGGCCAAATCTAAAATACTATCAAAGGTCAGCGTTACAGCTAATGTATCACTATCATTTGTCCAACTAAGGTTATTGCATTTAGGTAATATATCTACTGGTGTAGTGTTAGTTGCACCAGTATCTCCTATTATATAAGTGCTGTATAAATACCAGATAGCATATCACCTTACTTCTTTAAAATATCTTTCAATTTTTCAAGCATTGAAGCCGACTCTATAACTGTTTTCTTTACATTATTAATAACAGATTGTGGAGTCATATCTCTATATTCCTTTAATTCTATTTTGTACTTTAAGTCTCCAAATTCATCATTTGGAATTTGAGAATAATTTTCTACACTTACCGCCCAATCTAAAATTATGGGACTTATATTGTTTCCATTATCACCCCGTATAAGTACACACCTTAAAGGAACTTTTTTAGTCATTGCATTTTCCCACAGATTTATTATCTTATATGGATTCAACTGACTCTTAGCCCAGTTGTATTTTTTAGGATACTCTGGAAGCCAACAATCTATAGAAAAGGTTGTTAAACCTTTATTACCTATAATATTGTATATACCATCTGAATAAGTTTCAAATTCTTCATTTTTTGCACTCTTTGAAAGTTCAGGCATTGTAGATGGTAGACACGACAGCTGATAAATTTCCTCTCTGGCTAAATCACTAAAATAAATATCCAAATTATCACCTTCTACATATTTTCATATGCTAATTTAACTTTATTCGCAACTATATCACCTATTTCATTTGCATATTCTTCATTCCCTAATACATTTCCCTGTATTAGTACATATACCTTCAAGTCTCCTTTACCCCCAAACAGCTTCTTTGTATCAGTGGCATTTATAACCTTTTCTCCACCCTGGTAGTTCCTATAGTGTCTGCCAAATACAATTTCTGCTCCATATTCACTTGTTTCCCTTACTCCTTTACCAGCAAAACTTGTACCTGTTGCATACCCCATATAGCTCCCGCCACTTGTAAATAAAGGTGTATTGTAAACACTGCCATATCTTTTTTTTATATACATTATAGCTGCCGCAATATTGTGTATTGGATTTTTTATATCATTCAAATTTTTAAATTGATATTCTCTGAATGTAGAAGGCAGCATTTGCATTAATCCTGTTGCGTACTCATTCCCCACGGGAATATTATTAACCAAATTAGGATCACCTGTGCCTAATTTCCCAGGATCTCCAGACTCATAACTTGCTAATTTTAGCATCCCATTTAACCAGCTGCCATCAGTCCCAGTTATATTTAATGCTTGCCTTATCCAATCCGTTATATTGCCAGTAACCTCACTTCCAGTGCCGCTTATATTATTTACCCATTTATTTACAAATCCAGTAATTCCACCAGTCCAGCTACTTATCCAATTCTTTATATCTGTACCCTTCATGCCTTTTATTAGCCCTTTAACTAAATAACTACCTATATTCATAAACACTACACTCGGAGATTTTATTCCAAAAAACTCTTTTACTTTCTTTACAATGGACTCCGCTAGTTGTTTTGCTCCTTCTACTGCGTCATTTATGGTATTTACAATACCATTTTTTAGATTATGAACCATTTCTATGCCCCAGTTTAGAGCCTTATTAGGTAAATTTACAAAGAAACTGATAAAACTATTGAATTTTTCTGCAATCCACTCTCCTATACCAGAGATAATACTCCATGCACCATTTTTAAACCATTCAAAAGTATTCACTGCACTATTCCAAAATCGTCCTGGTAATCCTTCAAACCATAAAACAGTTTGATTGAAACTAAAAGCAATATCAGCACCTATTTTCTTAAACCAGGCAGATATTTGCCCCCAGTGCTGATAAATCAACAAAGGAATTCCAATAACCGGAGCTATAAATGTCAAAATAACAGGTCCCCATTTGAAAAAGAAAGATTTAAGCCAATTAAACAGTCCAGCAAAAAATGTTTTTATGGGAGCCCAATTTTTTACTATTAAATAAGCTCCCCCGGCAATTAAAGCAACTACTCCTATAAATATTAAAGCCTGTGGCGGTAGTTTAAATATTGTTTTAAATATTGCCCCAACCTTGGTAAGTCCAGTTAACCCTTGGGTTGCATTTTTTACTTTCTGTATGGTGCTAAGAAGTTTAATTATTTCTGTTGTTCCCTTTAATGCAGCCAAACCTCCTATTATTCCAGAAAACACTGCTTTTGTTGCATCTGGATGTGCAGAAGCTATATTAATTACACTAGTAATACTATCTATAACAACCTTTAAAGCATAGCTGGTATCATTTATAAGTTTTGTATTTTTACCACCAAACATATTTTTAAAAAAATCTGTAATTCCCATGTTTTTAGAAAATTTTGTTATACTATTCCACAAACCTTCTAAATTGGGTTTTATATTATTTATTATTTTTCCTATGCTTGTAAATCCATTTACTATTATATCTCCAAAACGACCTATACCACCATTTGTAAAACTGCCCATCATTGTTGTTAAAAATGGTAAAACTTTTACGCCTATTGTTTTTCCCAATTCTTGTAATTGTCCTTGTGCAACTCTCATCTGGTTAGCAAAACTATCTTTAGTCTTGTAGAAATCCCCATCCACATCTTTTAAAAGTTGTCTTAATAGACCTAACCGTGCCTGTACTTTTTCCGCCTGTGTTAAATCTACACTGCTCCCATCACTTTCAGATTCCGTTGGTTGAGTCCCTTTTATTACTTTTTGTAATGCCTCAGCTTTTTGTCTGGCTTCCAAAGATGTTTGACCATACTTTTTAATGGCCTGGTTATATTTTGCCTGTGCCACTTCTACATCTAAAGCAGTTTTACTAGCTTCTTTCATTTTACTAGTTCCTGTACCAATTCCATTAGCCATAGCATAGGCTTGTACTGCTGTGTCCGATATATCATATCCTAAAGCCTTCATAGGTTCGCTTTCGCCAGATATTGCAGCCCTTATCTTTTCAAAAGATTCGTCCAGAGATAAATTTCTAAATGATGCCAGATCTCCAACATATCCAGATAAAGTTTCAGACCATTTAACCAAATCCTGCCCAGATTGCCCTGCACTTTTTAACATAGCTCCAAATGTAGATGCAAAATTCTTGGCCTGCAGCTCATTTTCTCCGTATTTCTCCAATGCAGTTTTAGACCATTGGTTTATTTGTTTGTTCATATCACCAAATGTCGTGTCAACTACATTTTGAACTTCTGTCAAATCGCTAGCAAGTTCAATGCTTTTTTTGCCCATTTCTACAAGTCCAATTCCACCAGCTAACATAGATGCCTTACCTAATATTCCCTCAAAACTGCTTACAGCTTTTTCTCTAAACTTAACTACACTATTTT
This sequence comes from Clostridium sp., assembly GCF_036781005.1. Classification (GTDB taxonomy): domain Bacteria; phylum Bacillota; class Clostridia; order Clostridiales; family Clostridiaceae; genus Clostridium_B. The sequence continues at coordinate 37,446 of NZ_DAIQBT010000020.1, read as the reverse complement.
GTGCATGTAGAACTTCGTTTTGAAAACTTCTGGTATTTCTATTTACATTTAATATAGTGTTGCTAAAATTATCTTTAAGTGTAAGAATGCTGGCTATTATTCTTCCCAAATTCTCACCAACTTTCTTTTTAAAAAAAGAGAGAATAAACTTATTTTTTATCCTCTCCAAACATTGCTTTCAATTTTTCATTTTCATCTTTATAAAAACGCTCCATTGATTTAAAATACATTATCTTATCCATTTCTGTGGCATTTACTAGATCCTCTAACCTTTGTCCTTTAGTAATTAAAAAAGCTATACATTGCAGCCATGGATCTTTATCAATTACTTTTTTACGGTTTCAGTTACCTTCTTAGGGCTTCTAGCTTCAGATATGGCTTCTCCTACATTCATAATATCTATGTCATAAAACAGAAAATCTATTATATCATAAGGCTCTACTATCCCATATGCTTTATGCAATTCTTTATCATGCAGCATTTTACAAGTGTCATAACATAATTTCTTATACATCTGTTTGACACCTTTACTATTCCTTGTTTCCATCTCATCACTATATTCCAAAAGTTCATCAAAGGTTGGAATTTCAAAAACTAATTCCCCTTCTATCTTTTCCACATATATACTTTTATTAAATCTCTTATTGTCATTTTTTTGTAACTTTTTATTTATCAAGTCCTGCAAAGTCACTTTTACTTGCTTTTTATTTGTATCTACCATAATAATTTTCTCCCTCAATTAATATTTTTTATTGTATTTCTACTTTAGGTATTCTATCTAGATATTCAAAATCAGTAGCTGTATATGGGAATTCCTGTTCTACAGTACCAGAAGCCTCTAAATTAAATAAGTTCAATTCGCTTATATCCACCCCATAAAGGGCTATTCTTTCTACTCCGCCCCCTGGTGCAGCTTGTTTAACTATAATTTTACTGTCAAGTTCCTCATTTGCCTTTATTGCATCTGCCACTTTTCCGGCTAAATAAGTATCTACTTTCTTTACCGTTATGCTCCCCTCAATCTTATAGCCTTTCGACCTTCTATATGTCTTAGAGTCACCTACAAATTTTTCTTCCTCTGTTTCCTTAGTCAACTTCCCTGAAGCTTTTGTGCAAGTTGCCAAAGGATCAGTATCTATCCAAATAGTCGCATCATTTGAACTTATCACCAAATTACCTTTATTCAATATAACATCACCTCACTTCACAATTTAATCTAAGCCATTTTTATGTTAAAGGATAAATCCGTCATGCTCTGTAATATTTTTATATTTCCTGCTAAGAACAATTGTCTCTTATACGCCATGGATTTTACCTTCGCCTCATTCCAGTCTTTAGCATCAGGGTTTATCGCTATCCATGCATCTTTTTGTGCTACAGTATCTATATAACTTGTATTATCATAATTACTGTCTAAAATTTCAGAATCAGAATTTGCTAAATTTTTAAAGTATACATTAACTGAACTAATGAATAACATTTGATTATCGGTTTTATTCCTGTATTTACCTATAAATTCATTTTTATAGGTTTTTCGTATGTCATCCAGAATCAAATCTTGGGTTTCTATTATTTCTATATATTTAAAATCTTCTGTTTTATCTGTTTCCAGTGTAGTTAAACTATTTATTCCTGCTCCAATTCTTACTTTACCTTCATCGTTTTTCAACATAAATTTTCCTGCTTGCAAGGCTGTATTTATATCAGCATCTGACATGGCGGTTACACTTGTTAAATTAGTCATTTCAAGCCACGTACTGCCTTTTACTACATTACAGCCAGCCAGAAATCCTAAAAGGCTGCTTATAAATTTATCTCCTGTCTGCTGACCCCTGCCATCACTAAATATAACCTTATCTGTACCCAAATTAACCACAGCCTCACTATCTGGTGCCTCACTGGGATTATAAACTACGCCTTTTATAGTTTTCTTTAATATCCTTTGCTGCTTAATCCATGTTGACAATTCTCCTTGTTCCTCTGGAGTTCCCTCTGCAATACCTATCCAGCCTGTACTATATCCAGAAGCCACAGCTAAAGCATCTGCTAATGTAGCAGTTGTGTCTATTCTTATTACAGTGACTTTATTAGGCAACCCCACCATTGTATCTTTTATATATTGCAAGTTACTCGGCATATATTTTTCAACATCTGCAGTAACATCTGTAATAATGGAATAATCTCTTGTATTAAATGTTTTATCTGTATCATCTTTTAAAATTAATAAAACATTACCCCTTTCACTTCTTTCCACAAAGCTAGAAGCTAATTGTTTGAATGTTATATCAATATTTGGCAACTGTACGCTCATATTGAATTTCCTCACTTTTTAATTTGTTTTAATATTTACACATAACTCTTCCATCATTTCATATTCCGATGTGTCTTCTATTTCTTGTAAATAATAAAGCTCTAATTTAAGTTGTAATACCCCATCAACCACAACAAACTCTAAAGGATTGTCTGTTACCAAATAGATATAAAAATCTTCAGTAACAGACAATCCTTTTAAAAATAAGTTATTAAGTTTTTCTTGAACATCCAATAATTCAATTCGATTATTATTAGGGTCTGTAGGGAAATAATAAATCCTTACAGTTAAGTTGTTCTGTTTGCATATACTATTAAGCTGTATACTGTCATTCTGTTCCAAATCCACATAAAAACTAGGTCTTATAATCTTCTCCCTGATATTTTTATTGGCAATTTTAACAGTAAAATTTGTTTCGAGGAGTTTATTAATGGCATTTATTACATCTTTTATTGTTACCATTCACTCATAGCCCCTTCTCTCTTATCATTTCATCTATAAATGTTTCGCAATTGTCATAGTATTTACTCTTAAATCCCTCTTGTGCTTTTCCAAATGGATGAAAGCCGGGCACAAAACCTTTTCCGACTTCATTACCATTTTTATCTATTTGCAAATGTCCATATTCTAACAAATGTGCATGTGGACTAGAATTTATTGCCCTACACGCCATACTCCCATTATATTTATAAACTTTTCCACTCTTAAAACCGCTATAGTAGTTACCCGTTTCCTCTAATATGCCCAATTCTTTTGCCTTATTCTTTGTAGCTGTTTTAAGCTGATTGGCATTTTTTTTTAAAAACTTTTTACTTTCTTTAGGCAACGTTTCCTGCGCTAAATCTAACATATCTCTGATAAACTCATCCAAACCAGTTAAATTAAATCCATCTGACACAAATATCCCTCCATTTTTCTTTACTCATATTTCACTTTGCATAAGATTTCCCAAAATTCATTATTCTTATAATCCTTTTGGAAATATTCAATATCATATCTTAAACCGTCATTATCCATAAAATACATATCTATAGATAGGTTTTTTATGCTAAGTTTTCTACATCTAATTTTATGTGTTACTTCTGCATACTCTGTATCATTTTGACCTTTACTTATACTTCCTGTAACACTTGTGGGAATTACCTGACAAAATACAGATTTAATTTTATTGTACGTATATTCTATTTCTCTAAGTTCATTTTCACTTTCTGTTTTTCCATAGAGGTCTAATTTATTTCTTAAATCACCTGCATTCAATTCATCACCAACTTCCAATATTAATACGAAGTATCTAAATCACAATATTTAAGTTGTGCAATAAGTGCCTGTAATCCATATTCAAGTTTCTTTGAAATACTACCTATCAAAACTGGCCCTCTATTTTCATACCACTCGTTTATTAGCATTTTTATCGCCAACTTGGCTATCTCATCATTTTCATTTAAAATACATCCAGCATTAATAAGGTATTTTTCGGCCGCATCTAGCAAAGATTGTATATCTTCATCTTCATCCTCATAATCAACTCTAAGATACTTTTTAGCTTCACCTAAATTTAATATACTCATATTAATTATCCCTCCTTAAAAGCAAAAGAGAGAATAATCCCTCTATTACCCTGCACTAACTTCACCTTTCTTAACTAAGACAAACCCATTAGGGTCAAGTATTTTACCATCTGCTACAAGAATACCTTTGTCCACTATCTCGTTTTTATCATGGTCTGTATATCTAACCATTGTAAGTTGCATGTTTGAGTTTATAGCATAGTTATTCATATTGCCATATATTGCAACAACGTCTCCTACTGCTGCATCATCATAATTTGCTATTATGTCATCCTCAACCTCAACAACTGGCTTTCCTCCAAACCTTTCCTGTGGTCCTTCTGTTATACCGTAATTAACCCTACCTATAGGCTGCCCATTCTTGTCTACCATTCCATCAACATATCCTTCAAATGTACCTGAAGCCATATAGAATGAAGCACCACCCTTATAAGATAGTGGCATTTTGGCAAATACTTTCTTTTTCCATGCACTCCAATCTATAAATTCATCAGGTGTAAGAGTGACAATCTGTTCTGCAGGAATTCTATCATCTACTGTAATTCCTTTTGGCTGTCCTGACCCTGTTCCTTTTATAATTGCTATATCAAGAGCTTTTACAAATGCTTCAGCAAGTAAACTTACAAGAGTGCTTTCAAACATCTGCAAAGTTACTGTTTCAGCTAATAATGATGTTGATATTTTACATTCCAATCCATAATAATTAAAAGTAACATTAGCGTTAATCTGAATCTTCTGTCTATCTGAAGGAGTAGTCTCTCCAATCCATGATGCCGTTGGCTTGAGGGTAAGTATAGGTACTTGTACCCCGCCCTTGATTGCTAGTTTCCTTACGGCTGCATATATCTGGCCATAACTTTGTACCTTCTGGATTACCTCCTGAAGAATCGTAGTTGGTATAACCGCGGATGCATCTCCTGTTGTAGTTACGGCATCTGCATTTTTTATAATAGGTTTTGTGAATTCATTCTGTAGTATAGATGCCACTTCTCCATTTACGCAAAAATTCTTAAATGCCTCCCTATACTCCAAACTTGATAGAGTATCTTCAAATCCTGTCTTTTTCTTGGGTATATTCAAAGGTTCAGTCACCTGTTTTCCTTCATCATTAAATTGTTTTCCTACATCTAAAGCTTTCTGTGTTTCAATTTTAGCCTTTATATTGTCAATTTCCTTAGTGGAATTATTAAGTTCTTCTGCGGTCACGTCATCTTTGTTTATCAAAGCTTGTGCCTTATCCTGTGCTGCTCTCAATTTATCATAGAGTTCTCTTAGTTCCTTACTCATTTACTATCATCCCTTTCATTTTCATGGTTTTATCTAAAATCAAAATTGACTCTATCGGTATTTTCCCTTTTACTTGGCTAGATATTTTTTCTTTCAAATCAGAAATTTGTTCTTTCTCTAGTTCAAAGTTAACTTCAATTACCAGAATATCTTTATTTTTATTAAACTTAATCATATTATATTGGCTACACATTATAACTCCTTTCTACAAAATAAAAAGCCCTAAAGTTTACACTTTAAAGCTAACTTTGCTTTTAACTGCTTAATTTTTTCATCATATTCTGGTTCTACTTTAGGTTCTGATTGTTTTACTAATGAATTTTCCAGCTTATCAAGTCTATCAGTGATTTTATCAAATTTTCCATTAATCTTTTCTAATATATTCTTTATACCTTCAGGAACTTCATTACCACTTTCAGGATTTTGTTTATTTTTCATTTTCTCAATTTCCATAAGCTTTTTCATGGAACTATTGGCACAATTTTGAATGGATAGCCTATTGAAGCAAAAGTTCATAGCCTTATTTTGAGGTTCACCATCATCTTTTTTATCTGCATATAACATTTCATCTGCAAAACCATTCTTTATGGCGGTATTTACATCCATCCAAGTTTCATCATCCATCATTTCACTTATTTTATTTCTAGATCTACCAGACTTTAATTGGTATGCGTTAACAATAGATTCTTTCACAGAATCAAGTACATCTGCCTGTTTTCTCATATCACTTGCGTATCCATATATTGAACTTAACGGGTTGTGTATCATAAGGATTGCAACTGGTGACATCATTACCTTGTCTCCTGCCATTGCTATAACACTTGCTGCTGACATTGCTTTACCATCAATTTTAGTAGTTATTTTACCGTTATGATTTTTCAGAGCATTATAAATACCTGCTGCAGCAAATACCTCTCCACCATAACTGTCAATCCAAACCGTTATATCTTTACCATCATATTGTTTCAGTTCATCTCTAAAAACATTGGGGCTTGCACAATCAAATCCTAGCCACTCATATATCCAGACATCATCATCACTTACTATGTCACCCTGTATTCTAAGCTCGACTTCTTCATTTTGGCTATCATCTGTTTTGTTAGTTATAAACTTCCAAAACTTACTCATTGTTATCACCACCTTTATTGTATTGTTTGCCTACCATAGTAAGAGGAATATAATTTCCGTTTACTATCAGTTGGTCTCCACCTTCCTTTGGAGAATCTTCTTCTAATTTTCTGCACTCATTAGGAGTCTTAATCCCATTTTGTATAGCAGTTGCATAGGTTTCTATTCTACTTTTTGTATCCCCTCTAAGCATTACATCAGCACTAAACTTCGAATAAAACCCTTGTTTTATCTCTGACGTTGTAAAAATCTTATAAGTAGATTCCTGCTCATACATTGTGAGTATAGCCATCATAGTATCACTATAGAATTCTCTATTTGCTTCACTTGTACTGGAGTAAGAACTTTTTACAAGTTCATTTAACTGGTGCAGTTTAATTCCAAAGGCTGCACTGATTTGTTGTGCACTGTATTTTGTATTTTCTAAAAACTGTGCATCAGTTAACTTTAATGCAAGGGGTTGGAATGTATATCCAATAGGCAACAAACTTACCCTATTGACATTTTTAAGTCCATTAGACATTTGCTCAAATTTATTTCTAAATGTATTTTCAGCTTCTTGACTTAAATCCCCTATATAATTTATAATTCCTGCAGTTTGCATACCATTTTGTATACTATTTTTAAGAAATTCAACAGCCGAACCACTGGTATTTATAGCACCTTGCAATATTTGTATAGGACTAATACCCACTATTCCATCAGTTGTAAGGCTCTTAAAATGCATCAGATCATAACTTTGCAGCTTATGTCTCACCCCTGCATTATCTGTATAAACATACCAAATGGTATTTTTAGAACTTAAAAGCCCTGCATTATCCACCCATATTTCCATTTTAGTAGGATCTAATGGATAAAAACCTTGTATTTTACCTATATCTCTTCCATGTTCTATAAAATCAATCCATACATAGGAATTCCCATATATATTTCTAAGGGTTTCAACACACTTCCAAAAATCAGATGCACTCATATAAGGATTAGGTCTTAATTTCAAAAGAGGATATAAATAATGTTCGGTAGCTTTATTTATACCATTACTGTCCTGATATATCTTACATGGAAGCTTTCCCATTGTTTCAGAGAGTATTTTAATACAGGTATAAGTTATTACCTCATTTAAAGCATTCTTTCCACTTAAATTTAAATCTCCTGGAGCAATCCCTAAATACTGTATAAACTGTTTCATGTCAATAGGTATCTGCATACCATCACCACTTAACACTGTCTGGTTTCTTATCCTGTTTCTATATGCATTTCTAAAAATCATTTATTCACTTCCTTCGGATATTTTGCAAAATATATCCCAAGACTCAATAACACAATTCCCAGGGCATAAATCCCAATAATTTTAGACACTAAAAAAGTGGCTCCAATTATTGTTAATAAACCACTTATTATTAAAATATCTTCTATATAATTTTTAATTAGCTTTATTATTTTCATTGCATCAACCCCATAACTTATTTAGCGTATCCTCTGTAGTATATTTTGTAACATTCAACTTATATTCTCTTAATTCAGCCAGATACATTTCATGGGCAAATATTGCACTTGCTGGAGGGTCTATTCTTTTAAACTTACCCTTTTTCTTAAGTTTTATTTCTCCAAAGCTATTTGTATCCACCTCACAATTATCCAAAGACCATGTAAAGAGTTTATTTCCATCATGTACAATTTGCTGTACCTTGATTAAATCTCTAAAACTCACAGTAGCATTATCAAGCTTTGCACAACTCTGTGGTACTTTGACACACTCCCAACCACGCTTTTCCATTTCTGCTACAAAGAAATTGGCATAATGCTGGTCATATCCAAGCTTTCCACGTTTCAAATCATATTTTTGAACCATATCCTCAATGTGGTTGACCATTTCCATATAATCTATAATCAGGCCATCATTTGCGGTAGTTTTAGTAAGCCATCCTTTTTCAATCCATGAGTTATATGGTACATTATCGGTTTTAGATTTTTCTTTGACCACCATTTCCGGTATATAAGAGTGACTAAATACTGCATACTTTAGTACATCTTTATTATTTTTTTCATCAAACTCACTGAATTGAAATTCAAATGAATCGGATGTTAAATCACCAGTTTTAGATAAATCTGCTCCAATATTCACTCTGCAACCTCTAAAGTCTTCAAAGGATATTTCTCTTTGACATTTTTTCCAGTATTCAATATCAATGTATTTATCTTCACCAGCTGAAACATAGATATTACAATTTTTAGTAAGAAAATCAACCTTCTTACTTTCATCACTTGAATTTTTAGCAAGCACCATAAGCTCCCTTATACTTTCAATACCTTCTTTATATGTTGCCGCCACCGGATTAGCTTTAATCCAGTTAGTTTCATCATATGGCTCATCTTCTTTTTCAAGTTCACATATCATGACATAATATCTATCATTATCTATGGTTCCATCAAGTATACTACAGCAATCTTTATATTCATAGTAACAAGGTGTTTCCTCATAATCCACCCCTGCAGTAGTTATAATAACAAGTAATGGCTCCTGCCTTGAAATCATACCTGATTTCATAACATCATACATCTTGCTATCCGGGTGTGCATGGTATTCATCTATTATTGCCATCTGTGGGTTTTTACCATCTCCAGTTTTTCCAGCCTTTTGAGAAAGATGTTTTATAAAACTACTACTTTTTTTATGTCTAATTTCTCTCTGGACTATTTTAAATCTTTTCTTAAGTGCTTTAGAGAGCATTAAATCAACTTCATCAAATACAATTTTAGCCTGTTCTCTTTCCACCCCTAAAGTATAGATTTCTGCAGCATTATGTCCTTTAGCCCCACATTCATATGCAGCCATGCCAGCTTCAAGCTGACTCTTACTATTTTTTCTGCCCACCTGAATAAAAGCAAATCTAAATCTTCTATAGCCAGTATCTTTACATTTCCACGCTTCAATATTACATACGTTGAATTTTTGCCAGCTGTTCAAAACAATAGGTTTACCTTCAAGTACTCCCTTACTATGTTTACAATGTGAATACCACTTTATAATCCTTTGTGCCTCCCATTCATCCCAATAATAGCTCCAGGTATCAGTTTCCATTTTCTTGAGGTCATTTAAAAATCTTTGACAAGCTTGTTTATGCCTTTTACAGGCCAGTATTTTTCCAGTCAATATATCATTAGAATAGTCAATAAGTTCCTCAAGAACTGTATTGTATTTTTTAGACATCAGGAAAATCCTCATTTAGATTTTCTTCATCATCATCCAGTTCAGGAGTATTGGCCTGAATAATTTTAAGCCTTGCCGCCGGAGACAATCCAAAGTCACTTGAATACTTTTTAAAAATCTCAGCATATCTGATTTGTGTTTTTACAAGTGGATTTTCTTTTTGAGTAATTCCTGAATTATTGATCTCATCAACCCTGAGCATTTCTGTATGAAGTGCAATAGTACATCTAATATATTTATCCATGGAATCTGCAGTTATTGCCAGTCCATAAATATCTACATTTACAAGTATGTCAATTGCTTTAAGCTCCTTAACAATATCTTTAAAAATTTTCTTTCCTACTTTCCCAAGCCATGTTGGAGGGCGAATTTTATTACTCTGCAATTTCTCAAGTATCTTTTCCTGTTCCTGTCTTTTTTCAATTTCATCCTTAGTTAAATGACTTCTATTTCCATTTTCTAAGATAGCCTTTACAGACATATTTTTTCTTCCAGGCATTTTAAATTACCTCCAAAATTTTATTTCTGCATAGATTCTAATAGTGCTTGCACTTTCATGTGAATCTAAAATTCCAAGCCTTAAAAACTTCAAAAAACGAGAATTATTTATATGGAGGGGGGCATGCGGTCTTACAACAATGGTTTAAAATTTTTTTCATCCCCCTACCACAAATAAATATGCAATTTCAATTATTAAAACTTGCATTTATTAATTATCTCCTTCAATAATTCTTGAGTCCCTTTCTTGTTTTTATTATACATAGCACCTATCTTGTTATGACTTGCATCACTTACTGGAAATATATTGCTAACAGTAAGTCTTAAGCTCCAATCTTCTTTTAACTCTATTATGTGATGTCCTGTTGAAGCAGGAACAATTTTATTTTCTATAAAGTAAGCAAACAGATCTAATCCTTTATAATGTTTTATCACATAATCTCTAAGGGCTATCCATTCCTTTGAATGATAAAACAAAGTATATTGTTTATCTCTTTTATGTCTTATCTTAATATCATATCTTCTATTATTATCAGTCCTAAGTTGTTCATGTAGTTTCCTATGTTCCTCACAATACTTTTCATTACCTGGAATAATCTTATGACAATCACTAAAATTACATATCTTTTTAGGCGTTATATCACCCCCGAGTTTTACTCACAGTTTTACTTAATATATAGTGTGTTAAACTTATTTAACCTTTGTATTTAGTGCCTCTATGCCTTATATTTAGAGGGCTTATAAAGCATCCATATCATACAGCAATTTTATGAGTTTAACCTATACTCACTATGTCAAATACAAGCTGTATTTAAACACCAAAGTTCATATCATCTAAAGCTTTATCCAATGCCTGTTGTTCTACTCCTATGTATCTAAGAGTAATAAATTGGCTGCTATGATTAAATAATCTTTGAAGTAGAGCTATATCCTTTGTCTTCTTATAATACAAATAACCAAAGGTCTTCCTTAGGCTATGGCACCCTAAATCCTCTATACCAAGCATACCACCTATCTCTATTATTATTTGATAAGCTCTTTGCCTTGTTATGGGTTTGTTACCATGTTCCCCATGTTGTCTTGACTTAATTAAATACTCATAGGCTTCTTTACCTTTGCAATAATTCTTCAAACAATCTCTAACTTCTGGATTCAATTTGATACGTTTGAACTTATTTGTCTTACCTTCACGCAATACTAAATACTTTTTAATATTACCTTTCTTATCCTGTATATCTCCAATTTTAAGTTTAAGTATATCTGATATTCTTAAACCTGTATGAAATCCAAGCTCAAGCATAACATAATCTCTTTCGTTATTTTGTTTCGCATATCTTAATATTTGCTGCACCTTATTTATATTTTTTATAGGTTCAACTACATTCATACCACCACCTCATATTCTTAAAATAAAAAAGCCTTAATCCTTTTTTAATTCATCCAGGATAAGACTTTTTATTTTGCCATAACTTTAATACTTATGAAACTTTTCCTTTATTTTTTCTAGTGAAAAATATCTGTTTTATTTACCTAATATATTTTACGAATTAATATAAGTTATTATTTTATATATATTCTTCTTATCTGTAAAATCTATTGGCTTATCATATATAGCAAGCATACCTATTTCATCAGCTGACAACTCTTTTTGCTTTTTACTTTTTATTTTCCATTTCAATAGTGTCATAAGAAATTTATCAAAAGGATTTAGTTTTTTATAATTAAAGCCTCCTCTTAAATAAAAGAATTTGATATATTTTTGCTCATCTACTGTAAAGTTTTTATTTATAATTTGATTTATATCATTATCTCTTGAAGGTGATGCTCCTGTTGCAAAAACCACTAACCTTTTATCTTTAAGTTTGTTAATGTTCTTTTTAATTAGTTTTACTCCAATAATACCTACAGCATATAAACTTCCACCATAAACTACAGTATCATATTTATTCAACATATTAATATTAACCTTTGATGCATCAAAAATGTCTGCTGATAACTCTTCTGCAATCCACTCAGCATATTTCTTTGTAAAACCTGTTTTAGACTTATATATTACTATTGTTTTCATTGTTCACCTCTTTATATACAATGCACACTAAATTACTGTTCTGTCACAACTTCTTATAATTTCACAACAATTTATAAATAAATGATACCATTATATATCATAGACTACTATCTCTTAGCGTAGATTAATTATAAAATATTTATTCATTTTATGTATTATAACGGGTTTCATGGTAAATATTATCAAAAATTCACTCTCCTCTCATAATTGAAGCAATGCTTTTTACTAATTGTTTTGTGAATATAGGGTAATAGATATTAGTTTACTTTACCTGCCTTATAGCTCCCTTATGCCTTTTATAAAAAGAAGTTTCCATAAGTTCTTTATAATCAATAAAATTACCTGATTTAAATTCTTTTAATTTATCTGTATAGTTCTTATCCATAGATATCCTAACCAAATTTTCAACAAAATAAGGATTCTTAGGAAGTCTTTTTTCTAAAGCCAAATCTATAAGCATCCTTGCAACTCCTATATTTTTCACATGCGTATGGCCTTCTTTAAATATCTTTTCAGTATTTATAATTATGAAATCTCTACATACTGGAATTACTATAAAATTTTCTTTCTTATAAATCTCATTCAATTTAATCACTTCCTTTGCAACAAAATGAGCACCAGTAACTTAAAACCAGTGCTCTAAAAGGGGATGTTCTATTTTATTAATTTCTTTTTCATTTGCCAATCTCCTTGGAGTATCCCATGTTGTTACAGGGGCAACGTCTTTATTTATTACTATATCTCCATTAGGATTCGTCTTATATATAGATCTATTCTTTTTTATAAATGCACTATCGCCTATATATTTATTTGCCTCATAGTTAATAGCTTTTAAGGCTTCTCGCCTATATGCCAAAGCAGTTCTATGTTCACATCTTAAATGATTAAAATTTCTCTGAATACATTTTTTAACAGTGTCTTTTTTAACATTTAGCTTTCTAGCAATCTCAGCGTCTGTTAGACCCTCTAAATATAAGCTTTTAACCTTTTCTTTATTTAATGCCATTAAATTACCATCCTCTAAAAAAATGTATAGTTCACCCAAACCATAAAAGGGGACATCCTTCATTTCTATCAAATTCCATATATTCTTCTATATTAAATATTATAATCCATATATTCTAATATGGAGTGCCATTAAAGGGACATTAAAGGGACAAAAAAGTGCCATTTTATAATCCTAATCCTATACTCATTTTTTTTAATGCTATCTTTTTAATCCTTTTACACTGTCTTTCTGATTTATAAACTTTATAAGTAAATTCATAATAGTATAATCCATCTATACATTTATACGTTACAATCTCTCTTTCAACTTTATTTAATGCAGCTAAAGCTCTATCTATCTGCTCTATTTTTCTTTGCATATTTTTTATTCTGCTATTTAACAAATCTAATGTAATTTTTTTCGAATCATCCATTTCAGAGATATCATTATTCAAAACTTTTTGTTCCTCTTTTAAGCTCTCAATACCTGCTTTCGTGCTTTTATAATTAAATAGCCATCTTTCAGCTTCCATTGCCTTATCAAATTCGCTATTATCCATATCCATACCTCCAAACAAAAATGAAAAGGGCACCATTCCATCTGGAATAGTACCTCCTTAGTAGGTCAGTCCTATACTTTCTCTTTATATTTATTCATTAAATTAATGCTTAAATCTCCATTTGTATGTTTTATGTTTATTTCAAAAAAATTCAAATCTCCAGCTTTTTCAGCCGAATCTATTAAATTATCTACCACAACATTTATTTTGTCTTTTAATTTTTTCTTACTTATTCCCATTCTTACTACTCAACTCCTCTATGACTTTATATAAAGTAGGTTTGCTAATGTCAAACATTTTACATAATTCTTTTATAGAAGTTTTTCTTTGCTGATATAAGCTATAAATGGCACCTTTTTTAGTTGCATCTAACTTAGGCCTCCTACCGCCCTTTCTACCTCTAGCCCTAGCAGCAACCAATCCCTCTTTTGTTCTTTGTGAAATTAAATCTCCGTTTCTTAATTTATCCAACAATTTATTTAATTCAGGTCTATCTGCTTTTGTACCTGTAATTTTTTCTTGTACTATTTCCTCTACACCTGCTGCAATTATTTTTTATAATTATAGTGTAAACTAAATGCTCCATTCTGTATATTTATTTACTTAGTTTTATTTACCATATTAATTTACCTCACAAATGACTTAAACATACAAGTATTTATTTTTTTTAATTTAAGTAAATTAAATAGTCGTTTTATTTACCTTTTTGAGATGGTAGATTTACCACTCCCTCTTTCTCGAACTAAATATACTATTTTATCCAATTCTTTCACCCTTTTCCCTATCAATAACCTAATCTTATTAACTGTTCCATCCACTCACCTTCTTTAAATTCCCAGCATATTAATTAAAATTCTGCACATCATATTTTTATAAGGTTATATCAATATATTAGATTAATAATATCTAACCTTATGTGTAAACTAGATACTATGCTTATATATTGTATATTTCTCTTTATACCGGGGATGGATAATCCCCGGTGTTTAGGTTTGCCTGAAAATTTTGAAATTACACCTCAATTTATCTCAACAACATTAAACCCCTCATCTTTTGCTTTTTTAATTAAATCCTTACAATCAAGATGCATACAATATATTTTATTTCTTTTATGCTTTGGAATAGTTTCACATAATACCCTTAATGACGTATGAACATTCCCTTCGTAATCTGCCAAACAGGTATCTTGATAAAATTCATCAATTTTATATTCGTTAATAACATTTGAAACATTTTTACAATCGCCACTATACCAAATCAATTTATCTTTTATATATAGTAAATAACCAAAACAATTCAATGTTTCTATATGTTCTACTTTTATTGGTATAATATTACCAAATTCACTAAAGGTATTTGTATCAACATCTACATAATTGGATTTATAGTCCTGACCTTGCATATGTCCTTGTATTTTCAACAAATCATACAAATCACTATTAGGAAAATACACATTGCATACTATTTGCCTCATATAGTATGCATAATAAATCAGACTACTTAAACTACCTACATGGTCTGAATCAAGATGAGTGATTAACACATGTACCTCTTTAATATCATCTAATAGGTTTTTACTAACTATTCTTTCAAAAATGTTTTCCCCACAATCCAGTAATATTAATTTGGTATCTTCTCTTATATAAGCCGAATTATTCCCTTCTTTTATATTAAATACCGAACCTCTACCTAAAAAATTTAATATCATAATCTTTACACCCCTCATGCTTATTTTGCCTTTTTTTTAACTCCTCATACCCTTTTCTATATTCCTCATAACTTTTGTTACGTTTCTTCTTAAAATTATTTGCAATTATGAAGAAAACCACTATCCCAACTATGCTCAACAAAACCCATGCTCCCAAAAACACATAACCTAATCTTATTAAATCAGTCATCTTTATTCCTCCAATAACTCTGGATTTTCGTATATGTTTCCTATAACCTCTAGGCCTTTTACTGTCCCGATATTAAAACAAGGATATGATGTTAAACTTTTGTCTAAAGGTTCAAAAATGTAACTTCCTATATCATTATTCCATTTAACAGCAAAATACTTGTCTTTAAATCTCTTTCTTTGCTCTTTTACGATATCACCCTCGTACACCTCTTTACCGTTCTTATCTTTGAGTCCGGTAAATTGTCCAATGCTTTCTGAATATACTTCGTATTTCTCAATGGAGGAATCCTTAACATCGATTTTGCCTGTACGTATATAGTGTAAATTAACTCCTGGAACAATCCATATATAGCCATACATCCATTTTTTGCATAATATCGAAAATCCTCTAAACTTAATCTCTCTTTTCATCTACTCACCTTCTTTAAATTTCCAGTATAATAAATCTAACTTTGGACATACTGTTTACTAGGGCAATTTCAATTATTATATTTTATTCTCCATGTTAGTTTTTACTTTCCGATAATTACTTCTTATGTTATACCAGGGATTTAAATATCCCTGGTACTTGGTTTTATTACAAAGTCTTTGAATTACGACGTAAAAAACACTGTAAAATTCAAATTTGAATAATACAGTGTTTTAATAAATCGTTCATCTTTTCAGTTGTTACGTTAAAAAAGAAGAATGTGAAATAACTTAACTACAAATTGAAATTCGCAATAATATCAATCTATTTTCTGTGCACATAATAAACATAGTTGCATCTATCCCATCAACATGAACGAGACATGTTGTTTACTTGACTAGCAATAGCTTCGACTATGCATTTCCATGTTCCCTTAGGCATATCATGTCCCATTCCTTCAATCAAAAGTAATTTAGCATTAGGTATTGTGCGTGCTGTATCTTCTCCTGCTTCAACAGGAAACAATGTGTCTTCGGTTCCATGAATTACCAGTGTTGGAATTGTCAATAATGAAAGGTGTTGCCTCCTATCCCCATTAGCAACCAACGCTGCATTTTGGCGTACAGCTCCTTGTGGATAATAAGAACGATCATAGCTTTCTTCACAATACCGCCTTGCACGTTCTTCTTCAAAAGGGAATCCCTTACTCCAAACATTATTCCACATACGTAAAGTATAATCGATATATGCATCCCGTTCAGTTGGAGGTGTTGCTGTAACAATCGCCAATGTTTCTGGTGATATTTGTGGATTATTTGGATTACCTGTAGATGACATAATAGAAATTAAACTACATATACGCGAAGGGTGCCTATAGGCAAAAACCTGAGCAATCATGCCTCCCATAGAAGCACCACAGATGTGAGCCTTCTTTATATCCAACGCATCTAACAAGCCAGCCACATCATCAGCCATATCTTCCAATGTATATGGTGTCTTAATTGGTTTTCCCTCTTGTGCTGCCTGGTATATTCTTTCCATATCAGGAATACCAGCCGCATCGAATTTTGTAGACAATCCCACATCGCGGTTGTCAAAGCGTATAACTTGTAAATTTTCCTTTGCAAGCATTTCACAAAAATCTAGTTCCCAAAAATTTAGCTGAGCACCATTTCCTGCAATAAGTACTATTGTAGGATTTGTCTTCTTTCCAAAAATTTCATATTCGATTTGTATTTCATTTGCCTTTACCTGTGCCATAACATATATCCCCCCTTAATACTTCTATATTGATACCGTCTAAATAAGCAATTATTAATTCACAATATCTTACCATTATTCAAATATCTTAGATTTACGATTGATAAACTATATAAGAAAAATACGTATTAATTAGTCTACAGACTTATACTTCGTTTCTTTTCTTTTTATTTAAAAAGCAAAAATCACAACATTTATTCCCTGTACCCAACGTTCCTGTTCGAATAAACTTTACTTTTTTCATTGAACCATAAATTACATGGTCTACATCACAAAAAATTTTGCAAAGTTCAGGAGAATCATTCTCTACACACGCATCATACCAGAGACATTTTGTTATGTTATATTCTACTGATGTGCTGTCATTTTTCATCACTTCCGTTACCCAATTATCACTCTTATTAACTGTACTAGCCATTATCTTTCTAAACATATAAAAGTATCCAGGTATGAATTCAAGCATTGAATACTGTTTATTCAATTTCGGTCCTACAATAGTAAGCATGTACTTTTCAAGCGTATCATACGCTTTTTTCTGTTCACCTAATTCCTCTTGTAATACCTTATATAATGAAATCTTTGGAAGAATTGTTTTGGTCAATGTTATCATCTGATTATTACTTTTTCCTGTCGTCAACTCAAGTATTGTCTGTAATTTTCTCTGTTGTAAATCATAAATTTTATTGCCTAAACTCTGACCAAATTCTTTTATCAAAAATTGTTGCATAATAATTCCTTCTCCTCTTTAACAATTATTAAATAATCACTATTTCGCCTTAATTTACTACTTTGACTTTAATAGTAGTAATTATATCATAATTTGCATGATAAAAGATGATTATTCTTCCAATAAATGTGAAGAAATTCTACTTTTTAACACCGTATTATTCGATTCTCAAAGAACATTATTCGTATTTTTATTTTCAATAGTTTCGTCGCATTATTTTTGTTTTACCACATAAAAATACCGTAAAATTCTAGTTTTTGAATAATACGGTACCCTTATGAATTCTCATTTTAATTCCTGTATAACCGGTACAAGTTGATATAAATCATGAAGCAAATCTGGCAATCCAAGTTAACATTTCCCAACTATTTTAAACCTATTTTTTCAACATATTATTAACATATTTCTTTGCTTCTTCAATGTAAATTTCATCAGGAATAAACTTCCGTTCCAATAATTTCTTTGTCTCCTCCGATAATCTCATATCAGTAATAATTTCTTTTCCGGCCCTTTCCAGAGCTTGCAAATAGTTAGAAACTACAAGACGTACTTCTTCTATTTGGGTATTCAAGAGAGCACCTTGCGAAGCATATATTTCAGCAATCACTTCAGTGTTCATATTGCGTGCAACCCTTTTAATCCAGTGGGATATTACTTGAAAATGAGATCTTTCTGGATAACCACAGTTGGATATCATAATTAATTTAGGTGATAAGCTTGTTGTTAAATGCCGGCACTCCCCATTTTTATCTTTCTCCCAATAAGGACTAATTGTCACCATTAATCGGTCCATAAAGGCTTTTAACCTACTGGATATATTATCAACATAAATTGGAGTAGCCAATATACAAATATCTAATCCTTCCATAAGAGATAGTATTTCAGTCATATCATCTTTAATTACGCATTCTCCTAAACCATTGAACCAACATACCTTGCAAGCCTTACAATACTTAATCTCCTTTTCAGCTAAAAAAATGTTTAAGGTTTCTGCACCTGCTGCTTGAGCTCCTTTAAAAAATGCACTTACCATTTTGTCAGTATTACCAAATTTACCTTTATGACTTCCATTGATAGCTACAATTTTCATTTTAAATACCTCCCCTACCTTATAGTCCACAAGCAATTATATCAAAAATTTCTATTATTTTGCAGTCTTATAATTCAGGAAGATATATGGTATAATATTTATACAAAATAATTAGTATCATTTCAAAATACCGTATTATTCAATTTTCAAAGAGCTCTCTTGTTTTTTATTTAAGTCACATTAATTTCACTTCACGTGCTTCATATTTAAGTTCACCTAATTAGGTTGGCACTTAAGTATTTTTTCTTTTCCTCATGCCATAGTAAATCAATTGGGCTTTTACAATCCTTGCAATAAACTTCCTTCAAATCCCCCATTACATAGAAGTACGCTGAAGTTCCGCAATTAGGACATGAATACTGTGCAGGTTTTAAATCCGTTATAGGTAATAAAGACTGACAGTTTTTACAACTCAAATTTCTATTAACATATAAAAGTTTTCCATCCCTAACATGCATTAAAGGTGTTGCTATGTTCCCACATTCAGGACACTTTACCATAACTAATGTACGTGGAATGTTTTCATTGCTAGTATTCTGGATGGATTCTTTCTTATGTGTTTCAGTGTTTTCTGTTATATGCTCTAAAGCTACTCTTTCTATAGCTTTCTGAATATCACTATGGGGTATTGTTTTATCTATTTTTTTACCTTTACTCTCACCTACAGCTTTATCCATAAGTATAGTTGTTAATTGTCTAAATACTTCTACAGCATTTATCCCCTGTAAATCTACGCTGGTACGTGCTTGCTTTTCTAAAATTACTGACACTCTCATTTTTAACCCTCCAATTATTTCCTACTCGCATTAAAATTCACCTCTGCACAAACCTCACAGCCCCTATCAACCTCTTTTCCTTTCTCCGCATATACAAAACCACCGTCTAGAATCTCAACTCTATAACCTTTTCTAAGATACTTTTTAGTCAGTCCTATCTTTTGTTTAAAATTGCCATATCTAATACATACAATCATTGATAATGAATACCCCATATTTGCACCCCCTAAAGCCTAAAACGGAATATCCCCCTCATCCACTGGAGTAACATCATCAGGTAAATCATAATTATCTTCTTTCTGCTGCCCCGATTTTTTACCCCAATCCAAAAACTGCACTTCATCAGCAACAACTTCTGTTACATACTTCCTAGTACCATCCTTAGCTTCATAATTCCTGGTTTGTATCCTGCCACTTACACCTATAAGTCTTCCTTTGCCCATATAATTAGCCGTAGATTCTGCCTGTTTACCCCATATAACTATTGGAATAAAGTCTGCCTCCCTGCTGCCATCTTCTTTTCTCATTCTCCTATCAACTGCCACTGTAATTCTTGTAACTGCTTTTCCTTTACCTGGGGTAAACCTCAAATCAGGGTCTTTAGTTAGTCGGCCTATTAAAACTACTTTATTCATGCCATACCTCCCCCTTTAGATCAACATTGCTTGTTGATATCTCCATCCCCTGCTTTCCAGTACAGAAGCTTTTTTAGCTTTTTCTTCCCATGCCTGAGATATATTTTTAAGTACATCTTCCTTGTGTTCCTGTTTGGTAATTTTTGAAATCTCCTCAATATTGCCATCTCTAAAATAAAGACTTATTATATTCTCAATCCAAACTTCATTATCCAATCTTCATTACCTCCTGCTTTGCTTCTACCTTTTTCTTATCTTCGAATATCTTAGGATTGAAACCACCATCAGGAGTATAATCTAGTTGTCCAAACTTTTGGTATTGCCCTAACCAAGCAAGCTTAACAGTACCCACCTTGCCATTTCTACTTTTTCCAAATATACACTCAGCAATATTTTTTTCTTCTGTTTCCTTGTTGTAATATTCGTCCCGGTATAAAAACATAACTATATCTGCATCCTGCTCTATACTTCCTGATTCCCTTAAATCGGAAAGCATTGGCCTATGGTTTGTCCTTGTTTCTGGTGCCCTGCTTAGCTGAGACAGAGCAATAACAGGTACATCCAAATCCTTTGCTATTTGCTTTAATCCCCGACTTATTTTGCTTATTTCCTGTGTTCTATTCTCTCCCCTGCTGGTTATAAGCTGTAAATAATCTACAATTATCAAATCCAACCCGTGCTGTAACTTGATTCTTTTGGATTTTGCTTTTATCTCTGAAACACCTAAAGCTCCTGTATCATCTATAAATAATTTATTATTAGATAACGGTCCTGTAGTTTTTCCAATGCTTTCCCAATCCCCAGAATCTAAATTTCCTGTATTAATTTTAAGTAAATCTATATGTGTTTGACTTGCTAATACCTTTCTTGCTATTTGTTCTTTAGACATTTCCAGGCTAAATATAGCAACTGTCTTTGTTTTAGATACATTTGTAGCAATATTAACCGCCAATGTGGTTTTACCCATACTTGGCCTGGCTGCCACTATAATTAAATCTTGTTTTTGCAATCCTCCAGTCATACGGTTTAAATCTCTAAAACCTGTATCTATTCCAGTAACACCTTTTTTCAAATCCTTATTTTTACATGTATCCTCTATGTGAGTTACGGTAGATTCCAATATTTTATTAAAACTTTCAATTCTATTTTCTTTATTAAGATTAATTTTAAATAGTTGTTCTTCTATTTCATCAATTAAGCTCTGTGAAGTTTCAACATCTTGGAATGATTTTTCTTTAAGCGTTTCACATAATTTTATAATTTTACGTTTATTAGATTTTTCTTTGATGATTGTTGAATATTCTTTAACATTAAAATTCACTATACTTCCAGCTAGTTCAGAGATGTAAGTTATTCCACCAGCTTTAGGCAAAATATCTCCAAGTTCTTCTGCCAAGGTAACTAAGTCTATTCTAATGTTACTTTTAAACATTTTTTCCATAGTACTAAAAATATATTTATGTGATTCTTTATAAAAGTCATTAGCCTTTACAACCCCTACAGCATCCAATATACTTTCTGGATTATTGAGTATTGCTCCCAATAACTCCGTTTCAGCTTTTATATTACTAGGTAAAGTCTGCATCATTATTCACCATCCCTATACATACTCATAAGCTCCTGCATTAGCAGGTTGAAATTCATCTTTTTCTTTTATATCTAATAAATCAGCGATATAAGGTTTATGTCTGCAAAACTTTATGCAGTTAACAATCTTCTTTTCAAATTCATTGTCAGTAAATTTTTTACAATATTTATACCAAACCTTTATTTGTTCTGGTTTTAGGTCCATATTAAAAGCAAACATCAATTCTTTCATTCCTTCTTTAAAAACATCTGACGACAACATTTTTTTATCACCACCTATACTTGTTTACATTCTCCTTAGATGTTAAAATCTTACCTAAAAGGAGGTGTTATCTATGGACGATTTTTCAATTTCTTCACTTAATATAAGAGATATAACTGAAACCACAGACTATAAAGAATCTAAAAAACTTCTTAGTGATGGTTGGCATCTTTTAAACTGTTATATTCAGGATGATCTAAACGTTTATGTGCTGGGATTACCTCAATCAACTATCGAAATTAAAAATTCCCAAGCTTACAAGTACGTTTAAAGTCATCACAAATCTATTATTTTTCCAAGTGAATAAATTAGCTTACCTGAATTGGATACTATGTTAAGCAGTATCCAATTCTCATGGATCATTTTATTGACATCTTCATAATTATCTGTTTCGGCTATATCTTTAACTTCAAAAAACAGCTTATCTTTAACAGTAGTAAACAATTTTGTTATCTTCGTATCTTCCATTTCCTATCACCACCTATAACTCCAATTTTTCAAGAGCTTCTATTGCTGCACCAACCTTATCATCACCTTTTACATTTTCCTGTAAATCCATCTCCAAATACCCAAGGTACTCTTTTTTCTGCCCTATAAAGTTTGTACTACGTGTAATGTACTGCTTATCTGAATTTCCTCTCCGTTGTAGAACAGCTATATAGTTTTTAGTAGCTACCATCAGATTTTCAAAAGTATCTTTTTTAAGCATATGTTTAAAATTTTTAAAACTTTGTTCTTTATTCCACGGATTAGGATATAAGGAGTACCACTCTAAAAACTGTGTGCTATATTTATTACTGGTACTTTTATTATTGGTATTTTTAATATTGGTACTTTTAGTGTCCAGATTTTCCGGATACGGCTTTTCCGTGTCCGGCTCTTCCGTATCCGGTTTTTTAGGACACGGTATTGTTTCTATGCTATAAACATTGTGAGCAAACTTCTTACTCTTATCTTCTTTTTTTTGGGTAACAATCAAATATCCTTTTGCTTCAAGTTCTTTTCTATACTTGCCAAAAGTATCTTTACTAATTTTTAAGTCAAAACATATTTTATTCCTACCTGGAAATGAATTAGTATTTCCGGCTTTGGTATCTATAAAAGTACATAAATATGCATATAAACATTTAGCACCTATTGAAATTTCATTATCTCGCATTACTCTTTTAGCAACTATTCCATATCCATCTTCATATACAGTTCCCTTAAATTGGACTAATTTGTCTGCCATAGATACTACATCCTTTCAGAGAAGCCATTAAATTGACTTCCCTATATTATAAGTCTTGATTTTTCCCCAATTCTGCGATAGAATTGGAATATGAATTGTTTAATTTTGTGCCCTTTGGCGAGGGCTTTTTTTATGCGTATTTAAAAAGTTCTTCTAACTTCCTATCCTTTTTAGCTTCATCTTTTGAATTGCAATTTACTATCTTATAATCCCATAAACAACTTTTTACATATATTGCTATATGAGCACACCTATATTCAATATGACTGTAAATTAATTTAGATAATTTTCTTATGTTCATATTTTCCTTCTCCTTTCATCCTTTTTATTGTTTATTACATAAATATCCTAAATATATCTATTTTTATTCATTATCCTTTTTTCTCTCTTTAACCAACTTGTCATATGCTGCCCTATGGATACGCCTATCTTTTTCACTGGTATCATGCTTTATTTGCCATTCAAGAGCTTGAATCTGCCTATCCAATTTTGCAGTATCCTCTGGAACTATTATTTCCAACATCCTTTTTCCTCCTCCCATTGATATTTAAAATAATTATTTTTTAAAATTGTCACATTCCAAAGATATGTTTCATAACATATTCTGGGGTATGTCCATGTTTTTCTACAAAATAGTTTTTTATAAAAGGCTAAAAAGCCCTGTCAATTATTTTACATCTTTAAGTTTATCTTCACTTTTTTGTTGCTGCTCCCTTTGAAACTTTTCATAGAAAAAATCAAACATTCTTTCCTGAGCTAGAGGTATATATTCAGGATTCATGACAACTACTTTTATGTCATCATCATTTTCTTTTTTCTTTCTCATAAGATCCTCCTTTAAGAATGTTACTACCATATTATTCAAATAAATTCATATGGTTACTACTGATAACACACTAAATAATTCATTATTATTCCTCCTTTTGCTTTGAAAACTTAAAAGTGTAAACTGCTTCGACTATATCATTAAGTTCCTTAGATATTTTTTCAAAATCACACTGCTCATCCTCACTTATTTTTCCGTCAGATGCGATTTTTACAAGTAAATCCTCACATCCAATATAATCTTTCACTTGCGTCTGTAAATTAAGAATAGCAGTGGATAAATCCGTAATTTTAATATCAGGTAAATATTTTCGTCCAATTTCTTCACTCATTCTCATATGTTGATATGCCAAAAATTGCATATTATAAATTTCTATCATTTTAATGACTACTTTATTTGGAGGTATTCTTTTTCCTCCTTCATACGCCCTTAAACTATCAACCGATATATCCATTAGTTCTGATGATTTTTCTTGAGTCAAACCTGCACTTTCTCTCGCTATTTGGTAGATATTTCTGTACTCTTGTACCATTTATTTCACCTCCTTTTGGTAGTAAAATTAAACATAGAAAGTATGTAGTATATTCTTCCAGAGGTTTTTACATATTCTTGTAGAATTATCATCATTGAAAGACGGTGATATTCTATGAAACTAAATCCTGATTGTATTAGAGATATTTTACTTACTGTAGAAGAAACTCCTGGTGTTCAGCCTCAAACTCCCTATCCAATTGATGGAGAATATGAACGATTGGGGAAATATTCAAAAGATGAAGTCTTGTATCATATTAACCAATGTGAACTATCAGATTTTTTTACTGAAGTTTCCTGGTTTTGTGGCGGAAGTTGTGTAATACACGATTTATCTCCATATGGTCATGAATTTCTAGCAAATATACGTTCTGATACAAATTGGTCTAAAACCAAGGAAATTGCATTAAAGGTTGGTTCGTTTTCATTAGACGCCTTATCTAAAATTGCAACTTCTGTAGTAAGTTCTTTAATTAATAATCATTTTTGAATTAACTAATAGTTTTACAGTAAATTCTGCTACCCCACTAGCAGAACCTTTAAGTTCAAAGTTCTTTACACATTTTATTTCAAAATTGTCTAAATATATTCTTCCATCTTGAATTTTTAAATTTTGAAATATATTGGTGCGTTTTAGACTTGTAGATTGCTCCTGAACTTGCTTTTTAGGAGCAGCTGCATTAACTTTTGCATTAGTATCCATTACACGACCTCCTCTACTTCATCTAGCTCTAACAGCTTACTTATCGGTACTTCTAGGGCTTGGGATAGTTTTAGCAATATATTTGTGGATGGATTCTCCCTATCCCCAGTTTCCAATAATGCTATATAGGCAGGGGTTACTTCGACTTTTTCTGCCAGCTCTCTTTGCGATAAATTTTTTTGTGCTCTATATTTTTTAATATTATTTTTTAGGTTCATTTTTAAATGCACCTCCTAACTTTAATTACATTATACTTACTTTAAGTTAGCATGTCAATATAAATATTTACTAAAAGTTAGCATTTATATTAATTACGTTGTTTAAAAGGCTAAAAATTAATAAAATAAACTTAAGTATGCTAACTATTAGAAAGCAGGTATATTATGAATGATGTAACTTTTGTCGCTAAAAGAATAACTGAATTAAGATTAAGTAAAAATATCTCTAGTAGAAAATTAAGTCTTGATTTAGGTTTATCAAACTCATATATAACTCAAATTGAAAACGGAAATAAGCTTCCATCTTTGGATAATTTATTTAAAATATGTGACTATTTCAGAATAAGTATTAGCGATTTTTTTAATTCATCTTCTATTACTCCTGAAATTAGAAATCTACTTGACACCATTCGTGACCTTACTCCAGGACAATTGGAGTTGTTATCTAAATTCATACAATCCCTAAAATAATGTAAAAGGATGATTAAAGTGACTAATACCGAAAAACTATTGCAACAAATACTTGATTCCCAAAATAAGACTAATGAATGCCTTGATAAACTTGAAGCCCAAACAACTGAAAATACCCAAATACTCAAAGCTCTTGAACATAATTCACAGGTACATAAAGCTGAAATAGATAACTTAACCCATGCTGTTGCTGAATTATCCGGTGATGTAAAATCAATTAAGGCTGCTGTAACTAAAGGTGAAAAAGCTTATGATTTCCTTGAAAACTTTAATAAGTTTTCTGCATCCGAGAATTAGCCGCATTTACTTTTCCTATTTAAAATAAAATTTGAAAGGATATGATTTCATGGATAAAGAAACTTTATCTGCTATTAAACAATTATTAAAAGAAGAACTGTCTCCAATAAAATCTCAACTTGATGGACTTCAATCTCAAACATCTGAAAACACCCAAATACTCAAAGCTCTTGAACATAAGGTAGATATTATAAAAGCCGAGCAAGAAAACATGAAGCCCGATTTAGCCAATATTTCTGGTGACGTACAATCAATAAAGAAGGATGTCAGTACCATATCAAAAGATTTAACTATGGTACAAGCTGTTGCTGGTAAAAATATGACCGATATAGCTTTTCTCAAGGGTGTTAGGTAGGTTGAGATTTGTATTTATCACACTATATTTTTACTTCTAAGTGCCACTTCAATTACCCATTGTGGGATATCTAAAGTCAAAAAAAATTTTTTCTATAGATAAACTAAAATACTTTGATATTTTCCTTGCTTCATTTAAGGTAAATTTTCTTTCTCCCTTTTCTTTTCTGGAATAAGCATTTGGGGAATTATACCCTAACAACTTAGACATTTGCAATAGAGTAACCCCTCTATCAATCCTTAGTTTTTTCAAATTATCGTACATGAGATTTTAACCTCCCCTCATTCCCCATTCTGTCTATTTGTTAAATACATTATATATCCCCATATAGGGAATGTCAATATAAAATTATCCATTTAGGGAAATTTAATATTTAAACATTGATTTCCCGAATTGGGCATATGTATAATATATATTAAAGGAAGGAGTATTATTTATGTTTGCTGTAAGATTAAAAGAGTTAAGATTAAAAAAAGGATTAACTCAAAAAGAATTGGCACAAAAACTTAATATGCAAAATACAGCCATTTCAAAATACGAATTAAATCAAAGGAAGCCAGATACAGAAACATTATTAGAAATAGCTAACTTTTTTAATGTATCAGTAGACTATCTGCTTGGTAATTCAGATGATAGAACTACTCTTAATCCCAAAGAAGACACGCCATATGAAAAAATATCAAAACTAGTAAAAGAAAATGAAATAAAAACATTGGCAGCACATTTTGACGGTGAAGATATAACGGATGATGATGTTGAAGATATAAAAAACTTCATAGAATTTGTTGTTCAAAAAAGAAAGAAAAAGAATAAATAGTTTATTTTTGATATGGGGGGATCCTATGACATATGATGAACTTCTTGAAGAAATAGAATCACAAGGTATAGATGTTGTTGAGATGGACATTGGAAAACATAAAGGATTATATGCAGATAATGTTATAGCAGTATCCAAAAATATAAAAACTTCTAAAGAAAAAAAATGTATTCTTGCTGAAGAATTAGGCCACCATCTCAAAACTTACGGAGAAATAATGGGTACTAAAAATATAAGTAAAGTAAAACAAGAAAAACTAGCTAGAAATTGGGGATATGAAAAACTGGTTGGAATAGTAGATTTAATAAATGCTTTTAATGCTGGTGTTCAAGGCAAGTATGAGATAGCACAATATTTAAATGTAACAGAAGAATTTTTACAAGCAGCCATTGAATATTATAAACAAAAATATGGTACATACTTTGAAATAGATACATATTTAATTTACTTCGAACCCCATCTAGGAATTATGAAAAAATTTTAAGAGTTAAACAATATATAAAGAGAAATATATAAGGGGAGATTATATTGGAACAAAGTATAAAAAATTACGATAACAATTCTTATAGAAAATATATGAAAAAGGCTGAAATAGACAAAGCCTTTCACACATTAGAAGGTATTTTAACTGGTATAGGTATAGATGATAAGATAAATGATAAAGAAGTACAATCATTGATATCTTGGTGTAATTCTTATGAACTTTATTCTGCCATAAAACCAATTCAGGAAATAATAGAAGTAATAAATGACTTTTTAAGTGACGGCATTTTAGATAAAGATGAGAAAGAAGATATATTGTGGCTGTGCAATAACTTTACTACTAATAATGTGTATTTTGATGTAATAACTTCAGATATTCAAAAACTCCAGGGAATATTAACTGGAATATTAGCAGATGGAATTATTAATGATAGAGAGATACGAAGTTTAAGTGAATGGATTGGTGATAATGAACAACTATCGGGGACTTATCCCTATGATGAAATAAACAGCTTGTTAACATCAATCTTAATGGATAACAAAATTGATGATAAAGAAAGGGCTATACTGGAGGTGTTTTTTAGTGAATTTATCGACACGGAAAACATAATAAATTTAGACAGAAATAAATTGAGTAAACTAAAAAAAGAAATTACTATTGATGGTCTTTGTGCAGTATGTCCTGATATTTCCATACCAAATAATACATTTTGCTTCACAGGCATTTCTTCAAAAACAACTCGCAATGAAATAAAAGATTTAATTTTTTCTCTAGGTGGCACTTATAAAAATACTATATCTTTAAAAACTGATTATCTTATAATCGGTAATAATAATAACAAATGTTGGACATTTTCATGTTATGGAAGAAAAGTTGAACAAGCAGTAAATATGCGTAAAAAGGGTCGCAAAATTATTGTAACCCATGAAAATGATTTTTGGGATGCTGTAGAGGATATGAGATAGAGCTACTAATATTCATATCTACATCAATTGCTAAATACTACTTCAAAATATTTGTATAAAAACAGATGCTACTTCTCAAATTATAAATTTAAGTTTTATTTTTACCTAAACTGGAAACAGAACTACATAAAAAATTTGTAACAAATCAATTAAATAAAGTGAATCCTAGAAAGGAATTTTTCAAAGTTCCACTAAAAGAATTAAAATCTGAAATAGAACGCCTTGGAATTAATGCAAAATGGACATTATTAGCTGAAGCTACAGAATACAGAGAAAGTTTGTCTATTGAAAAATCTCTATTTGACGATTCATTGGATAAAGAATCCTGGGCTGATTATCAATTGAAGAATAAGGCTTCAGGTGAATAATAAAATTTACATAAATACTACCTAATGTGATTACATATACCGCATATTTATCTTAAAAACTATATTTTAAAATAAATATATACTTAATTTATTTTAGGACAGAAAAATTTCCACAATCAATCATTGAATATTATAAACAAAAATATACTACATACTTTGAAACTGTACATTATAAATATAGCTTGATATAGTAGATTAAACTTTTTATTGATGTACTTTCTTCTTCATTTAAACCATATTCCTTAATGTGTCTATTTATGTATAATAAAAATCTCAAAAATCCAATTTGCAAAACATTATCCTTATTTGAAAACTGATTTATAAATTCATCCAAATTATCAAAGCCTACATTACCTATGTTATCTATATCATTAAATGCAACATGTGGATTTATATTGAAATTTTTTTCTATATGTGGTAAAAAAGTTATAATTAAACCGAATAAATTATATGGACATTTATGACTACTAATTTTTTTTATGGCTTCTAAAGAAATACATATCTCTTCATTATATAATTCATCTACAATATCTTTAATTTTTGCTTGGTTCTTGTTAGTGATTTGGAAAACTTCAGTTTTTTTATCATTAAATTCATATATACTATAAAATTTTTCATATGATAATAAATCATCAAAAACTTCTTTAGAAAACTCATGTAAAATTATTAAATATAATGTAACTATTATTAAAAGAACATTTTCATCATTGTCAATTGTAGGAAAATTATCATCTGAACTTATATGTTTAAATCTTCTTAGTAATTCAAACTTATTAAATACTTTTTTTATGTGTCTTGGATTATTAAAACCAATAAACTTAAAGAAATAATTTATAATATTCTTGTACTTATACTCTAGACCATCCTTATTTTTTACAATAGATTCCTTAAAATACAGATTAATAATTTTATTAAGATCTAACGATTCAGGCATAGTAAAAGTAATATCAAATATTTTTTCTAAATATTCATTAGATTTTATTATACTCCTATACTTTACATCTATTGAATTTTTTACAGCCTCCTTATCTACACCACAAAAATATATAAAATTTTCATTATGCGTAAAAAATAATTTTATAGATGCTAATAAATCCAGTACATTTTCTGGTTCACATCTATCTAAATCATCAATAAAAATCACTAGATAACTATACTTTTGTTTCACAAGTTTTTCTAAATCCTTAAGCTTATTCTTGAACTCTTCATGTTGATAATATAATGACTTTTTCTGATTTTTGTCACTTCTTTCTTTTTCGGTATCTTTAGCTGCTTGTCCCAAATTAAATCCAATTCCAGTTCCTAAAATATCAATCTTAGAATTAAAAAGAATGTTTTTGCCGAACGTAAGTATAGTCATTCCTGCTTCTTCTATTAATTCTTTCGATTCCTTAAATTTTATATCTCTATCTAATTCTTCAATTACCAACTCCAATAAAGATAATGCCAAATTTTGATCACCCTCGTACTTCCATGCTTCAAAGAATATTGGCTTGAATGCTTTATTATCCTCTATATTTAAATTTATGTTTTTTATTATATAATCCATTAATGATGTTTTGCCAGTTCCCCATCCGCCATACAATGCCAACATATTATTGCCTCTTAACTCATCGGCACCCTGTAGAACTTTAATAATAGCATCACCTTTATCTGTAATTCCAAATAAGTCATTATCTCTATTTAAATTTTTCTTTGCTCTATTTATAAATAATTCATTATTTTTAAAAGTCAATTATTTCACCTTCCATATCAGTAGTTAATTAACAAGTTTATCTATTGCCCTATTTTCTATATAATTTAACTTAAAATCTATTTCCTTATTATATTGTTTCAACTTTTTAGTATCATATGATGTACCTATAATACATTTTAAACCTTCTATTGACACAACCTTCTCCAAAAGTTTCTTAACGCTTTCATCTTTCATTTGCTGTTGTCCTGGTTCATCAAAAATTATGATTCCTGGATGATTAGCATTAAACTCAGAAGAAACTTGAAAAAGTGCTATAGTATAGGCCCAAATTGCCCTAATATAATCACTCGATGAATTATCCATTCTTATGTTTATACCCCGAATAGTTGGTATATAGCCTTTTTCTTCAGTTATCACAAATTTATTAACATCTTCACTTATATATCCAAAATCGACAATATTACTCTTGAAGTACTCAAGCAGTTTTTTTATCTTTTTTTTATCTTTTAACGAGAATAATTCATGCGGCAATTCATTTAACTGTTTTTTCGTATCACTAAACTTATTCCATAATTGATTCAATACATTTACTTTTTCATTATATTTTTCAAGTATGTTACTATATAATTCAATTTTATTTTTTATTTGTACTTTTTTAGTGATAAACCCCTCTGATGGCACTTCATCACATTCTAAAAATTCATTTTTCAGAGTTCTTAACATTTCAATATTTTTTAATAAATCCTGTTCTGCATTTTGTATCTCTTTTTTTCTTTGCTCAAATGCCTTTATTGAATTATTAATTACTAATTGCAACATTTTAAGTTCATTATCTATATAATTAATATTTTCTTCTACTGTCATTACATTTTCTTCATTTCCATATTCAGATAACGTATCACTTATTTTTTGATGACATGTAGGACATATATTATGATTAGTATATGTATCTATAGCAGCTCCTATTTTTAAAATTTTTCCAATTTCTTTATAGCTTTTAAGCTCTTTAATAAGTTTATTTTTTCTTTCTTTAAAATTATTTATCTTAAATAATTCCAGATTATATTCTCTTTTATATTCACTTAATTCATGTTCTATGATATTTACTTTATCCTCCAAAGATATAAATATTTTATAGTTATCTTTATAAGAATCCTTAACAGTGGGGGTCATTTTATCTTCCATACTCGACAATTTTCTTTTTAATAATTTTATATGCCTATTTAAATTTATATTTTCACCTTGATCTAAACTAACATATATATGGCACTGTGATTGATCAATACTTTCTGGAGTATCTTCTATATTAACTACTGAAAAATCATAATCTTTAATTTCATCAACTAATTTATCATATATCTTTTCCCATTGTTTTTCTATCTCTCGTTGAGACGCCTCTAACTTTTGCTTTTTTATTTCATTTTTTATGACATCCATATCAAGTATAAATTCAATAATTCTCTTTTTTAAATCCTTAATACCATAATATGTTGGAGCTGTTGCCATAAAATCACTCCATCCTTTAACCTGTTCAATAAAAATTGCTGAAAAAACAGTTTGGATATACAGTTTCACATCTTTATCACCAAAAGAATTTACATGTGGTAAATTCCACCCCATATATTTTTCAATATACCTATGGAATCCATTTTCTTCAAATGCAGCACCGCTTCTATGTACATACATATATTCGACTTCAACCTTTTTTTTAACATCTCCAGTTAAAAGATTACCTTTATATACACTAATCAGCTCAGGGTGAACATTGCTAGACTTAATGCATCTTTTTATGGTAATTACTTCTATCCCATTATCAACTTCAAGATACACATATGATTCATCTACTTTATGTATATTCTCATTTACATTAAATTCTTTTCTTAATACACTTTTTAATGCTTTTTGATTTCTATCACCCAACAATTCTTCTAATCCTAATCCATATATTATACAATTTATACATGTACTTTTCCCTTTAGAATTATCGGCATTTATCAATTCGACATCACTTCTAAATATAAATTTTTTTCCATATAAATCATATCCACTTTTAATAATAATTTTTAGACCTCTGATGCTAATCATCCTGAGAACCCCTCATTTCTAAAAATTTCTCCACCTTATCTTCCCCAATTTTTGTTTTTACTTCTTTCATAAACTTTTTTTCTAAAACAAAAATATCTTTATTACCAAAAATCTCTTCTCCAAATTTTATGCCTTTATCAGTCAGTCTATATTTTGATTTGTATATTTCAACAAATCCCTCTGCTTTTGCAAGTAATAATGATCTTTTAAATGATGGTTCTAAATTTATTTTTATAGCATCTCGTAAAATTCCTGTATATAATATCATTCTAACTGCATTCATATTCCGCTCAGATTTTAAAATCCAATTAAAAAATGATAATTTCATTAAAGATGCAGTTTTATTTCTACTACACTTATATAGAATCATCACAATAATAGCAATTCTATAAATAGGTCTAAATTTTGCAAGTATAGGTCTTGGAACATCATTAAATATTATTTCTTTATCCTTAACATAAATTTTATTTTTCATAATATCACCTAAAATTTAGTGGACATCGCATTAACCAATCACTAATAACATAATTATTTATTTCATAAATATCATTTTTATGAAACACACCATTATATTCTTCAATTAACTTTTTCTCTAATTCATTAGTAACATCCCCTAAATACATAATCTTATCATTTTGTTTTTTCATAGATTTTATTTTTATACTTTTTTCGTTATTATGTATCAGATTCATTAATTCATCATACAAATATTCCTCATTTTCCGCTAAATCATCAATTAAATACTTACCTTGTAAATACTCTAAGATATAACTACTTTCCATGCTATTCAATTCATCACATTGATCATTTTCTAATAATAAGATTTCTAATTTTTTATGAAGGTTGTCTATATACTCAATATTTTCCTTTGAAAATTTATTGACATCATTTTCAGTTACTCTCCCCTTTATAAAATCATAAAAAATATCTCTTGATTTTAAAACAATAGGGATTTGTTGAGAGAAATGTTGTATATCCCAAAATAAAATTTTAAATTTTTCTCCTAGACTATAAAGTTTATCATTATTAAAACTTTGTTCCAGCTCTTTTAAGTACTTTTTTATACATAATTCTAAATTTTGTGGTGTAATAATAGTAATGCAATTAATAATAAAATCTTTAGGAAATAACCCATTCCCACCTATATTAATTATTCTATTTATTCTATCCTTTAGTTTTATCTTAATATTCTTATTATTTTCTTTAGTTATTTTTCCTCTGCAAATAATAATAAAAACATTACCATTTTCATTGAAACCGCTATATCCAATTTCTAGACTTTCTTCATAACTTAAGCATTGATACTCTATATCCGCAAATTTGTTTTTAAGACATTCCTGGGAAAATTCAAACCATTTTTTATCATTCCAATAGTTTTCATCGTAAATTAATTCTGTATAATTCATAATATCTCCTTATTCATTAGTATAATTTCGATAATTGATCTACCCTAATAAAATTTGTTGATTTATAATCTATATCTGTCGTTTCTAAACACGCTCTCTTAACACTCCTTAATTCTTGTTTATCATCTTTAAAACTTATAATAACAGTATCTATTAATCGTAAATATTTTATTATTATAACTTCTCTTCCATTATAATAACAATTTAATTTATTAGATTGTTTCTCAATGTATTTATTCATATCACCTCCTCCAGATAAGAAGTTACTATACTAATTAGTATAGTATTATAAGTTTATGCTTTTTTAAAACTCAAATAACACTTTATCCCAAATACCTCATAACTTTAGTACTATTTTAGTAATGTCTTTCTCGCTGATACTAATTACAAATACTATAAAACATATATCTTTCCGCCTTAGCCTCACTTAATGACCTGTATATCTAACTTTCATCTAGATATCTATAAGCTTATAGCATAATACTTATTCGCTTATTCCAATTTAATAGACTCCTACAGCTAGATATTTCTACACATATTTCTAAAATCCTTCTAAAAGTGATAAAAAACCCAATTATTTAGGTCATAATACAATTTTTAACTCATAATATCTTATTTAATTTATACATAAAATACATTATTAAATTATGGGAAAAATATGGTATAATATTTACCAAGAGAATAAAAATGTTTTTAGTTAGCCACCTCCCGGAATTTATCTCTTACAAAAGAGGTCGTTGCGGTTAATCTGACAGCAGAGGAGGTGGCAAATTTGAGTGAAACTATCATTGCATTAGGATTTATATGTGTTACATCACTTGGCTTAACAGCTATGGTGATTATAGGAACATATTTAAAAGATAGACTTGAAATTAAAGGTAAGTCTTCGGTTGGTAAGTTGACTGAAAATGAAATTTCTATAACTGCTGAAGATAAAAACTCAAAAAACTAAAAATGCACCCATTCCGATAAGTGCATTCTTAGTTAATTAAAAACACATCACATAAAAAACCGTAACGGCTTCTTTTAAATATATTATACCACGATTTGATTAAATTTAAACTAATTAAATTAAATTTAACTCTATATATTATAAAAAGGGGAATTTAATATAAATGAATATTGCCATATACAGCCGTAAATCAGTAGAGACAGATACTGGAGAAAGTATAAAAAATCAAATAGCAATTTGTAAAAGATACTTTGAAAGAGAAAATGAAGAATGTAAATTTGAAATATTTGAGGATGAAGGTTTTTCTGGAGGCAATATAAACAGACCTGATTTTAAAAGAATGATGCACCTGGTTAAGCTAAAACAGTTTGACGTAGTAGCAGTGTACAAAATAGATCGTATAGCCAGAAATATAGTGGACTTCGTAAATGTATTTGACGAACTAGATAAATTAAATGTGAAGCTTGTATCCGTTACAGAGGGTTTTGACCCTTCTACTCCTATAGGAAAAATGATGATGATGCTTCTGGCTTCATTTGCTGAAATGGAAAGAATGAATATTGCCCAAAGAGTGAAGGATAATATGAAAGAACTTGCAAAAATGGGTCGTTGGAGTGGCGGAACTGCCCCGACTGGATATTCTATAGAAAGGGTTAAAGAATCTGGAAAAGAAGTATCTTATTTAAAAAAGGAAAAAGAAGCAGATAATATAAAAGAAATATTTAAGAAATATGCCAGTGGTTATACCGCTTTTGAAATACACAAATATTTTAAGCTTAAGGGGTTAAGATATAATCCTAAAACTATCTATGGTATTCTTACCAATCCAACCTATTTAAGGGCCACAGAACAGTCTATAGCCTATTTGAAAAACAGAGGCTATACTGTCTATGGAGAACCGAACGGACGTGGATTTTTGCCTTATAATCGAAGGCCAAGATATAAAGGTATTAAAGCATGGAAAGATAAGAATATGTTAGTTGGTGTATCCAGACATGAGGCTGTTGTAGATTTGAATTTATGGATTGCCGCCCAAAACCAGCTTGAAGAAAAAACCGTTGCCCCTCATCCACATGAAAGCAGTTTTACCTTTCTTACCGGTGGAATTATGAAATGCAAATGTGGCTCCGGTATGGGAGTTTCTCCTGGCAGACAAAGAAGTGATGGAACTAGAAGATATTATTTTACATGCAGTGGAAAAAGATATAGACAAAATGGCTGTGATAATCTTTCCCTCAGAGTTGATATGGCTGAAAATAAAATCAATGATTTTTTGGAAAGTATGCGTGACAAAGAAAAATTAGTTGAATATCATAATAAAAATAAACAGAAATCCAATGTCTCCAATATAGGCAATGATATAAAAACCATTAATAAAAAACTGGATTCAAATAAAAAGGCAATAGACAGTTTAATAGACAAAATGATATTGTTAAGTAAGGATGCCGCTAAATCTCTTACCGGCAGAATAGAAGCACTTACCCAGGAAAACAATATGCTTAAAGAAGAATTATTGAAACTTGAAAGGGAAAAACTGTTTAATACTACAGACAAAGCAAATATTAATTTACTTTACAATAGCATTAAACAGTTCTTACACACTGAATCTATGGAACAAAAGAAGCGACTTGCTAAAATTATATTTGATAAAATTATATGGGATAGCAGTACAAAGGAACTACAGATCTTTTTACGAAAGTGACGTTAATTAATCCGGTCAGCACCTCCTGACCACCCCCACTCATAAGTCATTATTATAACAAAATCCACTATCTCT
>NZ_DAIQBT010000019.1:0-54036 GCF_036781005.1 Clostridium sp. | reverse complement strand
ATATTATAACTCCTAAATGGAGCGATTGTATGACAATATTAACTTAACAAAATCTCAAATATAAAAAGGAGGATAATTATGATAAAAAAATTTAAAAAAAATCCATATAAGCGGGCAATAGCTGCAGTGTGCATTATGATAGCTGTGTGTATAACCGGGGTAACCAATGCACCTATCAAAGCTGAAATTTTAAAGGGTGGAGGAGAATCCCAGGAAGAACAATGGGGCAATATAGATTATTTAAATATAGTGAAGAAATTTTTACCAGAAAACTCACAAATTATAACTTCCAGTAATGAAGATGGCAAAAAAACAGAAGAAGATAATATTTTGTTAAAGGATTTGGACAATGATGGTGAAAGTGAAATTATAACTGCTTATAAACCATCAGGACAACAAGCCAGTGTAGATGAAAAGATAAATTTACTGGTTCTTAAAAAAAGTGGAGAAAAGTGGTTTAAAGCTTTAGATGAATCTGGACAGGGTTTTAAATTGGATTTGGCATTAGCTGCAGATATAGATGTAGATGGAGAGGAAGAAGTGTTATTAAGTAGAAGAGTAGGAGGACAGTGGGGAAATCTTTTTGTATATGAATGGAATGACAATGTGCTAAATAAAGTTTCCAGTGATGATTTATATTATTCCAAGTTAGATATAGTAGGTGTTCCTGGGAAAGATAAAAAAGACATAGCTCTGTGGCAGCATGATACAGGAGATGCTTATATGATAGATATTTTAAGGTGGAATGGAAAGACCTTTGTTTCAGAAAAAATTGATTTTCCCGATTATTTTAAACAGTCAGTGGTACCTTATTATGAGCAAAAGGTAAAGGAAATGCCAGGAGCTGGCTTTTATTGGTATTACCTGGCAGAAGCA
Source organism: Clostridium sp. (assembly GCF_036781005.1). Lineage (GTDB taxonomy): Bacteria > Bacillota > Clostridia > Clostridiales > Clostridiaceae > Clostridium_B. The sequence goes on along the minus strand of NZ_DAIQBT010000019.1, from coordinate 53,160 downwards.
CAATTAAAGTCAGATGATAAAAAGGCAGCTCTAAAGTCCGCAGAAAAGGGATTAAAGTTAGATACAGGATATCCTTCAAAAGAATATTTTAATGAGATTAAGGAAAAGGCTTCTAAATAAGTAGATATTAAATTTAATAACACTCTTTTATTATATAACAACTATTTTGTATACTTTTAGCTTCTTTTTTTATAAATGCCGCTTTTTCTGCAATCTCCTCAATATTGGAGAAAATGTTTATATTGCCATAAAGGCCTGCAATAGACAGGGAGGGAAGTGTAAATATATCTTTATTTCCTTTCCTATCTACATGTTTAATGTATCCGTTGGACTTATCTTTTTCATTTAAAAAATTCAATATTCCCATATCAAATTTTTTAATAATATTCTGGCATAATTTAGAACAGCTGTTAAGAGAATTTTCTACTATAGAGAAAAAATCATCTCCTCCAATATGTCCTATAAAACTGTTGTAGGGAAATAGACCTCCTATTTCAGATTTTATTATCTCAGATGTAAATTTTATTACCTTGTCTCCATTTTCAAATCCGTAGGTATCGTTATAGACTTTAAAATTATCTAAATCAAAATATAAAATACAGCATCTTTTATTAAAAGAAAGAATATCCCTAAGTTTATTTTCTATAATTGAGTTACCAGGTAGTTCTGTTAGAGGGTTAAGTTGTTTTGCGTAATTGTATTCCAGCATTGTAGTATAATTCAAAAGTGTTTTTATGGTTGCAATTCCATAATACTGGTTATTTTTGGTTACAATAATATAGTCATATATATTGTCAATTTTTCGTTCCATTGCAATTTTAGAAACCTGGTTTACAGGGGTATAGTAATCAACTATTATAGGGTTTGAATCCATAACTAAAGATACTGAACGTTTGGAAAAAATAGCAGCGCCATATTGAGTTGCAAATACTGAATCTAGAGAATGTTTCATTATAAGCCCTACAGGAAATTTGTTATTTACAATGCAGATTCCGGTTATATTGGTGTTTTTGTTGAAATATTCCTTTATAATTTTACAGGTAGTATTTATATTAAAAGATTTATCTAAACGTGCAATTTTCCCTATGTAATTATTAGAAGAGGAAATAAATCTGGCATTTTTCATTTTGTGGCAGGATGAGATGGCATCTTTTACACGATTAGGTATATCTAAAAATGTTCCAGCAGGTGGATTGATAAAATAACCTTGTCCTCCATAAACTCCAAGGTTAATTAAAGTCTCAAGTTCCTTTTCATTTTCTATACCTTCTGCAATTAGTTTCATATTGGTGACTTCAGATAGTCTTACAAAACATTCTATTAATGCCTGTTTAAAAGTATCTTTATGGATATCTCTAATTAAATCCATGTCAATTTTTATATAATGGGGTTTTATTTCAGCCAGCATTTTGAGTCCTGAATAACCTGAACCAGTATCATCAATGGCAATTTTATACCCTTGTTCTATATAGTTATTTAGTACAGCCCTAAAATTTTTGTAGTCTTCTGTAGTCTTCTATGGATGTTTTTTCGGTTATTTCAAATATTATTGCTTCTGAAGATATATTATGTTGGGTCAGAAATTCTTTTGTAAATCCTCGTTTGAATTTTTCATCTTTAAAAATATAAGGATCTACATTTATAAAGAGAAATTTGTCCTCTGGAATATTCCATGCCCTTTCAATAGCTTTTGTGCGGCATAAAAGTTCTAGATCCCAGGTTCTGTTATAGAGCTTTGCGGTGGAAAACAGGTTGTCAGGGCTTTGTAGTGGAGAATTTTCAGGTCCTCTGCTCAGTGCCTCATATCCTATAATGTTTCCATCTGCTAAAGATACAATAGGTTGATATACAGTAGATATATCTTCATTTTCAATTATTTTTAACAATTCATGAAACTCCTTATTATGGAGATTATTTAATGATTTATATAACATTATATGTGCCTCCAAATTATTATACAATTAAAAAGGTGGAAAATAGTATACTTACAGCATAAGTATACCATCTATTATTGCTAATCATGTAAATTATATGTTAAAACATTTTAACATGATTAAAATGTAAAGTTATAAATAATTATGTCGAAAAGTACTATATTAAAATTAAATATTAAATGGCTCTAAAATATTAATTGGAGGTGAAATAAATTGATAAAAATAAAAAGTATTAGGACAAGGACTATTATAACTATTCTTCCTGTTACAATAATGGTATTAGTTATATTATCTGTTTTGAGTTATTATACTGGAAGAAAAATTATAAGTGAGCAAATTGATAGAGAAATATCCTACAAAATAAATGAATTAAAATTATCAGTCAATAACAAAATTATTTCCCACAGTAGAATTGCTGAAATTTTAGCAAGAACTGTTGAAGTTTCAGGAAATACCATGTCTCAAGATGAATACAAAAATTTAGTACAAAAATATGCTGCAGTTAATGAAGATACTTTTGGAGTGGGAGTATGGTTTGAGCCTTATAAATATAAAGATAATATAAAATTTTTTGGTCCTTATGCATATAAAGATAATAGTAAAGTTGTGTATACAGAAAATTACATGAAAGAGGATTATAATTATCTTTCACAGGATTGGTATAAGGTAGGAAAGACTACAAAGGATAAAGTAAGTTGGACTCCGCCCTTTTATGATGATAATACTAAAATTACTATGGCAACTGTCTCTACACCATTCTTTGATGAAAAGGGAAATTTTCAGGGAGAAACCAATGCAGATATTGATTTGAGCAATTTAGAAAAAATGATAGACGAAGTTAAATTTGGTCAGTCAGGAAAAGTTTTTTTAACTACAGATAGTGGCTTGTATATTGCTGGGGTAGAACGAAAAAAAGTGATGAAATCTAAAATAACAGACAACCCTGATTTTTCAAGCATTAGCAAGGATATATTAAGCGGAAAAAGTGGAAAAGGCATTTATATGGACGGAAGTGATAAGAGAATCATTTATCATACACCTATAGTTTCAACAAATTGGATATTGGGTATTACTGTTTCAGAAAAAGAATTATACAGTCCGCTAAACAGTTTAATAAGCACCCTTGCTATACTTAGTGTACTTTTAATAGTAATAATCACTGTTGTCATATCTTTCTATAGCAGCTATATTACAAAGAATATAAGCCAGGTTACTAAATTGACTTCTGTTATTTGCGATGGGGATTTAACCCATATCTTGGATGTAAATTCTGAGGATGAGATGGGCCATATGGCTAAAGATTTAAATAAAATGTCATTAAATTTGAAAACAATTTTTCAGTCTATAATAAATAACCTTGATCATATTGTAGGCACTTCTGAAGAACTCACTGCAAGTGCACAGCAAACCCAGACTGCGGCTGAGCAGGTAGCTGTATCAATGCAGGAAGTGTCCCAACATATTGGGCTGCAAACTAAAGAAACTGGAGATGTATCTGAATCAGTTGAGCAAATCCATGAAGGTATAAAAGATATAAAAGAAAATGTAAATTTAACCACCGAATTATCTTTTGATTCTACAAAAATAGCTGAAAAAGGAAGTAATATAATAAATGATGCTATGAATCAAATGGAGAATATAAGTTTACAGGTTTCAGAATCCACACATATCGTAAATGTGTTAGGTGAAAAGTCTAAAGAAATAGATAGTATCATTACTATAATAGATGACATATCTGAACAAACAAACCTTCTTGCCTTAAATGCTGCAATAGAAGCGGCTAGAGCAGGAGAACAGGGGAAAGGGTTTGCTGTAGTTGCGGAGGAGGTTAAAAAATTAGCAGAACAATCAGGAAATGCAGCAGGAAAAATCAGCATTCTCATAAAGGAGATACAAGAACATATAAAAAGTGCAATAGAAGCCATGAATATGGGAAACACATCAGTGGACATGGGAAAAAATAGAGTGAGTGAGGCTAGTAATTCATTTAAAACTATAGCAGATTCTGTTAAAAAGGTTTCGCAGCAAATGGCACAAATAGAAGAGGTTATTGGAGGGTTGTATGGACATTCTGATAATATGGTGAAGGGAATACAAAATATTTCCAATATTTCTACTAAATCTTCTAATTATATTGAAAATGTGGCAGCAGCTTCAGAAGAACAGACTGCTCTTATGAAACAGGTGGCAGATGCCGCCCAATCGTTAACAGAAATAGTAATAGAATTGCAAAATAAAATATCTCAATATAAGATTGGATGAAATATGATATATTGATATTATGTAGTAAGTATTTAGGGTGAAGAAGGTGCAGTAAGTGATAGATATTAATTGGAAACCAGATAAGAATTCGCCTAAAACTTTATATATGCAAATTGTAGATTATATAATCGAGGAAATATCAAGGGGTAATTTTGCCATAGGTACTAAAATTCCTTCTCAGAGAAAACTTGCAGAAATATTTGAAGTAAACAGGAGTACCATAGTTGAAGCTTTAGATGAGCTAAAAAGCAGAGGACTTATTGAAGGTAATAAAGGAGGAGGTACTACAATAGTAAATAATACATGGTCCCTACTTTCCTCAAAACCAGAATTGAATTGGAAGAATTATATTGAAGGAAGTATCCATAAGCCTAATCTCAGCACTATTCAAATGGTTAATAAGCTGGAGTATGAAGAAAATATAATCAGACTTGGAAGCGGGGAACCAGGCCCTGATTTGTTTCCAAGGCATATGATGGATAAAGTTTTAAGTAGATGTTTAAATAAAATTACTTCTTTGGGGTATCTTGAGGCAAAAGGGTTGTTGGAATTAAGGATTTTAATTAGTAAGTACATAAAAAAATATGGCATACAAGTACCACCTTCTTCCATACTCATTGTCTCTGGAGCACTTCAAGCTCTTCAACTTATATCACTTGCTCTTTTACCTCCAGGAGCTAGAATATTGGTAGAGGATCCATCCTATTTAAAATCTTTGCACATATTTCAGTCTTTTGGAATGAATATGACCGGTTTGAAAATGGATGATGAAGGGATTATTCCTGAAGAAATACAAAAAAATTGCGGAAAAAATGCTACTAAAATGTTATATACTATCCCTACATTTCATAATCCTACAGGGATTGTGAGCAGTGAAAATAGACGTGTGAAAATTCTAAAATGTTGTGGAGAGCTAAGAATTCCTATTGTAGAAGATGATGTATATAGAGAACTTTGGATAGAAAAGTCGCCTCCATTGCCGCTTAAAAGTAGAGATAAAAATGGAAATGTACTCTATCTTGGAAGTATTTCAAAATGTCTTGCTCCAGGCTTTAGAATTGGATGGATTGTAGGCCCGGAAAGTGTTATAGAGAGGCTGTCGGATATAAAAATGCAGACTGATTATGGTTCCAGTTCCATATCTCAGATACTGCTAATGGAGTGGATAAGTAGTGGATTATATGAAGAACATCTTAAAGAATTTAGGAAAAAGCTTAAATTTCGCAGGGATAAAACTATAGAAATTTTAGAGGATAACTTTAAAGACTTAGCTTCATGGAATATCCCCCAGGGTGGATTTTACATATGGGTTAAATTAAATTCCACTATATCTATAGATAAATTATTCAAAGAATCTATAAAGGAAAAAATTCTTATTAATCCTGGGAGCATGTATGGTTTTTCTAACAATCAAAATTTGAGAATATCTTATTCCTATGCTTCAATTGACCAAATGGAAAAGGGACTTGAAAAACTATCTTACATAATTAGAAGATTAGAAAAAAAACAAAAGGGTTGTTAAATCACATATTTTAAGGTTTAACAACTCTTTTTGTGCATTTGGTTGGTATAAGTTTTATTCCTTTGGATGGACATAATTGATATTATTACTATTATAATTACACTATGCCTATTAGGACATTAAAAATTCATTCAACAAGGGGAAAATAACTATGATGAAATATTTAATACAAGGATTTATACTTGGCGTCAGCTATGTGGCACCTATAGGAATGCAAAATTTATATGTAATAAATGCAGCTGTAGCTATGAGTAGAGGGAGAGCTTATGAAACAGCATTTATAACTATATTTTTTGACATAACCCTGTCTATTGCAAGTTTTTTTGGAATAGGATTGCTTATAGATAATTTTTATTTTTTAAAACTTATAATCTTCTTTTTGGGAAGCATTGTGGTTATCTATATAGGAATATCACTGATTAAATCCAAGCCTCAACTTTCAAGGAACAATATGGACATAGATATTACTTTATATAAATTGGCAGCAGGCTGTTTTACAGTAACCTGGCTTAATCCGCAGGCTATAATAGATGGATCTCTTCTTCTTGGAGGCTTCAGGGCATCCATGTCCTTATATGCCTGTAAATTTTTTATTGCAGGGGTATGTATGGCGTCTTTTATATGGTTTATTTTTCTTGCTACAGTTTTTTTGGTTTTCAAAAATAGTTTTAATGAAAATATACTGGGAAAAATAAATATAATTTGTGGCAGCGTATTGATTTTTTATGGAGCAAAATTGGGATATAATTTTTTAAAACTTATATTTTATTCATAGGTATGAGTATATTTAGATGAATAACTGCATATCAGAGTTAACAGCATCTTTTAAATAATCTTTTGCTTCTATTATTTCAACATCAGGAAGGAGTTCTTCTTTTTTAAATCCCATAATTTCTACTGAAAGTTTACAGCCATAAAATTTCACTCCTTTTTTTATGGCTCCTTTTAAAAAGGCTGTGATGCTTGGAGTATCCTCTTCTTTCATCATGGCTTTAAGCATTTCCTTGCCTATACCGCTGAAATTCATTTTAGATAATGGAAGCTCTTCAATGCCCTTTGGAGTCATCATGGAAAACATTTTTTCATAAACAGTTTTGTTATCATAGGGAGGGGCTTTAGGATCACGTACCAGGAGAAGTCCCCAGAAACCAAAAAATATTGATACCTCTATATTTATTTCTTTAGCCGCATTAGCTATAATCAGTCCTGCAAGAGCTTTGTCATAATCTCCACTAAATATAAGCAGATTTAACTTTTTATTCAAATAAAACACTCCTTAATCTTTATAGAATATAATGATTTGTACATCGGATAAAATTAGTTTGACTTTTATAAAAAAAATTATTCAAAAATAATTTATATAATTGTCTTATTGGCTATATATTGCATAATATTTAGTTTTCTAATATTATTATAGAAAAGTGTAAATATTATTTATGGAGGTGATTTCTTGAGTGTAAAAGGATTTTATTTATTGCCCCATCCCCCTATTGTGATTCCAGAGATAGGAAAAGGGCAGGAAAAAAAGATTAGTAGTACCGGCGATAGTTTTCATGTAATAGGAAAAGAGATTGCAAGAAAGGCTCCGGATACCATTATACTTGTTACTCCCCATGGTGTAATGTTTAAAGATGCTATTTCACTAAGCTATGAAAATGAAATAGCAGGGGATTTGGGGAATTTCGGTGTATCAGGTATTTCTATGAAGTTACAAATCCATAAATCCCTTACCAGTAAAATATATGAACTTGCATATAAAGTTCATATACCTGTTGTGATGGCCACCAATTCTCTTTTAAGTAGATATAATACTTCTGTTTATTTAGATCATGGAGCTATGGTTCCTCTGTATTTTATTGATAAATACTACAATGGTTACAAGATTGTACACATAACTTATGCACCTTTAGATGATATTAATTTGTATAAATTTGGTATATGTATAAGTAAAGCAGTAGAAGAGTTGGGAGAAGAAGTTGTATTTATAGCAAGTGGGGACTTATCCCATAAATTAAAAGAAGAAGGACCTTATGGATACAGTCCTTTTGGGGAAAAGTTTGATAGGGAATTTCTTGAAAATTTAAAAGATGGAGATGTAAAGGGTATCTTTAATATGGATAAGGATGGTGTAGGTAATGCTGCAGAATGTGGAAGAAATTCAGTTTTAACCTTACTGGGAGCTTTAGATAAGATTAAATTCAGTGGGGAGCTTTTAAGTTATGAGGGGACTTTTGGAGTGGGTTATGGAGTAATGAAATTCAACCTATTAAAAGAGGATACCTCAAAATTAAAGCAGATGGAATTACTTCAAAGTAATGCTGCAAAAAAGAGAAAAGAGGAAAGCAATCCCTATGTGAGACTTGCAAGGGAAAGTGTTGAGTTCTATTTAAATAAGGGAAGAATGCTTAAGAAGATTCCGGACTATATAACAGATGAAATGATAAGTATTAAAAGAGGAGTATTTGTGTCCTTAAAAAAATATGGGGATTTAAGAGGATGTATAGGTACAATATTCCCTGTTACAGATAACTTGGCAGAAGAGATTATACGCAATGCTGTTGAAGCGGCTTTCAATGATCCAAGATTTTATGAAGTGGAGAAAAAAGAGCTTTTAGATATTGTATTTTCAGTGGATGTTTTAACAGAACCTGAAACCTGTTGCAGGGAACAATTGGATCCTGAGAAGTATGGTGTTATTGTGAGAAAAGGTAGAAAAACAGGATTGTTACTTCCCAATTTAGAAGGGGTGGATACAGTGGAAAAACAGCTTTCAATTGCTCTGGAAAAGGCAGGTATAAAACCTGATGAAGAATATAAAATAGAAAGATTTAAAGTGGTTCGTTATAAAGAACATTGAGAAAAAGGTGATGTTATGAAGGTAGAAGCTTCATTTTATGAAAAATTTAAAGATAAGGTTCACTGCTTTTTATGTCCCCACAATTGTATAATTGAAGATGGGTGTTTTGGAAAGTGTGATGTGAGAATACATGAGGGAGGAAAACTTTTTACTGTAAATTATGGGGAAGTTACCGCTGGGGCACTGGATCCCATAGAGAAAAAACCTCTTCATTATTTTAAACCACACAGTTATATTTTTTCAGTAGGGAGCTTTGGATGTAATTTCACTTGTAATTTTTGCCAAAATTATACTATAGCCCAGTTTAGAGCTAAGAGTGAGTTTATGTCTAAAAATAATTTAATAGATACTGCAGTGAATTTAAAGAATAATATAGGAATAGCTTTTACTTATAATGAACCTACAATATGGTATGAATATGTATATGATTGTGCCAGACTAGTAAAAGAAAAAAAGCCTTATTTGAAGGTAGTTCTTGTTACTAATGGCTATATAAAGGAAGAACCTTTAGATAAGCTTCTTCCCTATGTAGATGCTATGAATATTGATTTGAAAAGTTTCAATGAAAGTTATTATAAAAATCTCTGTGGAGGAAGTTTAAAGCCCATACTAAAAACCATTAAAAAAGCTGCAGAAGTTTGTCATGTGGAAATTACCACACTTTTAGTAAGTGGAAAAAATGATAATTTAAAGGAAGTGGAAGATATTTCAAAGTTCTTAAGTTCTATAGATAATAATATTCCACTGCACCTTTCAAGATATTTTCCAAGGTATAAACTTAAAAATCCCCCTACAGATATAAATTTCATGAAAAAAGCAGAAGCAGTAGGGAGAAAATATTTAAATAGAGTAATTTTAGGAAATATCTATTAATGCTCTAGTGACTTTATGGCAGCAGGAAACCTTCTGTATATGTATTTAAGTACTATAACTTTAACAATATATAGTATTATTCCTACAGGAAGCCATATCAGTCCATAATGAATTCCCTGTTGTATATATGAGTGTAAAAATTCCATGTTGTTTATTCCTTTTAGACTTATGGCTCTTAAGGGATCTGCTGTGTATATAATAGGCCATATAGCCTTAACAATATGACTAAATCCGCCGGGCATCATATACTCAGGCCAGCTATAGCCTGCGGTGAGAAATGTGGGAACAGATAAACACATGGAGAATCTGGTAAAGTATGAAATCTTATTGAAGATAATGGATAGTATGAAAGATACTGCAGTAAGATTTATAATAAATATGGTTATTAATTTGAGGTAATTTACTATAGTTCCTCTGAGAGGCATATTAAAATACTTTCCAGTACAATATAAACTGGCGGTAAAGCCTATGTAGGCACATAATACACATAAAAAAATTCTCAAACATAGAAATGCCAACTTTTTTATTCCCTTTTTTGAATGCATTTTAACTTTTATTATATTGGATTTTTCTGTAATTAAAATAGGTGTTATTACAGCTAAATAACTTTGTTGAGCCACCACAGCTATAAGACCATAAATTAAATACTTGCCATAGCAAAGCTGGGGATCATATAATATGCGTTCAATAAAAGATAAAGAACTCATTGATTGCTGTGCCACATAAGGCATCATGTTATTGCTTTGCAGAACATTGAGCTGGATTTTTGCATTTAAAGTATTTAATATAGCACTTCCGTAAGATAGTGCATTATTTCCTATAACTATATTGGTTTCATCCACTAACAGTATAGTTTTTGGAGCCTTCATTTCAGATACATCTTTGCCAAATTTCTTTGGTATTATAATAGCTGCTTTTATTTTTCCGGATTTTAGTTTTTCATTAATATCTTCATAGGATTGAGCATAATAATTCACTTTAAATCCTGGATGAGTTTTAAATTGCGTTACAATACTTCGGGAGGTGGAGGAATTATCTAAATCTAAAACACCAAAAGGTATTTGTTCAACAAATACTTTGCTAAATACTAAACAGAAAACACAGGTAAAAAAAATAGGTGTTATTATAATAATTGCAGCATTTTTTATTCTTTCTGCTGTATCTTTAATGGAGCTTTTTTTAATCATGCCTTTACCACCTCTCCAGTATTTGGGGATTTATTTTTATTGTCTTTAGTATTGGTAATTACTTTTTTGATTCTTTTCTTCATGTAGAATATTGCCAAAGAAAATAACCACATAGAAAGTGTAAACTTCACAAACCAAATTATTTCTGGGACAATATACTTCATTTCTATGCCCACAAGAAATAGTCTTCTCATAGGATCTGCATAATGCACAAAGGGAAGTATGGCTGATAAATCCTGAAAAAATTTGGGCATTGCAAGCAGTGGAAAAGTATATCCTCCAAGTACACTTGTAGGCAGTACTGTTACTGCACTAACTTGTATTGAAAACAGCTCTTGTGTTATGATGAGCCTTACCAAAACTCCATAACTTGCTATTGCAATAGAAAATAATGTGGTTAGTATAATAACTTCTTTAGGTGTACCTCTAAAGGGAACTCCAAAATATTTCACCTGGATCCATAAAGTTAACAGGGTGGAAGCTGTACCTGCCAAACCTGCTAAAATAGATTTAATCCATATAGATAAATAGTATTTTTCTTTTTTTGGAATAACTGCTCCAAGCATTACAATACATACTTGAGTAATAGAAATTAGCATTCCTATATTTAAAAAGTTACTGTAATTTCTAGCAGGGTTATTCAAAATTCTATAGTTAAAATACATAGGCAGCATATAATTTCTGGATACTTCAGGCATTATTCCAAGCTTTCCCTGCATAGTTTCCTGTATGTACGCTGTTTTTATAGACAAAAGTATTTCATCCATTCTAGACTTAGCAGCACTGGTAATTGACATCTGTGAGCCATCATAAAATACCAGAACTTTAGGAGCATTTCCTTCTGTTAAGTCTTTTGAAAAAGATTGGGGAATGATAACCCCCACTGAGGCTTTGCCTTTTTCTATTGAAGTCTTAACATCATAATCATTCTCACCATAATTATTTACATTAAATATTTCATTGTATTTTATTTCTTTGATAAGCATCTGACTGTAGGAAGAATTATCATGGTCTACAATTATGGTTGGAATATTTTTAATTTCGCCTTCATGCATTTCATTGCCTAAAATGAAACTGCAGGTGATGGGAATTATAAATATAAAGAAAATAAAGATGAAAACCCCTTTTAATTTTAAAACTATTTTCATAAAATTAAATATTTTATCTTTCATAATAGGTTAATCACTTCACTTTCCAAAATCAACAAAGGCTGTCATACCTTGATAAAGGGTTTTGTTTACAGATGTTAATTCAACTTTCACCCCATAGGATAATACATCAAAATCTCCATTGTCATTTGTAGCTCTTTTAACTGCAAAGTCGGGTTTTTCATTTATTTTTACTACTTTGCCTTTAAATTTTTGTTTAGGGTAAGCTGAAAGTTTTACTGAAACGGTTTGATTTAATTTTACCTTTGAAAGATCTGTTTCTTTCACATTGCATTCAATCCATGGAGTAGTTGTACTTGTTATCACAAGAAGAGGCATACCTGTGGACACCAGTTCACCCACTTCCACATTTCGCTGATTTACAATTCCATCTGCAGGTGCTGTAATTGTAGTATCTGTTATATAACTTTGTACTTCACTTTTTCCTCCCTGGGCTTGTTTAATTTGAGCCTGATATGCTTGTATTGTTGCATCTGCCTGACTTACCTGTGCCTGTAATGCTGCTATATCTTCAGTTCTTGCTCCTTCTTTAACAATATTATATTGATTTTCTGCTACATTCATAGATGTCTCTGATTTGTCTAAGTTTTCTTTAGTTGTATAACCCTGTTGAAATAATGTATTTATTCTGTCATATGTAGATTTAGCCAAATCGTATTGGGACTTAGCTGAAGCAATTTCATCTGGTCTTGATCCATTTTGAGCCTCCGAAAGTTTAGCTTGAGCTGCTTCTTTTGCTGCCTGGGCTGCTTTCATTTGTCCGGTAGCTGCTTCAATTTCAGCTTGGGATTGGGCTTCTTTTGCAATTAATGAACTATTATCTATAGTTATTAGAACTTGTCCACTTTTTATGCTGTCGCCTTCATCTACTTTTATAGCTGTTATTTTTCCTGCAACTTTAGAGTTTATATTTATTTCCTTGGTTTCTATATTTCCTTGAACAATTAAATTAGAATTACTTTTCTGCGTTAAATCATCTCCAGTTAATACAGCTATATTACTGCATCCTGTAAAAAAACTTATTATTATAATCAGGAATGTGAAAACTAAACTTCCTTTTTTCATAGAAAAACCTAGTTACCTAAGTTTTGTACCAACATAAAACAGCATCTTGCATAATTAATCCAGTAAAATCATGTATATATTTTCTATATTTATCCTGTTTTTAAATATACTCTTGATGGCTTAATATGGTAATTTAAAAAGCACATTGATTATTAATGGTAAAATTGATTGTTTTACCATTAATGGATTATATTATAGTAAAGTAATTTTCAGATATTAAAACGTATTTGTTCATATTGAGATCTACAGAGTGCATAGGCAATAATCTTGGAAAGCCTGGTAAGTGAAGGAATATTTACTTCTATTTTATCAACAGTTCGTTTTACAAAGCATTTTATATTCCCTATTTTCTTTACCAGAACCCTGACCCCTGCATCCTTTAATTCAGTATTATGCAATGTTGTTGCTTTAAACCAAACTATAAGATTATGAGTGAAAAAAACAAGCCAGAGAAATCCGTATATGCCATAGAAGGAAGTAGTTCTAAGATTTTTAATGCTGTATACATTTTTAATCATCTTAAAGAATGCTTCAATTGTTTGACGCTTGTTATAAAAGTGAAATAACTCAACTGCATCCATATCTTTTACAGCAATATTGGTGACAAGCATTGAATATTTTAATTTACCACTTTTAGTGAGAATTTGAACTATTATGATTCTCAGTCCGTCAATATTAGGGAACTCATGAACCCATGCGGATTCATCTGCCTGAGTATATTCATAATATGGTATTTCCTTAGCAAGATTTTTGGCTTTTACAGTAGAATAACCTTTGGTAACAAACTTTAAATTGGGTATGGATTTCATTAGTTCAATTATATCTGCAGAACCATATCCACTGTCTGAACGTATGATTAAACTGCCATTTTTTAATGCATCATTATATTTTGATAATGTAGATTTCAGCAAATCTTTAAAGTGATCTTGACAATGCATATTACCCGAATCAAGATACATGGCAACTGTTTCAGAATGTTCACCTGCAAATGCTGCTGACATCTGGTACCCGGATTGATTTTTCTTCTTTGAGAAGTATCCCTTTGATGCTGATTCATAAGATTTACCATTTGCAATTAATCCAGTTTGATCAAAGTCTATCACTACTTCTTTTTCAGTAAAAGCTGAGCTGCTGTTTTGAATAAAAAGCTTATGATGTATATTTTCAAACTGGGATATGGAATCAGAATCAAAACGGTTTAAAACCTTGTTGAGCTGTGATTGATCAGGGAAACTGTCCATATTGAATAAATTTGCAGATAATTTTTCCGAACCAAGCTTTTCGTTAATGTCTTTCATAAATTCACAGCCCACAGCTATGGACATTATTATGGTAACAAGTTTCTGATAAACTGAAAATTTTACTTTTTTCATCTTTAGTTTAAAGGTTTCTAAAGGCTTGAAAAATTCAAGCTTAAGTCCATATTGCAGAACTGAAACGAGCCAAATGGAAGTAGTTTCTTCTTTACAGTCATTACGAGAAAATGTTATCTTGTTCATATAGGATAATACCACCTTTCATGATTGTTTTATATAAGAATTTATTTCTTTAAGGTGTGCTATTATCCTTTAGTTACTTTTTGGATATAATACCATGGGAATTTATTCATATCGGTCAATTTTCGTTTGTACGAAAGTTAGGTAGTTAAGAAAACTTAGACAAACTTAACCTCTCCTTCCTTCACTTACTTTTTAGTATTCTAAGTTTTTAAAACCAATATGTTTCCTTTTATTGTATCAATTACCTTTTTTATCAATAACAAAACTAAATTGATTATTATTAGTCATTTCTGACCGCTCTCACTTTCGTGGAAATTTTCTTCTTGCCAATGACATTATAGAAGTATGTTTGATTAGGTGTTTGACCACATGACATTAGTAGTCGGTCATCCTTCCTCACTCATAGAGCCTTAAACTGAAGAATACATTCAAGGGTATGTTTTTAACTTTCTATAAAATCGTAGTTCATCATGCTGGATTATTTCCATAATCCTACATTCACTAAAGCTTGAAAAGATCAAATAGTTAATTGTACACTAGATAAAAATGTCCACTAATATACAACTTTGTCTAATTATTTAGCAACTATTTGAAGTTCCTAAATGAGAATTATAAGTGGCGACCATTCGGTCAGTCTAGTAGATTATACTATTATGTTATTTATATTGTCAATACTACAAAACTTTTTCATAAATGTTATAATTGATATTGAAGAAATTACATAATTTGATATATGTTACTTAAGTCTTATCAATTATAAAATTAGGAGTGATAACCTTGCCTAGTAAAACCTTTTTTAATTTGCCAGAAGAAAGGCAGGAAGAAATTATACAGGTAGCTATTAAGGAATTTGCAAATCAGGATTTTGAGTCATCTTCTTTAAATAGGATCATAAACCAACTGAAAATTGCCAAGGGGAGTTTCTACAGATATTTTAACAATAAAACGGATTTATATATATATCTTATTGATTATGCACTAAACAAGCAACTAGAATATGTAACCAATTTCAACCCGGAGGAGGAGGAATTGGATGCAATAACTCTTTCGAAAAAACTTGTAATTCATGTACTGCAGTTTGATTTCATGTATTACAATTATGCCAGCTTTCTTTTTTATGCCCGTAAAAACAGCCAATTCAAGGAATATTTGACTATGAATCGAAAAGAATTCATAGATATGCTCGATATACTGCAAAACAAAAAGTTAATACGTATGGATTTGGATAAAAACATCATGATATTTTATATATTCAGAAATATGGTACTTCTTAGGGATTTTATTATAGAAAAACTCAATATCCCAGAAACAGAATTTTTTAAAGGATATGAAGCATATAAAAAATATGAAAAATCTATAAATAAAATTACAGAAGAATATTGTGATTTATTGATAAATGGAATAAAACAAAGATGAAACATGTACAATATGATATAATTATAAATTGTAAATAGTGCATCGTGAATTGTAAATTGTGTACTGTGAATTGTAAATAAGGGGGGGAAGAAAATGAAAATACTAGCTTATAGTTATAGGGATGATGAAAAAATGTATTTTCAAGAATTTGGAAAAAAATATAATGTGGAAGTGGTATTGTGTGATGATGCTCCCTGTATGGAGAATGCAGAACTAGCCAGAGGGTTCCAATGTATAAGTATAGTTACTACTCCTGTTTCAGGAGAACTTGTAGAAAAATTTCATGAAATGGGAGTAAATTTTATATCTACAAGAACTATTGGATATGACCATATAGATATTGAAAAAGCCATACAGTTGAACATGCATATAGGAAATGTAACTTATTCTCCAAGTAGTGTAGCGGATCACACAGTTATGGTAATTTTGATGACAATACGGAAGATGAAAGCTATTATGCAATGTGCAAGTGTTCAGGATTATTCCTTAAAAGGTGTACAGGGCAGAGAACTTCATAATTTAACAGTAGGTGTTATTGGCACAGGGAAAATTGGACAGAGGGTAATTAAAAATTTAAGTGGATTTGGATGTAAAATAATAGCTTATAGTTCTCATGAAGATGAAGATGTGAAAAAATATGCTGAATATGTATCCTTGGAGAAACTTTTAAAAGACAGCCATATCATTACATTACATATTCCTGCCAGGAAAAATAATTATCACATTATTGATAAAGATTCTATAGATATGATGAAGGAAGGGGTATTTATTGTTAATACAGCCAGAGGCTCCCTTATTAATACAGAGGATTTAATAGAAGGTATTGAAAGGGGAAAAATTGCAGGAGTAGCTTTAGATGTTATCGAACAGGAATCAGATTTGTATTACAATGATCTAAAGTGTGAAATATTAAATAATAGACAGTTGGCAATTTTAAAATCCTATCCTAATGTAATTATTACTCCACATACCGCTTTTTATACGGATCAATCTGTAAGTGACATGGTAGAAAACTCTATTTTAAGTTGTACCTTATTTATGGAAGGAAAAGAAAATCCTTGGGAGGTTATATAAGGAGGATACAACCTCCTTTAATTTTAATATGTAAAAAAACAAAAAACAGTAAAATGAACTGTTATTATATTGAACTTATATTTTAATATGGTATAATAAAATATATAAAAAACACAATTATATCATATAACAATCATATCATATTATAAATAATATGTCAAGTGTTTTTTTTGGATTTTAAGGGAGTGATGATTATGAATTTACCTGAAATATTTAATTCTATTAATGATATTCAAAAATCAAAGGGAACCACTGAACTTTTAAGGTTAAATGAACATCTTAAAGAGCGAAATCTTTTTCTTAAAGAGGAAGATGTAAGAGATATTATAGAAATGAGAAATATTACTTTAAAAGCACAGGGCAGATTGGAACTTAACATGAATATTTTAAAAAATATTGTAACAGAGCTTGCATATTCTCCTTATATAAATCAATACAATCTGATTGAAAGTATTAATGATGTATATGAAATATTCCATTATATAAAAAATCACACATCAGATTTTCTGGGAGATGAAGAAATATTTAAAGTCATAATGTTTCTTTTTAACAAGGTTTATAATGGTTCCACAGAACTTATGAAAGGAAAGGGTATTGAAAGAATTTTAAATAATTTTAGAAGCGGTAGGGAACTTATCAGTATAGAGGATGAGGATTAAGGGGGAAATAAGTATTGAAGACTTTGCCTAAGAGTATGGAATCAGGTGTTCTTTTAATTTTTAAAGAATTAATTATAAGATATACAAAAGGAAAAAGCAGTTCTGTAAAAGAGGATAATGCCTTTAATATCCTAAATTCTATATACTATTCCATAAATGCCTATATGCAGTGTTATGGAAAACAAGAGAGATGTTCTGATTTAATTTACGAAGAAGATGTTGATTTCATATACAAAAAAGGTGTTGAAATTGTTAAAAAATACACTGAAGAGTGCCGGAAGATTTATAAAAATATAAAAGAAAATAAACTTAATATTCCTCTAGAGGTTTATAATGACACAATAGATAATCTAGAGGATTTTTTTAATAATTATGATGAGGTCTTTGGCGCCTATGACATACCCTGCAGCATTGATTACCCACTTACATTTGACAATATGAGTTTAACAGGGATTTTCTATATAAAACAGTATATTGAAAAATTAAAAATGGAAACTGATTTTTGTGATTTTTTTAAACAATCTTCCATTAGAAAAATACTCAGAGATTATGGTAGAAAATATAGAATCGATATTATAAAGTCTCCAATTAATGTATTTCAGGTGCTTTTGGAGCAATCTATTTTTGTGCTTTTGTGTGGAAACAATGAAATTACTCTTGAAATTTCACCACATGACAGGGAAATGATAAAAAGAAGTTTATTTGAGAAAAATGGAGAGGAATTAAAAAGTATCTTAAAGGAAATCTTTAAAGGGATAATTGTTAAATTCAATATTAGAGATAAAAAGCTTATAGATTATATAAAAATGTATGAAAATCCATTTATAATACGATTTTTAAATACTTATAATAATGGAAATCTGTCAAATATGATCATTATAGAAAATGAAAAATCCAGAGAAGATAAAATTGTATTTACAAAAGGCAGCAAAATGAATGATTATGAGTTTACCTCTATTGTAGAGGAAGTAATGGAATGCAGGTACGTTAAGGATAAAATTAATATTATAGCTTTAAATTTAAAATCCTTTGAAGATTATATGGATCTGTTGGATTCTGAGTGTCTATTTGGCAGTGAATATATAGAAGTATTTAGCACGCTTAATGATATGTCCCTAGCTGTACTTGGCAAAACAGTGTTTTATGATGATTTAAACTGTAATTCTCTGAATTTATCCTATGAAGAATTAATTAAATATAGGGATAATATGGAATCAGAATGGCAAAATTATTTCATTGAATTCTTATTAAGTTTACCAGAGAAAAAGATAAAAAATGTGGAAAATATAATAGTTAAAATAGATTTAGAGGAAAATTTAATTTGAAAATGTATTGACAAAGGAGAAATAATTGCTAAAATAAAATTAGCACTCAAGTGTTTTGAGTGCTAACAGAAAATACTAAACACCTTTAAACAAGGTCATATGAAATTTATAAAAAGTATCTATGTAATAATGAGGTGTATTGAAAAATGCGATATTAGTTACATAGATTTTATGTGCTCTATATGTTATTAAAATTTCAGGTGATACATTTTACATATTAAAGAAAGGAAATGATAAAATGACTACAAAACAGTTTAAAGCAGAATCAAAGAGGCTGCTTGATTTGGTTATTAACTCTATCTATACCAATAAAGAGATATTTTTAAGGGAACTTATATCAAATGCCAGTGATGCAATTGATAAAAGTTATTACCGTTCCCTTGTTGATGAAAATGTTACTTTCAACAAAGAAGATTTTTATATCAGAATTACTGCAGATGAAAAAAATAGAACCCTTACAATCTTTGACACAGGCATAGGTATGACTGAAGAAGAACTGGAAAATAATCTGGGTACTATTGCAAAGAGCGGTTCCTTTGCCTTTAAAAATGAAAATGAGTTAAAAGAAGGGGTAGATATTATAGGTCAATTTGGAGTTGGCTTTTATTCTGCTTTTATGGTATCTGATTTAGTTACCGTAAAAAGCCGGGCACTTAATTCAGATAAGGCCTATAAGTGGGAATCAAAAGGAGTAGAAGGATATACCATTGAAAGCTGTGAAAAAGAAGAAGTGGGAACTGAAGTTATATTAAAAATCAAACAGGATACAGAAGATGAAAAGTATGGTGAATTTTTAGATGAATATAAAATAAGATCCTTAATAAAAAAATATTCTGATTTTATAAAATATCCTATTAAGATGATGGTAAAAAAGAGTAAGTTAAAAGAAGGTAGTGACAAGGATTATGAAGACTATTTTGAAGATGAAACTTTAAATAGTATGGTACCTATCTGGAGAAAAAATAAGAATGAATTAAAACCCGAGGATTATGAGCAATTTTATATGGATAAACACTTTGGCTATGAAAAACCTCTTAAAACAATTCATGCCAGTGTAGAAGGAATAACAAGTTATAATACTTTACTTTTTATCCCTGCAAGAGCGCCTTATGATTTTTATACAAAGGAATTTCAAAAGGGACTTGAGCTTTATTCAAATGGTGTGCTTATAATGGAAAAGTGTGCTGATTTATTGCCAGATTATTTTGGCTTTGTACAGGGACTTGTGGATTCTGCGGATCTTTCTCTTAATATTTCAAGAGAACTTTTACAGCACGACAGACAACTTAAATTTATTGCCAAAAAGATAAAAGAAAAGATTAAAAGTGAACTTTTACTTATGCTGAAAAATGACAGGGAAAAGTATAATGAGTTTTATAAAAATTTTGGCAGACAGCTCAAATATGGTGTGTATTCTGATTTTGGAATGAATAAAGATGTACTTAAAGAACTTATTATGTTCTATTCTTCCACAGAGAAAAAGCTTGTAAGTCTTGATGAATACATATCCCGTATGAAAGATGATCAGAAGTTCATATATTATGCATCAGGAGAGAGTGTAGAAAAAATTGATAAACTGCCTCAAACTGAACTAGTTAAAGATAAAGGTTTTGAAATATTATATTTTACTGATGATGTAGATGAATTTGCCATTAAAATGCTTGTAAAATACAACGAAAAGGAATTTAAATCCGTATCCAGCAAAGATTTGGGATTTGAATCAGACAATAAAGAAAGTGACAAGGAAACAGAAGATAATAAAGAATTATTTGATTTTATGAAGGAAGTTTTGAAGGATAAGGTAAAGGAAGTAAAGGCATCCAAACGTTTAAAGACCCATCCTGTTTGTCTTGCAAGCAGCGGAGAACTTTCTATTGAAATGGAAAAAGTACTTAATATGATGCCGGAAAATCAGAATATTAAAGCGGATAAAATTCTTGAGATAAATACAAACCATGAAATGTTTAATGCTGTTAAACAGGCATTTACAGAGGATAAGGACAAATTGAAAATGCTCTCCAATGTACTTTATAATCAGGCATTATTAATTGAGGGTCTTTCTGTAGATGATCCGGTACAGTTTGCAA
Organism: Clostridium sp.; assembly: GCF_036781005.1. Classification (GTDB taxonomy): domain Bacteria; phylum Bacillota; class Clostridia; order Clostridiales; family Clostridiaceae; genus Clostridium_B. The sequence continues at coordinate 32,231 of NZ_DAIQBT010000019.1, read as the reverse complement.
ATGATGTATGTTCTTTAATTAAATAGAGGTTATAAAAAGAGAATCTTAAAATATAGATTCTCTTTTTCAGTGAAATTTTTTATCTGTGAGGGAAAATAAGTAAAATTCTAAGAAATAAATATATTTGGGGGCTTGGGTACTGTGAAATAAAGAAATTCTTAAAAATAAAGAATATTTTATAGGTAATTGGAATAAAAATTTAAATAAATCCTTTAAGAGTGTTGTAAAAAATAAAATTTTATGAACTTTATTTTAGTCAAGGGGGTGTTTTGAAAACATGCATATTCCAGATAATTATTTAAGTCCATCAACCTGCGTGGTTATGGCAGTTGCTATGGTTCCGGTGTGGACTATATCAGTAAAAAAGGTAAAAAACGAAGTATCAAAGGTTAAAATGCCATTGCTTGGAATAGGAGCTTCATTTTCTTTTCTTATGATGATGTTTAATGTACCTCTGCCAGGAGGTACAACGGGACACGCTGTAGGTGGAACATTATTAGCTATTCTTTTAGGACCATTTTCAGCATGTATTTCTATTACTGTTGCTTTACTTATTCAGGCGTTATTTTTTGGAGACGGTGGAATATTGTCCTTTGGAGCTAACTGTTTTAATATGGCATTTATATTACCTTTCCTTGGATATTTTATCTATAAGTTTGTGAAAGATAGATCTAATTCGGAAAAGGGTGAATATATAGGAATAGTATTGGGATCATATTTAGGAATTAATTTTGCAGCTTTTGCAGCAGCAATAGAATTTGGTGTTCAACCTTTATTATTTAAAAATGCTGCTGGACAGCCATTATATAGTCCATATCCTTTGTGGGTATCAATTCCCGCAATGACTATCCCTCATCTTATTATTGCAGGTGTAGTTGAGGTCATATTTACGGTGGCCATATTTTCATTTATAAAGAAGGTTTCACCAGGTACCATATATGAAGGAGCAAAACAAAAGACAAAAGCTATCTATGGTTTAATTGTAGCACTAATTTGTTTGAGTCCTATAGGACTCCTAGCAACTGGAACAGCATGGGGTGAATGGGGACTTGATGAAATAAAGCTTGTAGCAGCTGGCGGAAAAACATTAGGCTATATTCCTGAAGGAATGAGAAATGGATTTAGTTTTAACGCTATTATACCAGATTATGCAATTAAAGGATTACCAGATGGAGCAGGGTATATTTTATCGGCAACTGCAGGAGTTGCAATTTCACTGATTCTATTTAAAATTATTAGTAGTTTAAAGAAAAATAAAACTAGGAATATTACTGGTTAGTAGTAAGGAGAAATGTTAGGTATGCCTGAATGGTTATTAAAGGACGAAAATTATATTCCTCAATTAGACAAGGATACTTTTATTACTAAAAGTATCCTGTCTCTGTTAGGTATCATTTCAATGATAAAAACTCAAAGTGAGTATAAACAAAATAAATTTAAGATAAATACAGATTTTAAAATTACATTTACATTTATGCTCATATTAATGATTTCAATTACAAATAATTTTACATTTATAATTATTATTAATATATATCTACTTGTAATTTTAAGTATTATGAAAAGTGAGGAAATCATAAAAATTTTTAAAATAAGTTTTATAATATGTATTTTTACTTTTGGTATACTTCTTCCGGCAGCATTTTGTGGTAATAGTTTTAGTAGTGTTATGATTACATCTAAGGTTTTTGCAACAGTAACAGCTGTGAATATACTTTCTTGCTCTGCAGGATGGGATTCCATAACCAGTACATTAAAAAGATTCTTTGTACCAAACGTTTTTATTTTTGTTATGGATATTACGATAAAATATATATTTATAATGGGTGAATTTTCGCTAAATATGATGTATTCTCTAAAGCTTAGATCAGTTGGTAAAAATAAATATAAATATATATCACTTTCGGGAATTATTGGCATAATGTTTATAAAGTCTAAAGAAATGGCTGAGGATATGTACTTTGCCATGGAATGTAGAGGTTTTACTGGAGAGTATTACATTACTAATAATAGACTTAAATTCTCTATTGTAGACTTTATATATATAATAATTAACTTTGGGATAATGATTATTTTTATATATGGAGAGGGTTTAAAATGATTGATATAACTAATGTGTATTATTCATATCCGGGTAATAATGCGTTAAAGGACATAAATATCCATATAAAAAAGGGTGAGAGTGTGGTATTGTTAGGAGCTAATGGCAGTGGCAAATCTACATTATTGAAGATAATTAATGGCATTATTTCACCTGATAGGGGGAGTTATAAATTTAATAATAAAGAAATAACAAATAAAAGACTTCAAAATATAAAGTTCACAAAACTGTTTCACCAGAAAATAGGTTTTGTATTTCAAAACCCAGACACTCAATTATTCTGTGCAGATGTTTATGATGAGATTGCATTTGGTCCAAGACAGATGGGTATGAATGATAATGATGTGAATAAAAGAGTTAATGATTGTTTGACCTTGTTAAATATCATTGATTTCAAGTACAGACAACCATACCACTTAAGTTATGGAGAAAAACGAAAAGTTTCCATTGCCTGCGTTCTGGCTTTAAATCCTGAAGTCCTTGTTTTAGATGAACCTATGAATGGCCTTGATCCAAAAATCCAAAGAGGGCTTACAAAGCTTTTAATTAAATTAAACAAAGCAGGAAAAACACTAATAACTTCAACACATAATTTAGAGTTAGTGCAGGAAATATCTAAAAGAGCTATAGTATTTGGAGAAGATCACCGTATTGCGGCTGATATACCAACAGATAAATTACTAATAAATATTGAACTCTTGAAAAAAGTAAATTTGATTTAAATGGATAAAAGAATAAATTAAAATAAATTGGAATATATTTTACTATTTAAATATATTATTATCACAGGAGCGATTTTACTTATGGAAAATGGAAATAACTGTCCAATGAATTTAGAAAAAGAACTTAGTGCAAAAAGGTTGGCTAAGGAAGCAATGTACTTAATTAAAAATAGACGGGTAAAAAAGTTGAATTCCATATGGCTCGAGGTTACAGGCTGTTCGGGAAACATTATTTCTTTTTTAAATAGTGTAAATCCAGGACTCAATTATATATTAAATGAATTAATTAATCTAACCTATAATAATACACTGATGACTTCAGAGGGAGAATTTGCTTTTAAAACTTTTTTAGATACTTTAAATACGGAATTTATATTACTAGTAGATGGAGCAGTATCTACTAAACAAAATGGTTTGTATAATATAATAGCCCATTATAGAGGAAAATCTATCACAGCTTTAGAAGCAGTAAAAATGGCAGGTAAAAAAGCTAAATATGTTTTAGCAGTAGGAACCTGTGCATCCCATGGGGGTATTTCTGCTGCAAAGCCTAATCCATCTTTGAGTAAAAGTGTATCTGATGTATTAAACGGTAAAGAAGTTATAAAATTACCCGGGTGTCCCTGTCACCCGGATTGGGTTGTGGGTACTATTGCACATTTAGCGGCCTTTGGGAAACCGGAATTAGATAGTGAAGGAAGGCCAATTTTATTTTATGGAGTGACTATTCATGACACATGTACAAGGAGAGGTTATTTTGACAGGGGAATTTTTGCAAAAAAATTTGGGGAAGAAGGATGCATGTTTAAGCTAGGATGCAGGGGGCCTGTAACTAAAACAGATTGTCCAAGAAGAAAATGGAATGCATATGTAAATTGGCCCATTGAAGATAACACTACATGTATTGGGTGTGCAAATTCAAGATTTCCAGATGGAATGGAACCTTTTGTGAGATATTAGGGGGAGTCTATGAAAAAAACTATTACAATTGATCCTATAACAAGAATTAGTGGTTTTTTAGAAACTAAAGTGGAAGTTGAACAAAATATAATTATTGATGCAGAAACTAGTGGGCTCCTATTTAGAGGTTTTGAAAAGATGCTAAAAAGTAGGCAGCCCTTAGATGCTATATATTTTACTGAAAGAATTTGCGGCATATGTTCTACGGCACATGCTATGGCTTCTACACTGGCACTAGAGGATGCGTTAAAAGTTAATGTAAGTGTAAATGATATGTATGTACGAGATTTAATGCATGGTTTTGAATTCATACAAAATCATTTGAGACAATTTTATAATTTGACTATGCCAAGTTATGTAAGGATGCCAGATATAAGTCCCTTATATTCAGAGCAATACAGCGATTACAGACTTTCAGAAGCTGAGAATAAAAAATTAAGTGATCACTATATTGAGAGCATAAAATACAGTAGATTAGCCCATGAAGGTTTAGCTGTGTTAGGTGGTAAAGCACCTCATTCCCATGGTATTTTTGTTGGCGGAGTTACGGTAAATATAGATTCATACAAGTTAGTAAAAGTTCAATCTATAATAGCTAAATTAAAAGAATTTATTAGTAATATTATGATGGAGGATATCAAAATAATTTCTAAATATTATTTTGATTATTTTAAAATGGGGAAAACGTATAATAATTTTATGAGTTATGGTGTTTTCGATCATTATGTTGATCCTGAAATAAGTTATGTAAAACCAGGTGTACTAATTAATGGAAAAAAGCAAAACTTTGATAGTAGTAAAATTACAGAAAACATACTTTACAGTTGGTATGTTAGTAATAAGCAGAATGAAAATCCAGTAGAAAACAATATTGATGAAATTGATCTAGATAAGAAAGAAGGTTACAGTTTTATAAAATCACCTAATTATGGTGGATATTCTATGGAAGTTGGGCCTTTGGCCAGATTAATACTTGCAGGTGAATATAATGGGGGTAGTTCGTGTATGGATAGAAATGTTGCAAGGGTGCTGGAAGCCAAAAAGATAATAAAAATTATGGAAGGTTTATCAAAACGAATCAAACTACTTCCCAATAATCAGAAGGTATATAGTATTCCAAATGAAAGTTTTGGTGCAGGGCTAATTGATACTACAAGAGGAGCGCTAGGACACTGGGTTAAGATAGAAAATAAACTTATAAAGTACTACAATATCATAACTCCAACAGTTTGGAATATGAGTCCTAAAGATAAAAATGGAAAATTTGGAATTGGAGAAAAAGCATTGGTTGGAACTAAAATAAGAAATATAAAAGAACCTATAGAAGTGGGAAGGATTTTAAGATCTTTTGATCCTTGTGTTTCTTGTGCAACCCATTTAATAAGCAATAAATGTGAACTTGCTTATTTAAAGGTGCTGGTATGAAAGTAAAAGTTATGGCAATCGGAAATATTTTAATGGAAGATGATGGCGTTGCCATTGTAGTTTTAGAAAAAATAACACAAAATCTTACGAAAAATAATATAGAAGTTATAATTGGAGAAACAGATTTTGAATACTGTATTTCTTTGATAGAAGAGGAGGATTTTATATTTTTTATAGATGCAGCCTACTATGGTAAAAATCCAGGAGAGTTAACAATAAATTCGCTGGCTAAATATCAGTATAGGAAAAAATATTGTACACAGCATAGTTACAATGTAATAGATTTAATAAAATCATATTATAAAACTGTTAATGGATATATTATAGGTATTGAAGTAGGCAAGGTTAGTTTCAAATTTGGTCTCAGCAAAGAGATTCAAGAAAATATTAATATAATTTCAAAGAATGTTTTTAAAGAAATCATATCTAGGTTACCCTGTGAAATTTAGGAGGATAGATAATTGGATTCTCATACTATTCAAAAGTTATATGGCATTAACAAAAGAATTAAGTACTATGCATTTTGTATGATTGCAGTAAGTTGTCCATATATTAAAAATTATTACGGTGGTCTAATAAAAAATGAAGCAGAAAAATTAAATGAATTAGTAAATACAGCCTTTAACAGCAGGAAATTTAGACAAAATAAAAGGCAATTTACTCTTGAGGAATTATCAAAATATAATGGTGCCAATGGAAGCCCTGCATATGCAGCTATTAATGGTGTGGTATATGATTTAAGTTTAGTTCCATCCTGGGGCGGAGGAACCCATTTTGGCCTATATGCAGGAAAAGACTTGACAAGTGAATTTAATGCATGTCATAAGGAAAATATAAAAATATTAGAAAATTTACCTAAAGTAGGGGTCATAAAAAAATAATTTGGGAGATGGTTTTTTATGCATGATACTATATTGTTAAGTAAAATATCACAGAGTTTAAATAAAATCTGTAGAGAGGGAAAAATTTCAAAGATAAATAAAATGTCTATTATTGTAAATAAAGATAGCCATATAAATAATAATAATCTAACTGAATATCTTCAAAACTATAATGAAAGTTTAATAGATATCTTCACAGAAATACGTATTGAAATTGAAAATTTACCAGAGCAAACTGCCATCATTAAGAATATAGAAGGTGACTCCACTGAATAATGATCAGAAAAATAGCTATAAAAAAAGGTATTTGGTAAATATATATGGTGTAGTACAGGGAGTTGGTTTTAGACCATTTATATATAATACAGCTAAGGAATATGAAATTTATGGTTGGGTAAATAATTCTAGTGGTTGTGTTACTATTGATATAACTGGAACTTTAGATAATATTAAAAAGTTTATACTTAAAGTAATTAAAAATCCTCCATCTCCAGTTATTATAAATTCAGTGAAATGTAGAACTCTGGAATATTTATATTATGATGGTTTTAATATTAGAGAAAGTTCTAATGAAATTGATACTGTAAAGTTTATGCTGCCGGATATAGGTACTTGTGAAGATTGTGCCCGGGACATAATGGACCATACAGGAAAGCGATATAGGTATGCTTTCACAAGTTGTACTAAGTGTGGTCCAAGATATTCCATAATAAAAGTATTGCCTTATGATAGAAAAAATACTACCATGGAGTCTTTTGGTATGTGTGGTAGTTGTGAAGATGAATATACTAATCCTCTGGATAGAAGATTTCATTCAGAAACTAATTGCTGCAGAAAATGTGGACCTTCATTAGTGCTTATAAATAGTAATAACCAAATTGAAAAATGTGGAGATGTAATTGATAAAACTATTGAACTTATAAAATCAGGAAAAATAGTTGCAATAAAAGGAATTGGCGGCTTTCATTTAGTATGTAATGGCAGAGATGAAAAGGCCATAAGTGAACTTAGAAATAGAAAAAAAAGGCCTAATAAACCATTGGCAATTATGATGAAAGAAATTCATACTGTAAAAAAATTCTGTAAATTAAATAAAAAAGAAGAACAGATTTTAACTAGCAGAAAAAAGCCAATTGTACTGTTGAAAAAAAAATTTAATATAGACCTTCCAGATAATATTGCACCAGGCCAAAGAAAGCTTGGTGTTATGCTTCCTTATACCCCTATGCATTACTTAATATTAGAAAAAGAATTAGATCTACTTATAATGACAAGTGGTAATATAAGCGGATCTCCAATTGAATATAAAAATAATAGTGCAGTTAAAAGTCTTAAAAATGTGGTCGATTATTTCTTAATGCATGATAGAGAAATTTACATTCCAATTGATGATCCTGTTGTTAAAGTATTTAATGGTGAGGAATGTGTTATAAGGAGTGGAAGGGGGTATGCTCCATCAACAGAAAATATTAAGGTTAGAGATAATATTATTGCTTTAGGTCCTGAAGAAAAAAACAGTATATCGCTTTCTAAAAATGGTTACGTATATACCAGTCAGTATATGGGTAATTTACAGAACTTTAATTGTTATAAAAATTATGAATATGTGTTGAATCATTTATGTGAATTGCTAGATATAAGTCCTAAAGTATGGGCAGAAGATATGCATCCATTTTATATTTCAAGCAAGTATGGAAATAGTAAAGACCGAAAAATAATAAAAGTACAACATCATTATGCCCATATGGCAAGCTGTATGGCAGAACATAATATTGAAGGTAAAGTTATTGGAGTTATATATGATGGAACAGGCTTTGGAATTGATGGAAATATATGGGGAGGGGAGTTTCTTATTGCATCGGGATATAATTTTAACAGGGTAGGACATTTTGAATATGTAAATATACAAGGGGGAGATACATCTATAAAACAGCCCTGGAGATGTGCTGTAAGCTACTTATATTTTTTTGGATATTCTATAAATGAATTTATAGGTGGCGTAGATAGGGATAAATTAGATGTAATTGTTAAAGCTTTAAAAACATCACTAAATTGTTATAAGTCTTCTAGTGTTGGACGGTTTTTTGATTGTATTTCAGCGTTGATAGGTCTTATGACTTCAGTTACATATAATGGGGAAGCTGCTATAGCTCTGGAAAATATAATTGATGAGAATGTACATGAATGTTATAACTATAAAATAAGAAATGAGGACAACGTTTTTTTAATAGGAATTAAAGATATTATTTATGGAGTACTGGTTGATATAAATAATAAAGTTAAAAAAAGTACAATATCTTCTAAATTTCATAATACAATTTCAAAACTCACCTGTGATTTAGTATTTAAGTTATCAAAACTATATAAAATATATAAAGTGGTTTTAAGTGGAGGAGTGTTTGAAAATGAACATTTACTTAAATCCATTTACAATGAACTTAAAAAAGCAGGATTAGAAGTTTTTTTTAATTCTAAAACACCTATAAATGATGGTGGAATTTCATTTGGACAAATTGTAATTGCAGATGAAATTATAAAGAAAGAGGGGACGTAAAATGTGTCTTGCGGTTCCAGGCATAATAAAATCTATTCATGGAAATTTAGCTAAAGTGGATATTATGGGGATAGAAAAAAATGTGGACATCGAACTTATAGAAAATCCTAAAATAAAAGATTATATTCTAATACATGCAGGCTTTGGAATAGAGAAGATCGATAGGGGATATTTTGATTATTTGCAAAAAATATTTGAAATGGAAATACAAAATGAATAAAAATAATATTATAATTAATTTAATTGATAAAATTAAAAATAGTGGTATAGAACGCTTTAACATAATGGAGATATGTGGTACACATACTCAAAGTATAGCAAAAATGGGTATAAGAGAAGTGCTTTATCCTGATGTAAATTTAGTATCGGGACCAGGGTGCCCGGTTTGTGTCACACCGGAAGGGTATATAGATGCAGCTATCAAACTTTTAGAAAGAGAAAATATTATATTAGCAACTTTTGGAGATTTGATGAAAGTTAGGGGAACAGAAGAAAATTTAATAAAACAAAGAGAAAAAGGGAAAAAAATTAATATAGTATATTCTCCTTTAGATGCACTTAAAATTGCAGAGAAAAATAAAAACTTTGAGGTAGTTTTCCTGGCAGTTGGTTTTGAAACTACCGCTCCATTAATTGGACTCACTGTAAAAAGGGCAAAAGAAAATAATATTAATAATTTTTCTATTTTGAGTAGTTTAAAGGTTATAAAGCCAGTTTTACACAAAATATTAAGCGATAGAAATTGTAAAATTCAAGGAATTATATGTCCAGGGCATGTGGCAGTTATAACAGGTGCTGATTATTTTAAATTTATTAAGGAAAATTATAATATTGCCTCTGTAGTATCTGGTTTTGAGAGTTTAGATATTATATCTTCAATATATTTTTTAATCAAACAAAATAATAGATTGGAAAAAAAGTTTAAAAATTTATATAGAACTTGTGTAACACCAAATGGAAATTTACTTGCCATGGGAATTATTAAAGAATGTTTTTTTAAAAGTGAATGTATATGGAGAGGCATTGGTAGAATTGAAAAGTCTGGTTTGTATTTAAATAGAAAATATGAAGAATTTGATGCTTTAAATAAATTTGAATTGGTAATAGAAGAAAAAAATAAAAATAATTGTGTATGTGGTGAAATTATATTAGGAAAGAAAGTTCCCTATGATTGCAGTTTTTTTGGCAGAGAATGTATTCCAGAATCTCCTATTGGACCCTGTATGGTGTCTTCAGAAGGTTCCTGTTCTATTTATTATAAATATGGAGGTAAGAGATGATGGGGGAAACTATTAAATTAGTTCATGGTGATGGTGGAAAATATACTGGCGAATTGATCCAAAATATTTTTTATAAATATTTTAAGAACAGTATTTTAGATACTGGAATAGACTCAGCTGTATTTTCTATAAGTCAGGGTAAAATGGCATTTACTACAGATTCTTTTGTTGTAAAACCTCTATTTTTTTCAGGAGGGAATATTGGTAAGCTTGCAGTTTGTGGTACTGTAAATGATTTAGCCGTATCAGGGGCAAAACCTTTATATTTAAGTACAGGATTTATAATAGAAGAAGGTTTTTCAATTGAAAGCCTTGATTTAATAGTTAAAGAAATGGCCCTTCAATGTGAATACTCAAATGTTAAGATTGTAACTGGAGATACTAAAGTTGTTGAAAAAGGATGTGTAGATGGATTATTTATAAATACTTCTGGGGTAGGTATTATTGAAAATAATTATAAAATGAAGAATATTGAAGCTGGTGATAAGATAATTGTAAGTGGGAATATAGGAGAACATGGTACTACTATAGCCCTTGAAAGGTATAATATAGATATAAAAAGCAATATTAGAAGTGATTGTGCACCGGTTTATGAAATTATAAGCATATTAAAAAAATACTATCCTTTCATAAAAATAATGAAAGACCCTACAAGAGGAGGCCTTAGTACAATATTAAATGAAATTTCAAATAGAGCCGGTTTAAGTGTAAAGCTTATGGAAGAAAGTATACCTATTGAAAGAGAGGTATATGCTGTAAATGAAATGTTAGGATTGGATCCGTTGTACATGGCTTGTGAAGGAAGAATTGTACTTGTAGTTAAAGGTGAAATGGCTGAGGAAATATTAAATAAACTTCATAATTTAGAACAGTGTGGTAATGCAAGTATTATAGGGAATTTTACTGAGGATCTAGAGCATATGGTATACATGGAAAATTCTTTTGGAGGCACAAGAATTTTAAATATTTTAGATGGAGAAATGCTGCCAAGGATATGCTAAAGTAGTTACTATTCTTATAGGAACGATTCGTTTGCATAAATATACAATATTCAATATAAGCAGGTGAAGCATTTCAGGGGCTTAAAAGATACGAACACAGATGGCCAATAGAAATATTTTTTAGACAAACTAAAAAATATCTTGGCCTGAATCATTATCAAGTTAGAAGTAATCGTAGTATAAACAGATACTTCTTACTGCTAATGTTGACTTACGTTTACTGTGAATTAGAAGTGAACAATGTAAATTAAATTTTAGCATTATTGAAATTAGAAATCTGGGATAAAAGCATTCCTGACAGCATTAAAAAACAGCCCATATATTCTCTGAATTGTAAATGTTCATTTAAAATTAGCATGCCTCCAAGAGTGGCAAAAACTGATTCCATGCTCAGTATTATTGCTGCATGGGAAGGCCTAGCATGCTTTTGTCCTACTATTTGCAGAGTATAGGCTATTCCTACGGAAAATATTCCACCATAGAGTATAGGTATAAGGGCACTATATACACTGGTAATAGTTGTCTTTTCAAAAATCAGCGATGCTGTTATGCTGAGTATGGAACAGGTTAGAGTTTGTACAAAAGATAACTTTAATGCATCTATTTTTTTGATAAAGTAGTCAATAAGCAATATGTGCGATGCCCAAAAAAATGCACCTATAATTTCTAATAAATCCCCCCGACCTATGGAAAAATTCTCATTTATACTTAAAAAGTACAGACCAAAGGCAGTTATAATTACACTGATCCAGATAGTTAAAGGTATATTTTTCTTAAAAAAAATACCTATAATAGGTACAAATACTATGTACAATCCCGTTATAAAGGCGGCTTTTCCTGCAGAGGTGTAATTTAGACCTATCTGTTGAAGAGAGGCTCCAAAAAAGAGTACACATCCTGTTATTATTCCTGCAATTATAAAATTGTATTTTTTATGACAGTTGTTTGTAGTTTTATTTTCAGTCTTATTAAAATATAATAGAAGGGGAATTAAAGAAATGCCTCCTAGTGCAAATCTAATTCCATTAAAGGCAAAGGGGCCTATATATTCTGCACCCACCTTTTGGGCTACGAAAGCCAGTCCCCATATGGCTGCTGTTATTAAAAGAAGCATATTGGATTTTAATTCTTGCTTTTTCATTTATGTTTCACCTGCCTGATTAAAAGTATTCTATATTTAAGCAATATTGTGTTTTTTGACTAACGTTATAATGATATCACAACAATTCGTTTAAGTGCAATACATACTGTTTTTAATTGAAGCTGGTATTAATTTTACAAATATTTAAAGAGGTATAAAAGTGAGTATAAATTTAATTGAAATAAAAAAAGAGATGGATAGAATTTTTGATTTACAGGTAAGTAATAAATGGAAATTAAGAAGAAGTAGTTATAGGGATAGAATTAAAAAATTGAAAATGCTAAAAAGATATATAATAAATCATATAGATGAGATTGGAAAAGCACTTTATGATGATTTTAAAAAACCAGAAGAAGAAGTACTTCTAACAGAAATTTATCCTGTTCTATGGGAGATTGGATGTGCTATAAAAAATTTACATAAATGGATGAAGGATAAAAAAGTAAAAACACCTATTGTATATTTTGGAGCTGTATGTAAAATAAAGTATGAATCAAAAGGAGTTTCTCTTATAATTTCTCCCTGGAACTTTCCCTTTCAACTGGCAATATCTCCACTTGTCTCTGCTATTGCAGCAGGAAATTGTGTAATATTAAAGCCCTCAGAGTATACACCTTTTACAGGGAAATGTATAGAAAAAATGGTTTCCTCTATATTTGAAGAGGATGAAGTAGCTGCATTTCAAGGAGACTATAGAATTTCTAAAATGCTTCTGGAAAAGCCTTTTGAAAATATATTTTTTACTGGAAGTCCTGCTGTAGGAAAGATAGTTATGGAAGTTGCAGCCAGGAACCTTGCCACTGTTACCTTGGAACTTGGAGGAAAATCTCCCGTGATAATTCATCCCTCTGCTAATTTGGATGAAGCTGCTAGGAGGATAGCCTGGGGCAAGTGCTTAAATGCAGGTCAAATATGTGTAGCTCCTGATTATTTGCTGATTCCACAAAATAAAGAAGAAGCATTTATTGAACTTGTGGTTAAATATATTATTCAGTATTATGGTGCTTTAAAAAAAGATATGGATAATTTAAAATATTCCAGAATAATTACAAAGGAACATTTTTTAAGAATAAAAGAACTTCTAGAAGAGGCTGTAAGTAAAGGGGCAAAAGTAAGATGTGGAGGATATTTTAATGAATGTGATAATTTTATATATCCCACCATAATTACTGATGTAGATTTAAGTTCTAAAATATTAGAAGAAGAAATATTTGGACCAATACTTCCAATCATACCTTATAGATCTATAGATAAAGCCCTAGAGTATATAAAATCCAAACCTAAACCTTTGGTTATTTATATATTTGGAAGGGATAAAAAAGCAATAAATTATTTATTAGATAACACCGAATCAGGAGATGCAGTGATAAATGATGTGGTGGTACATGCTGCCAATATCAATTTGCCTTTTGGAGGATTTAACAATAGTGGTATTGGAAAATCCCATGGATATCACGGCTTTATGGCATTTACCCATGAACGCTCCTATATGAAACAGGGTAAAATAGCCCCTCTTTCAATAGCATATCCTCCTTTCCACGTTAAAACAAAAAAAATTATCAAAGCATTTATCAAATATTTCTAAGGAATAATATACAAATACTCTTATAATTTTAGAAAAAAGTATACTATAAAGGAAAAATTTGATTTACAATAGATATTAAGACAGCTGTTTTTTAGTATATCTAAACAAGGCAGGGGGTATTTCTGTGAAAAGTATAAAAAATATATCTGCTATAGGGATGGGAGCCATTGGATGTGCATATAATAGTAAGTTATATGACATGAATCCAGAAGGTATAAGGATTATAGCAGGAGGAGAAAGGGCAGACAGATATAAAAGCAAGGGTTTTATAATTAATGGCAAAAAATATAATTTTACGTGCATATCTCCACAGGAAAAATGTGAGCCAGCAGATTTAATTATTGTTTCAGTAAAAGCAAATCAATTGGAACAGGCCGTTATAGATATAAAGAATCAAGTAGGAAAAGATACAATCATTATTTCTCTCATGAATGGTATTACCAGTGAAGAAATTATAGGAAAGAAGTATGGCACAGATAAGATGCTGTATTCACTGTGTATTGCCATTGATGCCAATCGAAAAGAAAATAATATTCATTTTTCAAGCTATGGTAGTATAGTTTTTGGAGAAAAACAAAATATAAAGCATAGTGAAAAGGTACAAGCTGTTGAAGAAGTTTTTGTTAAAGCGGGTATTTCCTATGAAATCCCTGAGAATATGATGCGTTCATTATGGTGGAAATTTATGATAAATGTGGGCATAAATCAGACATCAGCGGTAATCAAGGGTAATTATGGCATATTTCAAAGGGTAAAGGAAGCCAGAGAACTTATGGAATCTGCCATGTGGGAGGTAGTAAAATTATCTGAAAAAGTAGGAATTAACTTGAATAAAGGGGATATTGACAAATGGTATGAAATATTGGATACTATGAATCCAAACAGCAAGACTTCAATGTTTGAGGATATTACATATGGAAGAAAAACTGAAGTGGATATGTTTGCAGGAACCGTTTGCAAATTAGGAGAAAAATATGGTATAGATACTCCTGTGAACAAAACGCTCCTGAGAATAATAAAGGTAGTGGAAAATAATAAAAATTAGAAAGTTGGTGCAAAAATGAAAAAAACTAGAATAGTTGTTGTAGATGATTCTCCATTTTCAATTGCAATGCTTAGAGATATGCTTGCTGAAAATGGTTTTGAGGTTGTGGGAGAGGCAACTTCACTGGAGGAAACAATTGAAGTGGTAAGTGAGCTTAAACCGGATATTGTAACTATGGATATGACTATGCCTGGAACAGACGGTATTGAATGTACCAAGGCAATTCATAACATAGATCCTAATATAAATGTTGTAATAGTAAGTTCTATGATGGATGATGAAATAGTAAAAAAAGCAAGAAAAAATCATGCTTCTGGATATATACAGAAACCTGCGGATCCAGAGGAGCTTTCTTTGTTGATAAATAGAATAATGGCAGATGAAGAACTTTTTAAAGAATTGGAAGCTATATATTACAAAGTGTATAAAGAGGCTTTTATGAATATATTCAATAAATTGGTAAAATGTATTCCTGAATTTGAAAAAGAGGACAAATCAAATGTAGAGCATGTATCTAAGGGAATATCTATTGTTATGGGCATTATAGGAAAATATTCTGGCAGAATGCTGCTGGATATGTCCTATGATACTGCAGAGAGTTTTTCTACATTTATGTTAAAGAGAAAACCTAAAAGTTCAGAGGAAATGTTAAATATTATGGGGGAATTATCTAATATGATAGCAGGAAATGCATCTTCTGTAATGAATAGAACCAATAAATTAATGGGGCTGAGAGTAGCACCTCCGACCATATTTTATGGAAATTCTATAAATATATCTAAAGCGGAACTAGATACTACCACCTCATCCACAGCTAAAACAAACTTTGGAGATATTTACATAAATATAGGTTTTCAAAGGAGGTCAGGAGAATGGATGTCAGGTATATAAACCCATTTATAGATTCATTTATAGACATAATGCCTCAACTTGGCATAGGTAATATAAAAAAGGGTAAACTTAGTATAAAGAACAAGACCATAGACAGCATCGGCGTTTTAATCATAATTGGAATCGTGGGAGATCTGAAAGGGAATATTATATATGGAGCTACCATGGAAAGTGCAAAAAACATTGCTTCTAAGATGATGATGGGAATGCCTGTGGAAGAGTTAAATGAAATGGCTCAAAGTGCCCTTTCAGAGATGACTAATATGGTAACTGCAAAAGCCTGTACCTTATTTTCGGAAGAAGGTGTTAATGTAGAGATATCCACACCTACTTTAATGTACGGTAAATTTAAAGCTACCGCCGGCAATGATAAGGTATTATGTGTTCAATTATTGGTAGATAATCTCCCCTTTGAAATCAATATATCCATAGAAAAAAATAATTAGATCAATAGATTTAAAATATCCTGTTGTAAAAATCAACAGGATATTTTAAATTCGTATAGAAGTAAATATTAAATCTAAATAATTTTTACTATAGTACCCATTGAAACTATATTGAATAGTTCAATTACATCTTTATTATACATTCTTATACAGCCATTAGAGACAGCCTTACCTATGGAAGCAGGATTATTTGTACCATGTATGCCTATACCGTTTGCACTTAATCCCATCCACCGGACACCATAGGGTCCACCGGGATTTATCTGTTTATTTATTATTCTGAAGATTCCTGAAGGGGTAGGTGTTCTGCTTTTGCCAATGGCTACAGGATATGTTCTGTATATCTTCCCATTTCTATATAAAGTAAGCTTTTTTGTATTCCTGTTGATTGTTATGCTATATGAAGGAGCAGGACTGCGGAAAAAAAAATAATTTGCATAGGGGCATAAATACATATGATTCTCCTAAACATTATTTATTTATATAATATGTGAGAATAGAAATCATGTTAACCAATATTGTGTTTTTTTTCCAGAGTTATAAAAGTGTATTCTATATTATCATCTTTGTGTTTTTCACATTCAGTTACAATATAATCTTCCATATTAAACTTAGGAAAATAAGTATCACCTTTTTTTTGGGAAATTACCTTGGTCAAATATAACTTATTACAATAGGGGAGCAACTGTGTATAAATTTGGCCACCTCCTATTACAAAAGCTTCTTCTTTAGAATGTGTATATTTTAGAACATCTTTTATGGTATTTACTACTACTACATTTTTATCTTCAATATCATAGGAAGAATCTTTTGTAATAACGATGTGTTTTCTATTTGAAAGTACACCTGGCAGAGATTCAAAGGTTTTTTTTCCCATTATGATTGTTTTGCCGTAGGTTATTTTTTTAAATCTTTTTAAATCTCTTGATATATGCCATATAAGTTTATTATTGCATCCTATTAAATAGTCTTCATTTAGAGCTACGATTATACTCAACACTATATAGCCACCTCCATGCTAATTTTTTCATGGTGTTTATAGTCTATAAGTTTTATATCATCTATGGAAAAATCGTAAAAATCTTTAATCTTTGGATTTATCCATAATTTTGGGGCATCATAGGCTTTATCCTTTCTTGTAAGTTGTAATTTCATACCTTCAACCTGGTTTTCATAAATATGGGCATTGTTTATAACGTGGGTAAAGAGTCCTGGTTTAAGTTCCGTTACATGAGCGATTAAATGAATGAGAATTGCGTATTGACACATGTTAAAAGGAACACCCAGTGGAATATCTCCACTTCTTTGTACCAACATACAGTTTAATGTGTCTTCTTTTACATCCCACAGAGTTTCATAACAACAAGGGTATAATGCCATATCTGGGAGGTCTTCTATATTCCACAAAGATATAATCATTCTTCTACTTTGAGGATCTGTTCTCAGGGTATTTATCAAATTATCAACTTGTTTGAATTTTGCAACCTGATAACCGTAAGCCTTTCCTATGGTGCCATCTTCTTTCATCCATTCATCCCAAATGTGTACATTTTGTTCCTGCAGTTTCCTTACATCATTTGATTGATCCTTGTATATCCATAAAAGTTCTTTTACTGATGTTTTAAAGGCTACAAATTTTGTAGTAAGTATAGGAAATTCTTCAGATAGATCAAATTGCATAATTTGATGGGGAAGTTTAAATGTAGGAATACCTGTCCTGTTTTGATCGTAATATCCCTTTTCTAAAATATTTTTCACAATATGTAAATATTGTTTGTCTGCTATACTCATTTTCATACCTCCAGTGTTATTTTATATTAAATTACACATATTATATCATAAATTTTTTATGCAATTTATTTTTAACAAATTTAAAAAAAATAAAACCAAATTGAACACTTTATGGTCTAATATATGAAAGTTATTACGGTTGTAACTTGATAAATTGTTTGGAGGACTGTAGATGGATATTGAGATCTTAGTTAAAAGTGCAAAAAAATGATAAATTCTCAGTAAAGGATGAATTAAGTAATATAGAAATTCCTAAAGAGATAGATTTAGTTATAGAAAAAGCCATAAGGAGAGCTAAAGGCAGAAATAAAAAATTTGCTGTAAAAGCAGCGGCCATGTTGACAGCAGCTCTAGCTTTATGTGTAATACTAAACAGTATTTCACCTGCTTTTGCCAAGTATGTAAATAACACTTCTATAGCAATAAAGAATTTATTTAGTAAATTTAATGATAAAGGAATAAATACAGCTGTTAAAAATGGTTTTGTGCAGGGGAGTTTTAAAGATAAAATTGAATCTAATAATTCAGTTTCAGATAAGGGAATTACAGTTACAATTAATCAGCTTGCTATAGATAAAAATGAACTTATTATAGGCTATACTTCTAAAGCTGACAAAAGTTATAAGTGGAATGATTTAAACCAAGAAATACTGCAAATTACAGACGATAGTGGAAGGCTATTATATGATGGAAGAGACTTTGATGAAATTATGAAGGATAAAAAAAATACAGGAAAAACATATGGTGATATAGTTTTTTATAATGGCTCTAGTAAAATATTTGTAAATCAAGGAAATTTTCAAAATTCCCAGGAAAAACAAATGGTAATGGGATTTACATCTACTAAAAGTACAAAATTAAGTACTATTCCAAAGACTATCAGTGTTAAATTTACATATTGTTCTGATAAGGATATTGTAAGTGTGAGGGAATATTATAGACATGGTTATATTTATAGGATTTTTCATAAATCCCCTAAAATTATTAATGGAAACTGGTGTATAAATATAAAAATTGAAGATAAATTTATAAATGCCAAATAAAGGAATTATGTAAAAGCACAAGAAACAAATGAAAATTCCTCTGTAAAAGTAGAAGGTATAAATTTATATCCTATTAGTGCATATGGCAGATTTTTCATACCAGAGGATTGGATATTTAAAAACCCCTATCTTGAAGATGGGGAAGGTAATATGTATGGATGTAAAAGCTTTGGAGAAGGAGATAACAATGGAGGAATCAAGGAAATAACAGCAAACTTTCAAAGTCCATATTTTAAAGATGTAAAAAAATTATATCTGGGATTTACCTATAAGAAAAATGGGGTAGATAAAAATATTAAAATAGAATTGAGAGGAAAGTGATTAAGATATATTTTTCTATAACATTAGAGTAGATTGAATGGAAAATAATAGTTTGATTTTAAATGAATTTATCTCTAAATTTGACATGTAACAACTTGTTATATATAATAAAGTTGTTACATGTCGCGAGTATAGAAAGGAGAATGTCTTATAAATTTTCAAGGTAAACAAATTTACGCAGCAATTTTTGATATGGATGGAACTATGTTTGATACTGAAAGACTGAGAATTGATATGTTAAAGTCATCATCTAAACTTATATATGGAGAAAGTATGACAGACAAACTTCTCATGGATTCTTTGGGGGTTAGTGCAAAAACTGCAGAAGAACTTGCAAAAAAACAATATGGGGAGAACTATCCCTATAGGGAGATAAGAAAAAAAGCTGATGAATACGAAGTGAAATATATAAGACATAATGGTGTGCCTGTTAAAGAAGGGCTGTATGATGTATTGGAAAGACTGAAGAAAAATGGAATTCTAATAGCTCTTGCAACTTCAAGCAGAAGGGCCATAGCAGAAGAGTATCTCTTAAGTGCGAGAGTAATGAGGTTTTTTGATGTTATTATATGTGGAGATGAGGTTACAAAAGGAAAACCTGATCCGGAAATATTTTTAAAGGCAGCAGAGGAATTAAATCGTCATCCATCATATTGCCTTATATTTGAAGATTCTCAAAATGGCTTGATTGCAGCAGCAGATTCAGGAGGAATTCCTATATTTATAAAGGATATAAAAGAGCCTGAAAAGCACATAAAAAATCGTGCTTTTAAATCATATAACAGTATGATAGAGTTTCACGAAGAACTGGTCAAATTTACACCTAAAATGTCCATGCCTAAATTAAATGAACATTTTCCGCAAAGTTTTGGATATGTAAAAGCGGGAATTCACGGCTTTGGAGCAATAGGGGGAGGATATCTTACACAGATTTTTTCCCACTGGGATGGTTATACTAGACCTAAGGAGATAATTGGGGCAACTAAAAAAACTGTAATTAAAGAATTAGTAAATTCATTAGGAAAATTTAATGTAAAATATGAAAGCAGGGCATATTTTCAAAGTATAAGTAATGTTCATATTATTGATATGGATGATGAAAAAGAGATGATAAGTATGTACAGAGAATGCCAGATTGTTGGCCTTTCCATTCCAGAGAAAGCAGTAAAGTCCCAGTGTAAAATTATAGCTAAGGGTCTCATTGAACGCTATAGAAAAAATACTACAAATCTTACAATACTTGTAGTGATTAATAAAATAAAAGGAGCAAAATTTGTGAAAAAAAATGTTAAAAGTGCTCTTGAAAATTTGGTTGGGGAAGGAAAGGCTGAAAAAATAGTATCTAGAACATATTTTTGTGAAACTGTTGTAAATAGAATGGTTTCAGCAATACCAGAAAGAACATTGCTTACACAAGTTCAAAAAAAATTATCAAGTCTTAAAAGAACTGTTTTCCGTTTTCAGTCTGACGTTACAGGTTTTGTTGAATCCTTTCAAGAGAGTGAAAGGATTACCGGTAATTCCATAAATACAGTGAAAAAAATTGATGAGAAGACTCTTTTAAAGGTTGGAAATATATCAAAAAAGTTGTCGGTTATGTCTCAATTTGATAAATGTATTTCAAGATTTAATGTATCCTTATTTAACAGTGAACCATATATTCCGTTGTATGCAAGTAATGAAAGTCCCTTGCTTGAAAGATTACGACAAATTAAAGTTGTAGATAATATTGAAAAGATACAGGAGATAAAAAATAAACTTTCAAATGGTCCTCACGCAATAATAGCATGGTATTCTGCTCTACTTGGCTATAAAACAATTGGACAGGGTATGGGAGATGAAAAGGTATCTTTATTGGTAAAAAATATTATTGAAAAAGAAATTAGACCCTCACTTATTAGAGATACTCCTGAATTATCCCAGTATATTGATGACTTTATTTCTAATTTTATTAAAAGGTGTAGAAATTCTTTTAAGGACAAGTGCATCCGTGTGGGGCGTGATCCTATGAGAAAATTACAAGAGGGAGAGAGAATTTTTGGAACTATTACCCTGGCACAAAAGTTTCATATATCTACTCCTATGATTGAATTTGGTGCAGCTTGTGCCATTTTATATTCTGTGTTACTTATAAATCCAAGGGATAAAGAATGTAGAAAGATTAAAGATATATATGACAAAAATAATTCTGTGGAGGATGTCCTTACATATCAGGGCGAATATAATGGCGCAATATATCATGGTCTGAATCTAAAAAAAGATAAAGATTTAATAAGGAGAATAAAAATACAATTTAATAATCTCATATCCTCTGAGGATATAATGATTTACCACAATGTACAAATAAATAACCAGCTAAGCAGTTAAATTTTTAACTATATTATAGAAATTTGGAAGGAGATATAACTGGCTGATTATTTATTTGAAATTTAGTAAAGTAGAAATAAAATTTTATTCTCTCTCTAAAGGAAAGGTCATACAGTGGGGACCTCCTCCTCCTTTTAATATTTCAACCAGATCCACTTCAATAGTTTCCAAACCCAGTACTTTTAACTTGTGGTTTACATCTCTGTTGTTCACAAAAGTCAGTACTTTATCATTTCCAAGACATTGAAGGTTGCAGTAATGTTTAAAGACGTCTTCCTGGGGAACATCAATCAAGGTGAATTTCCTTTTTTTAAGCATTTTCAGAAAATTGTAAGGGAGAGCTTCTTTGCATACCACAGCTACTTTTTCTGCAACTATGTTGAAACACATATCAAGATGAAGATTTTGCCTTAATGCAGGTACAGGAATTAATTCATATCCTAATTCCTGTACCTGGGTTTTGATATTTTCGAATCCATGCCAATCTGTTCTTGCAATGATACCATGAGCCATTATATAGTCATCTAAAAACCAGAAGTCTCCACCTTCAAAGGCCCCTGAAGTACATCTGGCAACACAAGGTATGCCAAGTTCTTTCATTTTATTTTCATAAGCTGAGGTTTCTCCTTTGCGTACAGGTTCTCTAAAGCTTCCCATTATGTAACCTTCAGAAGTACAAGCTCCAAAATCCCGTGCGAATACCTGGTAGGGCAGTTTAGCATCTGGTTCAATTAAAACTACCTCCACTCCGTTTTCCCTATAGGCCTGCACAATTTCCTTGTGTTCTCTTAAACACATATCCTTATTGGTTTTTTCACCCTTCTCCATCCACTTTTCCGTTATTACATTAATAGGTTCAAATTCAAAATATGTGGGAGTACACAGCAGTACTTTTTTTAAAGTATTAGTTGAGTTTTTTACATAGTTTTTCTTCATGATCATTGACTCCTTTTGCAATATATTTTGTTATAATAATTATAAAGTTTTGTGTTACACAAATGTCAATGATAGATTTCAGCTAATTTCTATACTAAAGTTGTTTTAGGCAAGTTCCGCCTGAGCCTAATAATCACTTGATGGGAACTTGAATTTCAAAGCACTCTTCTTCTACAACATCCGTTACTGTAATATCCACCTGGGCTATTTCTATAAAATCACCATCTATAGCATAATGGTTGTCATGGATAAATTGTATCAGCTTTTTTATACTTTTTTCCCTGTCCCAAGGTTTACCGCTGTTGTATATACACACATATTTTCCACCCTTTATCTTTTTAGTGTTTTTTGCGTTGTTGGTATTATTTCCACTGGCAAACACAAAAATATCACTAGAATTATTGAATTTTAAATTTTCAATATCTTCTTTAGATATAATAAATCCCAATCTGTTGCTGGCCAAAATGGGTGAAATTTCTTCAAGGATATTTTCAAGATGAAGAAATCCATAACTTAAATCTACCTCATTATTAATGGACTTGCCAAAAGTAATAATTTCTCTTTGGGGTAGTTGTTTGATTATAATTTCTTTCATTTTGGACTCTGTGATAACATTACTTAAAAATTTTATTTTTTGAGAAAGGGTTTTTTCAAGAAGCTGCAGCTCTTTTATTTTTTCTTTTAATTCTTTATGGTTATTTACAAGCATGGAAAGAGATTTAGTCACATGTCTGTTATCAAAATATTTTTTTATTTCTTTAAGGCTCATTCCAAGTTGGCGTAATTCCTTGATTGTACCTAATTTTTCATATTGAAGTATGGAGTAATATCTGTAGCCGGTTCTAGGGTCTACATAAGTGGGTTTAAAAAGTCCTATTCTGTCATAATGTCTTAGGGTTTCTGTAGTTACATTTCTAAGTTTTGCAAGATCAGTTATTGATATCCTATCTTTTATAGTAATCACCTCTATAGTAATAAGTTTAGTTCAGCCAGGCTAATTTTTCAATGAATTATTTTTAAAAAGTTATTGTATAGGTTTCATAGCATGAATTTACTGTATAAAATGTATTAGAAAGCTAAGTGGCTCTTTAATGGTCTATTGTAGTATAATTATATTAATAACTATTAAAACAAAGCAGTTTATGTATTTAAATGTACCATAATATGCTTTAATTTTTTGTTTTTCTAGAAGTTGGCGTCCATATTCAGACATCTTGGGACCATGCTTTGAGTATATATTTTAGATTGACTTTATATACATATTATTTTATAATTGAAAATGACCCTCAATATCATTTGCGTTTTTAGATTTATCTCAATGTGGCAATTAGCAAATATTCCTACTCCTTAAAAGTGGAAAACAATTGCAAATAAAGCATTTTGATAAGTTCTTCCAAGGAGCAGATAAAGATGTATATTCTTTGTAAGAAAATTCTGTCTGGATCTAAGAAGAAATAGAAGGGTCTGCCTTATGGTAAAATTAGCAAGTTAGTTGATATTTATAGGTTATTATGATAATATTAATTAATAAATTTTATTTCAAGGAGGAAGAAATAAATGGAACCAGACCCAGAACCTGCCGGTTTAATGCCTCAATTAGGATTGATTGCATTACTTACTTTAGTAAATGCTTTTTTTGCTTCTGCAGAAATGGCAATTGTATCTCTTAATAAAACTAGAATAAAGCTTTTAGCAGAACAGAATGATAAAAAGGCACAGCTATTAGAAAAGCTATTGAAGGAACCAACTAAATTTTTATCCACTATACAAGTGGGAATTACCCTTGCAGGATTTTTTTCAAGTGCCTCAGCAGCAACTGGTATTTCCTATAGAATTGGAAATTATCTAGATAAGATCAATGTTCCTTATGGTCAGGAGATCTCATTTTTTTTAGTAACAATTATATTATCTTATATTATGCTGGTTTTTGGAGAGTTATTTCCAAAGAGAGTGGCACTTCAAAAGTCAGAGGAAATTGCAATGATTTCTATAAGACCAATTTTGTTTATATCAAAATTGGCAATACCTTTTGTGAAACTACTTTCAATGTCTACCAATCTTTTAATAAGGATTACAGGGATGAACAGCAGTAACCTAGAGGAGAAAGTTTCAATAGAAGAGATTAGGTCATTAGTAGAAATAGGACAAGAAAATGGAGTTATAAACTCCACTGAAAAAGAAATGATAAATAGTATATTTGAATTTGATGATAAATTAGCAGAAGAGGTAATGACACCTAGAACAGAGGTATATTTAATAAATGCGGATAAGCCTTTAAATGAATATGTAGATGAACTGCTTCAAAAAAGGTATTCCAGAATTCCAGTATTTGAAGGAGACAGTGATAATATTATAGGAATACTTTATATGAAAGATTTTATAATTGAAGCCTATAAAGTAGGCTTTGAAAATGTGGATATAAGAAGTATAATTCACCCTGCATATTTTGTACCTGAAAGAAAAAATATAGATGAATTATTTAAAGAACTTCAAAGTTATAGAAAGCACATGGCTATACTGATAGATGAATATGGAGGATTTTCAGGAATAGTAACCATAGAGGATTTAATTGAAGAAGTAATGGGCAATATAAATGATGAATATGACGAGGACGAACCCTCTGTAAAAAAAATAGATAATAAAACCTTTCTAGTTAAAGGCAGCATTCCTATAGATGAATTAAATGAGAGTTTACATCTAAATCTGAATGAAGATTCTGAAGATTATGATACATTAGGGGGATTACTGATTAAAATTATAGGACGTATACCAGAAGATGGAGAACAGCCTGAATTAAAGTATGAAAATATTACATTTCATATAGAGGAAGTGAAGGAAAAGAGAATAGAACGGGTTAAACTTAATATAGAAGAATAATAAGTTTGTTAAACACAGAAAGTTTTGAGTAGTTTTCTGTGTTTTTATTGATTTTATTGATTTTATTTAATGAAAGTAACTATCAACCAGCTTAAGCTGGTTGATAGTTACCTAAATAAGTTAATTGGCTGATGTTTCCATATTCTTGAAAGTGAAAGTAAGTACTATTATTTAATGCAATCCAGTGATTGAGAAATATCAAAAATCAAGTCTTCTTTATCTTCAATGCCGCAGCTTACACGAATTAATTCTGCTGGCACTCCGGCTTCTATTAATTGTTTGTCACTCATCTGACGATGTGTACTTGTGGCAGGATTTAAGCAGCAGCTGCGAGCATCCGCCACATGGGTTTCAATAGCCATGAGCTTCAAGTTTTTCATAAATATTTCAGCGGCTTTTCGTCCTCCTTTTAAACCGAAGGAGACAACACCACAGGAACCATTTGGCAGATATTTTTGTGCTATTTTATAATATTTATCACCTGGAAGACCACAGTAATTAACATAGGCAACCTTTTCGTGATTCTGAAGAAATTCTGCAACAGCCTGTCCGTTTTCACAGTGACGGAGCATACGCACATGGAGGCTTTCAAGTCCTAGATTTAAGAGAAAGGCATGTTGTGGAGATTGAATAGAACCAAGATCACGCATCAGATGGGCAGTGCACTTGGTAATAAAAGCTCCTTCCTTGCCAAACTTTTCAGCATAAGTAATACCATGATAACTATCATCTGGTGTACAAAGTCCCGGAAATTTTTCCGCGTGAGCCATCCAGTCGAAATTTCCAGAGTCTACAATGGCACCTCCCACGGCAGAACCATGTCCATCCATGTATTTTGTAGTGGAATGGGTAACAATATCAGCACCCCATTCAAAAGGACGACAATTCACAGGTGTAGGAAAGGTATTATCTACAATAAGGGGAACACCATGTGTATGGGCAGCATTTGCAAATTTTTCGATATCAAGTACAGTAAGGGCAGGATTGGCAATTGTTTCACCAAAAACTGCTTTTGTATTAGGCTGAAAGGCAGCATTTAATTCTTCCTCTGTACAATCAGGAGAAACAAATGTAGTGGTAATGCCCATTTTTGACATAGTTACGGAAATTAGATTGAAAGTACCCCCGTAAATGCTGGAGGAAGCAACAATGTGGTCTCCGCAGTTACAAATATTAAACAGGGAAAAGAAATTGGCAGCTTGACCTGAAGAGGTTAGCATTGCAGCAGTACCTCCTTCCATATCTGCAATTTTGGCAGCAACATAGTCATTTGTGGGATTTTGCAGCCTGGTGTAAAAATAGCCTGCGGTTTCAAGGTCAAATAGTTTTCCCATATCTTCACTGGTATTGTATTTGAAAGTTGTACTTTGGATTATAGGAACTTGACGTGATTCTCCATTTCCAGGCCTGTAACCAGCTTGTACGCATTTTGTGTTTATCTTATAATTTTTCATCTCATTATGTCCTTTCTGAAAATAATAATATAATCATTATAATTTTAATATTGTGTTAATTCAAGAGAAAAATCCATTGACCATTTTAGATATTAATATACAATAGCTTTCATAACTAGTATACATGTTACAGGAGTGATGGTATTATATTTATAACGTTAACACTAAGATGAATTAAAAGAAGGTGAGAAATGTTATGACACTTCAGCAGCTAAAATATGCAATAGAAATTGCCAACTGTGGATCCTTTAATGAAGCGGCAAAGAGACTTTTTATATCACAGCCAAGCCTCTCCAAGGCTATAAAAGAATTAGAAGTAGAACTTGGAATTGGTATTTTTGAGAGAACCAACAGAGGAATTAGTATATCTATAGATGGGGCAGAATTTTTAGGATATGCCCGTCAAATTATAGAACAGACAGAGGTATTGGAGAATAGATATCATGGAGAAAAATTCGAGGCATTGCATTTTTCTCTTTCAACTCAGCACTATGCTTTTGTGGTAGATGCTTTTATAAAGCTTATGAAAAGCAATAATAATTTAAAATATGAATTTACTTTGAAAGAAACTAAAACTTATGAAATTATTGAGGATGTAAAAACTTTGAAAAGTGATATAGGTATATTATATACAAATGATTTAAATTCAAAGGTTATGAATAAGATTTTTAGCGACAATAATATTAAATTTACACCTTTATTTAATGTAACACCTCATGTGTTTGTAGGTAAAAATCATCCGCTTTTAAATAAAAAAATTGTTACCATGGAGGATTTGACTCCCTTTCCTTTTATAGTATTTGATCAAGGAGAAAAAAATTCATTGAATTTCTCAGAGGAAATTTTAAATTTTTCAAATACCAATAAAAGTATTATGGTCAATGACAGAGCTACATTGTCTAATTTATTAACGGAAAGTAATGCTTATACTGTGGGAACAGGAGTATTAGTTTCTGCCTTTAATGGAGATGAAATTCAATCTATTCCGATTGAAAGTGATCAAATAGCTACTATTGGATGGATTTCTCATAAAAATATAAAACTAAGTGAAATTGCAGCTAGGTATATAGAGATTTTAAATTATGATATTGCAACTAAATATTTGGAATTTAATTATTGCCTGCTATAGTAAAAAGGAGGAAATTATGAGTAGTGAAGTTGTAGGAAAAAAAAGAGATATTCCCCCATATAGATATGATATTGTAGGAAGTTTTTTGAGACCAGAAGAAATAAGATTGGCACGAAGACAGTATGAAAAAAAGGAAATCTCAAAAAAAGAGCTTAGAGAAGTGGAAGATATACAAATTGAAAAACTTGTGAAAAAGCAGCAACATATAGGACTTAAGGCCGTTACCGATGGTGAATTCAGACGGGGATGGTGGCATCTGGACTTTTTTTTAGGTATAAAAGGAACTGAGAAAATCAAGATAAATCAGGGCAGTAATTCCTATAATAAACTTATGAAGGCTGAAACTTTTCGTGTTATTGACAAAATAAAATTTGAAGATCATCCTATGATTGAAGATTTTAAATATTTAAAAGGTATTTCAAAAGAATGTATTCCTAAATTTTCAATACCTTCTCCTGCACTTTTTCATTTTGTAGAAAGTTATAATTCTAATAGATTTTATAAAGATAACGAAAAATTTCTCTGTGATATTGTGGATGTTTATAAAAATGCTATAAAAGCTTTTTATGATGCAGGGTGTAGGTATCTTCAACTGGATGATACAACCTGGGGAACTTTATGCAGCGAAATCCACAGAAAGCGGTATATTAATTTAGGAATGGATCCAGATAAAATTGCCAAAGATTATGTAGAACTGATTAACCAGTCAATTTCACATTGTCCTAAGGACATGACAATTGCACTTCACATATGTAGGGGTAATTTTCATTCCATGTGGTTTGCAGCAGGTGGATATGAGCCTGTGGCTAGGGAACTTTTTTCAAATGCTAGGGTAGATGCTTTTTTTCTTGAATATGATACTGAACGTTCAGGAGATTTTTCTCCACTTAGGTTTATTAAGAATCAAATAGTAGTACTGGGACTTGTTACTACAAAACACGGGGGACTTGAAAGTAAAGAAGAGCTGAAAGTTCGTGTTTTTGAGGCCTGTAAGTACGTGGATATAGATAAACTCTGTTTAAGTCCGCAGTGCGGATTTGCTTCTACAGAAGAAGGAAATATCCTTACAGAAGAAGAACAATGGAATAAAATAAAGCTGGTAAAAGAAATTGCACAGGAAGTTTGGAAATAGTAAAATACTCTTAGTTATAAATAATACTGTTATTTATGATGAACTCTATAAAAATTCTAAATTACATCTGCCAGAAGGGGAGTATCAAACTATCTTTGGACTTGATGTAGTTCCAGAGTACCGCCATAGAGGAATTGCCACAGAGCTTATGAATCATATGATAAAATCATCAAAGTTATCGGGACGTAAAGGAGTTGTATTAACCTGCAAGAATAATCTTATTGAGTATTATGAGAAATTTGGGTATAAAAATAAAGGGGTTTCAAAATCAGTACATGGAGGAGCTAAATGGTATGATATGATTTTAGAATTTGATGAAGGTCAAATATATGGGATGTAGGAATTGGAGCTGTGGAATGAAATATTCTAACAGCTCCAATTTAAATATAAATTTTTTATGTAGGGCACTTTTTCAGATAGTTAAAAATACATGTAGAACTAATCATTTATTATCATGTTATTGGTGTTTTGGAAAGTATGAACTGTTCGTGAAAATTTTTCTGATTTTGGCAATTTGATTTCAAGAACACCGCTTTGCAAAGTAGCTTCTACAGCTTCTGCCCTTACACTGGTAGAAAGAGGGACTGTTCTATTTAATACAAATTGGTTCACTCCATTTGATAATGTTCCTGAAATGGTCAATGAATCGTTGCTGACATTGAGATTTAAATCATTTAACGGTGCCTTTGATACATAGGCAGATATTATGATGTCACTGGATGTTTCTGATATATCCACTGTAGGCTGAACCATAATGCTTCCTGCAATGGGATGATGGTGGTGAGGCATACTGTTGAAATTTCCGCTTCTTATCTGAGTCCCTTGGTGTGATAAGGTATATGGCATTGAAACCATCTGATAAGGATTGATTCCACAATTTATCATCTGGGTACCCATGGCTTGAGGAGTATTATAACAAGTATTTCCGCCGGATTGCATAGGAAGTCCGTAATTAAAAGCATTACACGAATTTAGGTGAGTTGATGGCATTGGCACAAACCTCAGCTGTTGTGTATTCATTCTCTGTTCATTTAAAGTATTAGTGTTCATTTGTATCATGGTATTTATACCTCCTGAAATTTTTTGGTTTTTACAGTAATTATTATTAGATATTAAGAGAAAAATTATTCAAGCTGATAAAATATATTTTTTAAAGAATTAATTTACTATTGTAACAAAATATCTATATTATGTTTATAAAAAGTTCATTTTAAGGTAATAAAATATAAAAAGGTGTTTTTTAAATATACATATGTAGAAAGAAGAGAGAAAATTGGTTAAAATACTAAAAAATTTTTTGATTTTCGCAAGTATTATTGCGATGTATCAGCTAAATCCATATAATTTAGTACGGGCAGAGAATGTTTCCACTGTCTCTGAAGTTCAAACTGCATCAACTGAAAACACATCTGATACTCAAGACTTAAAAGATACTGACAGTTCTTCAGAATCTAAATCTTCAACATTTAAGGATGCAGCTTATTCTTATGAAAAAGACGTAAATGAAGATTCCATATCACAAAATCCTTCTGATTCTACTGCTGCAGAAGATGATTTTGTTATTTCAACATCTAATGTAGACAACTATAAAAATATATCTGCAAACAAGATTTGGAAGATAAAATTTAATCAGCCTATAATTTTATCTTCTGCTGAAAAGAGCATAAAAATCCTAGACAAAAAAACAAATAAAGAAGTTCCAATAAATATATCATCAAGTGAGGATAATTTTTGTGTAGATATATCAAATACTTCTTCCTATGCTCCAGACAGTGATTATTTGTTAATTATAGATGCTGGATTAATGTCTGCATATAATAAAACTTTAAAAACTTCCTTTAGCATGACTTTTAGCACCGGGTCAATAATAACTTCAATAAATGACATAAGTGTGTCCATAAATCAAAGAGATAGTTATAAATTACCAGATGTGGTTACCGCTAATATGTCAAATGGAGAAAAGAAGTCTGTAAGTGTAACTTGGGACAAGTCCCTTGGCAACTTGAATATACCAGGAAGTTATGTTTATCAGGGGCAGGTTGAAGGATATGACAAGAAGGTGAATTTAAATCTTATAATAAATACTTCAGCAGAAACTGTTCCTTCTAGTGTTACTTCTACATCGGCATGGATATGGCAGCTTCAAAATCAAGTAGATGCATATGGGGGCATAGATAATTTAATATCCAAATTAAAGTCATTGGGAATAAATAATGTATGCATCAAATACAATGAAGGTGAAAGGGCATCTGGAGGAGGAATGAATTTCAGAGAAGATTTTTTAAAGTATGTGAATAATTTTAAGGAAGCAGGATTTAAAGTGGGTACTTGGGGATATAATCATTTTGATGATGTTCAGGGAGAAGCTAATATAATAGTGGATGCTATTAATAATAGTGATTATTATGTTTTTGATCCTGAAGATGCTGTATCGGGAAAGACAAATCAGGCAGAAGAAATATGCCAGATTGTAAGAAGTGAATGTCCTGATGCTATTATTGGTTATACTACCTTTCCAATAGCAAGTTATCATCAGGATATACCTTATTCGGTGTTCAATAAATACTGTGATTTTGCCGCTCCGCAGTGTTATTGGGGAGAGATGAGGTGGTCTGTTACCAAATGTATGGATAAAATGATTCAAGATTATCAATATTATGGTTTAGACAAGCCTTTATATCCCTTAATACAAACCTATAATGTGGATTACGCTGATTATGAAACCTATGCCGGCTATAAATTCAATTCTACCGGATTATGGTCCTTTGACGAGTTAGGTAGTACTTGCCAGGATTTTCTGATTAATGAAGGTGACAAGTTAAATAATCAGACATAAAAAGACAGGAAACATATCCTGTCTTTTTATATGTTTTAAAGCAATTTTACCATAATTTCAGCCATATCTTTAGGAGAAGTTTTCATGTCATCCTCTAGCCACTTCTGTATTACTCCTATGCAGCCTGATATAGCAAAAGATATGCAGTAATGGGCCTCTATTTCTGAGGATGTAGTGTCCAGAGGAATTTTGCAGTGTCTTATGGCATCTTTAAGTTTTTCTATAAAAGTATAGTCCACATCATTACAAAGAAATATTTTAACGTGAGTTCGAAAATAAAAAAAGAGTTATAGATATAAAAAATCCCATCAAA